>NZ_AP031500.1:1300000-2023931 GCF_042847215.1 Gilvimarinus japonicus
TATTGTCAGTAGCAAGGTTAACCGTTTAGGGGAGCCGTAGGGAAACCGAGTCTTAATAGGGCGTTCAGTTGCTGGCAATAGACCCGAAACCCGGCGATCTATCCATGGGCAGGTTGAAGGTTGAGTAACATCAACTGGAGGACCGAACTCACTAACGTTGAAAAGTTAGGAGATGACCTGTGGATCGGAGTGAAAGGCTAATCAAGCCGGGAGATAGCTGGTTCTCCCCGAAAACTATTTAGGTAGTGCGTCATGTCTCACCCACGGGGGTAGAGCACTGTTTGGGCTAGGGGGTCATCCCGACTTACCAACCCCATGCAAACTCCGAATACCGTGGAGTGCAATCATGGCAGACAGACAGCGGGTGCTAACGTCCGTTGTCAAGAGGGCAACAACCCAGACCGCCAGCTAAGGTCCCCAATGTTAGTTAAGTGGGAAACGATGTGGGAAGGCTCAGACAGCTAGGAGGTTGGCTTAGAAGCAGCCACCCTTTAAAGAAAGCGTAATAGCTCACTAGTCGAGTCGGCCCGCGCGGAAGATGTAACGGGGCTAAAACTAGCAACCGAAGCTGCGGATGCTTTCGAGCATGGTAGGGGAGCGTTCTGTAAGCCGTTGAAGGTGAGTTGAGAAGCTTGCTGGAGGTATCAGAAGTGCGAATGCTGACATGAGTAACGATAATGGGAGTGAAAAACTCCCACGCCGGAAGATCAAGGTTTCCTATTCAACGTTAATCGGAATAGGGTTAGTCGGCCCCTAAGGCGAGGCAGAAATGCGTAGTCGATGGGAAACAGGTTAACATTCCTGTACTTGTTATTACTGCGATGGAGGGACGGAGTAGGCTAGGCCAGCACGGCGTTGGTTGTCCGTGTTTAAGGTAGTAGGCTGAGCGCTTAGGCAAATCCGGGCGCTTAAGGCTGAGAACTGATGACGAGTCTCATTATTGAGACGAAGTGGTTGATGCCATGCTTCCAAGAAAAGCTTCTAAGCTTCAGGTAATAACGAACCGTACTGTAAACCGACACAGGTGATCAGGTAGAGAATACCAAGGCGCTTGAGAGAACTTGGGTGAAGGAACTAGGCAAAATGGTACCGTAACTTCGGGAGAAGGTACGCCGGCCTTGGTGATGGGACTTGCTCCCTAAGCTGAAGTCGGTCGAAGTGATCAGGTGGCTGCGACTGTTTATTAAAAACATAGTACTGTGCAAACACGTAAGTGGACGTATACGGTATGACGCCTGCCCGGTGCTGGAAGGTTAATTGATGGGGTTAGCTTCGGCGAAGCTCTTGATCGAAGCCCCAGTAAACGGCGGCCGTAACTATAACGGTCCTAAGGTAGCGAAATTCCTTGTCGGGTAAGTTCCGACCTGCACGAATGGCGTAACGATGGCCACGCTGTCTCCACCCAAGACTCAGTGAAATTGAAATCGCTGTTAAGATGCAGTGTTCCCGCGGCTAGACGGAAAGACCCCGTGAACCTTTACTATAGCTTTACACTGAACTCTGAACCTATTTGTGTAGGATAGGTGGGAGGCTTTGAAGCGGTGACGCTAGTCATCGTGGAGCCAACCTTGAAATACCACCCTGGTATGTTTGGGGTTCTAACGCAGGTCCCTTATCGGGATCGCGGACAGTGTATGGTGGGTAGTTTGACTGGGGCGGTCTCCTCCCAAAGAGTAACGGAGGAGCACGAAGGTTGGCTAATCCTGGTCGGAAATCAGGAGGTTAGTGTAATGGCACAAGCCAGCTTAACTGCGAGACTGACACGTCGAGCAGGTACGAAAGTAGGTCATAGTGATCCGGCGATTCTGTATGGAAGGGTCGTCGCTCAACGGATAAAAGGTACTCCGGGGATAACAGGCTGATACCGCCCAAGAGTTCACATCGACGGCGGTGTTTGGCACCTCGATGTCGGCTCATCACATCCTGGGGCTGAAGCCGGTCCCAAGGGTATGGCTGTTCGCCATTTAAAGTGGTACGCGAGCTGGGTTTAGAACGTCGTGAGACAGTTCGGTCCCTATCTGCCGTGGGCGTTGGAAAGTTGAGAAGAGTTGCTCCTAGTACGAGAGGACCGGAGTGAACGAACCACTGGTGTTCCGGTTGTTATGCCAATAGCATTGCCGGGTAGCTACGTTCGGACGGGATAACCGCTGAAAGCATCTAAGCGGGAAGCCTCCTTCAAGATTAGCTTTCCCTGGGATCTTGAATCCCCTAAAGGGCCGTGGAAGACTACCACGTTGATAGGCTGGGTGTGGAAGCGTTGTGAGGCGTTGAGCTAACCAGTACTAATGGCCCGTGAGGCTTGACCATATAACAGAAACGACTGATGGGTTACGAAAGTAACGTGATACATCATCGGACTTGAGTGAGACATACACAGACTGTCCTCAGCACCTTATAGAGTAAAAAGCAGCTTAATTCATCACCCTATTTGATTGTGTCAGTAGGCTCTCCCTCGGGAGGTAACACCGAAATCCAATCATACCTGTTTGCTTGACGACCATAGCGAATTGGAACCACCTGATCCCATTCCGAACTCAGTAGTGAAACGATTCAGCGCCGATGGTAGTGTGGGGATTCCCCATGTGAGAGTAGGTCATCGTCAAGCTTCTAATCTAAACGCCCTGTAGGTTATCCTGCAGGGCGTTTTTCTTGTCTGGGTTTTATCCACGTTAAGTGGTGCTTGCCGATGGCCTACGGTCATAGTGATGAGCGCCTTCCGTGGCGCTCTCGACAACGGCTCCTGCGTTGTTCTACTACCCCACATCCATGTGGTTAACCCTACGGGTAGCCTCTGTCTATCCCAATTTGCTCCAGACAAATTGGTCAAGCTTCTCAATAAAACACCCCATCCGGGAATCACTCGCCCTTCCATGGGCTCGGCCTTCGGCCAGCTACCGCCGTGCTAATCGGCGCCCGGCCGATTAGTCCAGGTGGGTTGTTTATTTAGAATACGATGAAAAACTGTCCCTACCTCCACGCAGTGCCATTTGGGCGCAAAGCACTCGCTGCACTCATGGGGCCTGCTAAAAGCCCATGTTCCGGACAGGTTTTTGTTCCTGCAAAACCTGCATACATGACGTCCCTGTCAATAAGGAGCCAGGTTAGGGCGCGAATGCGAGCTCCCTTGGTAAGCTACTCTAGGTGATCTTGCTACCCTGAAAATACTCTGTTGCTTAAATTCTCAGTTTTTTAAATCTTTAACGCTTTAAGTAGGTGCCAATATGACTTGTCAGATAGTGGATTTCGCTGCCCCAGCCGTCTAGTCTGGCTGAAACCTACAATCGAAACGCGAAAAAATCACCATATTCGATGATGCCTTTTTAAAGCTGCTTCAAATAGTTAATGTGACTATGTAAAGAAGTGCCAACTTCTGCCAAGTCTGGTGGCTTGGCATAGGTATTTTGCTGTGGCTTGCTATACTCTGGCGGTCGATTTATAGCGGTTGGCAAGGCTCTCCAAACACGCTAAAGTGTGTTATTGAATATAAAAAGAGTCTTACATATAAAATATTCGTTAGAGTATCAGCTGGGTGGAGCCCATATAACGACCGTTTAGCTGAACCAATCTATGGGAGAATAATAGTGAAGATGATCAAAGGTCCCGCTTTGTTTCTGGCTCAGTTTGCCGGTGATGAAGCGCCGTTTAATACCCTCGAAAATATTGCCAAATGGGCTGGTGGCCTCGGTTTTAAAGGCGTCCAGATGCCGTCGTGGGACAAGCGTTTGTTTGATTTAGAGCGTGCCGCCAGCGATTTAGATTACTGCAAAGAGGTAACTGAGACTCTCGCTAAATATGGTTTGGAGTTGACCGAGTTGTCGACTCACCTGCAGGGCCAGTTAGTGGCGGTGCATCCAGTCTACGATGAGATGTTTGATATCTTTGCCCCCGAGCACTTACATGGTAAGCCCGAGGAGCGTCAAAAGTGGGCTGTTGACCAGCTGTATTTAGCTGCCAAGGCCAGTAAGAACTTTGGCTTAAAAGCCCATGCTACTTTTTCTGGCGCGCTATTGTGGCCCTTTGTGTACCCTTGGCCACAACGTCCACAGGGCTTGGTGGAAACCGGTTTTGCTGAGCTTGGCCGCATTTGGAAGCCAATTTTGGATGCTTTTGACGAGGCGGGTGTTGATGTTTGCTACGAGCTTCACCCCGGTGAAGATTTGCACGACGGCGTGACCTTTGAGCGCTTCTTGAAAGAGGTAGACAATCACCCACGCGCTAACATTCTGTACGATCCCAGCCATTTTATGCTGCAGCAGTTGGATTACCTTGCGTTTATCGATCGTTACCACGAACGAATTAAAATGTTCCATGTTAAAGATGCTGAGTTTAACCCTACCGCTCAGCAGGGTGTGTATGGCGGTTACGAGGGATGGGTTGAGCGCGCGGGGCGTTTCCGCTCTTTGGGCGATGGCCAGGTCGACTTTAAAGGTATTTTCTCTAAACTGACCCAGCATAACTATGATGGCTGGGCGGTGATTGAGTGGGAGTGCTGTATGAAGCACCCAGAGGCGGGTGCCGAAGAAGGCTCACGCTTTGTCTCCGAGCATATTATCCGCATTACTGATAAAGCTTTTGATGATTTCGCCGGCGGCGAAGCGGACGAAGCGAGTAATCGTCGTATTCTTGGTTTGGGAGGTAAGTAATGGCTGCGCCAAGAATTCGTTTAGGTATGGTCGGCGGCGGCCGCGGCGCCTTTATTGGTGCGGTCCACCGTATTGCGTCGCGTATTGACGATAAGTATGAGCTGGTTGCGGGCGCGCTGTCGTCCAACCCTGAAAATGCTAAAGCTTCAGCGGACGATCTGCTGATAGCGCCGGAGCGCTCTTACGCCTCTTATGAAGAGATGTTTAACGCTGAAGCGGCGCGTGAGGATGGCATTGAGGCGGTGGCTATTGTCACCCCTAATCACATGCACTTTCCAGTGGCTAAAGCGGCGCTGGCGGCAGGTATTAACGTTATTTGCGACAAGCCTGTAACCCGCACCCTAGAAGAGGCGCTGGAGCTGGAGCAACTGGTGAATAACTCTGATTGCTTCTTTGCCTTGACCCATAACTACAGTGGTTACCCGCTAGTGCGTTACGCCCGCGAGATGGTCGAGCGCGGTGATTTGGGTAACATTCGCTTGGTGCAGGTCGAGTACCCGCAAGAGTGGCTCACCGAAGCGCAGGGAGATGACAACAAGCAGGCGTCTTGGCGTACCGATCCGGCGCGTTCTGGCGCGGGCGGCTGCCTGGGCGATATCGGCACTCACGCCTTTCAGTTGGCGCGGTTTATTAGTGGTCAAAAGGTGAGCTCGGTGTGCGCCGATTTAACCGCGTTTGTGCCCGGACGTCAGGTGGATGACAACGTCCATGTGATGATGCGCTTTGAGAATGGCGCAAAAGGTATGCTCTGGACCAGTCAGGTGGCCCCCGGTTGTGAAAATGGCCTTAAGATTCGTATTTATGGCGATAAAGCCGGCCTCGAGTGGGCCCAAGAAACACCCAACGAGCTTTGGTTGACCCCACTGTTTGGTCATCACCAACGCATTACACGTCGGGATGACAATATCGATAGTGATATTGCCGCAAGAGGTATTCGTATCCCGCAGGGACACCCTGAGGGTTACCTAGAAGGCTTTGCGACGGTTTACAGTGATATCGCCGAGGTCTTGCAGGCCAAACGCGATGGCAAAACGGTCGATATTCAACGCTGGATTCCGGGTATAGAAACCGGTGTTGAAGGCTTGAAGTTTATATCAGCGGTGATTGCCTCGTCCGAAGCAGACAGCCGTTGGACCG
This sequence comes from Gilvimarinus japonicus, assembly GCF_042847215.1. Taxonomy (GTDB): domain Bacteria; phylum Pseudomonadota; class Gammaproteobacteria; order Pseudomonadales; family Cellvibrionaceae; genus Gilvimarinus; species Gilvimarinus japonicus. The sequence goes on from NZ_AP031500.1 coordinate 1,305,781, forward strand.
AGCTGTAAGATAAACTCAACGCTGGGCGCTGAGCGCCCAGTCATTGATATAACAATAAACAGAGAAACCATAAAGGCTGAAGACTATGACTGAAGTCCACCGCACCAAAATATTTACGGCCAGTTGCGTCGCACTCATCGTAACCGCCATGACCTTCGCTATTCGCGCCGGTATTCTTAACGATCTTGCTGTGAGTTTTGATTTATCGAACACGGAGCTGGGTTATATTAATGGCATGGCTTTTTTAGGCTTTCCGATTGCCATGATGTTTGGTGGTTTAATTTATAATTTTTTAGGCCCTAAAAAATTACTGGCCATTGCTTTTGTGTGTCACTTGGCCGGTTTGATTTTGACCATTACTGCGTCTGGATTTTGGACGTTGATCCTCTCTAGCTTCTTTATTGGCTTTGCCAACGGCTCGGTTGAGGCTGCGTGTAATCCGTTGGTTGCTGAGCTGTATCACGACAAGAAAACTGCCATGCTTAACAAGTTTCACGTGTGGTTTCCCGGTGGTATTGTGATTGGTTCGCTGGTCTCTCTATTGATGAGTAAAATGGGCTATGGCTGGCAGTGGCAGGTGGGTGTCATGCTGATTCCTACCGCCATCTATGGTTATCTTGTCTTTGTTGAGACCTTCCCTAAGTTGGAGCATACCGAAACCTCCACACTTAATAATGTTAAAGCGCTAGCGGCACCGTTGTTTATTTTTATGATGATCTGTATGACCGTTACCGCTATCTCCGAGTTCGGTCCGCAGCAATGGGTCGAAAAAACACTGGGTAGTTCGGGTGTACACCCCATGGTGATTTTGGCGATGGTTACCGGACTTATGGCTGTTGGCCGCTATTTTGCCGGGCCTGTAGTCGAGGCGCTTAACCCTGCCGGTGTATTGCTTGCTTCCTCGGTGGTGGCAACTATCGGCATTTACACGATGAGTTTTGCCACGGGTGGCATGATTTACGTGGCGGCCATCTTGTTTGCTGTTGGCGTGATGTATTTCTGGCCTACCATGATCGGTTTTGTGAGTGAGTATTTGCCGAAAACCGGTGCGCTTGGGATGTCGCTGATTGGTGGTGCGGGTATGTTCTCGGTGAGTATCTGGAACCCCATTATTGGCGGCTGGCTGGACTCCGCTAAGGAAGAAGCACTTGCGGCTGGTAAAGTCGGCGCGGAGGCGGACCTCGCCGCCGGCTTGGCAACGCTTGAATATATGACGTTGTTCCCTGCGGCTCTTATTGTGGCCTTTACTTTCTTGTTTATTATTCGTAAAAAATTAGTAAAAGGTGAGATTAAAGCGGCTCCTTTAGCCGATTAAAACTCGCTTCTTACCGATCGTGTATACAAAAAAGCCCGCTCAGTATTGAGCGGGCTTTTTTAATGAGGGTGGCTTACTCGCAATCGTTAACGGGTACCAAATACCACCATTGTTTTGCCTTTAACATCCACCAAGCCTTGTTCTTCTAAGGTTTTTAAAACTCGGCCGACCATCTCCCGCGAGCAGCCGACAATACGCCCAATCTCTTGGCGGGTAATTTTAATTTGCATGCCGTCGGGGTGGGTCATAGCATCTGGCTCTTTGCACAAGTCTAGCAACGTGCGAGCAACCCGGCCGGTTACATCTAAAAAGGCTAGATCTCCCACTTTGCGCGTTGTATTGCGCAGGCGGTGAGCCATTTGGGAGCTTAATGAGAATAAAAACTCAGGGTGATCGACCGCGATCTCTTGAAATTTACTGTAGCTTATCTCAGCTACCTCGCATTCCGACTTGGCGCGAATCCAAGCGCTGCGAGAGTCTTCAGTGTCGAACAGACCCATTTCGCCAAAGAAATCGCCATCGTTTAGGTAAGCGACAATCATCTCGCGACCTTCGTCGTCTTCAATAAGGACGGTAACCGAGCCTTTGACGATATAATATAGAGAGTCGCTTTTGTCTCCCGCGTAAATAATGGTGCTTTTTGCGGGGTAGCGACGACGATGACAATGGATGAGGAAATCATCAACATTGGTAATGTGCGGTGTAAGTGAGGCTGCGCCCAAAGTGCTACTCCTGACATAAATGTCTCAAATTCGGTGGCTCATTATGCCGCTAAATGAGCAAAGTGCCAAATATCGCGCTTTAGTGAGTTCCATCTTTGTGATCCAGTTATAAGGCATGCGCTAAAGTTTGCTTTTCGCTATATCTAGAAGAGGTTTTGCGCGACATATGTGGGGTATGAGGCGTTTGTGGTAATCTTGCGGCCCACTGAAATAGCGAATGGTCAGGGCTGCGTTATGCGCCGCTCGCCAGAAAAACGGATAAATGAGAGGCAGAACACATGCAAGCAACGGTGAAATGGGTCGATGGTGCGCAATTTTTGGGTGAGTCGGGCAGCGGACACAGTGTGGTGATGGATGGGCCCGAAGATCACGGCGGGCGCAATACCGGTATTCGCCCAATGGAGATGTTGCTGTTGGGGTTAGGAGGCTGCTCAAATTTCGACGTGATCAGTATTTTAAAAAAGACTCGGCAAGCGGTGCGCGATTGCCGGGTAGAAATCACCGCCGAGCGTGTTGACGCGGTGCCAGCGGTGTTTAGCAAAATCCACTTGCACTTTATTGTCGCGGGCGATGATTTAAAGGAAAAGCAGGTAGCGCGCGCGGTAGAGCTATCGGCCACTAAATATTGTTCGGCCTCTATTATGTTAGAAGGCGCAGGCGTGGAAATTAGCCATGATTTTGAGATTGTTGCGGGCTAGCTCAGCGCCACTTGCGTTGAGCGCAATGCTGACGGCGCTTTGAACGGTTGTGGGGCGCTCGAATATTGGTTGCTGCGCCTAGTTATTTAAAAATAGTAACTGGCGCAGGTCATGGCTTTGGAGCTCAGGGTCATCAGCGCTTTTACCGGTCCCGGAAAACGAGCCCCACCGGCCTCAAGTGCGGTATGGGCGTGACGGGCTTCGTCATCCAGCATTTTTTCGACAATCACGCGGGACTTTATATCGGCAACTGGCAAGCTTTTTAAGTGAGATTCAAGGTGCTTGCATACTTGCTGCTCGGTAGCCGCGACAAAGCCTAAGCTGATTTTGTCCCCGACCAAGCCGGCCGTGGCGCCGATGGCAAATGAGGCGCCGTACCAAAGCGGGTTAAGATAACTCGTGTGGCTTTCTAACTCATGAATACGCTCTTGGCACCATTTTAAGTGATCTTCCTCTTCCACGGCTGCCTCGTACATTTGTTCGCGTACGTAGGGCAGCTTGGCGGTCAGTGCCTGGCCCTGATACAGCGCTTGCGCACAGACCTCTCCCGCGTGATTGACTCGCATCAGCCCGGCCGCGTGCTTGCGTTCGGCATCGTTTAGCTCAGCTTCAGGGTATGTGTGGGCGGGTGAACAGCGCCTTGCCTGAGGCCGGCCTCCTGCGAGTGCTTGCAGGGCGCTATCGGCGCGGATAATGAGCTGGTCAATCGGTGAAAGTCGTGCCTGTGTCATGGTCAGTCTCCCACTTTTGGGGGGGTGTTGTACTGCAAGTTGATTCGATTATACCGGAGATTGCGCATAGCGCGAGTTAGTGGATGAGCGGCGTTGGCTTGGCTTAGTACGTCTCGATAACGCCGCGCTCGCTGACGATAGCACGTAGCTCGCGGGTAAAGGGCGCGAGCAGATCACGGTGTCTATTGTTGAGTAGTGGTGCCGCTTGGGCGGTATATAAAATACCAGCGTCAAAGACTTGACCGGTTAGGCTGGCGGTAACGGCCGCGGCTTTGTAGGATACCTGCGGCCCAATACAATGGGTTAGACGCCCAAAAGCCAACATACGCAGCGCGGTTTGGTGGCTGTTGACGGCGATAACGTTAGGCGCTTGGTCACCCAGTTTGGCACTGAGCTTCTCTAATATTTGGCGGCTGGCCTCGTTGCCGTCAACATAGCCAATGGTGTTTTGCGGCTGGCCTAAACTTTTTAACGTGAGTGGCTCCCGTTGGCGACTCCAGATATTTATGGTGGTACTGCCTACGACCACATCGATAGGGGTTAGAGCGCTGCGGTATTGGGCGGCTAGTGTGTTCTTCACTCGCGCGCACTCGCCATCACTGGCGCCGGCGGCGGCCTCTGCGATGGCCCGCTTGGAGGGGCGCTCGCGCATCTCAAAAGTGTAGCCGAGTTCGGCAAAGGCATCGCGATAATAACTTTCCAATCGCGCTACGGCAGGGATGCTGGACGCCAGTGAGCAGGTGAAAACGATGTGTTTTGCGGGCTCTTGGGCGTGAGCAAAACAGGCGGAAGCTGTTAGCAGCAGCGCGGTTAAGCGTATGCGTATCGCGTGTCGGTGTGCCACTGTGTTTGTCCGTCTGCTACAGTCCAAGCCGCTATAGTAGACGCTGTGATAGCATTTGGCCAATAACCAAGGAGGTAGCCCGTGCAAGAGACGTCCGATATAAACCAGATTATGGATGCGAGCATTCCACTGGTAGTGATAGAAACCTATGAGGAAAAAAAGGCAGAGGACTTACTTTTGCGGGTCGCGCGCCAGCGCGAGGCTCGGTTAGCGCGCTGGAGCCTTACCGACGGTCTGTCGACTCTTGGTTTTGGCCCGCAGCTGGCCGCAAAAGAAACTCGGCTGAATGAGCCGGTCGAGCTATTGCGGCATATAAAAACGGCCAATGAAGCTTGCATCTATATACTGTGTGATTTTCACCCGTTTTTGTCGGATCAACCCGAAGTGGTGCGCCTGATTAAAGATATTGCGCTGAATCATTTGGCGGTGCCCAACACCCTGATTTTTTTAAGTTATCGGTTAGCGTTACCCAAAGAGCTGTCGCGGTACGCGTCCACCTTTACTATGGCGCTGCCCAATGACGAGCACATTATGCAAGTCGTGCGTGAAGAGGCTCGGCGTTGGTCGCAAAAACACGGCGATACACGTATTCGAACCGACAATATTACACTTAAAAAATTGGTGGCAAGCTTGCAAGGAATGAGCGCCAGCGATATCCAGCGATTGGTACGGGCCGCTATTTGGGACGATGGCGCGATATCGCTCGATGACTTGCCCAAGCTAAACCGCAGCAAGTTTCAGATGCTCGACCTAGAAGGCATCGTCAGCTTTGAGCAGGAAGTAGACAGCTTTGCCAGTGTTGGCGGATTGCACAATTTAAAGCAATGGTTGGAGTATCGTCGCGATGCCTTTACCTCGAGTGATCACGTTGCCGATCGCCCCAAGGGCGTTTTACTTTTGGGGGTACAGGGCGGCGGCAAAAGTTTAGCGGCCAAAGCCATTGCCGGTATGTGGGGCCTGGCTTTACTGCGACTAGATATGGCGGCGCTGTACAATAAGTACATTGGTGAAACTGAGCGCAATTTGCGCAAGGCCCTGCAATTGGCCGATGCCATGTCACCCTGCGTGCTGTGGATGGACGAAATCGAAAAAGCCATGAGCCCCGATGGCGGCGACAGTGGGGTGGCGCAAAGGTTGTTGGGCACATTACTGACGTGGATGGCGGAGCGTCCCAGCCGTGTTTTTATCGTTGCCACCAGTAACGATATTAGCCGTTTGCCGCCTGAGTTGATTCGTAAAGGGCGTATGGATGAAATCTTTTTTGTCGATTTGCCCAATGCCCAAGTGCGACAAGATATTTTTACGATTCATTTACACAAGCGCAGCTTAAACCCTAACGACTTTGACCTAGAGCAGCTGGCGGTGGCGAGCACGGGTTTTAATGGTGCGGAAATTGAGCAGGCGATTGTCGCGGGGTTGTTTCAGGCCGGTACCGAGGCGCGCGCGCTGGATACCAGCGCGTTATTAGCCGCCTGTGCCAATACCAGCCCGCTGTCGGTGGTTATGGCTGAGCAGATCGCCGGCTTGCGCAGCTGGGCCGCGGATCGGACGGTACCAGCGTGATGCTCACGGCTAGCGTACAACGTGGCTGGGGGTTATTTTGGTTACTATTGCTCTTATGCCTTACCGCCTGCTCCGAGTCGCCCTCCGTTGCTAGATTACCGCCCGATGCTCGGCTATTAGCGTTTGGTGACAGCTTGACACGCGGCACGGGCGCCACAGATGGTCAGAGTTACCCCAGTCACTTAGCGCGGCTGCTGGGGCGTGAGGTCATTAACGCTGGTGTGCCAGGCGAGGTGTCAGCCGTGGGCTTAAGTCGTTTGCCGGGTGTGTTGGATACGGTACAGCCCGATCTTTTGCTCTTGTGTCACGGAGGCAACGATATTCTGCGCAGTATGGATAAAGCTCGCCTTGCCCAAAACTTGCAGCAGATGATCGATATCGCCCGTGCCCGAGATGTTCCTGTGGTGCTGATTGCCGTGCCCCAGCGCTCGTTACTGCTGCGCGCCGAACCCTTGTATCGGGCGCTCGCCGAGAACAACCGTATACCGTTACAGGAGGATATTGTTGCCGAGGTGCTGGGCGAGTCTGACTGGCGCTCGGATCGTATCCATCCCAATGACGCAGGGTACCGGCACTTGGCGGAGGCGCTACGTGACTTGTTGCGCGAGGCGGGCGCTATTTAACGGCTGGGGTGGGGCCACAGACGTGATAATGCAATCTCAAAACCCCTTAACCTGTGATACCCTTAGCACGTTATTACTAGGGCTGCCCGCGTTACTAATAAACGGCTATTGTGGCCTCATTAGCGTTATAAGCCCCTGAAATACCACAGCATTTGCCGTCAAGACACAGCTGTATTAGACTTTTAAAAGGCTCAAACGAGCATTCAGCGCGAAATGCTGATTAACGCGTCACCCAAGGATCTGTATTGGCTTTACGCCTGGGAAAACGCTCAAGGATTGGAAAACGCCCAAGGATTTGTCGCGTTCTAATCACCTCGACTCGTTTTTCTGTTTGCATAGGGATCTGGTAATGGCTTACCTGTACCGTAGGGATACCGACCTACGATTTCCAGTGGTTGCCCACCACATGATCGGTTCGCTAGCGGGGAAGGTTGATACGTTTATCGACAACCCTTATATCTCTCGGCGCCACTTATCCATCGAGTGGAACGGTCATCAATGGCAGATAAAAGACCTAAGCCGCAATGGCACCTGGGTGAATGGCAAGCGCCTAACCAGCGGTGATTATTGTCCGCTAGCGGTGGGCGATGTGATTCAGTTGGCTGGCGAAGAGGGTGTTGTGCTTACGGTAGAGAGTGTCGCGCCGCCTTGTGACTTATTGGTACCCGTGCAGCCATTCACTAAAGACGACCTCAGTGCCGCTATCGAGCTGAATTCCGTAAACTTGATTCCGAATGAGCAGCACCCCGAATGGTACGTGGAGCAGGACTCCAAAACCGGGCAGTGGCAAGCGCAGCGGATCATCTCCCCACAGGCGCCGCAAGCGCTTAGTCATGGTGATATTATTGAGTGCCGGGCGGGCTCGTGGCAGTTGTTTTGCGCCAGAGATTACGCCCCGACCATTGAAAAGCGCTCGCAGGATGTTTGCATCTCCGAAAGCTACCTGAGATTTGATGTGAGCCTCGATGAAGAAACCACCGATTTGGATGTAATTACCGGTGATGCTAATCATAATTTAGGTATTCGGGCGCACAATTACCTTTTGCTGCTGTTGGCGCGACACCGGGTGGAAGATATGGCCCGTGGGCTGTCGAGCTGTAATCAAGGTTGGGTGCCCAACGAGCTATTGGTGCGCGAGCTGGGGCTAGAGCCCGGGCACCTCAATATTCAGATATACCGGGCGCGGCAGCAGTTGTCAAAAATGATGCCTCAGGTCAATAACGAAAAATTTGTTGAGCGCCGTGGGACGACTTTGCGCTTGGGGTGTAGCCAGTTCTCAATCGTAAAAGGTGGCAACGTTGAGTATCAACACCTAGATGGAAAGACCCGCCCGATTACTTTGCCTAGATGAGTACCTACCCCCTGCACAATGATACCGTTATTGCGAGCCGATACCGGATTCAGCGTATTATCGGGCAGGGCGGAATGGGCCAGGTTTACCTTGCCCATGATGAGCAACTGGAGCGTCTGGTGGCCATCAAACGTTTGCGCGATAATCACGCAAATGCCGACAGCCTAGAGCGCTTTCAGCGCGAAGCAAAATTCCTCGCCAAGCTTAATCATCCCTGTATCGTCCAGATTTACGACTTTATCGAGGAACCTGGCGGTTGCTCATTGGTGATGGAGTACATCGAGGGCGTTAACCTTGCACACAAGCTGCGCGAAGAGTGTCCCTCTACCTCATCGCGGTTACAGTGGTTGCACGAAATAGCCGCAGGGTTAGCGTGTGCTCATACCGCCGGTATTTTGCACCGGGATTTAAAACCTGAAAATATTATTGTCAATCAGGCGGGGCACGCCAAACTGACCGATTTTGGTATCGCTCGCGAGCTAAGCAAAGAAACCGAGCTAACACAAGCCGTTATCGGCAGTTATGCCTTTATGTCGCCCGAACAAATTATGGGCGACTCGCTGGATTTTAGGAGCGATTTATTCTCCTTCGGAATCGTCGCTTACTACATCTTGTTTAATGCCCACCCATTTGGCGTGACCAATAACGCGCTGAAATTGCTGCAAGACATTACTCACACCCCGTTGAACGTTGTTAATCTTGAAGCCAATGGCTTACCCCCCCAGTTGGTTCAGCTATTGTCAGGCTTGTTGGCAAAACAGCGGGAGCTGCGGCCGCAAAATAGTCAGCAGGTCAGCGATACGCTCAATGGTATTTACCAGTGGGATTTAAGCTCTAACGACTCGGCTAACTGGACGCGCGTGACGGCGCCATTAGAAGCCGATGTGGGCTCAACCTTAGAGTTACCGCAAAATTTTCACGCGCAGTTGTTGCCGGCGCCGACAGAAAAAAAATCCCAACGTCAGTGGTTTGCGCTAGCGATCGTATGTTTGTTACTTGTTGGTGGCGCGGCGATGGCTTATTTTTCATGGTTTGGTGCGCCCGCCCAGCCTGTAGCGGTTTTGCCACCGCAAATATCAGCGGCTGAAAATTTTGATTCCAATGAGCAGCGGATGATAGCCGGTGCGGTTTACCAAGCGGCAAGCGAGGGGGCGTTGAGTGTGCCCAGTGTGGAGTTGATCCCGCGCTTTGAGGTCGACGGTTTCGCCGGTAGCCCTTACGAATTACTAACGGCAGTTGCCGCTCGCGAGCTAATCACCTCGGATGTATATTGTGAGCTGACGTGGTGCGATATTACCCTGAGCCGGTTAACACGAGCGGCTCAAGGCACACGCCTAAGAGTTGTATCGTCGCTGACTTACCGCACCCTTAATGAGCGTTATAGCGTGCTCGCCGAGAGCGTCTATCGTCACCTGCATCAGCTTTATGATTACACTGGCGACAGTGCCATTCGCCTGCCCGATGAGCAAGACTATAAAGTATTTGTCGATCAATATCAGGCCTATGGTATTAATGGCGCTAACACCTCGCAGCTGTCTTTGCTGGAGGCATTAAAGCCCGATGCTCAAGCGTGGTCCAGCGTACAAACCTTGTATCGAGAGATCGCGCTGGATCTTTACCACGATACCGGGGAGGCTGATTATTTAACGCGCCTGCAACGCTTTTTACCTGCGGAGCGACATGTACAAACCGAGAGTCAGATGCTCAACCAATTTGCCTTGGCACGAGCGCGCCGCGATTACGATAGCGCAAGGGTGTTGATTCCCGAGTTAGAGGCACTGGGCGCAAGCCCGTTAAAAATAGCCGAGCTTAACGGTTTGCTAGCTCTGTCAGAAGGTGAATATAAAACGGCGGTGAACTACTTTGGCGATGGTGTGCAATTGCGATCGAGCGTGCAAAACCATTTTCGTTTGTCTATGGCGTATTGGCTTAGTGGCGATGTTAAAGCGGCCTGGGTACACATCGAAAAGGCGTACGCCCTTAACCCGAGTGACCATAAAACCAATAGCTTTAGAGGCGTTATTGCCCTGTGGGAGGGGCGATTGCCCGAGGCGCGTGAAGCGTTGGAGCAAGTGCTGGAGCATGAGCGCAGCGCCATAGTGCTGAATAATTTGGGGTTGGTGTATATGCTGGAGCAGCAATACCCTAAAGCCCAATCGCTGTTTCAAGAGGCACTCGTTCGAGCGCCGGATGACCCGCAAACATTACTCAATGTCGCCGATACGGCACTGTTGATGGGTGATGCCGGTGCGCAGGAGCAATATCGACAATTAATTAAAGCGACAGAGTCCGCGACCGATGCCTTCTCTTTGCGCGCACGCTCGCAAGCGCTGGCGCAGCTAGGCCAGTCGAGGGCGGCTGTGCAGGCTTATCAACAGATGCGGGAACTCGACCCTAACAGTGGCGACACTCACTACGCTGGAGCCTTAGTGTACACCCTTGCCGGAGAGCGTATTTCGGCGCAGCTGTCCGCGCGCGAGGCACTTAATAGCGGTATGGGCGCGGTGTGGTTCTCGATGCCGTGGTTTCAATCCTTGTGCGGTGAGGGGGTGTTTACTCAAGCTGGGGGTAGCGCCGCTACTGATTGTCCTGCTGCTCAGTAGGGCGCTCTGAAATAATGCTTAAATTTAAAGGGCGAACTTACGGCCCTGGCGGACGGCCAACGCGGATGCCTGGATCGGCGGATGCGTAGATTGAGCATTCACCGGATTGGTTATCCCGATACATCGCGAGGAAGCTAAAATCCACATCTTCACTATTGAGACCGAAGTTGTGGATAGTTAATGTGAGTACTTGTCCGTCGCGTGATACTTGCGTTTCGATATTGTGCAGGTCGTCCTCTTTGCTCGGTACATACTGCAGCCCGTCAAATGCAAAGCTCCAATAACCTTTTTGCTTTTGCGCTTTTTCAGAGAGGTGAACCACCAGTATCGCTCTCTCGTAACGCACTTGATCTGGCAGTGAGTTTTCATCAAACGCAACGACTACGTTTGAAAACTTCTCGACCTTCTCAGTGGTCACATCATCCATTGTCCAGACTTGAGCTTTGCCAGCTTTTGGTAGTTTTGGTGTTAGCTTTATGGTCGTAATACTGGCGCCGCCTTGCGGGACATCAATGAGTAAAGTACCGTTATTTTTTGACATAGAAACCATCCTGTTTTGCCAATAGTTATTTATTCAGCACCCTAAAGTGTTATGCGCACACTTAAGGCTAGGGTGCGCGGGCGGGTGATGATATCGAAGCGTCCTTGGGGGCCGTACTCACTTTCGTGTCGGCTTCCGGTGATCGCGCGCTCGTCAGTGAGGTTGGTCGCATCGACGGCCCAATACCAATTGCCCCACTGGGCGCCCACATGAGCATTCAGTAGAGTAAACCCGGGTAGGCGTTCATAATTGGCAATGTTGCTGTTAAGTGCGGTGGTGATCTCACCGAGAGACATAACCGATATTAGAGTATCAACCTGAAAAGCGTCAAATTGATGTTCGGAATCTAGCCCGATGTTCCATTGTTTGCGGGGTGAGCCCGGTAGTCGATCGCCCGATTGCCCCGGCGTTGCCAGATCAAAAGCGTCGTCGGCCGGAATGCGCAGGGTGGCATCGTTATAAGCCGCGCCCCATTGTAGCCCCCAGTGGTCACTCAAATTAAAACGACCTTCCAGCTCAACCCCAATTGAGCGCGCGGCCCCCGCGTTGATGGTGACGGGGTAGTATTCGACCGTAGCACTCTGTTGGATGTCTTGCCAGTCGATGGTGTACAGGCTGGCGTTAACCGTGGCGTTTTGCCATAAATCACCCGATAAAAAGCCTAGCTCATAGTGCTCGGCGTAATCGGGTTGGTAGGTTCGGTTTTGCTCGATATAGACCGGTAAGGCGTTGCTGCCGCCGCGGCGAAAGCCCTCTGAGTAGACGGCGTAAAATCGCGAGCCAAATTGCGCATGGTACTGGGCGCTGGCCTTCCAGAGAAAACCGTCGTCGCTTTCGTTGTCAGCATCGCAGACTAACGCGGGCTCGTAGCCGTCGAGGCGATCATACAGGGGAAACATCGAGCAGGTTTGTAAGTCGTCGTCTTGCTCGTAGTAGCGGCCGCCTAGTGTGACCTGCCAGCGTGAGCCAAAACGATAGGTCGACTCCCCGTAAATAGCTGTCTCGGTTAAGTGTTCGGTTTGCTCGCCGTAATAATCGAGCGGCTCATCTTCTACGCCCCAAAATTTATCAAGACCGGGTGTCAAGTCAACTATATCGCCCTCAATATCATCTTCGCTATAAAACGCGCCCACCAACCACTGCCACGGCGCAGAATCATCGCGCGATGCTAAGCGTAAATCAGTACTGCTTTTGGTGACATCAAAGTCGCTTTGGGTAAGCGCAGAAAAATTATCATAAGAGGAGTAAAACTCACCATAACCCAGTAAAAAGTCGGTCTGATCCGCTTGGCGCTGGGTGGTGTAATCGTAGCGGCTGTGAATCGCTGTTGCTGCAACATGTTCAAACTCGTAGCGCGCCGAGATGCTCGCCATCTCGACTTTGGTATCGGCCGGCTGCAGGTAACGGCTTGAGGCGCCGTAGGGATCGTCGGTAAAGGGCTCATTGCTGGCTTGGCGGTCGCCGACAAAGCGGTCTTGATAATGATAGCTGCCGTCGAGCGTTAATGCATCGACCGGTTTCCAGCGCAGGCTTAAGCGCGCCTGCTTGCCGCGCTCGTCGTTAATGTCGTTTTCAGGGCCAGACAATAAATAGTCGTTATCAATAAAGCCCGCCACCTCGTCTTGGTTTAACACCAATCGCGCGGCCGCTTTGCCTGCGGCGATAGGTAGGTTGCTCACCAAACCCACTGAATGACCGGTATCGTCACTGTGTGCCGTGTCGCTCACACTGGCATTTAACTGGGTGGAGTACTCTTCCAGGTCGGGTTTATTGGTTTCGTAACGAACCACCCCCGACAGCGAGCTGCTGCCGTACAAAGTGCCCTGAGGGCCTTTCAGCACTTCAACCTGCTTAAGGTCCAGTACTTGTAAGTCGGGGGGCAGGTAGTAGCTTTCTAGCGGGATATCATCAATATAGCGAGCCACGCTGCCGCCATCGCCTCCCAAATCATTCGCATCGACGCCCGCAAAGCGCAAGCCGCGAATTACCAAAGGGCTTGGGTTGCGGCTGCCGGTATCGATAATGTTAAACCCCGGCGTATTCCCGGCAAGTGCTTGCAATGTTAATGGCTGCTGTTGGGCAAGCCACTGCTGGTCGAACACAGTTACCGAGCCGGCAAAGTCGTCGCGGCTTTGCGATCTTTTGGTTGAGGTGACAATAATTTCTTCGATGGAGAGCTCGGAGCTTGTCATATTGGTTGACTTACTCTCGCCCAGAGCGGCACTCGCCCAAGGCAAAGAGCAGGCAATGCAGAGCGCTAAGCGACTCATGGGTAAACGTCTGCTTAGGTGACCCTCAGAGGGGGTCGGCGGTGCGCTAGCGTGGGTGGTATGGTCAAAACGATGTGGTTGATCTGCAGCCTTCACGGGCTTGGCTCCCCTTTATATCGAACAGTATGTTGTTTTAATGGGTTTAGGTCATTCGGTGGATATAGTGAGTCAGGAGTCCGCATTTGGCAATGGCTAATGGACTTTTGCAAGGCTTGATTAACGCTTACGGGGTAATCATGTCGCGGCGATGTGGCTGGGCTGTTAGCGAAAAACTGTCTGGAGCTTTTATATAAAAAGCCCCACTTTATTTTAGGTGGGGCTTTTAGGGGTAAGGGGTCGGTTGCCCACTATGTGTTTATCTAAACAAAGTGGGCAGTAGAGCGCCGTGTTAGTTACAGCTGCGCACTAGTGACCATGCATTGTTCCAGGCCCAGCCAGAGCCCGGCTCGTAAGGTCCGCCCACGGTGCACCAGCCGCTCACAGTGCAGCTGTACTCGCTGCCACCGTTTTGCACCAGTGCGCCATTGGCATAGTTGCTGCCATCAACATAGCTCGGAGAGGTGCAGTTGCCAGTAGCACTGCTTGAACTGCTGGACGTAACAACAGAGCTGCTGGATGAGCTTACCGACGATGAGTTACTTGAGCTGGATGAAGACGAGATCGGGCTGCCATGGCACGCGCCCAAATCTAGCCAAACGCCGTTGATGTCTGAGTTGCCGGCGGGGTTGTCACCTTGAGTCCACCATTTTGCTTGATAGCGTTTGTCGAGGTATCGGACCTGATTTGTGCCTGTATATACGCTGCTATCGTTCCAATCGGTTAATGCCGCGCAAGTATCACTGGTATCACTGGATGAACTGCTGGACACACTGCTCGATGAGCTTGAGTCAGAGCTAGCGCTGGAGTTGTTGCCGCTGCCATTACCAAAGTCCACATCAATGCACTGATAAAAACCTTCGGCGGCATCTCTTACCCAATCGCGCTGCCAAACGCTATAAATAATATGACGACCGGTTCGGTAGGGTAGATCGACATTGTGAGTTGCAACGGCTTCTTGATCGGCGGGGCCTGAGTCGTGAATCAGCTCTAAATCATCCCAACGCAAAGGTTGCGTTAAATCATGCCCTTCCCGGGTAATGTAATAGCGGAAATAGGTCGTTTTATGAGCCGCCGTATTGGTCCATATAAAATCGAGAGGACCAGGACTTACGCTGGTGGCTGGCCAGTCGGTGCGGTTGAGGTCCATCCCCGCAAGGTTACTGCGGCCAACACTACAAAGTTGTCCGTCCGGAATGAAGTCCCGATGATTGTCACGCACGCCGCCAACAGCAACTTCTTGCGGTGTATACAAACCTCCGTTTCCAGCCGCTTTGGCCGCGATACATGCGGGTAGTGTCGGGTTTTCAATGCCATCTTCTTTACATTGAATCACGCGGCTTTTGGGTGATGACACATAGCCATGTGCAGTGACATCGACGGCTGAGAGCAAAGCTGAAGAGCCGGCCACCAAGGCGGTAAAAGCCATAACGCGCTTAGAGCGTTTGAAGGCGGGTACTTTACGGGTTAGGGAGTACTCGTTATTAGTATTCATGTTGTCTCCTCCGGGGGGACTTTTTTATTGGACTTTTTAGATGTTGCAATCACCTCAGCAACCAATGTTGGCGATAGGGGAGAAGTACGAGATTAGCCCCTACGCTGCTGGAGATGATAACTTGATGTGATACTAAATACCAATATTATGTGTGATTTTTGTCATATTTTGGTACTTAATATCACTAGGTTTTAGTCCTCTGGGTGTGTCTGCTGCGGGCGCATGTATTGAGGCGACTCAGCCCCTAAGTGACTCGCCTTTAAAAGTGTTGTGTTGCTAATGTCTCGGCGCACAGGCGTACAATCCGCAAGAGCTCAAGGGTATACTGCTGCGCGTAAAGATTGTCCCCGTGCGCCTAGCGCGGGAGCGATCCATGACTGGGTAGCCTAACGTCGTCAGCAAGGAGCGCCGGTGATATAGATAAAAGGACGCATTGTTAAAGGAGTAATATTCGTGAAGATAAGGTTCGATGGTTGGTGGCGTTACGCAATTGCTGCTTTGGTGTCAGTAACTCTATTTGGGTGTGATAAGCGCGATAGCTATCAACCCCGTGTCTCACTTGAGCTGACATCTTGCGAGCGCAAAGAGGGCGAGGCGCCAACGGTCAGTGGCGCCGAGTGTGGTTATTTTACCGTGCCTTTAAATCGCTCTGCGACAAACCCGGGGTTGGGTGGGGCCGAGGCAAACGAGCTTGAGCTATACATCAAACGCTGGCCGGCCATCAGCGCTGCGCCCGAGGCCGATCCTTTGTTTGTGATTGCCGGCGGGCCGGGGCAGTCGGCCACCGATATTGCCGATGTGTTATCAGGCTCGTTTTACGAGTTGCGCAAAAAACGCGATATTGTGTTTGTCGATCAGCGCGGCACCGGACATTCTAGCCCGCTCAATTGTGAGGTTGATGAGGCCGACCAGTTGTTGAGGCATTCAGCGGCGGCTACCGACGCGAGTATCGAGCAATACCGCGTGTGTGCTAAAGCGTTAGCGCCTCGCGCGCCATATTACACCACCAGCGCGGCGGTGGCCGATTTAGAAGCCGTGCGCAAAGCGTTGGGGTACCGCACCATTAACTTGTGGGGTGGCTCGTATGGCACCCGAGTAATTTTGAGCTATTTGGCCGATTACCCCCAAGCTTTGCGCACGGTGGTGATGGATGGTGTGGCACCGGTGCAATTGGCCATGCCATATAACATTGGTAGTGATGCAAACCGAGCGCTACAGCGGCTTGCCGAGCAGTGCTTAGCGCAAGCCGCCTGTACCGAGCGCTATGGTGATATAGCCAAGGCGGGGCGCCGGGCCGCAGAGCGTTTACGTGCACAGCCCGTTACCTTGACGATTGACCACCCGCTAACGGGGCAACCTACATCGCTCTTGTTGGATGACAGTAAGCTTGCCGGTTTAGTGCGTTTTAGTTTGTACGATCGCTTGGCGAGTCGCTTGTTGCCCGCCGCGTTAGCCGCTGCCGATACGCAAGATTACCGTTTAGTGGCGAGCCTAATTACCCGCTTAGCAACCAGCGATAGTGCGCCTAATTTAGCGCTTGGTATGCATATGACAATTCTGTGCAATGAAGACGCAGGCGTAACACCCAGGCCCAAGAGTGAGCTTTTTCTCGGGGTTGACCTGGCGACGCCGGTTACGCGTATTTGTGAGTTTTGGCCCAAGGCGAGCGTTGCCAGCGAGTATTATCAGCCGGTACGCAGTGATGTGCCCGCATTATTGTTATCGGGTGAGCGCGACCCCATCACGCCACCATATTGGGCCGCGCAGGCTGCCCGCACCTTAACCAAGGCAACGTCACTGGTGGCAACGGGCGCGCACCACGGTGTCACTCGAGAAGGGTGTACCTCAGCGGTGATTGCCGACTTTATTAATCATACTCAGTTAAGCGAAGGCAGCGCGGAGTGTATGACAAAAATTCAGCCTTTAGTGCCTTACTTGTCACCCGAGAGTAATAGCGCAGCGGTGGACACACTATGATTGAGATTGACAATATCAGTAAGCGTTTTGGCGATGTCGTGGCGTTGGATAATGTATCGCTGCGTATTAATGATGGTGAGATCGTCGGTTTGCTGGGCTTAAACGGCGCCGGTAAGTCCACGTTGATGCGGCTCTTGGTTGGCTTGCTGGTGCCCAGCGAGGGGCGAATCACCGTCGATGGTATCGATGTGGCGCAACAGCCCGATATCGTGCGTCACAAGCTTGGGGTGCTGCCCGACACCGCTGGTTTGTACAAACGACTAACGGCCCGGGAGAATATTGCCTATTTTGCTCGCCTGCAAGGTATGGACGAGCCGGCAATTGCCAGCGCGTGTGAGAACTTAATTGAGTTGTTGGGAATGGAGACCATTGCCGAGCGTTATGCCGATGGCTTCTCATTAGGCGAGCGTATGAAAACCGCGTTGGCGCGGGCGATTGTGCACGGTCCTGATCATATTTTATTGGACGAACCTACCAATGGCTTGGACGTGATTACCACTCGCGCTGTTCGTCGCTTGTTACACGCACAAAAAGCCGCCGGTAAGTGCGTGTTGTTTTCAAGCCATTTAATGTACGAGGTAGAGAACCTTTGTGATCGCGTGGTGGTGATTGCCAGGGGTCGCATTGTTGCCGACGGTACAGTTAACGATGTGGTGGCGGCTACCGGTTGTGCCAGTTTGGAAGAGGCGTTTGTGCAACTGTCTGAAATTAAGGAGCAAGATAATGTGGCGCACGCTTAAAGCCATTTTTTATAAAGAGTTAATTGATGCGGTGCGCGATAAACGCGCTTTGCGTTTAGCGTTTTTGCCCCCGGTCTACATGGTCGTGTTCTTTTCGCTGGGTATTGGCTTTGCTATTCACTTGCAAAAAAATGTGCAGCACAACATCGAATTAAATGTCAGTGGTAACGCGCCAGAGTTGGTTGCGTGGCTTGAAGAAAACCAGATAAACATAAAAACCTACGACCAAGATCTCTACCAAGCGGTCGAAGCTGGCGAGCTGGAAATAGGGTTGAGTCTTCCCGCCGAGCAGCCGGCCCCAGGTGCCAAAGAGCCTTTGCCGGTAACATTGGTGTACAACGCCGCCAATCAAAATGTACACGGCCCGCTGGGCACCGTACGCAACCTTATCTATCAGTACTCGTCACGCAATGCGGCCGTTAACGTCATGGCGCGCGGGCTTAGCCCCGAGCTGATCGCGCCGGTACACATTAAAGAAACCAATGTGGCCTCGGAGCAACAGATGGGCGGTTTGATTTTAGCCGGTGTGCCGTTGTTATTACTTATGAGTGCCATGATGGGGAGCATGGGCTTCTCGGCAGATATGACCGCCGGCGAGCGCGAGCGTCGTTCACTAGAGCCGCTTTTGATTAACCCTACCTCGTCGGCGTTGTTTATTACGGGCAAGTGGTTGGCGGCGTTATGTTTAACTTTATCGGTGGTAGCTTTAACGCTTATCTTGCTCAGTATTGCGTTAGCTTTATTACCTTTTAATCAAATGGGTTTTCGGGTCGAGGTTGGGCTGCTGGCCGTGCTGGCAATATTTGGCTCGTTATTGCCGGTGGCTATGATCGCCGCGGCGCTGCAGTTGGCTCTGGGTATTTTGTCGCGCTCGTTTAAAGACGCCCAAACCTATATGAGCTTGCTAGTGCTGCTGCCGATGATTCCATTTTTTATTGTGATGACCAGCCCAGGTATTTATGCCGATTGGCAATTGTGGGTGCCACTGCTGGGGCATCAAACAGTACTTAAAAGTCTGCTGCTAGGTGAATCTGCCCCCATCTGGGCGTTTGCCGCCTTTTGGCTTTCGGCGCTCCCCATTGTGTTGTTGGCACTGTGGTTTGCCGGGCGGCAATTACGACGGGCGAAAGTGATTTATGGTTAGTGGGTGCCGGCTTGTTTTGCTTGCGCTGCTTGCGGTTGCAAGTGGTTCCGGCTGCTATTATTTGCGCAGCGCCGATGTGCCCATGCAAACTCGTCTGTACTGCCGCGCCCTGAATTATCAGCTAACGCGCGCCGATGATTGCCCCCGCGCTCAGGATGCAATGATTATGCTGCCTGGCATTGGCGATAGCGTCGAACGTTTTGCCCAAGAGGGGCTGATCGATCAGTTGCGTGAAGCAAACCTCCCGCTGGATGCGATTGTTGCCGATGCCCACTTTGGCTACTATCGCGATCGTAGTTTGCTAGTGCGCTTACAAGCCGATGTGCTTGAGCCCGCGAAACGCGCGGGATACCACACGCTGCACTTTGCCGGAGTGTCGCTGGGCGGATTTGGCAGTCTGTTATACTGGCGAGATAATGCCTCGTGGCGACCGGCCTCACTGACTTTGTTAACCCCTTATTTGGGCGAGCCCGAGTATTACCAATACAAGCTAGACACGGACGTGGCGCCGCCGCAGCGGCAGGCAGACAAAAACCTCTGGCCGTGGCTCGATGCATCGGCGTTGACCGAGCGCCGCTATTGGTATGTGGGGCTCGCTCGCTCCGGCAAGTTCTACCAGCCCGGCCAAGCGTTTGCCGAGCTGTTACCCGAGGTTAATCGGGTCGAGGTTGACGGTGAACACAATTGGCAGGCGTGGCGACGGATGTGGCCGCCGCTGTTAAGCGTATTACAGCGGGATTTTTACCCTTTGCAGCCCCGCTCTGGCGGGGACATTTAAGCATTACTTTGAGGTACTCATGAGCGATACATTTACCCTGAACGGTACCGAATTTATTACCTTGGCCAACCTTTTAAAAGTAGAGGGGTGGGTTGAGAGTGGGGCGGTTGCCAAGCAAGTGATCGACGCCGGCATGGTCAGTGTCGACGGCGTTGTAGAAACCCGCAAGCGCTGCAAGTTAGTGCCGGGGCAACGTATAGAATTTAATGGCGAAGCCATTGTGATTGAACAATAGGACACGCCAAATGGCAACGTTACAGTGGTACCCGGGCCATATGCACAAGGCCCAAAAAGAAATGCGCGAAGTGCTGCCCGAGGTCGACCTAGTGATCGAGGTACTTGATGCGCGTATTCCGTTTAGCAGTGAAAACCCGTTAATTCAAAGGCTGCGCGGTGAAAAGCCGGTGGTTAAAGTGCTGTCTAAAAGCGACTTGGCCGATCCGGGCAATATCGCGCTGTGGCAAGCGCATTTTGAAAGCCAGCGCAATACCAAAACCCTCGCGATTAGTACCAACGACCCCAATCGCATGAAAATGCTGCCGGAGTTGTGCCGCAAGTTGGTGCCATTAACCGGCACCGGTTATAAAAAGTTGCGGGCAATGATTTTAGGCATCCCCAATGTCGGTAAGTCGACGCTGATCAACACCCTGGCCGGGCGCGCGGTGGCAAAAACCGGTAATGAGCCTGCGGTCACCAAGCGTCAGCAAAAAATCTGGTTGGCCGACGACTTTATGTTGTTGGATACGCCCGGAATTTTGTGGCCCAAACAACAGTATGAAAACTCCAGTTACCGCCTGGCCTTTACCGGTGCCATTAAAGATACTGCTCTGGAATACGATGACGTTGCCTATTTTGGCGCAGGCTATTTGCTAAAAACTTACCCCGAGGCGTTAAAAGAGCGTTACCAATTAAACGAGCTGCCCGATCACGAAGTGGAGTTTTTAGAGGTGATTGCTAAAAAGCGTGGTTGCTTAGGGGCTGGAGGGCACGCTGATTTTAATAAAATCTCGCAGCTGTTTGTCAACGACTTTCGCGCGGGCTTGTTTGGCGGTATTAGCCTAGAGACTCCCGAGATGGTTGAGCGCGAGGTGGTCGAGGCCGAGCGCCTCGCGCTGATTGAGGCCGAGCGCAAAGAGGCAAAAAAGCTCGAGCGCCGCAAACGCAGCCGCAAAAATCGCTAACGGCGCCCCGACAGCACGGGCTTGTTGCCCGCGCTAATCGTTATAATCCTTTATCGTGCGCTGTCGTTTTTCTCGGCGGTGCGCTTTGTTTTTACTGACGATCGGGTCAAAGGAATTTCTGGCGACCAGTCTTGCCACTGTTGCTCGGCTGCCTCGTGCAATGTAAAAATCGCACCGTCATCGATATCTTCACCGGGCGCATTGGGGGTGGCAAAGGCAATGCCGCCCGCCAGTACCGATTGCACCGATCCGGTTTTTAGTGTGGCGCCAGACAGCCAGCCAAAGTCAAAGTTAATGCCGGTTGCGTTCCAAAATACCGAATTAGTTTTTACCAAAGGCGCGTAACGCGGGTCTATGTGTAGATAAATATTAACGTGTCGCGCACTCTCGTCCAGCTCAAAGCCGGTGACCGTTCCCACCGGAATCTCGCGGTAAAACACTGAACGGCCGGCTTTTATCGATGCCAGCGATGGCGCCTCAAGGGTTACGGTTAAGCCATTCTCACTTAAATATTGCTCGGGCGGCGACTCGCGGCCGACAAAGTCGTATTGCGCTGCCCCGGCACCCGGTTCGACGGCTAGGTATTGGCCAAATACTAAGGTGCCTAAGTTGCTAATACCTTTTAAGCTGATGTCTGGTTTGACTCGCCAAAACACACTGCCTTTGGTGGCAAACGCCTCCATGCCTGGTTTAAGGCTTACGTGCGCCGTTACCCCCGGCTCTGGGTGGTTAAGTTCGATGCGTTCAATCACGCCAACTTTGACACCGAGGTAGCGAATATCGGCGCCGGCGCTTAGGTCTTGTCCGTCGGCAAAGGCAATGGCGATAGACGGGCCGCGTTTGCTGGCCTCTTGCAGTGAGGGGTGCAGTGTAAATTGGCTGTTGGCGTCGGCTTTTGCTGCATTGCTCGCGCCCTCGGGTAAGAGTAAACCAATACCGCCGCGCAACACGCTGGCCAGCGATTCTGTTTGAATGCTTACACCGCTTAAATTGGCTTTTACGTCGATACCACTGTTTTGGTAAAAGCGCGCCTCGCGGGTAATCAATGGCGCAAACTTCGGTGGGATGTGCACATCCATCAGGACTTGGGTGTGGTCGTCGTTCAGGTGGTAATCGATGACGGTACCGATGCTGACGTTGCGATAGTAGATCTCGCTAGAGCGGGTAATTCCTTCCAAGCCGGTGGATGCCAGCGTGATATACAAACCTGGTTTATCTTGGCGCGGTGCGGGCGACTCGGCCAATGCGACAAAATGGTACTGCTCTGTGCCGGGCTCTTGCGAAAAATCCATTTCAATGTGTGTGCCGGTTAGCAGCGTCGATAACCCAGAAATTTTGGACAGAGAAATACTCGGTGTCGCCATCCAAAACTGCGTGCTCTCATTGAGCAGGACGTCGGCTAAAGGGTTGATGCTGGCTGTGGCAACCACACCGCTGTAATCCGACTTCATTTCTAGCTTGATGATTTTGCCAGCGCTGATGCCTTTATAGCGAATCTCAGTGTGGTTAGCTTTTATGCCCTCTGCCGATGGAAACTCGATCTCGATCTCGTGACCGGTGTTGGCTTCGGCAAAGTTGGGGAATATACGAAACAGATCATCGTTTTGTGCGGCGTCGCCGGCGTCTAAGCCGGCGCGGGTGTCAAAGGATAGTCCCCCCAAAATAACCGAGGCGAGCGAATCGGTGTTTAGCTCAATGCTGTTTAAATCGCCACTAATTGAAATGCCGCTGGTGTTCCAAAAGCGCGAGCGATCATTGACCAGGTCGGCGTATTCGGCCTTAATTTGTGCCTGAAATATCACGCGGTTGCGATCTTCGCTGAGCGAGTAATCGACAATTTCGCCCACCCGCAATTTGCGATAGTGAATAGGCGAGCCGGTGTGCAGAGAGCCGACATCGGGTGCCGTTAACTGAATTTGCAAATCGCCACTGGCGGGCTCTGGTGGCGGCGGATCTTCTAAAGCGTTAAACACATACTGGGTGCGGTTGCTTACCCCGGGGCGCATGGCAATGTAGTTACCCGAGACTAAGGTATCCAGACCCTGCACGCCACCAAGGGAGAGCTCGGGTTTTACCAGCCAAAAGCGGGTGTCTTCGCGCAGAGCGGGCTCGACCTGTTTGCTTAAGGTGACTTGCGCCGCGACGCTTTCAAGGTTTGGTTGTACGTTTAACTCACTTACCGTACCAATCTTAATGCCTTTATAGCGCACCTCGGTTTTACCCGCTTCCACGCCCTCGCCGGTGGTGAAAACCACCACAATATTCACGCCGGCCTCGGTGAAATGTTTGTAGGCCAACCAGCCGCCCAGCACTACCGCCAACAGGGGCAGTAGCCAAATGGCCGAGATACCGCGTTTACGATGGACAGAGGCGCCGGGTACCGCGTCGGCGATGCCGTGTTTATCAGTCATAGTCGGGTTCCTGTAAGTCCCAAATCAAGCGGGGGTCAAAACTTTTGGCAGCCAGCAGAGTGAGCACGACGACTGCGCCAAAAGCCGTCGCGCCTACATTGGGCTCAATGCTGGCGATTTTGCCAAAGCTGACCAACGTTACCAAGATGGAGATCACAAATAAGTCCAGCATTGACCAGCGGCCAATTAGCTCGATAAAACGATACATAAATGTTGCTTGGTGCGGGTTTATTTTTTTACCGCGCTGCACGGCAATCAGCAGTACGGCAATACCTAGCAGCTTAAATAGTGGCACTGCAATGCTTGCGATAAACACCACAATGGCAATGGGCAGCATATCGTGCGCGGCAAGGTTTATCACTCCAGCCAATATGGTGCTGGGGGTTTTATTGTCGAGTTGCGCTACCGTCATGATGGGGTAAAGGTTAGCGGGGATAAAAACCACTATGGCGGTTATCAGTAGCGCCCACGTACGCGAGACGGAGCCCGGCTCGCGCTGATGCAGAGGCGTATGGCAGCGCGGGCAAACGCTGATTCTTGAGGTGCGTTTATAGGCGAGCTTACCACACACTGCACAGCGACAAATCTGGTGATCAATCGCGCGCACGGTTTCGCTCCTCGAGTAAATCCCAAAACCGTTCTTGGTTAAAAGTGATCATGGCGGCGCTTAAGCTTAGCAGCAGCAATACAAAGCAATAAAAGCCTAGTGAAAACTCAAAGTCTCCCAGATCTTTAAGCTTTACCACTGAGACAATCACCGATAATAAGTACACATCCAGCATTACCCAAGAGGTTAAGTGGTGATACCACTTTAGTAGCCTTGCCAATATTCTGGTGGGCGCGCGGCTAAACCACGCTAAGCAGACGAGTAAGATCAACAATAACAACCCAAGTGGCGCCGCGACGGTGCCGATGAGCACCAAAAGTCCAACCCACCAGAATCCGCTATCGAGTAAATGTTGGGCCCCACCGATTAGCGTGTAATAGTTAGGTTGCCCTAACAAACTAAAGGTTAATTGTGGATAAATATTGGCCGGTATGGCCAGTATTAAAGCCGCCATGGCAATGGCGAGTGGGGTGGCCGGGTCAAACGGGCGGCTTGCTTGTTGTGTCGCGCCGCACGCCGGGCAGCGAGGTATACCTTGGTTGCTGCGTACCGGGCAGTACATTAATTGATCGCACTCGGCGCACGCCACCAACACCTGTCCCGGTGGGGGGGCGTCTAGCTCGGGGAGTGAGGGTGGCGGCACGTTAGCTATCCTGTCGCAAGGCGTTGATCGTAGCCATGAAAATACTGGCTTGGCGGCTAAAACACAAGATGGATGATTCAGCCTTCATTCAGGCATTGGGCGTTACTGTCAGCTTGTCATATAACGTAGGAGGTGCGCCATGATCAATATTAAGATGCTTTACCTATTCATTGGCTGTGCGCTACTGGCTGCCTGTAAGTCGCCTGAGGGGCACAGTAATCCGCCGCCACCCCCGCCGCCGCTCGCGCTTACGCAGTTTGCGGTGGTCGATAGCTACGGTGTCGATAGCGGGCTTTACCCCGACGATCCGCTTTATTTGGACCCATATGCCTACGATGGCTTGTTTGAGGTGTACTGGGATGTCACCCCGAACCGCGATTACAGCTACTACCTGAGCGTGGGGCCAACCGCCGATATTGCCGATAGTGTCACATTTTACGACGCCGCCTGTGGCCCTGGTTTGTTTTGCGGGCGCACTGGTTACGAGGTATGCGGCTACAACTTAAATTACGATTTGAGTTGCGCAAACCAAGCGCCCGTTAATGTGGCTAATTGGATTTATAACGTACCGCAAACTCTTTATCTATTTTCTGAAGTCTGCGGCCCCCGTGGATGCGATGTCCGTAGGCTGGGTTTGTTGGCGTTGTAATGTCTCGCTTAATAAATTCCGTGCTAGGTGTAAATGAATCAACGTACGGCGCTAAAGGCGGGTGTTTGTGTGGTACGAGCGTCCGTCATCTTATATCAACCGCCGACTTGGCTAGAGCCCTCGTTAAGCCGTTGCTATGGCGCGAACGGCTTGGTCAGCAGTGCGCTGCCCGAGGGTAATGATGCCTAGGTAACAGAATTTAAAGCTCGCTTGCGCTGCAAAAACTTTGCTCGCCTGCAGATTACTCAGCGCCGTTACGAGGTTTCCCACGGTAAAGTATCCGAGCCATCGTTTAGCGATGCCGTAAGGTTGTTGTTAACTCCCTAAACAAATAAGCACCGTCTGTTCAGTGAGCTTAACGGTGTTTGACCTTATATGTTGTTGAGCTTTACTCGCACGGGGTGGCTGTCTGACTTACTTCATGTAAGAGCGCAAAATGGCAACGACCTGCTCAATATCGGCGTCTCGCTCCTGTGTTGTCGCCTCGTGTGATCCTAAATGCTCGCGAATATGCCCCTCTAACACCTCGGACATTAAGCCGTTAACGGCGCCACGTATGGCGGCAATTTGCTGCAGGACTTTGGCGCAGTCGCCATCTTGATTCAGTAACTTCTCTATCCCATCCGCTTGACCGCGAATTCGCTTAACCCGCGCGAGCAGCTTGTCGCGCTGCTTGGTGGTATGGGCCATTGCCACTCTCCTGTTTCTGTAGGTATACTGGGGTATAGTATAATTTGCAGTGTTAAGGAGTCAAGACAATGGCAGTGGGCGACAGTCGGCAGCGTTATCACGATCATAGGTTTGATGAAGGCAACCCTTTGGGCGAGCGCAATACCCTCTGGGCAGTCATCTTAACGGCCGTGATGATGGTGGCTGAAATCACCGGAGGGTGGGTGTTTAATTCCATGGCGCTGCTGGCTGATGGCTGGCATATGAGCTCCCATACCTTGGCGCTTGGTTTGGCGGTGATAGCTTACGCGGCGGCGCGCCGTTACGCCGCCCACCCGCGTTTTACCTTTGGCACCTGGAAAATCGAAGTGCTCGGCGGTTTTACCGGGGCGATCTTTTTGTTGGGCATTGCCGGCTTGATGTTGTTTCAGTCAGTAGAGCGCTTGATGTCACCCACCCAGATTCACTACCAGCAAGCGATTGTCGTCGCGGTTTTGGGGCTGCTGGTTAATCTGGCCTGTGCGTGGTTGCTTAAAGACGGGCACCATCACCACCACCACGGCGATCATTCGCACGAGCACGACCATGGCCATGACCTAAATTTACGCGCAGCCTACTTGCATGTACTGACCGATGCCTTAACGTCAGTATTGGCAATTGTCGCGCTTATTGGTGGCCTGCTCTGGGGCGCCGTATGGCTTGACCCTATGATGGGTATCGTGGGTGCGGGTGTCGTCTCAGTTTGGGCGGTGGGTTTAATCAAAGATACCGGTAAAGTACTGCTAGACGCCGAGATGGATGCCCCGATAGCGCAGCGCCTTAACGCGCAATTACAAGCGTCACTGGGTACGATGGAGATTACCGACTATCATTTATGGCGGGTGGGGCGGGAGCACTACGCTTGCATTTTGTCCGTCACAACCAGCGATGCGACCATCACCCCCGACCACGTAAAGCAATTATTTAACGATAACCGGCAGTTGGTGCATGTCACAGTAGAGGTCAATTACGACGGATAACCTTTACCGCGTTAATCTTAATCGAGGGCGAGCGAATGAATATTAGCCGCATGAGTGGCTTAGAAGTTTTACAAGCGATGGCGAGCGGCCAAGTGCCGGGTCCGTCCATCGCCAACACTATGCCCATGAGCTTAGTCCGCGCAGAAGAGGGCGCCGTTGTGTTTAATGCCATCGCCGATGATCGCCACCTAAACCCGTTAGGGGGCGTACACGGAGGTTTTGCCGCCACCGTACTCGACTCTGTTACCGGCTGCGCCGTACATTCTTTGCTTGCGGCCGGCGTTGGCTACGCCACTATCGACCTGAACATCAAAATGATCAGGCCATTGCCTAAAAATTCAACGCTAACGGCCGAAGGTAAGGTTATCAATCTCTCCAAATCACTGGGGGTGGCGGAGGGCACGCTAAAAGACTCAAGCGGCAAGTTGCTGGCCACGGCAACGGCCACCTGCATGATCTTAAGCTAGACGATAATCGCTTTATCGCTGCGATCCTTGAAAGCTGCAAACAGCCCTAAAGCACTGATTTTCTTTAAATCAGTGCTTGACATTCACCCCCCAGATAGCCAAAATGCGCACCCTAAATATGGCTAGGTAGCTCAGCTGGTTAGAGCACAGCACTCATAATGCTGGGGTCGGCGGTTCAAGTCCGCCCCTAGCTACCATATTGCTAAAGGGCTGGTGGGTTAGTATCCACTAGCCCTTTTTTATTGAGTTACCAATAAGTTACCACCTAGTGGAGAAAGTGCCGGAACATCGGCCATATAACGAGGTGAGAAATGCGCGTAACGCATGGTAACTTTCAAATCTGAATGACCGAGTAAACGCTGCAATACCAGAATATCCCCGCCGTTCATCATGTAATGACTCGCGAACGTATGCCGTAAAACATGCGACATTTGCCCGTCAGGTAAGACAACGCCCGAACGCTCAATAGCGCACCGAAACGCCGAATAACAGTTAGCAAATAGCCGACCATAGGGAAACGATAAGCCACGCACATAGGCAGCTAAATCAGGCTTTATAGGGATCACACGAACCTTACCGTTTTTGGTGCCACTGAACACCACGCGGTTTTCAAAGAGCTGCGTTGTCATAAGTTGATTGGCTTCATTCCAGCGTGCACCAGTGGCCAAGCAGAGGCGGGCAACCGCACCGGTATGGTTGTTACTGGATTGGTCGCAGGCGGCCAACACTAAAGCGATTTGTTCCTCATTCAAATAGCACAGTTCCCGCTCCTCTTCGCGAAAGGTGCGAATCTTAGACATAGGGTTAGCACCCTTGTACAAGTCCAGCCGGATTAACTCGGAGAAAACAGACCGGAGGTACCGGGTTTCGTGATTGATGGTCGATATCGAGACTTGTTTTAAACGCTTTTCTCGATAATTGGCAAACATGGACGCGGTAAATTTACGCACCCGAGGGTTACCCAGTGCGGTCACAATCGCTTGTGTTCGAGATAGACGGTACTTGTGATCTTTGAGTGTTAACCCATGCATTTTGTACCAGAGGTCGACCAGATCGGACAGGTAGCGTGTATCAAGTGAGGGGTTATCACTTGGTGTGCGAGAGAGGTAGTCAGCTTCAATCTTTTTGCACTCTTTGCGAGTGTCACGATAGCGTACAATGCGCGGCCCAGTAGACCCGAAAGGGTAAAAATCTAATCGGTAACGGCCATCGGGTTGTTTCTTAATCACGCTGCAACGCCCTGTAACAAATGGGTTCTCATTTTGTCGCCGACAAACTCCAATAACACCGAGTGTAGTGCGTCAGATTCGCCGTAAAGCTTAAGGTTAAAGTAATGAGCCAAATCAGCTTCTAAACCGGATGCCATTAAGCGAGAGACCACGTAGGCGGGTGTGAATCGAGCACGAGAATACAGCTTAATTTGATTGCCGAGCCAGAAGGCGACGTTACGCCGTGAATTGTCAGACGGTGGTTTTTGTTGTCGACGGTAATGAATCTTAGGGGAAGGGCAGAAATACTGCACATCTTGGATCAGTGATTGCCAAATGGGGTCAATGTAGCTGGTGGAGTATTGCAGGCGAAAGTTGTTTAACGCGTACTGCCACAGTGCGGTTAAGTGGGGGACGAGTTCAATGTAGTTTTTAATGGTCAACGGTGAACCATCATCGAGTTTAGTACCCCAGCAGAATTGATTAATCACGGAGTGATGAAAACGGGCCTCAATGCGGTGTATCTGATCCCCTTGCTCATACTCGGATATGCGCGCAGAGTCGCTGAAATCGCCGTTAAAGTCAGTTGCCGGCACTTCTGACCATACATCTTCCCAAAAGCCTATTTTGTCGCTTTTGACTGCCTCAGCGGTCTTATCGTACACGCAAAATTGTAAGGCACCAGCAGAGCCAAAAGTGTAGGACTGACCAGCCCCATAGACTACCGAGGTTTCGTTAAGCTCCATTTGTATATTGCTAATGGTGTTAAATTTAAATTGGCGTTTGGCTTTGGCTACCAAGCGAGCCTCAAAGTCACTGGGCATCACCAGACCCTTAACGTCCGTGGCGATGTGAACCGATATGCCCGCATGCACGAGCTGGACGCAAAACAAACCGGCTATTTGGTCGATTAAGGCGGTCAGGCTGGCAGGTGTGTGATCAGCGATTAATTGCGGTGTGCATTCGATTTTAAGGTGAGAGGCGGAAATATCAGCGTCAGCATAGAAAGATTTAAGTAATACGACAAAGCCGAGGTCTAGGTTTTTCAGGATAAATTGGTACCCAGATGCTTTAGAGGATCGGGTAATCAGCCAATCCACACCACCCACTTCAAAATAAACGTCAGCCAAATCATAAGAAAGCTGCAAACTTTGGAGAACGTCA
Organism: Gilvimarinus japonicus; assembly: GCF_042847215.1. Classification (GTDB taxonomy): domain Bacteria; phylum Pseudomonadota; class Gammaproteobacteria; order Pseudomonadales; family Cellvibrionaceae; genus Gilvimarinus; species Gilvimarinus japonicus. The sequence continues at coordinate 1,335,290 of NZ_AP031500.1, forward strand.
GGACGAATCAAACAGTTGTAAAGCTGCTTAACAGTGTCAACGCCGCTATGTAGGTAACGCAGGCCGGTTAAATCAACTTCTTTATTTTCTTGATAAAAACGGTTGCCTTCACGGTGCCAAAACTTGTTTTCGTATCGCATATTAATCAGCCTATTTTTTAGTCAATTCAGTTTGTTTTATGGTTGTTTGTGTTTCTTTGTGGGGTAGCACTCCCCTTATTATTAACGTGTTACAGAGACGTTAGGGCTGGGGATTTCGGACGCTGCGCGCTTTTGCTTGCATAGCTGCGCAGCGCTTGCAGCGTCCGAAACCCAAAAGAGAACCCCCTTACCGAGACCATCACAACGGCACCGGTTTGAATACGTCGCCTTCTGGTGAAACGAATTGGAAGTTCGGTGATTGCTGGTTACTGTTCCTACTGCGCTCAGGCGGCGTGTAGAGTCGCGTATCAGCCGGCTTGTGTGATGCTATGACTATCCGACCGGTCTCGGTATGTACAAGCTTGACAAACGACTGTGAGCGTCTCAGTACATCATAGCCAACAAGTTCTAAGTCATCTGATTTCAGGGGTATTTCGCAAGCCGGGCCCTCATCACATAAGACAAGGGAAAACCACAACTTACGATTAACCGAGCCAGTAAAGTATAGTTTTGCTCCACTGGCTATCAGGTCTACGCCAGAGAGACGAGGGCCGAGCGAACCAGAAGGCTGAGCGTTGAGAACACGATTGCCCATGCCAGTACCCGCCCTATCGTTTTCAGGACGAACCAAACTGACATCTTGCCCGTTCTCAACAGCTTTCGACTTATCAGGATTAATACGCGCCTGCACATCCTGATACTTTTGATACCCCACAACCGAGATATAAACGCCAGCACAGATAAGCAAGCCAAGTAGCATGCGAACTTTAGGGTCTCTAAAGACCGAAATGTTCTCGCTAGACTCTTTAGCCTTTCCCGTAGCTGTGGACTTGTAGCATGCGAAGGCCTTTGGGTCGGCTTTGTACTTTTTCGGGGTGCCTGAATAGTGACTGATGGACTTTCCTGATTGCTCTGCGTCATGTCTGAATTCCGTCCACGTGTTTTTATACCAAGGGAGAAGGCCGGAGTTGTTGCGATGGCGGTAAGACCACTCTACGACTTTACGGATTTCACCATTGATCTTGCCAATGTTCGTCGTGCTTATGTAGATGTCCCAGTTGTAGTGACGGTGCTGGTCTAGGGCGTTTTCAATGTTGTAAGGTCGAAAAATATGATTACCGTCATCGTCAGTTTGTACGGTTCCGGATTCATCAGAAAATACATTATCGGTCGCCTGATCTAAGTGTGAGAGTGAGCGTTCGCGGGTAGGGTAGACGCGCTGGCCTTCATCCATAACGATGAGCGCGCCAAGGGGTACCCAATGAAAGAAGCGCGCCATATGCTTGTAACCGGCTATGTCCGGCTCTACATAAATCAAGCGTGATTGCTCGGGCAACTCTACGCCGTATTGAGCGGCGATTGCGTCAAGCTCTACGCCGCGAACATTGGTGACGACAGTGCGGCCTTTGATCAATTCGGGGATGATCACCCTTTGCACTAAAGCGAAGGTCTTATAAGAGCCTGGGGGGCCGTGGTGAATAACTGCAGTCATGGTTTAAGCCCACGGTATAAAGTCGAGTACAAAGCGGGTGACATAGGCAGACAGGATGATATTCAACGATTCAAAGGCGCCCGCGTATGCGAGTACTGCGGAAATCTGAGGGTCTATGCCTGAAAGTGCTCTGCTGATTTGATCGGAGATATTGAGGTTTGCGATCACCGGCTGTCCGACGTTGTAATAAAAGAATTCCAAAGTGTCGCGTTTGGCTTCAAAGTACGAAGTCACCCCCCAGACAATAAACCGCTCAAAGAGCTGATCTATCATATCTGGTAGATCAATCACCCATTCATAAACGGATTTTATAAATTCGCCGAGTTCTTTAAAAACGTCCATCGTTACCCCCTAGGCACGAGAATGATATAAGCCGCAATGAGTGACGCCGCTGCAACGAGTAAGCCCCGAATCTTTGTCCAAAAGTCCTCTTGAACGCATACGCCGGTTTCTAAGGTTTTTCCTTTGATTTCGATTGATTCACAAGGAAGGTCGCCACCGGAGCCGGAGACAGATAAAGACAATTGGCTTTTAAGATCATTGGCGACGTTGTCGTACATGGACTTAAATTCGTCTTTCGCTTGTTGTAAGCGGTCTTGAATATTGAGGGTGTGGTCGGATTCCCCGTCGTAAACGCCGGGCTTTTCTGCGCTGCCTTCTATGTCTGGGCAGCGCTGGTAATATAGCTGTAGGAACGATGCGCAAGCGATCTCGTCCCCAGAGCAAGACGGAGGCGAACCACATGTATCACCACCGCTAGCGGTGCCCTCGGAGCTTTGAGAACCCTCGGAACTATTAGAGCCTGTTGAAGATGAAGAGCTAGAACCGTCTCCATCGGACTCGCCATCGGGATCGCCGTTGCCATCGCCGTCTGAATCAGCACAATACTCGACACCATTTATCTCAAAAGAATTTGCGCAACCTCCTGAAGTTGGACAATATGGAGTTGTATCATGGCTGATATAACACCCGTCCTCGTCAATGTAATCGTAGTCGTCCTCGTCAATATCTCCATCGCAGTCTTTATCAAAGCCACACTCGGAGCTTGCGCTACTGCTAGAACTATTATTGTTGTTGCTTTCTGATGATTCAGAGCCACCGCCACCACCGTCATCACCGCCGTCTTCGCTACTGTTAGATTGTGATGAAGACTGCCCCTCATCCATTTGACATGCAGCGGGGGCGCCAGTTAGCTCCCACCCCAAAGGAGTTTGTGTTGCTTCACACTGGTTAGAGCAGTTTGAACCGTGATTAACCGTTATTGACTCTGAGTCAACTGGAGTGCCTTCCTGGTCGGAACAAACATTTTGAATGATGGCAGAACATTCGTAGCCTGTATTGGATGGATTAATGCCGAGAAATTTTACTGTAGTGTAAGGCTGGAGATCGAGAGTGCTGAGAAAAGTAACGTCACAAAGATAAATTTTTATCGATGGAGAATAGTTATCAGTGTTCGGATGATCAATATACTCACAATAAGATGCGTTACCAAGCGGCGGGTTTGAACATTCCGCTGAGCGAGAAAGATAGAATTCGGATTCTTCACCTTTAGGCGCAAAGCCCGTTGTTTTTATTGTTGCTGACCACTCTATCGTATCACCGGTCTCTTGTTGAGCATGCGAACTAATTGAAAAAAAACAGGCTAAAATAACAAATGCTTTTAAAAATATGGGTCTCACTGTAAGCACCTTGAGTTGTCAATAAAAAAGGCCCCGAAGGGCCTCAGCTGATACGGCCCGTATAGAAACCGAAGAGAAAAGAAAACCAAATCAGAATGACCATAAAAACCGTAACCAGCATAGGAACACCAATTAACGGCTGATGATGCCGCGAATGATGCTAAAGCCCATGGCCACAGCAGCCACGGCGATAACCGCACCAACGGCGAGGGTGACAGAGCTAACGCCCTCGGTTTCGGCTGCGCTAATGGCGGACGAAATGCCGGTTTCCTGGGCGAAGGTTGCCGTTGAGGCCAAGGCGCCGGTCACAACAGCAGCGGCTTTGACAGTTTTGCTTTTCAGCAGGGTGAATGCATTTTTCATAACATAAGTCCTCTTATCGAGTTAAACGCGGTTTAAGTTTCGGGCGACATGCCCAGCAGAGTGCCCCATGATGAAAAGCACAATGCAAGTCCCCAGCAGGCTGGAGAAGGTACCGAGGTCGAACTGCAAGAGTCCGACTAGCTCGGTGATCGTTGTAGGGTCGGTTTCAATGACCAACCAACCCTGTTCACAGGTCGTCTCAACAAGAACACCATTACCATCGACTAAAACGGCAGGCGTAGACGGGCAGACAACCTGATACATGATTACTTGCTCGCGGCAGCGGCAGGCGCTTGCTTACCAACAACCTTCACGCAGTGCTGACCCATCTTGCCGCCAGCTGCTTTTTTGAGGCGTATGTGAGCTTCTACACTGGCGGGATATTTCGAGAGGTTGAGGGATTGATACACCTCGGGGTCGCACGACATTTTCATAATGACGATGCCTTTCGCGCTTTCCTCTTTTTCGTCCTCAACAGCCTGGCCGACAAAGAGCGAGGCGTATTGACGACCGTCAACGTCAGCGAGTGAGGCACCGTATAGATCAAAATTCATTACTTGGTTCATAGAATCACCTTTGAAGATAACGCCGGTTTAGGTTTCAACTCACGCGCCGGCAATTCGCGTGAGTGATGGGTATAAAAAGGCCCGTGTGCAGAATGAGTTAGGCAGGACTCGGTAGGTGCTGACAGGGGCAAAACAGCGCTAATGGCTGCGGGGATCGGTTTTCTATTGGCCACGCTTAGAACGTTTACCGTGTGGACAATCGGCAGGGCCGACGCTGCGCTGTTGACCACACTGGCCCCGCTCACGCGGCCTTGTGCCGTAAAGGCACGTCTACAGGTAGAGATTAAAAAAATACTAATCAGCATCATTGAAATCACCCCGGGCAAAGATGGTTTTGCCTTCTTGCATGGATTCGACAAGGGCGACGACATTGACGAAGCGCTGACGACCGATTTTGACGTGGGGGATAGTGTCGTTTTCGATCCAGCCACGCACGGTATCGGGAGTGGTGCCAAGCCATTGGGAGAACTGCTCTTGTGACGACACAGGGGGCAGCACTGACAGCTGTAAGCGTTGAGAGGGGTTGATAGGGCTCATGCAGCACCGCCCAGCGCACGGGCTCTGATGGCGTCTACGTACTGCTGTACAACGGCGCCTTGATCGGCAGGTACACCCATAGAGCCGTTAGTAAACGAGACGCTGCAGAAGTCGGTTAGGCAGTTGGCTACGGTGATGTAGTCGGAGTAAATGCACAGGTGCAGGGCAGAGGCCTCAGAGGTTAATTTAAAGCGCAGGTCTTCATAGGTGAGGCGCCAGATTGATCCGTCAAAAGCGCGAAAGTCGCAGTGTTCAAAATCCATTGTTTAACCCCTTGCTGTTCTTCATTGGGCTTGGCTTTCAAACCTTGTTGCGCCACAATGAAACACGTTTAATGTATAACTTATGGTAATTGTTCCTAGGAATAATTACTAGGAAATGGTAGCTATGGATTCACTTGATGCAATTGAGAGAATTAATATCCTCTTGAGAGAAGAGAAAATAACGAGAGATGAGCTAAGTCGAAGAACCGGAATAAGCTATAACCGCTGGCTCAGTGTGATACAGAAAAAAACACAGTTAAGGCATGGTGAAATTCAAGCTTTAGGGGAAATTTGGCCTGATTACAAAATGTGGCTTGCCTTCGGCGAAGAGATGCCAGAGGTCGGACAGATAAGCCCAATGACAAAGAAAGCCCAGGAAGACTTAGGGACAGCAGGGAAGGCCGGTTAATAGCGGCTAGGGTAGCCAATAGGTGGACGGGCAAAATAAGACAATTGCGACCGTGGTGTCACAACCGAAAGTAGGAGCTGCGCATAGACGCAGTAAAGGAAATCAAGGATTGGAGTATTTACATGGCGAAGTTTTTAAACACAAGCGGAACAAATTATTTTCTAGAAGAGCTGATTAAAGACGCACGAGACCGAGTGATATTAATCAGCCCCTTTTTAAAGCTTAATGACCGAATTAAAGAGCTTCTTTCCGACAAGAATAGATTAAAAATTGACGTGAGAATCGTCTACGGAAAGAGCGAGTTGCAGCCAGAGGAAATTAACTGGCTTAACGACTTAACCTATGTACGTACAAGCTTCTGTAAAAACCTCCACGCAAAATGCTATTTGAATGAAGACGTTTGTATTATTACCAGTTTAAATCTGTATGAGTTTAGCCAGGTAAACAACAATGAAATGGGCGTACTTCTAAGTAAAGAAGACGACTCAGAAACGTTTAAAGAGGCTTACGAAGAAGCACAGCGAATCATACGAGTCAGTGAAGAGGTGAGGGTAAGCCTCAAAAGAATTCCTAAATCTGAAGACGGGGACGCAGAAAGTAACGAAGACTCGAAAACCGAAAAGCTAACAACCTCTAAGCTCGCCAAAAAGCTCGGGAAAACAACCGAAGAGCTGTTGGGGATATTTTGCGAGAAAGAGTTCTTGGAAGATAAAGACGGCAAGCACTTCATTACAGACAAAGGAAAATCGGCAGGTGGGCAATTTATGCCTAAAGGACGGTACGGCCCTTACTTTTTGTGGCCAGCAGAGCTAGAGGTCTGATCGGCGGGCGGCGAGATAGCATTGTTTGTACTATCTCGCATAGCCTGAACATGAGAGGCGGAAAATTTACGCTGCAGAAGCGCTTGTTATGGCTTACTCTCTCAGCAGCCATATAAATATTGCGCCAAGCGGCGTCAATAACGCAAATAAAAATAGCCATGCGGAACTTGTAAAAAGACTAAACTTAAGGGATGTTATTCTTGAATTAACAATTATCTGGTCAGCCATCTTTTCAGCGACTTTATTATTGCTGAGCGTTATCCCTAAAAGTTTCAAGTAGCTGTAAGCATCATACTTACACGCATCAAAAAAGTAGAACGGATTGTCATTATCACTCTTTTCTTCAGTTTTTAGCCAGAACGGTTTTCTTAGTCTTGGTATAAACGAACTTAATGCGATCACTAATGACAGGAATGAAAAAACAAAAAATACGTAAAGGTACAATATTAAATAGCCAGGTACGTCATCTAAGTTTAAGAGTATCCTGTTTGCTCCAAACATGAAGGAGCAAACAACTGCAATGATGGCGCCATTCTTTGCTTCAGCAAACTTAATCCAATCGTTGGTCTTTGAAAGAATTTTGTCTAATAAATCAATTTCGTCTTTATTCATAGTTCTTTAGCCGCTAAAAACATTACGTCGCCACCATAAATATCTCCATCGTAGTCTCTGACGTCAAGATTTTCCTTTCGCCACCAACTATTTGTTATTGAATCATCCTCTGGTCTAGCTTTCTTGAATCCATAAAATACGGATTTGGTAAAAAGTATTGGGCTGTGAGTCTGAGAATGTGACATGGTTGTTTTGAAGAATGTATTAAAATACTGATCTTTGTGCCTCAGCATCCTTGAGTATGTTGTTTCTAGGTCGTCAATAAACTGCTCATACGGCTTGTCTTGCCAATGCCAGTCTTTGATGTGTGGGTAATAGTTGCCCTGACAAATTGCTGGAGTACTATGATTCTCGGTTTTATGCGCTAGGTCTGTTAGTCTGGACGCTGTATTTGCTGGTTTGCCAAGCCAAACAAGACTTCGGTAGAATTCTTTTTCCCCTCCCTGTCGAATTGCACCTGACTTAGTAATTAGCATCTTCCCATAATCGATTCCTATTCCTGCTCGAAACTCAAATGACGAAATTCTTTTATTCAGAATATTCTTGCATACACTGTTCATTAAAATGGCTGTATCAACAGCGTTTTCAAAGCATTTTTCCTTATCAAAAACGACCATTACTCGATCACCTACAATATTCCTTACATGGCCATCATAGTAGCGGGCACATGAAATCATAGTGCGAACAAAGCTTGAGTACATTTTAGCAAGAGTTTTCGGTTGTCGCTCTGCACTTATCTTTGCTGAACCCCTTATGTCTACATAAAGAACACAGCTTTCTAACCGCTTACATTTTTTCTTTTTTGTATCCAAGTTGTCGTAGGTAATGCTTGCATCTGAAAAAGATGGCACCTCATCTGTTTCGATGATTTCGACTTCAAAATCAGAGGATGTCACAACTTTTACGCTGTCATCCAAGTCTTTTAAAAAATCTCTTAGTGCCACAGGAATTCCTTAGTATCCATAACGACCGCGCGATAGGTGCGGGCCATTTTTCTTGATTCTGCCATCAGTGGCGCATAAAAACTACTATCAAAACACTACCTTTGAGGCTGAGGGCTGGGGTTTTGTGGTGATAATATATTGGCTGTATTGGGTGGGTGATGAATCAATACACCCAAGAAAAAGCCTGAGACTTCGAGAAAAGATTATAAATTGATGCCCCGCCCAAGGTCATAGTAAAAACAATTATGAGAGTCAATATCCCGAAGGAGTGGAAAAATTTGGAGGTTGGCTCGGTTTTAAGTGCGGATCTAAGCCACATGTAATTTAAAACATAAAGACCGAAAACCACTCCTACTGAAAATGCAGCAAAAATTACCTTTGCAGAAAAAAATGGAATTAAGGACTCGACATACGGAACGCCTAAAATAATGGCTACACATAAACCGATATTTCTTATGTAATCAAATAGTATTTTTATGTCCGCAACAAAATTATCACTTTTCATTCAAACCATCCTTATGCTGTAGTTATTTTAATTCGCGTGCAATCACAAATGCTCTATAAAGTCCTGAAGATTTAAAAGCCATTGCTTCTGGCTATCAAAATAGCTTGACTTAATGCTTTCAGGGACGACCAAAGTCAGTCCCGAAGCTTTCATTTCATCGGTCTGATTTTCAGATATTTTAGGCTGAAGTGTGAAAAGGTGCTTATTATTAATACGATCAGCTTCGGTTAGAACCTGTCGCCACCTGTCTTTGCAGGTTGTTTTTACCCCCAGCATTGTCAGCCTGTCTTCAGGGAATGAACTGTCCCTGTAGTCATCAATAGAAGGAAAAAGGAAATCGGGCTTTTTGTTGCCTTCGGTTTTCGGCTCCCACGAGTAACGAATATTCTTCTCATTGAAAAGCTGAGCCAAATGGTTTTCAAGCGCGTTACCCGCTCGTGAGCTTCTCCGCTGCCTGATTGTGGTCGAAAACTTGAGGAAGTCATCTGCATCTTTAAAACCAGAATTAAGCTTCTGGCTTATAAGTTCACCTTCGAGCTGTCGAAACATAGCTTCTTCGGTTTCCCACCAGGCAATAATTGCATCGTCAGCTGTCTGGAAGCTATTACTATCACCAGCTAGTTCCTGCGCCAACGCAGAAAATTGTCGGGTTTTAGGGAAAATGAGTCCGCCAAACCGAGACTGAATAATATCCAGATAGCTCTTGCCGAATTCGGCAGTAACCTCAATGCCAATTTCTTCCAGAATAAACCGCTTGGATATACTCACTTCGGTGTTGTCGTTTTTAAAGTCAAGAGAGCGGAAGTTAGTAGACTGATTCTCGCCAAAAAGCTCTATAAGCTCCAGCTCAGACTGTGAACCGGCGGGGGCTGAAATAAAAATCACAGATTGGTCTTTCTTTAGAATAATCGCTAGAATATCTCCAGTCTCTGCGCTGGTAATGGCGGGGTTGTCTTGGTAGTAAAGGCGGTATTCAGAGCGTGTGGGATGAGATTCGCGGGCATCGTAAATTGTGACGGTACCCTCTATATCTTCAATCTTTTCTTCGTCATCTTCCAACCTGATGTATCTGGCGGGGTACTCGGCTCTGCCTTCGCCAAAAAGGTCACGTATCAGGCGTGTTGCATTCAATTCATGCTGGTTTGATTTTGTGGGGTCGCATTCGACGTCACTGAGACGCTTAACAGCGGCGCCATCTATGTAATCTCTGAGTTGTCCGAAGTCTGACATTTATTCATTATCCTTTGAATAATCCAGTTTTTATAAGTCCCTGACCGTACTTCACACTCCCAGATAACGATTACTCTGTACCCAAGTGCCTGGAGGTCTTTATGGTTCTTTATATCTCGCTGGACGTTGTCGTCAAATTTAGCATTCCAGAATTCTATATTCGATTTGGGGGTATAAGCAAGCCTGCAACCGGAATGGCGGTGCCAGTAGCAGCCATTTACAAAGATAACAAGTTTACGCCCGGGCATGACGATATCGGGCTTACCGGGCAGATCATGCCGATGAAGCCGGTAGCGGAATCGCTGACTGAACAGGTACTTTCTTACCTGAATTTCTGGCTTCGTATCCTTGTCTCGGATAGAAGCCATGTTTCTACTGCGTTGCTGCGGAGTCAGGCTATCTGCCATAGGTCGGGCTCAGAGTTTTGGTTACCGCGCTCTTTGTCCACCAAATGGGTGATATGGGGGGCCATAATCCTAGCGATTTCATTAATTACAGGCACTACAACGGAATTACCGAACTGGCGATAAGCCTGCGTATTGGAAACAGGGATAACGTGTGAGTCGGGGTACCCCATTAGGCGGGCGGCTTCGCGAGGAGTTAGCCTACGTGGGTTCTTTCTACCACCTCTGGAAATCAGGATTTCGGCGCCATCTTTATGATAACGAGCCGACATTGTTCTGGCAGTATCTTTTTCAGTTACCAAGCCGTAACCAAAGCCATTACCTTTGGCTTCATGTTTTTTCTTATAATCTTTGAGATAGGTCCACAGCTTGGTACTGATCACGAAATCACCAGAAACTTTGGCTTGGGGGCCTTCTGTGTAAGGTGGTTCAGCCAGTTCTGACCCGTTTTCCGGGTGAAGGATATCTTTCATAGTAACGGTTCCACGCCCGGGATGAACAAAATCACTCCATTCAAAAGGGACGTCTTCTCTGAAACCGACTATAAAAATGCGCTGGCGGTGCTGGGGAACAAATCCATTTGCATCTACAACATGATAATGAATCTTATAACCAAGCTTTTCCTGAAGTGTGTGGATAATTACCTTGAAGGTATTGCCTTTGTCATGACTCGTAAGGTTTTTAACATTCTCAAGCAGGAAAGCTTTCGGGCGTTTAGCCTGAATAATGCGCTCAACATCAAAAAATAATGTACCCTGGGTATCACACTGAAACCCATGTGCCCGCCCGAGTGAGTTCTTTTTAGACACACCGGCGAGCGAAAACGGCTGACATGGAAAACCCGCCAGTAGAACATCATGACTCGGGATAAGGTCAGTGCCAACCTTTGTGATATCACCGACAACGGGGTGGTGATCTTGATAGTTAGCACGGTAAGTCTTCTGAGAGTATTTATCCCACTCAGAGGTAAATACACACTTACCGCCAATAGATTCAAATCCACGCCTGAGGCCACCCACACCAGCGAACAGGTCTATAAAAGTAAACCCTGCGTCATCACTTACGGAAGGGCGGGCTATGCTGGTTAAAATCTGATCAAACTTGGCTGAGACAGTGCTTTCCTTAGGGATGCTCTCTTCTTTAAGCCAGTTCTTCAGAGTTTTAACCGTGACACCCAGCAGCTCGGAAAGCTGGTCTTCACCTATCAGTGCATGCAACTTCGCTAATTTCTGTACATTATTCATACTGGGCCACCTAGTGGAAGTTTTTTCCATAATATCTCCCAGAGATACTACATTAAATACTGTAAAAATCAACAGTGTCTGTACGGATATACAATAAATTGACACGGAAATGAAATAGTCAATTAGGAGCATAAAAGTTACCACCGAGTTACCAACTTCCCTCAACGGAAGGTGTATCGATGAGGTCTAACGTGGATTAACGCTATGACTTATATAGGATTGAGGCTCAGTGTGATGAAGGCCAAGGCTCTCATAATGCTGGGGTCGGCGGTTCAAGTCCGCCCCTAGCTACCATATTAAATAAAAAGGCCCCGTAGCTTGCTACGGGGCCTTTTTATTTCATTGGAGTTACGGGGTAGGTCGCAGAACCGCTCCCGGTTCACCCATCGACGTCAGCAATGGGAAACAAGCGAAGCGCCGCCCGAAGGGCTCTAAAACGCCTTAGCGTTTTAGAATTCACCCGCCCTGGTCTCTCGCTTCGATTCACTGGTTGCCCGGCCCCGTAGCTTTGCTGCGGGGCCTTTTTATAGCACAGAGTTGCCTCCGGCTTTCTAGCGCATATCGTCCAGCTGGTTTACGGCCTAACGTGTCAATTGAGCATCTTGCTCCAATCCACCTTCTTTCACTCGCTTTACATACGTCATGCCCGTAAGCCGCAGCCGGCATGCTCACGAGCGTTAGTTGGTCATTGGCCATCCGATCAATCTCAGCACTTACAATACGCTCCTGCGCATGCCACACCTTAGGCGCGACATATCGTGCCCCGTGCCCCGTGCCCCGTTTCCCCCCACCCCTACTATGGGGTAAGCTTGGGCTACCTGACGAGCCAGCAATAACACGCCCGGCCCTAATAAAAAACGGATACAAAATAAAACCGGAAGGAGTCAAGCATGATCAAATGCCCCCGAGTAAAGCTTAATGCCCACTAGAGGCAGCGCTAACCAGGTGTTGATCGTAGGAAGCAAAAAGCCCCGTAGCTTGCTACGGGGCTTTTTGTGTAACTTAAGTAACCAACAATAATTGTGCCGGAAATGTGTTCGCAATATTTAGGAGCGATTCATCGCCTGGAGCTCGGGGATTATTTTTTCCCAGTTTTTGTCGACAAAGTCTATGTCCGCTTTACTCGGGGGCATTTGTTTTAGCAACATTGCCGTTTTTTCGCTTCCGGCGGCGGGCAGCTCAGTCCCTTTAAGTTTATGTATCACCAGAAGGCCAATCCGCATTTTATTCCGTACGTAATCGCCGTAGCTGTCCCAGCTCTGGTTGTCCAGTATGGCTTCAGCTTTGTCATAAAGGCCTTGCTCTTTCAGGCCAGCTTCAAATAATTGGTCTTGTTTGGTGTTGCTAAGTAACATGATATCAGCCGGGTCATCGTAATCGGCGAACGCTTCTAAATCCGAAAATTCACCCATCCTGTTTTCGATGGGCCCTAGCTCGGTAGAGGTTGCTGAAATTCGCTGAATAAGCTCCATGGTTAGTGGCTCGTCGGCGGTGGCGGGAGTAGATATAAACACTAAAGCGAATACAGCGCTAAGCAAGGGGGTAGTCCATTTCATTGGATGATCTCCATGATAAATACAAAGTAAAAGTGCCAAACTAAAGCCGAACTAGGGTACGTTTTACACCGCATTGGCTGCTGTGATGTGGGTCACGCAGCGTAATGCCAGATACAAAAGTGTAACCGCCGAGGCTGCCTGAGCGCACGCTTACGTTAGCGGCCGGTTACTGGTGACGAGCCTGAACGCTCTAACGGTGCATAGTCCCCAGGCCACACCCCGTGGTATATTTTGTTTATGAATATACTGCTGACACCTCGTTTATCTCGTAGCCCCATCTTTTATTGTTTACTTGCCCTCGCGCTATTGCTGGGGGTAAGCGCCTGCTCACCCAATGACGAGCAGGGCGCTAACGCCACGGCGTCATCGCGGGCGGCTGACACTGAAGCCGCAGCGTTTAACAATTACACCGAAACCGGCGATTGGCCGGCGATAAAAAAACGCGGGGTGCTGCGTTTGCTGGTGCCGCGCCGCGAGTATAGGGGGCTGCCTCGCACGGGGATGCCCACCGATGGTTTTCGCGACTTGGCCGAGGCGTTTGCGCGCGATAATGGTTTGCGGCCCGAGTGGATTGTTAAGGATTCGCTGGCCGAGCTGATCCCGGCGCTGCAGCAGGGCGAGGGGGACTTAATTGTTAACCATATGACTCGTACGGCGGAGCGGGAGTTGCAGGTGGCTTTCTCGCTACCTTTGTCGCGGGCGACGGAGCGAGTGGTGACACCGGCAGGCGCGGCCGAGGTTGAGAGCTTGGCGCAGTTGGCGGCGCTCTCGATTGTTGTGCCAGCGGGGTCGTCGTATCAGCAAACCATGGCGCGCCTAGCGCGCGAGAACCCCGAGCTTGGGTTTAACGTTACGGTACAGCCCCACGATGGCAACCCGGATACGTTGGTGGATATGGTGGTGAGCGGCCGCTTTGATGCGACTGTGTTGGATGATAATGTCGCTGAGTCGCTAACCCAGTACCGCGATGATTTTGCGTTGGGCTTGTCGGTGTCGCCGACGCGGCCGGTGGCCTGGGCGATACGTACTCGCGCCGAGCAGTTGCGCTCGCACTTAAACCAATATTTAACCCGCCATACCATTGATGCCTCGAGCATTGATTATCGCACCGATGACTTAGCCGAGATTAAAAAGCGCGGTGTGATTCGCATGATTACCCGCAACAACCCGGCCAGTTATTTTATGTGGCGCGGCGACTTGATGGGGTTTGAGTATGACTTACTAAAACAGTACGCCAGTGAACAAAACCTTCGCTTAGAGGTAGAAGTCGCGCCGCCGGATGTCGACCCTATCGATTGGCTTAACGCCGGGCGTGGCGATGTGATTGCCGCGGCCATGACGGTAACGCCCAAGCGCGCCGAGCGTGTAGCATTTACCCGCTTTTATAACAAAGTGTCGGAGCAGTTGGTTAGCGCTAAGCCGCGCCCGGCTTTGGATGAGCTGGCTGACGTAACGGGCCGCACGTTGGTTATTAACCCGCAACACGCCTACTGGCAAAGTGCCGAGCGGTTTAAAGCCGGTGGCGTGGATTTTACCTTAACCGCACCCGACGAAGACTTATCGAGCACCGAAATTTTAATGGGGGTCGCCGAGGGCCGCTTTGATGCCACCATTGCCGATAGCCATTTAGTGGCTATTGAGCAGCGTTTTGCCGAGGGCCTACTGGCTGGGTTTGAATTGCCGCAAGAGCAGCATGCATGGGCCGTGCGCCCGACAAACCCAAAGCTGCTAGCCTCGCTGAATGAATTTTTAAACCGGCAGTATCGCGGCTTATTTTTTAATGTTACCTACAACAAATATTTTAAAAACGAAGAGCGCATCGGTAAATATCAGGGCGAGCGTTTAACCTTTGCCGACGGCTTATCGCCCTACGATGACTACGTAAAACCGCTGGGAAAAAATTACCAATTTGACTGGCGATTAATTGTGGCGCAAATGTACCAAGAGAGCCGCTTTAAACCCGACGCGCGCTCTTACGCGGGGGCGCGGGGTTTGTTGCAAGTATTGCCCAGCACCGCCAAAGAGTTGGGCTATTCGATACCGTTTGATGCGGCCTCGGGTATTGAGGCCGGGGTGACTTACCTCGACTGGACGCGCGACCGGTTTGAAGATCACTTGCCGTTGGATGAGCGGCTATGGTTTGCGCTGGCCGCCTACAACGCCGGCTTTGGCCACGTACAGGACGCCCGCCGTTTAGCCCGTCAAAAGGGCTGGGACCCTGATGTGTGGTTTGATAATGTCGAGCGCGCTATGCTGTTGTTGTCGCGCAAAGAGTATTCCAGCAAGGCCCGCTTTGGTTATGTGCGCGGCACCGAGCCGGTGCAATACGTGCGCAATATTCGCGAGCGGTATCGAGGGTATTTGTCGGCGCAGTAGGGGGTGGATAGGTCGGAAGGCTGACGTCTGAAGTCGGATGCTGTGGAGTGACCCTGACTAGGCAGACGCTGGATTCCCGATCGGGGTCGAGAATGACGGAGGGGGTAATGCTGGACGACGGATGTCTGATGCTTTGGCGTGGCCCTGATCAAGCAGACACTAGATTCCCGATCGGAGTCGGGAGTGACGAGAAAGGTTTTAACTGGGTAATCTTCGCCTTGCTACAGCGTCATCTCGTGCAGGGCGAAGCGGCGACACGAGATCCAGTGGCTTTGACGATATAAAAGGCGAGTGGTCGGACGACGGAAGTCTGATGCCGGATGCTTTGACGTGTGGAGTGACCCTGACCAGGAAGACGCTGGATTTCCGATCGGGGTCGGGAACGACAAGAAAATTTTACCACGCCCATAACCACAAAGGGCGAATCCAAAGCTCCGTCCTTACGTGTTTTATAACGCGTCCGACTTCAGACATTCGCCATCAGACGCTCTACCACTGACTAAACATTAAACCTAAAATGCACCACATCGCCATCTTTGACGATATATTCCTTGCCTTCCAGGCGCCACTTACCCGCATCTTTTGCGCCTTGTTCGCCGTTTAATTCAACAAAATCGTCATAGCTGACTACTTCGGCGCGGATAAAGCCTTTCTCGAAATCTGTGTGAATTTTACCGGCGGCCTGTGGCGCGGTGGCGCCAACGGGGATGGTCCAGGCACGTACTTCTTTTACGCCAGCGGTAAAGTAGGTGTGCAGGCCGAGCAGCTCGTAGCCGCCGCGAATCACGCGGTTTAAGCCGGGCTCGTCCATGCCTAAGCCTTGTAAGAACTCGATTTTTTCGTCGTCGTCCAGCTCGGCTACTTCGGCCTCAAGTTTGTTGCAAATAGGCACAACCACGGCGTTTTCGGCGGCGGCAATGGCGCGTACGGTATCTAGGTGCGGGTTGTTTTCAAAGCCATCTTCCGACACATTGGCGATGTACATGGTGGGCTTTAAGGTCATCAGCGACAGCTCACGCAGCTGCTTGGTTTCGTCATCGGTTAAATCGAACGAGCGCAGCGGCTTGGCTTCATCTAAATGCGGCTGAATTTTTTCCAGCAGTGCCTTCATGACGATGGCGTTTTTGTCTTGGCCTTTGGCGGCTTTGCTAAAGCGCAGGTGAGCTTTCTCGACGGTTTCTAAATCGGCCAGTGCCAGCTCGGTATTGATTACGTCAATATCGCTGGCGGGGTTAATGCCGCCATCAACGTGAATTACATTCTCGTCCTCAAAGCAGCGCACCACGTGAGCAATGGCGTCGGTCTCGCGAATATTGGCCAAAAATTTATTACCCAAGCCTTCACCCTTAGAGGCGCCGGCCACCAGACCTGCGATATCCACAAACTCCATGGTGGTGGGGATCACTTTCTCAGGTTTGACAATCTCGGCCAATTTGTCTTGGCGCGGATCGGGCACCGCAACGATCCCGGCGTTGGGCTCGATGGTACAAAAGGGAAAGTTTTCTGCACCAATGCCGGCATCCGTTAGTGCGTTAAACAGGGTGGATTTACCTACGTTCGGCAGGCCGACGATTCCGCATTTAAAGCCCATAAATAACCTACTTTTAAATATAAATGTGTTTGATGATCGAGACCGGGCCGCAGCCTTAGTCCATTAATTTTGCTTTGATCCGCCTGGCGAAACGCTTCCAGCGCGGATCACCGCTCGCCCCTGTTTGGCTGTTTAGCCGGTGCTCAAGCCCTTCGGCGTGTGCGGTAAGGCTCGAGATATTGTTGTATAACCGCTCCAGGTGCTGATCGCGACGTGTCAGCAATACTTTAATACGTTGGTAATCGTCATCGCTTAACGTGTGGCCGGGTTGGATGTGCTCCGGCAGCGGGCGCTCGACGTAAATGGTCGAGTGCGGTTTAACCATCTCTTCTTTGGGGCGCTCGGCGCTGTAAAAATACAGTGCCACGGATTTACGCGAGCGACTGTCGCTGTCACCTTCTGGCAGGTTGATGCGCTCAAAACCGTGCCAGGACCAAAAGGTTGTCTCAAAAATAACACAGCGATTAAACAGCGGGGTTACCTTGGTGATGTCGTTTTGTTCCGGTTCAAGCCTGGGGTTTTTATGAAACTCAATCGCACCGCCCCAATCGTCTTGCCACTCGTGGTTTAGGTAAACGATTAAGTTTAAACGACGGTAATGGCCGCTGGTGGGGTGCTTATTAAAATCGACGTGCGGGTCTAGATCTTGGCCGTGGCGGTTCTCGTGGGTGCCGCCACCAAAATAATTAGGGTCGTACAGTAACTCGGGAATGCCGGTAATCTGGCTGACCCAAGCTAAAAAGTCGGGTGACTTAACGGTATCGTCTAGGGTGACATAGGGTGTGCCTAAGCTGCGTACCCGGTCGTAGGTTGCTTTACGGCCAATGTTACCGTTTTCGTCACGGGCGTGTTTGTCGTCAAAGCCGGGAAACTTGTCCAGCAGTGATTGACAGAATTCGGGGGTAAAGAAGTTATCAATCACCAAGTGCCGAAAAGGCTTGGCGTGACTGAACTGATCTGCAAGAGATTCCGTGGCACTCCTCGTTGTTTCACTCAGAATGTCTGGTGCCTTAACGGGCTCGGACATGGTAAATCCTCTCTGTACACACGGTATTGTGAATGGCAGATCAAGCGCGGCTAGGATCGCATAGTGCGTTAGGCCGGGCAACTCAAATGACGTTTACTGGCTGTGCAGTTGGTGCATAGCCTTGTTCCATTGACCTGCTACCGCGTCGGGTAGGGCGTCAATGGCGCGATCGATGGCGTCGTCGATGAGCTGTTGTTCGCTTTGTGGGGCACGCTTAAGTACGTGGCCGGTTACTTGCGCGGCCGACCCCGGGTGGCCCACGCCAAGGCGTATGCGGGCAAAGTCTTTACTGTTGCCCAGCGCACTAACGGTGTCGCGCAAGCCATTGTGCCCACCGTGGCCGCCACCGATTTTTAATCGGGCAACACCGGGGGGAAGGTCTAGCTCATCGTGAGCAACCAAAATCGCCTGCGGAGGAATTTTGTAGAACAGCGCGAGCGCGGCGATGGCTTTACCGCTGCGGTTCATAAAGGTGTTTGGTATAAGCAGGTGAACATTGCGGCCGCCGATGTTAACGCGGGCGGTATCACCAAAAAACTTTTTAT
Source organism: Gilvimarinus japonicus (assembly GCF_042847215.1). GTDB lineage: Bacteria > Pseudomonadota > Gammaproteobacteria > Pseudomonadales > Cellvibrionaceae > Gilvimarinus > Gilvimarinus japonicus. The sequence goes on from NZ_AP031500.1 coordinate 1,353,594, forward strand.
CGGGGGAGAGACTGGCGCCTGACTGGCGAGCCAGTTCAGACACCAAGTCGGCACCAGCGTTATGGCGAGTCCGGTGGTAATCTGGGCCGGGGTTGCCCAAGCCTACAATTAAGTCAACCGGTGTATCCATAACGCTGCGCCTTTAGCTGAAAGCGAATGCTTATTCGCTGTCGGCTTCACCTTCTTCTGCGTCTTCTGCATCATCAGCAGTAGCGCCTTTAGGCTTGTTGATGGCAACAACGGGCAGATCGTGATCTTCGCCGTGTGACAGAGCAACCGAGGTAACACCTTTTGGCAATTTAATGTCAGAGATGTGTACCACTTGGCCCAGCTCAACTTTAGCCAGATCCACTTCGATAAACTCAGGCAGGTCGGCAGGCAGACAGCTAACTTCCAGCTGTACCATGTTGTGCACGATGTTGCCGCCTTGGGTTTTAACGCCAACGCTGGTTTCTTCGTTTAAGAAGTGCAGTGGTACGCTGGTGTTCAGCTTCTTGGTTTTAGAAACACGCATAAAGTCAGCGTGAATCAGCTGCGCTTTAGCCGGGTGACGTTGTAGATCTTTTAAAATCACGTCTTCGGCTTTGCCATCGATAACCAAGCTGATGATGTGTGAGAAAAACGCTTCGCTTTCTAGGTGCTTGGTAAGCTCTTTGTGGCTAACGGTAATGTTGACGGGGTTTTTACGGCCACCGTAAACGATACCGGGAACCAGACCGGCCAAACGACGCAGGCGGCGGCTCGCACCTTTCCCTAAGTCGTCACGACCTTCTGCATTCAAAATAAAATCTTCACTCATGAGAGTTTCCTTTAAGGTAAAACCACGAAGGTCCGCGACCAGAACGTTTCGTGGATTGGTTTTAGCCGCTGGTGCGGCGGGTTATCTAAACGATGCTGGCGAGTGGTTACTCGCGGAACATGGCGCTTAGAGATTCTTCATTGCTAAGGCGGCGCACCGCCTCAGCCAACATGCGCGATAGCGTTAAGGTGCGCACTTTACCGCACTGCTTAATGGCATCGCTCAGCGGGATAGAGTCGGTTACCACCAGCTCATCCAGCTCAGAGTTATCTAAATTTTCGGCCGCTTTACCCGATAGTACCGGGTGTGTGGCGTAGGCAATAACCTTGGTGGCGCCTTGCTTTTTAAGGGCGCGAGCCGCGTTGCACAAAGTGCCAGCGGTATCGACCATGTCATCGACCAGTAAGCAGGTGCGGCCTTCGATCTCACCGATAATGTTCATAACTTCGGCAACATTGGCGCTGGGGCGGCGTTTATCGATAATCGCCAGATCCACGCCTAGTTGCTTGGCCACGGCGCGGGCGCGAACCACACCGCCGATATCTGGAGAGACAACCACCAAATCTTTAAACTGTTGTTTTTCGATGTCCTCCAGCAGCACTGGCGAGCCGTAGACGTTGTCGACGGGAACATCAAAAAAGCCCTGAATTTGTTCGGCGTGAAGGTCGACCGTTAGCAAGCGGTCGATGCCGGCGCCAACCATCATGTCGGCCACAACCTTGGCGGTAATGGGCACCCGGGCCGAGCGCACGCGACGATCTTGGCGGGCGTAACCAAAGTAGGGGACCACCGCCGTAATACGGCCGGCCGATGCGCGACGCAGGGCGTCGACCATCACAATCAGCTCGATTAGGTTGTCGTTGGTGGGCGCGCAAGTTGGCTGCACCACAAAAACATCCCTACCGCGAACATTGACGTTAAGCTCGACGGCTACTTCGCCATCGCTGAACTGGGAGACGGAAACGTCGCCGAGACTCATACCCAAATGATCGACAATTCTTTGCGCCAAATCGGGGTTGGCATTGCCGGTAAAGACCATTAAGTCTGTCACGTCAGGTACCTTTTTTGTCAGCTGTTCGGGTTGTTTGCTCTTAATTTTACAAAGGGCAATACAAAAACACCGCGCTTAGCGCAGTGTGGCGATGATAACCCGGCGACTGCCAGAGCGAGGTAGGTAATAAAGAAGTGCCTAGAAGCTCAAGCGGCAGAATGTTGTGCCAAGGGTACCGCGTCGCTTTGAAAAATGGCTGGGGCGGAAGGATTCGAACCTTCGCATGACGGGATCAAAACCCGCTGCCTTACCGCTTGGCTACGCCCCAGTAGCAACTTAATCAGGAATCAGGTTGTAGTATGGCGCCTTGTTGATTCCGCGACCGATAAATCCGGTCATGCCCGCTGGTCGTTGAGCAAATACTTGCTCGGCTTTAGCGGCTGAATCAAAGGCGGCAAATACGCACGCTCCTGTTCCGGTCATTCTCGCATGGTTAGAAAATTTCTTCAACCAAATCAGTGCTTTATCTACTTCTTTATAAAGCGACCTAACCAGAGATTGGCAATCGTTTTGAGAGCCCCCCTGCGAGAAGGCCGCTACTTTAATGGGGCGTGTGTCTCTTGTCAAATCTTTGTGGCAAAAAACTTCACGGGTGCTTACATGGCAATCAGGGCAAAGCACTAAAAACCATTTTTCGGGCAGTAACATGGGGGTTAGCTGTTCGCCTATGCCCTCGGCCCAGGCCGATTGGCCCTGAACAAATACTGGTACGTCTGCCCCGAGGGTGCGGCCGATTTCCATTAGGGCTTTGCGTGAGCTGCCAGCGCGCCATAAATGGTTAAGGCCAATGAGCGTGGTGGCGGCGTTTGAGCTGCCGCCGCCAATACCGCCGCCCATTGGTAGGCGTTTGTCCAGGTGTATGTCGGCGCCCATTTGGGGCAGACCGCGCGCCTCCATGTTGGCCTGTAAGGCGATGGCGGCGCGGTAAATTAAATTTTCCGTGGGCGCCACACCCGGTAAATCGGGCGCGATGGTTATGGTGTCGTCTTGGCGCGCACGAAACGTTAGTTGATCACCGGTGTCGAGTAGCTGAAATAGCGTTTGCAAATTGTGGTAGCCATCCGCGCGGCGTCCGTTGATATGCAAAAACAAATTGAGCTTGGCCGGTGAGGTGAGGGTGAGAGTATCAGTCATGGCTATAGTGCTGCGTGATATTGAAGTTTATGTAGGAGCGGGCCAGTTACTGGTGCGTGGCGTTTGCTTGGGTTGTTTGCCAGTCGTACACGGCGATGACCAAGCGCATAGATTGCTTATCATCAAGCTCGCGGGTAGCGATGATTTTACCGGGCAAAAAAACATCGTTTACCGCTTGGTAGCCCGAGTAAGACAGCTGCCAGCCGGCTTGGTTGAGTGTTTTTAACAAGCCGTTATGGTCGCGGGTTAAGTTGTCGATGGGTAGCGTTTGTGCTGGCAACCCCAGTAGCCAATCTGTAAGAAGGCTAACGGGTAGCTCCCAGCCAGTTTGTTGGTACAGCAGCGCCTCGGCGCTTGCGGCCCGCAGTGGTTCTGCATCGGGTTGGGTCAAGGTGACACTGTTGGGGTCGCCGTTAAGCGCTACCCGGCCCTGTCCCAGTGGGCCCGATAAACTGATGTAAAAATCGTCTGGGTTTTGCTGCCAGTCGAGTCGCGCCGAGCCGTTTTGCGCCGGCGAGCGCAGTCCGGCTTTGGCTTTTAAGTGCCACTGCTTAATCGTGCGCAAGCGTTGCTCGTGCGCAAGTGAGTTGACCGGCTCGGTGGGGGCCGGGCCGGGCGTTTGTGCACAGTGGCTTAGTAGCAGTATGGCCAGCAGTGCGGCAGTGGTTTTAACGGCGCGCACAGTGGCGTTAAATTGGTGTGTCGGCATCTATTTTTAGGCGTTGTAGGGTGCGTAGGATGTAGCGGCTTTGTGGCTCTAGTTCGAGCCCGCTGCGCCAAATATTAAGGGCGGCTTCGCGCTGGCCCGATACCCACAACACCTCGCCCAGATGTGCGGCAATTTCGTCGTCGGGGTAAAGCTCCATGGCCTGCTCTAAATATTGTTGCGCCTGCTCTAGGTTGCCGAGTTTGTATTGTACCCAGCCCATGCTGTCGATGGTGGCCGGGTCGTTGGGCTGTTGTTCTAATGCGCGTTTAATGTAGTCGTAGGCCTCGGCGTAGCGTTCAGTTTGATCGGCCAGAATGTAGCCCAGCGCATTGAGGGCGGGCGCGTTGTTGGGGTCGTACTCCAAAATGTTGCGCAGGTCGGCCTCGGCTAAATCGATGCGGCCTAAACGCTCGTGCAGCATGCTGCGCGCGTATAGCAGGCTGCCACTGTTGGGGGCTTCTTGCAGTGCTCGCCCTAAAACGGCGATTGCTAATTCGTCCTCGCCAGCTTCCAGTAAGCTTTGACTGTACAGCAGGGCTAAGCGCTCGTGTTGTTCGGGTAAGTCGTGGCGCAGTTGTTGGTAAAAACTTTCGGCGCTGGCCGGTTGGTCGAGTTGCAAGTAAATCGACAGTACCCGGGCGGCGGCTCGCGAGAAGTCTTCGCCCACTTGCACTTGGCGATAGTGCTCAATGGCCAGCTCTGGCTCGTCGTTTTGCTCGGCCAGCTTGCCCAGATAAAAATGCGCACCGTCGGCCTGTTGATCGATATCCAGAAGGTCTCGATAACTGGCGGCGGCTGTGTCAGTGTCGCCGCGCTCCTCGGCTACCAGTGCTAACGCCATCAGCAGCTCGGGGTCGCGGGGGTTGGCATCAACCAGTTGCTGAAATTGCTGCTGCGCCTGATCTAAATGCTCAAATGTCAACAACCGCGCATACTGCAGACGCAAGCGAGTGTTATTGGGGGCGAGTTTTAGCTGATCGTTGACCAGCTTGAGGGCGGCGGCGTTATCGCCGCGCTGGTGCAATAAACCGCTGCTGAGTATCAACGCCGGCACGTTGTCGGGCGCTAGTTCACGGGCGCGCTTGGCTATCGTTAGGGCGCCGTCTAAATCGCCCTGCTGCTGGTGCAGCAAACCGGTGCCGATCAGTAGTGGCACATTGTTGGGTTGCTCGGCCAGTAGTTGCTCGTATTGCTCTAGCAGAACTTCGCGCTGGGTGTCGGTCGCGGTTGCCGCGTTGGCCGCAATGCTTTGCAGAAGGGCACCGTTGTCGCGGGTATGGGCGCCGCGGGTGCGCTCTAGGGCCTCGAGTAAGTGGCCGGCATCAATTTGCGCCAAAATCGCCGCCGCCTGCGCGTCTTGGTTGTCGGGCGCGGCGTCAGCCCATAACGTAGATGAGGTTAAGATCGCCTCATCTACCCCCATATAACGGGCAATCATGTAAGCGCGCTCAGCTACTTGCGGGTCTTGAGTTTGATTGGCCTGTTGTAAGTAGTTGGCCAGGGAGACGTCCAGACGACCACGGCTGCCGGCTAGCTCGGCGCTCAGTAAGGCGTATAGCGTGTCGCTGGTGAACGGCCGGGCAGGCAGTGGCTCCGGCGCAACGGCGGCAGTCGGCTTGGGCTCCGGGGGCGCGATTTCTGGCGTTGGCTGCTGGGCACAACCCAGTAGGCCGCTAAGCACGGTGGCATAAATCGTTAAATGTACGGCTTTCATGTTCGCTTCCTAAACGTAAAACAGGTTCAGCACGATGCTTTCTTGGGTCCCGCCGTGGTGTGTTTCGGGGGGTAAAGCGTTCATATGACAGGGCATTGGCCAGTCCGTGATAAAATGCTACTTGTCAGCAGGCTTTGCTAGCTGGACAATGACGCCCTTTGAATCTTGTATCGGTAATGACCCAAACTGCATGACATTATTGGCTTTTGGCATCAATCATACAACCGCCCCTCTGCATATTCGCGAGCGGGTAGCGTTTGCGCCGGATGCGGCCGTCGCGGCACTGTTGGCCTTAAAAAGCCAGGCGGGTGCCGATGAGGCGGTAATTTTGTCGACCTGTAATCGTACCGAGCTGTATTTACACAGCCAACAAGAGCCAAGTGTACTGCTGGATTGGCTCGTGGGCCATTCGAGTGTCTCAAAAGATGAATTGGCCGAGTGTCACTATTTGTACGCCGGTGATCAAGCCCTGCGCCATATGATGAAAGTCGCCGGTGGGCTGGACTCGCTGGTGTTGGGCGAGCCGCAAATTTTAGGACAAATGAAGTCCGCCTATGCCACCTCCGAAGAGGCGGGCGCGTTGGGCGCACATTTACGCCGCGCGTTTCAGCAGGCGTTTGCGGTGGCAAAGCAAGTGCGTACGCAAACCGCCATTGGCCAAAATCCGGTGTCGGTGGCTTATACCGCGGTCACCTTAGCGCAGCGGATTTTCTCAGATTTAAAGCAAGATACCGCGCTGCTTATTGGCGCCGGCGAAACCATCGAGCTGGTGGCTCAGCATTTGGCCGAGCAGGGCATTAAGCACATTATTGTGGCCAACCGCACCTTGGGCCGGGCGCAAAAGCTGGCCGAACGCTTTGGTGGTGAGGCCGTGTTGCTGGCGGATATTCCGGCCTGCTTACCGCGAGCCGATATTGTAATTTCGTCCACGGCCAGCCAATTGCCTTTGCTGGGCAAAGGTGCGGTCGAGACAGCCTTAAAAAAGCGCAAGCACAAGCCTATGTTTATGCTGGATATCGCCGTGCCGCGTGATATCGAAGAGCAAGTGGGTGAGTTAGACGATGTGTATTTATACACCGTCGATGACTTACACGTGGTTATTGAACAAAACAAAAAAAGCCGGGCCGAAGCCGCCGATGATGCCCTAGGTATTATCGAGCAAGGCATCGCTGCGTTCTCCCGTGAGCTGCGGGCGATGGACGCGGTGGATACCATTAAAGCTTACCGCTCTAAGGCCGATGAATTGCGCACCCAAGAGCTGGAAAAAGCGCTTAAATTACTGCAAAGCGGCGCCGAGCCAGATAAAGCCCTGGCGCAGTTAGCTCGCAATTTAACGAATAAGTTACTCCACGCGCCGACCACAGCTTTGCGCGAGGCGAGTGCCAATGGTGAGTACGAGACAGTGCGAATCGCACACCGGTTGTTTGCCATTACCGAAGACGATATTGAGCAGCAATCGGGCGTGGTTAGTCCGTTAAATAACGCGACGACCGACCCCCACAACGCGGATGAAAGCGAGACATAATGAAAGCCTCTATTTTAGAAAAGCTGGATAGATTAAGTGAGCGCAACGAAGAGGTTAGCGCACTGCTTTCCGATGCCGATGTTATTAGCGATCAAAATAAATTTCGCGATTTGTCTAAAGAATACGCCGAGCTTGAGCCGTTAATTGCCTCGTACGATCGTTACCGCACGGTGTTAGAAGATTTAGCCGAAGCGCAATCGATGCTGGATGAAGGCGATCCGGAGATGCGCGAAATGGCGCGCGAAGAGATAGACTCCGCCGGTGAAACAAAAGCCGAGCTCGAAGCCGAGCTGCAAATGTTGCTGTTGCCAAAAGACCCGAACGACGACAAAAACGTGTTTTTGGAAATTCGCGCCGGCACCGGTGGCGATGAAGCGGCGATTTTTTCGGGCGATTTGTTCCGCATGTACTCGCGCTATTGCGAGCAGCGCGGTTGGCGCATTGAAGTGCTGAGTGAAAACCTTGGCGAGCACGGTGGCTATAAGGAGTTAATTACCCGCGTGAGTGGCGCCAATGTGTACGCCAGCTTAAAGTTTGAGTCCGGTGCGCACCGGGTACAACGTGTACCCGAGACAGAATCCCAGGGCCGCATTCACACGTCGGCGTGCACCGTGGCGGTGATGCCCGAGGCCGATGAGTTGGATGAAGTGGCCATCAACAAAAACGATATTAAAGTGGATACCTTTCGCGCCTCGGGCGCCGGTGGTCAGCACGTTAACAAAACCGACTCGGCGATTCGTATTACCCACATCCCAAGCGGGGTGGTGGTCGAGTGTCAGGATGAGCGCTCGCAACACAAAAACCGTGCTCGCGCTATGTCACTGCTGGCGGCAAAACTTAAAAGCTCGCAAGAAGAAAACGCGGCGGCGTCTATCGCCGAAGAGCGTAAGTCGCTGGTCGGTAGCGGCGATCGCTCCGAGCGTATTCGCACCTACAATTACCCGCAAGGGCGGGTGACCGATCATCGAATTAACTTAACCTTGTACAAGCTTGATGAGGTGATGCAAGGCGCGTTGGGTGAAGTCATTCAGCCGTTAACCCACGAGTTTCAGGCCGACCAGTTAGCCGCTTTGGCAGAATAGTGGAGGCGGCTTTAACCTTACAGCAAGCGCTTCGCTGGGCGCAGGCGCAACTGCCTGCCAGCGATAGCGCGCGGCTCGATGCCGAGGTGTTGTTGGCCTTTGTGCTGCAAAAAACGCGCGTGCACTTATACACTTGGCCCGAGGCTGAGCTCTCCCCGGAGGCGCACACACAGTTTGCGCAACTTATAAGCGCCCGCGCCAAAGGCGAGCCCATTGCTTATTTAACCGGCACCCAAGAGTTTTGGTCGCTGCCGCTAGTGACGAATCGCCACACGTTAATTCCCCGCGCCGATACCGAATTACTGGTCGAGCTGGCGTTAACGCTCGTGCCGGATGGTCCATTGCGTGTGCTCGATTTAGGCACAGGTAGCGGGGCTATCGCCTTGGCATTGGCGAGCGAGCGGCCCGACTGGCAATTGACCGGCGTCGACCGGGTAGCGGACGCCGTCGAATTAGCGCGCAGCAATGCCGCGCGGCTGAAGATCAACAACGCGTCATTTGTGCCAAGCGACTGGTTTGCGGCGCTTACCGGTAAGCGTTACGATTTGATCGTCAGCAACCCACCTTATATCGATGACGCCGACCCGCATTTAACCCAAGGCGATGTGCGCTTTGAGCCGCGCTCGGCCCTGGTGGCGCCCGCCGCGGGCTTAGCCGATATTCAGCGTATTACCGTAGACGCTGGTGAGCATTTGGCGGTGGGCGGTTACTTAATGTTAGAGCACGGTTGGCAGCAGGGCAGTGCGGTACGCGACTGCTTAAGCGCCGCCGGTTTTGTCGCCGTTGCCACCCATCAAGATTTAGCCGGCCGCGACCGGGTAACCATGGGGCAAAGGCCGTGAGCGAGATGAACGATGATCAACTGCTGCGTTACTCGCGGCAAATTATGCTGCCCGAGGTAGACATCGAGGGGCAAATTAAACTGCTTAATGCTCGTGTGGTCATCGCCGGCCTTGGCGGTTTAGGCGCGCCGGTGGCGATGTATTTAGCCGCGGCGGGGGTGGGCCACTTGGTGTTGGTTGACGACGATACCGTCGAGTTATCAAACTTGCAGCGTCAGGTGATTCACTCAACCCATGCCATGGGCCAGAGCAAAGTCGCCAGCGCCGTTGCTAGCATTGGTGCTATTAACCCAGATGTTAACGTAGAAACCCACTGCACCCGTATAACCTCTGATAACGTATCGGGGTTATTAGAGGGCGCGCAAGTATTATTAGATTGTACGGATAACTTTTCGACTCGTTTTGCGTTAAACTCTGCCGCCGTAGCGTGCCGCGTACCGCTAGTATCGGGTGCCGCTATTCGGCTAGAGGGGCAAGTGGCGGTGTTTGATTCGCGCGATGTTAACAGCCCTTGCTACCGCTGTTTGTACGACGAACAAAGCGATGAAAATTTAAGCTGTGCCGAGAGCGGGGTGCTGGCACCCTTAGTGGGGGTGATAGGTTCGGTGCAAGCGTTGGAGGCCATCAAGCTGTTAACCGGTATCGCGGACGGTTTAACCGGCCGGCTGCAGCTGTACGATGCCCGCACAAGCGCTTGGCGAGACATGCGCCTACCTCGTGACCCGGATTGCCCGGTATGCGGCACGCGAGGCTAAAAGTAAAAAGCTTCACATTAAAAGCAACAACACAAAAACGATGAAAAAGGGAACTTTATGGCTACACCAACCTATAAAATTATTCTACTCGGGGCTGCCGACGGCGTTACTAACATTCAGGCTCAGGCCGGGTTTGCTAAAGCCTTTAACCTAACCCCAGAACAAGCCGCACCGCTGTATGCCAATACCGGGCGGGTCTTAAAAAAAGGGCTGAGTGAAGAGCAAGCAACGAGCTACATCAGTAAGCTGGCAACGCTGGGCGTTGCCTGTGAGATGCAGCAAGAAACCCCGTCAGCTGTCGACACTGCCCCAGCGGATGCCCCACCGCCCGTTACTCCTGCCGCCGCGACCACCTCTAAAGGCGAACCCGGTTCAGCGACTGCGCCCAGAGATGTCCCCTTTGTGTTTACGGGCAATGGCTTTGAGTACTTTAAAATCTGGATTGTGAATATCTTGCTCTCCATTATTACGCTGGGCATTTACTCCGCTTGGGCTAAAGTGCGTAACAAACAATACTTTTACGGCAACACCTATTTGGATGAGGCGAGTTTTTCTTATACCGCAAACCCAGTAAAGATTTTGATTGGCCGTATTATCGCGTTTGTGTTTTTTGTTATTTACAGTGTGGCCAGTGAGCTTAGCCTTATCGCAGCCGGTGTGATGGGGATATTGCTTTTGGTGTGTTTGCCCTGGGTAATCTGTAAATCGATGCGGTTTAATGCTCGCTACTCTAATTACCGCAATGTTCCGTTTGCTTTTGCTGGCACGTCGTGGGGAGCTGCTTGCGCGTTTGTATTTTGGCCTATGTCGGGGCTTTTGTTTGCATTGGTATTTTTTCTACCCGTTTGGCTGATCTTCGACATCGCGAGTGCGATTGTGGTTGGCTATATAACAATGATCCTTGCGATCGTGTTGTTGTCTCCTTATGTGTTCTTCAAACAAAAACAATTTATTTACGGTAATCACGGCTACGGCACCCAGTCGTTTAAATTTTCGGCCACGGCCGGCAGCTATTACCTCTTGTTTTTGTTGGTTATCGGGATGTACGTCCTGCTTGGTCTTGCTGCGTTCTTTCTGGGCTTCGTTACGCACCCCTTTGTCGGGGCTGCGCTGTTCGCGCCGGTTTACCTCGTTAGTTTTGCCTATTTTGTGGTAAAGGTTGCCAATATTAATTACAACGCCATTACACTTAAAGATCATGCGTTGCGTGCTAACTGGAAATTGGGTCCTTATTTGTGGCTAATGGTGACAAATACCCTGTTGATTGTTATCACTTTGGGCCTGTTTATCCCTTGGGCTAAAGTGCGAACAGCGCGGTTTAAAGCAAAATACACCAGTGCTGTGTTCGTCGGTGATATGAACGAGTTTGCCGATCAAGAGCGTGACAAAGTGAACGCCTTAGCCGAGGGCGTGGGCGATTTATTTGATATCGAAATTGGCCTGTAAAGGAGCCTGTTGTGAATATTCAAGGTCGCTGGTTTGACGGTAAAAGCTCACAGTCTCGTGAAGCGGTATTAACGCTGCGTGGCGACACCAGTGTTTGTGTGACAGATGCTGTGACGCAAGAATCGCTAGTGGTAGCAAACGTTAACGACTTGGATATATCCTCACGCCTTGGCAATAGTGCACGATTTGTGCGTTTTGCCAATGGCGCGGCGTTTGAAACAACTGATAACGCCGCCGTTGATGCGCTGCAAAAAAAACGTATTGACGGCGCCTCTGCCGGATTGTTGCACAAACTGGAATCTCATTTGGGCGTCGTGATTGTGGCGGCGGTGCTGGCGGTTGTGGTGCTTGTGGGTGGCGCTGTTTATGGTGTGCCCGCTACGGCGCGGCTAATTGCGTTTCAGTTGCCGCAAAGCACACTCGACACGGTATCCGCCGAAACTTTAACCATTTTGGATCGCACCCATTTTGATGACAGCGAGATAAGTGCCGAGCGTCAAGCGCAATTGCAGGCAGAGTTTCAGCCGGTGCTTGCGCAATACCCCGATATGCCACTTAAGGTCGAGTTTCGTAAAGGCGGGGACAAAATCGGTGCCAACGCGTTTGCCTTGCCTGACGGCACGATTATTTTTACCGATGAGATGATTGAGCTGTCGCAAACTGCGCAAGAGCGCATTGCCGTGCTAGCCCACGAGATCGGCCATGTGGCTGAGCGACATAGCTTGCGGGCGGTGATTCAAAACGCAGTATTGGGTTTTGTTTACGTCGCCTTAGTGGGCGATGGCACGGCGATGGGTGACTTGCTAATCGGCTTGCCTGTGTTGGCGACCACGCTGGCTTATTCGCGTGATCACGAAACCGAGGCGGATGTGTTCTCGGCCCAGTTTTTAGATCAGGCTGGTATCGAGCGCCAAGCATTTGTCGATCTTATGCAACGCTTGGGCGACAGCATGCGTTGTAACAAACTGATTGATGATGCTAAGGACGTTGATGAAGACGCGTTGTCGGATACCGAGCGTTTAGCCTTGTGCGAAACGCTGATCGCAGAAGGAGGCGATGAAGACGACAGTCAATGGCAGGATTATTTATCAACCCATCCAGGCTTAAAGCAGCGGTTGATTGATTTTACCGCTGAGTAACAAGCGATTTGTAAAGGCGAGCTTTACTACGAAGCGCCGCTTTTGAGCTCCCCTGCGGCTGAGCCGAACGGAGGCCTATTTTAGGGGGTAAGCAAACAAGGATGTTTGCACAAGCTATCGTCAGGCAAGGGATTGCCTGTCGATGCGGCCCCCTAAAATGGGTTGGAGTGAGGGAACCCGTTAGGGCCAGACGCCGGGGTGGCCTTTCTTTTGGTTACTTTGCTTTGGCCAAACAAAGAAAAGTTACTCGCCACGCTCGGCGATGCGAGCTTATAAATAAAGCCCGCGTCAGCGGCAGCCTCCACTCTTAAATTAAAAGCACAGCACTTAAAAGTACTGTGCTTTTAACTCTTCATGCTGCTCAGCACGCAAGCGCGGACCGTACTGGGTAACCACTTTAGTCGCAGCCTTGTTGGCAAATTCGCCCGCCCGCTGCATTGGTTCACCTTGGGTTAATGCGTACAAAAATGCCCCCGCGTACATATCGCCGGCGCCGTTGGTATCGATGGCTTTTGCTTGTTCGGTGGCAATCTCAAGCAGGTTGCTACCGTCGAAAACCACCGAGCCTTTGGCACCTAAGGTAATGGCAAAGGTTTTAGCGATGGGCTTAAGCGCGGCAATGGCATCTTCCAGTGTTTCGGTACCGGTATAGCCCAGCGCTTCATCGCCGTTGCAAAACAGTAAATCAACGCCGCCGCCGATCATCTCGGCTAGGCCATCTCCAAAAAACTTCACCATGGCCGGGTCCGATAAGCTCAGGGCGGTGCGGGTGTTGTTGGCTTCGGCCAGCTCGCGCAGTTTAATGGCGGCGGCGCGTCCGGTGTCGGAGCTGACCAAATAACCTTCGATGTAGGCCCATTGCGAGGCGGCAATGGCGGCTTCGTCTAGCTCGGCCACCGATACCGTGGCGCTGATGCCCAAAAAGGTGTTCATGGTGCGCTCGGCATCGGGGGTAATCATCACCAGGCACTTGCCGGTAATGCCCTCGTGACTGCCCAGGGTGCTTGGGTAGACCACATCGGCATCGCGGATATCGTTGAGGTAAAACTCGCCGTTTTCGTCGCCGGCCACTTTGCAGGAGTAAAAGTTGCGGCAGCCAAAATAACCGGCGGCAATAATCGTGTTGGCCCCCGAGCCGCCGCTGGCGCGCTGCGAGGCGATGTCGTGGTCTTGCAGGTAGCCGATAAGCTCGGCTTGGCGGGCTTCATCGACTAGAGTCATCACGCCTTTATCTACGCCCATGCGGGTTAGATCGTCGTCGGTAACGGTAATTTCGGTGTCTACCAGCGCGGCGCCGATGCCATAGATGTGGTATTGATCAGTCATGGTGAGCCTTGTATTCAGGGGTTAAGTATCGGGGTTGGGGCGCTAAATGTTCGCAGTCGTCGAATAGATCACGCGCCAGCGTTGTATTTGGCCGCACATTATGCAAAATAAGCGCGCTCTAATCAAAGTGCGAGTAATCCGCTTGCCACCAATACAGAATTGTCTATGACCAAACGCCGTACTCCCGCTCCGCGCCGCAAATCTCGCAAAAAAGCTGCCCCTAAAGGCCGGCACGGCAGGGCGCTGCTAAAACTGTGGCTTTGGTACGCCGTGGGCTTTGCCGTTATTGCCGCCGGCTTGTGGGTGGTGTATCTCGATTTTGTGGTGCGCGACAAATTTGACGGTAAAAAGTGGTCGCTGCCGGCGCGGGTGTACGCCCGCCCGCTGGAGTTGTATGAGGGGATGGCCTTAACGCCGACCCTGTTTGAAAGTGAGCTAAATGCACTGGGCTACCGGTTTGTGAGCCGTGTGTCGGCCCCGGGGCAGGTCAGCCGCCACGCCAGTGGTGGGCGCGTTGGTTACGATGTGTACAGTCGCGGCTTTGAGTTTTGGGATGGCCGCGATAAAGCCCGCCGTTTTGGCTTAACCGTAAGCCAAGGTCAGGTGTCGCGTTTAATGAGTGGCGATAAGCCTTTGGCCCTTATGCGCCTTGAGCCCGAGCAAATTGGCGGTATCTACCCCACGGCGCAAGAAGATCGCTTGTTGGTGCAGCTATCGGATTTGCCTCCGCTGTTGGGCGAGACGTTACTCGCGGTCGAAGACAAAAACTTTCTCGATCACCACGGTGTGTCGCCAGTGGCCATTGCCCGCGCCGCTTGGGTGAACTTGCGCTCCGGCGATGTGGTGCAGGGAGGTAGTACGTTAACCCAGCAGTTGGTTAAAAACTTTTACTTAACCCACGAGCGCTCGCTGACCCGCAAAGCCCAAGAGGCGGTGATGTCGATCTTGCTGGAGTTGCACTACAGCAAATCAGAGATTTTAGAAACCTACGTTAACGAGGTGTATTTGGGGCAGAGTGGGGCGCGTGCGATACACGGTTTTGCCTTGGCCTCGCAGTACTATTTTCGCCAGCCAGTGTCCGAGCTAGACACACCCAAGGTGGCCTTGTTGGTGGGCATGGTTAAAGGCGCTTCTTATTACAACCCCTGGCGCAACCCCGAGCGCGCTAAAAAGCGTCGCGATTTAGTCTTGATGGTGATGCACCGCGAAGGCCTGATTGATGACGATGAGTTTAGCCGCGCTAAGGCCGCCTCTCTTGGCGTGGTCGAGCCTGGCAGCAACGCTCAAACCACGTACCCGGCGTTTGTCGAGCTGGTTAAACGTCAGTTGGCCGAAGAGTACCAAGAGGAAGATCTAAAAAGTGAAGGCCTGCGCATCTTTACAACGCTTTCGCCCATGGTGCAGCGCCAAGCCGAAAAAGCCGTAGCCGAGCGCTTAAAATCGCTAGAGTCGCAGCACAAGGTAGAAAATCTACAAGCGGGCATGCTGGTCACCTCGGTGGGGGCCGGTGAGGTATTAGCGCTGGTGGGCGATAAAAACCCGCGCTACGCTGGTTTTAACCGCGCGCTGGATGCCCATCGCCCGATTGGCTCATTGATGAAGCCGTTTGTTTATTTAACCGCGCTTGAGCAGCCCACCCAATACAATTTGGGTACCACCATCTCGGATGAGCCAGTCACCGTCACCAGTGACGACGGCCAATTGTGGCAGCCGCAAAACGCCAGTCGCCGCAGCCATGGCGAGGTGCCTTTAATCGAGGCACTGGTGCACTCGTACAACCAGGCTTCAGCGCGGCTCGGCATGCAGCTGGGGTTGGGGCAAGTGGCCGATACCTTAGAGCGCGCCGGGTTTGACGGTTACATACCGCCGGTGCCGGCCATGACGCTGGGCTCGGTCGAGATGTCGCCCTACGAGGTGGCCGGGGTCTACCACACGCTGGCCGCCGAGGGCAGTTACACGCCGCTGCGTGCCATTCGCGACGTGCTCACCGCCACTGGCGAGCCGCTAAAACGCTATCCGCTGCGTATCGAGCAGCGCTTTAGGCCCGAGAGTGCGTTTGAGCTGCAATATGCCTTGCAGGCAGTATTGCGCGAGGGCACCGGGCGTCGGGTATACAATTTGTTTCCCGCCGATTTACCGCTGGCGGGTAAAACCGGCACCACCAACGATCAGCGCGATAGCTGGTTTGCCGGTTTTAGCGGTGAGCATTTAGCGGTAGTCTGGGTCGGTCGCGATGACAATTCGGCCACGCCGCTCACCGGCAGTGGCGGGGCGCTGCAAGTGTGGGCCGACTTAATGACGGTGCTGCCCACTCGCGGCGTTAATTTAGCGCCCCCCGACGGGGTTAGCTTTGATTGGTTGGATCACGCCACCGGCGCGCTAAGTGCCGAGGGCTGCGAAGGTGCCATTTGGCTGCCGCTAGAGACTGACTTTGCCCCAAGCCAAGCGGTTGACTGCCGGTTAGATCAGCAGCAGCGCGAAAATAGCTGGTGGCATCGTTTTTGGAATTAATTTAATTTGGCTCAAGCTTAGGTGATTCAGGTTTGGGCGAAATACGTTAGGCGAGAATTATGAAGAGTATGGTAAATAAAGCCGGATCGGTGTTGGCGCTTGTGTTAATGAGTGGCTGTGCCAGCCAGATGGGCAGCAATGGCGGCGCGCCGGTAGAGGATAGTGGCACCAGCGTACGCGTACCCGGTATGGAAGCTCCCGCCCCAGAGCAGCCCCGCCGTGATGACACGGACACTGGCAGCTCTGATGCTGACAGCGAACAGCGTAATAACAGCGGCTGGCGGGTGGTTGAGCCGGTCGAGGAGCCAGAGGCAGCCGTACCAGCGCGCCGTAATTCGGCAGTAGATTCGTTGTTGGCGCAAGGCCGATCGGAATACCGCAATGGCGATTACAGCCGCGCCATTGCCAGCGCCGAGCGCGCGCTGCGTATTGATCGCCGTAACCCGGCGGTGTATTTATTACTGGCCGAAAACTACCAGCGCTTGGGTAATCGCGATCAAGCGCAGCAGTTTGCGCAACAGGGTTTGCGTTATAGCCGTGATGATCACACGGTGGATGCTGCGTTGCGGGGGGTGTTGAGCGAGTTGTAGTTGGGATCCCTTCATACTGGACTTGATTCGGTATCCAGCGGCTTTGGTATCTACGGAGTGCTTTGGGTGGGATACGATTACATCGGTAGGTTACTGCTTTGTGTGCCCTCAGTCGCCGGGCGGGCGAGTTACTTCTTGCGATGCGGCAAGAAGTAACCAAGAAGCGCACCCCGGCATCTCAGCCCTACGGGTTCCCTCGCGCCCTGCCTGCAAGCACAGCTTGCCGTCGTTCGGCTACGCGCAAAGCAGCGCTTTGCAAACGCTGGGCCTCACCCAGCCATTTTAGCGGGCCGCATCGACACGCCCTCCATGGCGTGGCGATGCTTGCGCACGCGTCCATGCGTGCTTACCCCCTAAAATAGGCCTGCGCTCGGCTGGCTGCAGGGGCCCCAAAAGCGGCACTTCGTAGCGGGTTTAGGTTGATGATTGTGTTTGTTGTCTTGGCGTAATATTCTACGATAAAAATAAGTCCACGATTACTTTTGTCAGACAAGGAACTGTCAGAAAATGCTGTTATACCCTTTTCCATCAAAATCTTTCTGCCTCTTCTTAAGTCAAACTCTACCGGATATTGGTTGCCGAGCGCACTTTGCAGCTCGCACACTAATAAGCTTTTATTGGTCATCGTGTAGCAGCCAGACTTTGCAGGGAGTCTTATGAAAGTGAATGATAGGGAATCATTAAATTGGATCATCGGTCCAGTAGGGAGAGCAATCGGCTTCGTGGCCGAGGAAGCAATCGTCGCAGGTACGTTAAATCGAAGCATTATTGTTCTCGAAGGCAGCGAGCCATTACTCCGCGCAGCGCGCGAAACTCTTGAGACGCACGGCGCTGATGAGGCAGTGCGCGGGATCGACCGACTACTCACGGAAACGCCAAGCCTTAGTAAGAACGCAGAAAAACTCAAAGAGAACGACTTCGGTATTGTGAACAGTCACAGTATTATAGGTGTTTGGGGCGCTCTAGAAGTGGCAGTTGAAAATACCGTGAGTCTCGTACTGGAGAAGGATAAAAACGCTCTCGGCTTGGTTGCTCAAGCCGGAGTCAAGACAAATGCATTTGAGCCGGGTCCGTTATCCGAGGAAGACGCTGGTCGCCTCTATCACCGAATCGAAAAAACGTTACGGAAGGATCTGAAAGTCGGAGAGTTTTACGTTAAAGTCTTAGGGGTATTCGGAATCGACATCGCTTGCAGAAGGAATGTGCTTTCGACGTTGCAGGAGGCAAACTCAGTCAGGAACTGCTTGCTACATCGTGGCGGGATAATCGACGAGAGAGCTGCGGAATCCTCAGGTGCGCTACGTAGCCTGAAAGGCCAGAAGATCCATATTACCCAGAGTAGATACTCGGATTACTACAATGCGGTATCTAACTTTCTTCGGGAGATGTTGAAAGCAGCAATTGCATCGTCCTACACGAACAATCGCTAATGGAGAAAAAAAAGCCAAATAACGTAAGCGTCAAATCAACCATTCAGTTACCCGGGTCTTGGCATGAAGAGCATTGGTTGGTTACTACTTTGTGTGCCCTCCGTCGCCGGACCGGCGAATTACTTCTTGTTGTGCGCTTGATCTCAACTGGTCAGCGCAACACATGCAGCAAATCTATCAGCGGACGTTATCTTATGAAGCAAATTTTATTGACATTGTCATTAGCTAGCTTGTTTCCAGGTATAGCCCTTGCTGGAAAAGATCCCTGCCCAAAGGTCTCCAGAGCGACAATGAACGGGGTTTGGGAGGCTATATATACGCGGGATACTGTACGCGTCTTTCGTTTAGAAATTAGCGAGGGAAGAAAGGTGGTTCTATCTCAAGGACTGGCCCATGGAAATAGCTTTGTTTCGCATGGGGAGATTACTTCCGTTAAGAATGGAAATTTTAAAATCAACCTTTACGATGACTCCAAGCCCTTGAAGATGATAGATTCTGGACAAAAGGTAACGCTTGCTGGGCATTCGCTCCTCGAAGGAAAAGGTAGAGTATGCAAAACGGACACTGGAAACAATGGAGTATTAAGTGCCATCTTAGTAATGGAACCGCATGTGCCGATGCCAAGTACCTGGGAGATCAGGTTTATTCAATTTGCAGAGAGCACTCTTTCGAGCGCTGTTGGGGAAATGGCGGAAATTGCTGAAGAGGCATCAGCTGAAAAAAGATAACAAATTGCTCCAGTTGGCGCAGCGGCCTACGTTCTTTTTTTGTGTATTCGCTACGCTAATTTTTGCACAACAATCACTTCAAACGCTGCGCAACTGAGTAAGACGTTAGCAGGTAGGCCAGGCCTTCACTGACGCATTGCCGGGACGGGCAGTCCCAGGGGCTGTTGGGCGACGGAGCTGCCGAACATGCTGACGCCTTCTTCTGATTGCCTACCGATGGGCAGCGCTTGGTCTCGGGTTCCTACCTTCTATATTTTGCTGACGATCAGAGCAGCATTCACCCCGCCAAAGCCGAATCCATTGCATAGCACGTGCTGTGTCGGGTGTTCGCGCGCGGCGTCGGAGACAAAGTCCAAGTCATCTAGACCCTCGTCGACATCTTTCAGGTTCTGGGTAGGGGGCAGCCGGTTGTGCATTGCCGATAAGGCAGAAAAAATGCTTTCCACTCCGCCAGCGGCACCGAGTAGGTGGCCCGTGGCCGACTTAGTTGCGGAGATCGGAATGCCGGCAAGTGCGCCGCCGAAGGCGTTGCGTAGTGCCGCTATTTCCGCTCGGTCGCCGACCGGCGTCGAGGTGGCATGAGCATTGATGTGATTGATCGCGCCGGGAGCCAGCCCGGCC
Source organism: Gilvimarinus japonicus (assembly GCF_042847215.1). Classification (GTDB taxonomy): domain Bacteria; phylum Pseudomonadota; class Gammaproteobacteria; order Pseudomonadales; family Cellvibrionaceae; genus Gilvimarinus; species Gilvimarinus japonicus. The sequence goes on from NZ_AP031500.1 coordinate 1,372,996, forward strand.
ATTCGCAGCGCCGCCCGAATGGCCGCCGCCGCACCACTGCCGTCCTCCGGGCCAGCGGTAATATGATGTGCATCCGCACTGGTGCCGTAGCCGCTGAGCATGGCCAACGGTGTTGCCCCGCGTGCCTCGGCGTGGGCCAAGGTCTCGATCACGAGCATTCCTGCTCCCTCCCCCATGACAAAGCCATTGCGCGCCTGATCGAAGGGGCGTGACGCGCAGGTGGGATCGTTCTGTTCGGTGGATAGCGCCTTCATGGCGTGAAAGCTGGCAAGCGACAGCGGATCGATACAGGCTTCCGCACCGCCTACCAACGCTACTTCCGCCTCGCCGCTGCGTATCAAGCGCATACCGTCGCCTATTGCCTGCAGGCCGGCTGCACAGGCTGTAACGGGACAGCCTAACGGCCCGCGCAAGCCATAACGAATGGAGACATTCCCCGCCGCCAAGTTGGCGAGAAAAGCCGGCACAGTGAAAGGCGAAAGGCGGCGGTGGCCGCGCGTCGACAACGTGTTTTGCGCTTGGGTTATGGTGGGAAAGCCGCCAATGCCAGAACCTATAATGGTCGCGGTGGCCAGTCGATCCGCGTCGCTCGACGGGAACCAATTGGCTTGGGTCAGTGCCTCTTCGGCGGCAGCTAAAGCGTATAGACTGAACAGCTCCAGCTTGCGGCGGTCTTTTGCATTGGCCACGCGATCTGGGTCAAGGCCCGCTTCCGGATCTTCATCGATGCCAAGGACCGAGCCGGCCACCTTGATGGGTAAATCGGCGGTATCGAATCGGCTGATTAAAGAAACTCCGGAACGACCAGCCAGAAGACGCTCCCAGCTTGCCTTAACGCCGCTGCCGAGGGGGTTGACTGTGCCCATGCCAGTGATGACGAGCGGTGATTGCATAGTGGTTTTCCTGCATGGTTAGTGTTGTGCTACGCTACCATCAGGCTTGATATGATCAAGATAATATTCAGCGTGAGAAAGTGAGAACACCATGGCCTATCCGACAAATCGCAAGGCCAAGTCGCGAGAGCGCATCCTCAAGTCGGCTATCGAGTTGTTCAGCCGCCAGGGCTTCGAGAAGGTTTCTCTCGGCCAGATCATGAAGCTTGCCAAGATGACTCATGGCGCTTTCTACGCGCACTTTGCATCGAAGGAAGCGCTTTATCACGCCTCGGTACGAGAAACCTTGGAGCGCAGCCGTGCGGCCAGGTTGGTTAAGGGGCCGCTGTCGGTGCAGCACCTGACGGAGCTGGTGGCCAACTGCTGCAGCCTTCAGGAGCTGGAACGAACGCGCACGCCGGGGCCTGAATCGGTGCTGTTTAATGAAATCGGTAACGAGAACGCCGAGATCCGTACCTTGTTCGAAGCTTCATACTTACGCATGAAGAAGATGTTGGAAACCCGCCTCATCGCGCTGGGTCGCTTGAAGAAACTCCCCATCGACCCCGACCGCAAGGTTATCGCGGACAAGTCTCGCGCCATTCTTGCCTCTCTGATAGGCGCCGTAGCCATCGCCAAAAGCCTCCCTATCGGGCAGGAACGCCACCACATCCTAAATGTCGCTCAGCGCAACATTCTACAGATGCTCGGCGTTAAAGAGAGCGAGGTGGAAGGTATGCTGGGCAGCGTGGGGCAAGAAGCGACTACGTAAATGCTAACAAACATTACAGCGGACAAGCTCGCTGCAGTGCGGCGTTAAATGTATGCAGCATTCCGCAGGCCTAAGTGTTCTACGAAGGGTTGGAAGTCCTTATCTGAGAATAGTAAGGGAAGGTTTTGCTCAATACAGTAGGAGGCAATGATCACGTCGGCGGTTTTGCGAATGGTGATGCCTTTTTTGCGCAGCTTGCGAAAATTGTCGGCGCTCTTTATAGCGATTTTCTTCCCGAGAAGCTCAAACACGGTCAGCTCCAACAGAAGGCTTTTGGCCGTTTTGTAGTCCTTTTCGTGCCTAAAGCCCTGCAGAACTTCCGTGAGTATCAGATCGCCAATAGCGACGGCGCGATTTCCTAGGGTACGGTCAAGAAAGTCGGCCTCGGTGGAGTCGTTGCCGCTGAAATAGTCAATCCAAACACTGGAATCCACGAGAATCACGAGACACGGCGCATGTCGTCTAGGTCACCCGACCATTCTAACTTGCCTCTAAAGCGCTTGATCCCCTCCTGCCTTTTCAGTTTAATCAATGTCTTAAGGCCCAGCTCTACCGCTTCTTTCTTGGTTTTTAGGCCTGTGGCTTGAAGCGCGTCACTCATTAGCTTGTCGTCGATTTCAATATTGGTTCTCATGGCTCCGAACTCCGTCTATGTGTATAGATTTAGGGTATATACACATTGAGGTTGCGTCAACTGTGACAGAGTTTCCGCTACGCTTTAAACCTGCCCGTTATCTCTGTGCCACGATAGTTATCACATTGATAGGCTCCATTAAACCTAAAGCTCAAGCGCTACGTCATCGCTAAAAAGTGGTGGTATACTCACCCCATGACAAAACAGCAGTTACGCCAATTTGTACTCGTACTGGTTATCGCCTTTCAGGCGTTGGCCGGTAGTGCGGCGTCTGCTGCTTCTGTGATGGGGCCGGCCGATATGGCGCATTGCGACTCAGAGGCTATGAGTGCTATGGCAAGTGCGGAGCACGGTGGCCACGCTATGCATCACGTCGCTAGTGTTGATTCGCAGCCCATGGCCGATACAAATCGCGATCACAGCTGCGATAACGGCTGTTGTTGCCCTGCGGTTTGCTCCAGCGCGGTGGCCATTTTACCGGCACCGGCTTTAGTGCTGAGTGCCAGCTCTGGCTCCAAATTTGTCTTGACCCCTTCTATTGCGGCCGATTTGCGCGCTGCCAACCGTTTACGCCCACCCATTTTCGCCTGATACAGCACAGTTACGTCCGCGTTTTGCGCGGTTAACCGTTAACGATTGGGTGAATACTCCGTATGAACAAGTTTTTGATGGCGGCGACGATTGCCGTTGTTGCACTGCTGGGCTATGGCGCCGGCATTTATTTTCCTGCTGTTGTAATTCCATCGGCGCAAGATCGCGCCCCGGCTGCACCCGCTGAGCCCGAGCCTTTGTATTGGGTGGCGCCCATGGATGCCAGCTTTAGGCGTGACGGGCCGGGTAAGTCGCCTATGGGGATGGACTTAGTGCCGGTGTACGCCAGCGATAAAAGCCCTGCAGCGGGCGAGGTCAGTATCGCCCCCCAGGTGCAGCAACACCTGGGGCTGCGCACCGCGCGGGCTGAACGCACCACTATGGTGACGCCGCTAACCGCGGTTGGGTTTGTGGGTTTTGATCAACAGGCGTTGCGGCACTTTCATTTGCGCGCGACCGGCTGGGTATCCGAGTTGTCTGTGGTGGCCGAGGGCGATCCGGTGCGCAAGGGACAAAAGCTGTTTGAGTTTTACTCGCCAGAGATTCTAAACACTCAGCAAGAGTACTTATCGGCGCTTAACGGTAACCACACGGCGTTGGCGCAATCGGCCGCGTTAAAACTAAAGGCTCAGGGTGTTAGCGAACGGGAGATTACCGCCATTGCCCGCGAGCGTAAGCTGCGCCCGCAGTTGTCTTATTACGCCGATCGAGATGGCTATGTGGCGGCCATTAGTATCTCTAACGGCAGTTACGTCGAGCTTGACCAGAGCACGCTTTCCATCGGCACGTTGGATGATGTGTGGGTGCTGGCCGAGGTGTTTGAGCGCAGTGCGGACTTGTTGCATCAAGGCCAGGCGGTAACGCTTACCAGCCGCAGTTATCCCGGCGAACAGTGGCTAGGCGAAATCGATTACGTGTACCCGGTGCTTAACGCCGCCAACCGCACGGTTAAAGCGCGCATTGTATTTCCCAACAGCGATGGCCGCTTAAAGCCCAATATGCTGGTGGATTTAGCCATCGCGGCGGCGCCTGCCGAAAATACGTTAGTTATCCCTACCAGTGCGGTTATTCGTACCGGGCAATCGACCCGGGTGGTGCGCCAGGTGCGCGATGATGTATATCGCTCAACCCCTGTGCGAGTAGGACGCAGCGCGGGCGGTAACACTGAGGTTCTCGATGGTTTGCGCGACGGGGATCGGGTGGTGGTGAATGCTCAGTTTTTAATTGATTCTGAATCTAACATTGATGCCGAGCTGGCACGTATAGGGGAGGGCGAGGCCGCTCGCGCCAACGATTCAGAAGCTGAGCAACCGCAGGAGATAGATCATAAAGGCGAGGGCCATAAAACCGACGATCATCAAGCAATGGACCATCATAAAATGGATCACCACTCTACCATGAGCCATGACGGGATGAATCACAGTGGCTTTGAACATCCGCAGGTGGCGCCATGATTCGCGTGTTAATTTTTTCCTCGGTTAAACATCGTGGCGCTGTTATTTTGGCAAGCTTGGTATTGCTGGCTGTGGGGGTTCGGGCACTATACCAAACCCCGGTTGATGCGATTCCCGATTTGTCCGACGTGCAGGTGATTGTAAAAACCAGTTACCCGGGGCAGGCGCCGCAAGTGGTGCAAGATCAGGTGACCTACCCGTTAACTACGGCGATGCTCTCGGTGCCCCGCGCACGCACGGTACGTGGCTTCTCTTTTTTTGGCGACTCTTATATCTACGTTATTTTTGAGGAGGGCACCGACTTGTACTGGGCCCGCTCGCGGGTGTTGGAATATTTAAGTCAGGTGAGTGGTCAGTTGCCAAACGGCGCTAAACCCGAACTGGGCCCCGATGCTACGGGCGTAGGTTGGGTGTTTAACTACGCGCTGGTGGATCGCTCCGGCCAGCACGACTTGGCGCAATTGCGCAGCCTGCAAGATTGGTTTTTAAAGTTTGAGCTGCAAGCTGTATCGGGCGTTGCCGAGGTGGCCAGCGTGGGCGGTATGGTGCGGCAGTATCAGGTGGTAGTCGACCCCAACAAACTGCGCGCCTACCAAATGCCGCTGGATCATGTGCGCAGCGCCATTGCTCGCGCCAACCAAGAAACCGGCGCATCGGTTATAGAAATGGCCGAAGCCGAATATATGGTGCGGGTATCCGGGTATGTACAAAGCCTCGATGATTTGCGTCACGTGCCACTGGGTTTAAGCGACAGTGGCACGCCGCTGTTGTTGGGCGACGTTGCCGAGGTTCGCTCTGGGCCGCAAATGCGTCGCGGTATTGCCGAGCTCAATGGCGAGGGCGAAGTAGCCGGCGGTATTGTGGTCATGCGCAGCGGAGAGAATGCCGCTCGCGTAATTGCCGATGTAAAAAGCCGTTTAAACGAATTGCAAAAAAGTTTGCCTAACGGCGTTGAGGTGATTACCACCTATGATCGCTCCCGCCTGATCGTATCCGCCGTTAACAACTTGTATCACAAACTGGCCGAAGAGTTTTTAGTGGTGGCGCTAATCTGCGCTTTGTTTTTGTTCCATTTTCGCTCGGCCTTAGTGGTGGCAATTAGCTTGCCTCTGGGTGTTCTCTGCGCCTTTATCGTAATGAGCCTACAGGGCATTAACGCCAATATTATGTCGCTGGGCGGTGTGGCTATTGCCATTGGCGCTATGGTCGATGGCGCGGTGGTAATGATTGAAAACCTACATAAGCATCTGGAACGCGCCGAGGAAAAAAACGGCGGGCCAATCACCGGCGAGCGGCGCTGGCAACTGGTGGCAACCGCCGCCGCCGAGGTTGGGCCGGCGCTGTTTTTTTCGCTGTTGATTATTACTGCCAGCTTTTTACCGGTGTTTGCGCTAGAGGCACAAGAGGGAAAAATGTTCAGTCCGCTGGCGTTTACCAAAACCTACGCCATGGCTGCCGCCGCCGGTTTAGCTGTAACGCTGGTACCGGTGTTAATGGGTTATTTTATTCGCGGGCGCATTTTGGGTGAACAAAAAAACCCGCTTAACCGCTTGTTGGTGGCCGTGTACCGGCCCGTACTGGCGGCGGTGCTGCGCGCCCCAAAAACAGTGGTGCTGTTAGCGTTGATGTTAATGCTGGTAGGCTTGTGGCCTGCGCAAAAAATGGGTTCTGAATTTATGCCGCCGCTGGATGAAGGCGATTTAATGTACATGCCCACCACCTACACGGGTTTGTCCATTGGTGAGGCGCGGCAAATTTTGCAGCAAACCGATAAATTAATTAAAACCCTGCCCGAGGTGGACACAGTGTTCGGCAAAATTGGCCGTGCCGAAACCGCCACCGATCCCGCGCCCCTAACGATGATCGAAACCGTCATTCAATTTCATCCGCGCGATCAGTGGCGCGCAGGGGTTACGCCCGAGTCATTGCGCCAAGAGCTTAACGCGCTTATCGACTTTCCGGGCTTGACCAATGCCTGGGTGATGCCCATTAAAACCCGCATCGATATGTTGGCCACCGGCATTAAAACCCCGGTGGGCATTAAAATCGCCGGGCCGGACTTAACCATCATTAGCGAGATTGGTGAGCAGCTTGAAAGTATATTAGGTGATGTGGCAGGCACGGCGTCGGTCTACGCCGAGCGTGTCGCCAGCGGCCGTTATGTGAGCATTGATATCGACCGCGTCAAAGCCGCGCAATTTGGGTTAAATATTGCCGATGTGCAAGCCGTGGTTAACACCGCCGTGGGGGGCGCGATGGTGACGCAAACGGTTGAGGGCTCGGCGCGGTACCCGGTAAATTTGCGCTACCCGCAGGCGTACCGCGAATCACCCACGGCGCTTGAGTCGTTACCCATTGTCACCGACGGTGGCCTCGAGCTGGCGCTTGGCGATGTGGCCCAAGTGGTGGTCGAAGACGGCCCCGCCGCGATTAAAAGTGAAAACGCTCAGCTTAACGGATGGGTGTTGGTGGATACCCAAGACACCGACCTCGGCCACTATGTGGTGCAGGCGCAACAGCGGGTTGAGCGCGAGCTGGACTTACCGGCCGGTTACTCACTGACTTGGGCCGGCCAGTACGAATATATGGAGCGCGCCCGCGAGCGATTAATGCTGGTGCTGCCCATGACCTTAAGCATTATTGTATTGCTGCTGTACCTCAACTTTAGACGCCTTACTGAGGTAATTATCATCTTGGCGACGTTGCCTTTTGGCTTGCTCGGCGGCGTTTGGTTGTTGATGGCTCTGGGCTACAACTTATCCGTGGCGGTCGCGATGGGCTTTATTGCACTGGCGGGTGTGGCGGTTGAGATAGGCGTGTTGATGTTGGTGTACCTGAATATCGCGTACCGGGAGGTATCCGAACAATGCATGCAAGAGGGCCGCGAGCTAACCCGCGCCGATGTACAGTCGGCCGTGCTGCAAGGCGCGGGCTTAAGGTTGCGGCCTATCGTTATGACAGCGTGCACGCTGTTTGCCGGCTTGCTGCCCATTATGTTCGGCTCGGGGGCCGGCTCGCAAATTATGCAGCGTATCGCCGCGCCTATGGTGGGGGGCACTCTTACCACCTTGGTGCTTACGTTGTTGGTGTTGCCGGCGGTATATTTGCTTTGGCGGCAGGCTGGGGTTAAGGGGTAGGGGGATGTCAGCTTTGAGCGGTATCGCATCTTGTCATACCGGGCTTGTCCCGGTATCCAGTGGTTTAGTTACTTACGTAGTGCTTTGGGTGCCATACGATTACATTGGTTGGTTAAGGCTTTGTTTGCCTTCGGTCGCCGGGCGGGCGAGTCCCTTTTTGTAATGCGACGGAAAAGGGACGAAAAGCGCACCCCGGCGTCTGGCCCTGCGGGTTCCCTTACTCCAACCGATTTTTGCGGGCCGTATCGACAGGGAGCGGCCCAGGCCGGCCTTTCTGCCTCCAGCATTCACCTCATCTGTGCCCCGACAAGCTCTTTCGCGCAATCCCTTGCGCTCACCCCCTAAAATCTACTTCCGCTCGGTGAGCTGAAAGTGTAATCCCCCAATAATCTAAGGCTGTTTAAAATGGGGATGACATAAACTGCGTTCAGGTGGCGATAACGACTCGCTCTTGCCGGTGAGTATGGCCTGCTAATTTGTCAGTGCGTTGGATAAGCAGTACCACGACGTTGAATATTATGAGGTTTAAGGCGACGAACGCGGTTTAAATAACTCGGCACCGAGGGAGCCAAACTCGTTTTTAAAAAGTACTTGGCGATTTTAACCCATTGAGCTCAAAAGCAGCAGGTTATCGGTGGATGACGATCGTCTTAAAGTGCTCATGACTCCTAGTTGCTATTGCTCCTTTCAGCTAAGTGCTGCTCTGGCTAGTAAACTCTAGCTTTAAGTCGTCGGCGCAGTGGAGTTTCTGCGTGCCAACGTTAGCAGGACCCTCTAGTATTTGGTAATTATTGTAAATTTGTGTTCACTACGGATGCCCGTTGCTTGTTTTTACGGTGGTCATTGGGCAATCTTCAGAGCTCAATAATAGTAAATAATTCTACCGTGATTTTACTCTTGCTGGTTATTGCAATAATTTGCGCCCCTTGGTGTACTGTTTATCGTGTAAGAGGTGATATCTAATAAGATCTATAAAGAGCCATAGGATAATAATATGAAATCCCTGACCATCAGTATTGGCGTTGTCTTACTGTGTTTTACCCACTTGAGTTTGGCCAAGAATCTCGATCATTTAGTGTTTGAGCCACCTGAGGCAATCGCACAAGATAAGCATATTGTATTCGTCTCGGGTGATGAGGAGTACCGCTCGGAAGAGTGGGCGCCGATGTTGGCTAAAATTTTAAGTCGGACTCATGGCTTTAAAACCACCGTATTGTTTGCGATGGATAAAACTCGCGAGATTATAAACCCCAACGAGATCAGTAATATTCCGGGTTTGGAGGCGCTTGATAACGCCGACTTGTTAATACTGGGAACGCGCTGGCGCAAGCTGCCGGGCGATCAGCTGCAGCCGATTTTGGATTATTTAAACGCCGCCAAACCGGTCATAGCGATCCGCACCGCGACCCACGCGTTTAATAACGATGACCATTACGGCGGCTACGATTGGCAAAATTTTGGCTTGAATGTTATCGGCGAGAACTGGCTTAACCACCATGGTGAGCACAAGGTACAGGGCGGTCGCGCGGTGGTTGAGAAAGCGCATCGCGAGCACCCGGTGCTAAATTTCGCAACGGATATTTTTACTCAGTCGGATATCTACGGCATTGAACACCTCGATCAACAACAAGCGACGGTATTATTGCGGGGAGCGGTGACTGAGTCGCTGGCGCGAGATTCAAAACCGCTGGCCGGCGAGAAAAACGTCCCCATGATGCCGCTGGCGTGGTTAAAATCGTATCCGACCCCCAATGGTAAGGCCGAGGGCCGAGTGTTTGCGACAACCGCTGGCGCTGCCGTCGACTTTGCCGAGCCCGCACTGCGTCGTTTGGTGGTAAATGCCAGCTATTATCTACTGGGAAAAAACGTTCCTGTACGTGCCGACGTTGTACCAATAGACCGCTACGAGCCATCGTTTTATGGGTTTCAGGCGCCTGACTATTTTGTCGACCGAGGCTTAAAAGTTAAAGATTTTTCCCTTGGCCGCTCGGGCCGTTCCATTGTAACCGGCGAGGCCCTAGCTAACGCTGCGGCGCCGTCTGAAAAACCCATTAACATACGTTTAAAAAATAATGACTCGGTCACCTTAATTGGCAATGGCTTGGCTGAGCGGATGTTGCATTACGGGTATTTTGAAAGCGAGTTGTATGCGCGTCACGCACAGCAGAACATCCGGGTGCGCAACTTGGCGCGCCCAGGGATGACACCGGTGTTTCGCCCACACGCATCGCGGGACTCTCAGTGGGCGTTTTCCGGCGGTGAAAAACTTAGGCCTGAGTTTTCTCATCACAGTGGCTCGGGTCAGTACGCGACGTCTGACGAATGGCTGAGCGAGCTTGAATCGGATGTAGTGTTGGCATTTTTTGGTTTTAACGAGTCGTTTGCCGGTAAAGCGGGTGTTGCGGCTTATAAAAAAGAGCTGGCAGCATTTGTTGACCATACGTTAGCACAACGCTATAACGGCAAAAGCGCACCGCGTTTGGTGCTGGTGTCACCGATTGCGTTTCAAGATTTATCTTACGACCATGAGTTGCTTAATGGTGAGAGTAGTAATGCTAACTTAGCTTTGTATACTCAGGCTATGAAAGCCGTGGCCGAAGAGAAAGGCGTTGAGTTTGTCGACGTTTTTACCGAGACTTTGCGTTGGTTTACCACCGGCACCGAGCAACTTACCGTAAATGGCGCGCAATTAAATCAGCGAGGCTATCGTCGCCTTGGACACCTGCTAAATAAATTGCTGTTTGGTAAGTCTGACCAAGAGGCGGTTGTGAGTCCTGAGCTGATCGACGTGGTAAACGACAAAAACTTCCATTGGTTTAATCACTACCAAATGCCCAATGGCGTACATGTACACGGGCGCCGCTTTGAACCCTACGGGCCCGATAACTACCCCGATGAGTTATTAAAGTCGCGCCAGTTGACCGACAACCGCGAGGCCGAAATTTGGGCGTTGGTGAATAAAAAGCCGTTTGATCGCGCCAGCGCCGATGCTAAAACCGTTGATTTACGAGCGGTGACCACCAACTCGCCACAAAGCGCCGACAGCCCCTATCTGTACGGCCAAGATGCACTGGACCGATTTACCATGGCCGAGGGCTATAAAATCGAGCTGTTTGCCTCGGAGCGAGAGTTTGCCAATTTAGCCAACCCGGTGCAGCTAACCTTTGATGGTAAAGGTCGCTTATGGGTAGCGGTGATGCCCAGTTACCCCCATTACAAAGCGGGTGACCCGCGCCCCAACGATAAAATATTAATTTATGAAGATACCACTGGTGATGGCAAAGCCGATAAAGAAACTATTTTTGCCGATCATTTGCATTTGCCAATTGGCTTTGAGTTAACACCCGAGGGCGTGTATGTATCGCAAGCACCTAACTTAATGTTACTGCGTGATACCGATGGCGATGACCGTGCAGATACGCGGGATATTATTTTAAGCGGCTTCGATACCCACGATACGCACCATGCCATTAGTGCGTTTACCCGCGATCCATTTGGTAGCTTAATTCTGGCCGAGGGCGTTTTTCTACACTCTAATATAGAAACCGCGTACGGGCCGGTGCGGGCGGTTAATGGCGGTTTTTATCGGTTTGAGCCAAAAACACAAAAACTTGAGCGGCTGGTGCAAACCCATATACCCAACCCGTGGGGCATCGCTTTTGATCGCTGGGGGCAGGACTTCTTTTTGTCGACCTCTAACCCAGATATGCATTGGATGTTACCGGTAGAGGTCAACACCCATTATGGCGAGCTAACCGTGGGCACAGAATCCCTTGTGCAAGAGAGCCAGCGAGTGCGGCCTACCTCGGGTTTGTTATTTATCTCTAGTGACCACTTCCCAAGCCAAGTGCAGGGCGATTACCTACTCAATAACGATATCGGCTTTTTAGGGGCCAAACAGCATACGCTTAACGATGCTGGCACGGGTTATAGTAGTCAGTTTCGGATGGATTTGTATCAGTCGGACGATCCAAATTTTAGACCGGTGGATATGGACTTCTCACCCGATGGCTCACTTTACTTTGTCGACTGGCACAATCAGTTAATTGGCCATATGCAGCACAATGCACGGGACCCGCTGCGTGATCACGCCCACGGCCGAATTTACCGAGTCACTTACCCCGCGCGGCCATTAGCTAAGGTGGAAGATTTAACCACGCTCGATGCCGATGCATTGTGGCAGCGGCTTACCAGCGCCGATTTACATTTGCGCTCACGGATACGCCGGCAATTGCGTAGTTTATCGCCTAACGAGCTAAGCACCAGCAAAGCCCGTTGGCTGGCAAGCTTGGCAGACGCCGGCCCTAAGGCTGAGCCATTACGACTAGAAGCCCTGTGGGTTGGCGGAGATCGCACACAAGATGCACGTTTAACCCGCAAGCTGCTGCAGGCCGAGATGTTTCAAGTGCGCGCGGCCGCCGTGCGTGCGCTGCGCTACCGCTTAAATGATTTCGACGATGCCTACGCGTTGCTTGTGCGAGCGGCGGGCGACGCTCATCCACGGGTGCGGTTAGAGGCGGTTATTGCCGCCTCGTGGTTGCAGGGCGATGACGCGCTTAATATTGTCACTCGCGCCGCCGAGCAACCGGTTGATGATTGGGCGCGCCAAGCGTATTTGCAAGTGGCTAAGTATTTAGGTGGTAGTGTGAATCTGCCGGCAGCGGCGACGGCATCCGATACCCCCGAATTGGCGTCGGAGCTGCAAGCGGTGTGGCAGGCAGGTAAAGAGATTTATAATCGCGAAGGCTTTTGTGGCACCTGTCACCAAACTGACGGCAAAGGCCTGCCTGCAGCACAGTTTCCGTCGTTGGCTGGCACCGAATGGGTAACTGGTAATCCGACGCGTTTAATCGATATTGCTTTAAACGGGTTAATCGGCCCGATTAAAGTGAAAGGCCAAGATTACGCCGGCCATGTCCCGATGACGCAGTTTAAAAACCTATTAAATGATGACGAGTTAGCCGCTGTGCTCACCTATGTACGCAATGCCTTTGGCAATAGTGCTTCTGTTATTAGTGCTGGCCAAGTGGCAAGCGTTCGTGCCGACAGCGCGCAACAAAAGGGTTTTTGGAAATCCTCTGAGTTGCAAGAAAAATACCCAGAATAACAACCCATTTGCCACCAAAACCTCATGTGTTTTTGGTGGCAACGCATTAGCTTTTAAAGCGGAGCACTTTATCCATGACAATATTCAACCGCTGGCTTTTACTCTGGCTGCTGGCCGTTATGACCCCCGCATTTGCTAATCAAATACCGCCTTACCTTAAAGATTTTCTGGCACAGCTTCCGGCTAATGCCGAGCCGCAGCTGATTATCGGTGGTTTAGCCAATGGTGAGACGGGTGCCGTTGGTATGAGAGCATCGGGTGCCGATACTTTGCAATCAAGCGAGTGGTTAACCGTTGATCATCCGCTGTTCTCGCACTTTTTACGGATTCATAGTGAGTCGAGCGCCGTTAACCCCTGGGACGTTCTGTTGCAGACGGGTAAAAATAGTAAGCCAGTCAAAAAAGGCGATTGGGTGTTGGCGAGCTTGTACCTGCGTGCCGCCCCCGGCAGCGGTGAGGCTAAGGTGCTGGGCTACTTAGAGCGCAACGAGCCCGAATGGCACTCTATCGCGGATGTGAGCGCCAAGCTTACCGAACAGTGGACTCAGATGATTGCACTGGGCCAGGCTGAAACTGATTACCCAAAAGGGAGTTTGAGTTTGAGCTTGCACTTAGCGTTAGGCGAGCAAACCCTAGACGTTGCCGGTACGGCGATACTGCGATTAGCGCCGGACACCGCGATCGAGCAATTGCCGGTAACCGCACTGCGCTATAACGGCATGGATAACGATGCTGCTTGGCGGGCAAGGGCCGAACAGATGATTGCCCAAAACCGCACCGATACTGTAACCCTACAGCTGTTAAGCGCCGATGGGTCACCACTTATCCAGCAAGACGTTACTATCGAGCAGCTTGACCACGACTACCAGTTTGGCACCTTTGTTAATCCGCTATTACTGCAAAAAACACGCGAGGCCGAGCACTATAAGCACTGGCTAAAAGAGTACTTTAATGTCGCCACAACGCCTATTTACTGGGCCGATTGGGGCTGGGCTAACACCGAGCGACGCGCCGATTATAAGGCTATGGCAAGCTATTTACAGCGTAACCACATGCCCACCCGCGGCCATGTTTTATTGTATCCGGGGTTTGGTTTTAGTCCGCAAGAGTTGGTGGCGTTAAAAGATGACCGCGCGGCGTTTATTGCTCGGGTGAATAAACACATCGATGAGGTGATCCCGTTTTTAAAGCGCTACGGCATTAAAGAACTGGACGTAATCAACGAATTGCGCCACGAAAAAGATTGGACCGATATTGTCGGGTTGGATACGGTAGCCGATTGGTATAAACGGGTTCACAGACAATACCCCGAAGCCGTGTTGTATATTAATGAAAACTCGATTTTAACCGACGGCGGCGATAATCAGTTTCAACAAGATCATTACTACCAAACCATTAAAAAGCTGCAAGCATTAGGCGCCCCCATACACGGCATTGGGTTGCAAGGGCATTTTAGTTCGCTGGTAACACCGCCCGAAAAGCTCTGGCCAATACTTGACCGGTTTGCCGAGTTTGGCTTGCCACTGCGTATTACCGAGTATGACCTAAACACCCGCGACCAGGCCGGCCAAGCTCAGTACGACCGCGATTTTTACACCGCCGTGTTTGCCCACCCGGCGACGGTTGGTATTACTCGTTGGGGGTTTTATCAACCCAAAATGTGGCGCCCCTTGGGGGCGTTAATTGATGCCAAAGGCGAGCCCAAGCCTAACGCGTTGGCACAGCAGAATTTAGTAAAAAATATTTGGCACACGCAAGCGCAAAGCCGTACGGATGATGCGGGCAGGGTCGAGCTAAAAGGCTTTTATGGTCGCTATCGCGTTACGGGTGAGTTTGATGGAGTAGAGCGGTCGCAGGAGTTTTTGCTTAAGCGCGAGGTGAAAGATGCAGCGAGTGTCATAGTGGTGACATTGCAATGATGGTGATAGCATTTTATATGCTGCTGACAACTGCTTGATTGTTACGTTGCCCTGCTGGAGTTGACCCGATATCCAGAAGATGAATCGTGCCGACTCTGGTGGCACGACTCTCCCCAAAACACGGCCGAGTTAAGCCGGCCGGCTTAAAAACCTTCCAGCACAATCTTCCCAACGGCCCGATTGGATTCAATATGCGCATGAGCGCGCTTTAGGGTCTCGGCATTAATGGTGCCGTAATTTTCCCCCAAGGTGGTTCTAATCACGCCGTTATCGATAAGTTGTGCCAGCTGGGTTAACAGCTCGTGCTGCTTTTGCATATCCCAGGTGTTAAACATTGAGCGGGTAAACATTAGCTCCCAGTGCAGCGACAGTGACTTTTGCTTTAGTTTCATCACATCAAGGCCACCTTGTGGATCGTCAATTAAGGCGAGTTTACCCTGCGGGGCGAGCGCTTCTACCAGTTGCTCATAGTGTTGCTCGGTGTGGGTTAGGCTAATAACGTGGCTGACGTTTTCTATACCCAATGCGTTAAGTTGCGGCACCAGCGGCTGATGGTGGTTAATCACATGGTCGGCGCCTAGCTCTTTTACCCAGCGCTGAGTTTGCTCGCGCGAGGCGGTGCCGATGACTACGGCGTTGGTGAGCTTGGCGGCCAGCTGCGTCAATATAGAGCCCACGCCACCGGCGGCGCCCATAATTAATATGCGCGCTTGCGGCGCAGCTGATGTGGCGCCCGCTTGGCCTTCCAATAGCGGGGTAAAGTCTAGTCGGTCGAACAGTAGCTCCCATGCGGTGATGCCGGTAAGGGGCATGGCGGCGGCTTCTACGTTTGACAGCGAGCTGGGTTTGGCACCGACAATGCGCTCGTCGACTAACTGAAACTCGGCATTGGAGCCGGTGCGGGTAATGTCGCCGGCGTACCATACTAAATCGCCCACCTTAAACAGTTGCGTTTTATCGCCGGTGGCGACGACTTCGCCAACCGCATCCCAACCTAACACTTTATGTTGGCCCGCCTCGGGTTTGGCGGCGCGGCGTACTTTGGTGTCCACCGGATTAACCGAGATCGCGTGCACTTTAACCAACAGATCGCGGCCAGTGGCGGTGGGTGTGTCCAGCTCGATGTCCATTAAAGCGTCTGCTTGATCGATGGCTTGAGGCTCTAGGTAACCGATGGCTTTCATGTGTAATCCTCTGTTGGGTATAAATATTGGGTTATGTTTGAGGCCGTTAGGTAACGGTGTGGGGCTATTATTGATAATAGTTGGTATGCTATAAACAGGGTAATAGACAATACATAATCAAAAAATATTTGACAATGAATACAGCCGATCTTGCTCTTTTTGTTCATACGGCCGACTGCGGCAGCATTACCCGCGCCGCCGAGCAGCTAGATATCACTACCGCAGCGGCCAGTGCGGGGCTTAAACGGTTAGAAAAACAGCTTGAGGTGCAGCTGTTTATTCGTTCGACCCGGCAGTTAAGAATTACCAAAGAGGGCGAGCGCTTTTTGGTGTACTGCCGCAAAGCGCTGGATAACCTTACCGCGGGGCGCGACTCGATACACGCGTTGGCAGGTAAAATTGCCGGCGAGCTGCGCGTCTCAGCGCCCTCTGACTTAGGCCGAAACCTGTTGCTCGGCTGGATCGATGACATTATGGATCAGCATCCAGCGCTGTCGATTAACCTGCTGCTGGGCGATTCATTGGCCGACTTTTATCTTGATCGTATGGACTTGGCGATCCGCTACGGCAGGCAGGACGATTCATCGCGAGTGGCGTTTAAGCTTGCCAGCCTTGAGCGAGTGTTGTGTGCCTCGCCTGATTATTTGGCCAAGTTTGGCACGCCGCAAACACCTGAAGATTTAACGCGCCATAATTGTTTGTTGTTTCAGGTAAGTAACCGCATTTACGATGTATGGGATTTTGTGCCGGTAAAGGGATCGGGTGGTAAACCTTCTGAGTCGCTTAATATACGGGTATCGGGTAACCGCTGTGCTAACGATAGCGATGTGGTGCGGCGCTGGATGGTGGCCGGTAAGGGCATCGCGTTTAAATCACGTATCGAGATGGCACCAGATTTACAAGCGGGGCGGGTTTTGCAGGTTCTGCCTGAGTATCAATCTAGCCCCATCGATTTGCACTTGGTTTGTCCTAACCGAAAACAAATTACGCCGGCAGTTTTACTGTTGCGCGATATTTTACGCGAGCGTTTTGCCCAGCGGCTAAAGCAGCCTGACTAGTGACGTGTACAGCGTTTTAGCCTCCTGCTAGGCGTAATAGTGTAAAAACATATCGGCGCTTGAGGTAACGATATGCTCTTGCTGTTTGCGAGTTAACGGCGGTTGGCCCATAGCAATTTGCGGCCAAAAGGCAAAGGTTTTAATCATGCCTTGCAGTTGGGTGGCGGCAAAAGCCGGGTCGTCGGTGTGCAATTTGCCATCGGCTGTTGCTGCTCGTATCCAGGTTGTAATACCTTCTTCGCGCTCGTTTAAGCGGTTTACCATATCTTGCGCACGCTCGGGTGAGTGAATCGTCTCGGCGATGGCCACGCGAGCTAAGTCGATAAAATCTTGTTGATTCAGCATACGCATTTTTTGCCACAGTAGCTCTTCTAGCTGGGGCCGAAGTGGCGCCTCGGCTTGATAGCTAAGGCCGACTTGCTCGGCGCTGTTTTGCCAAAGCTGGGTTAAAATTTCGGCAAATAGCAGCTCTTTACTGGCAAAGTGGTTGTAGACGGTGCGCTTAGAGACGTTAGCCGTGCGGGCGATGCCATCCATACTGGTAAGCTCAAACCCCTGTTGGCGAAACTCGCTGATGGCGGCGTCCAGTATGGCTAGGCGCTTACGGTCAGTGAGCTTTAGCGGGTTGGCGGGCCTTGGGGCAGCGGGTTTTGGCATGGTTTGTCCATCGGCAAGCGGTTAGCGTGAATATAAGTGGGTATTGTAAACCATTTAGTTTACTTTTTTCTTGTGTAAACTACACTGTATGGTGTAGTTTTGGTGTTTTACGTTTTTCGAAGCGCTTACCCCGAATGTTTGATGATGAATAGGCAGGCGACCCTTGTTACTAAAAAGCTCGCGACAATACGTATTACTGTCCGTTTTATGTATAGGTACTTTTAGCATGTTGATGACATCGTGTGCAAAACACAAACCCGAGGTCTATAACGACTCGCCGCAACTAAACCAAGGCAAGTTTGCCAACCCGGTGCAGCGCCCCAGCATGGGCTTTGGCAAAACCGTCAAATTATTTTGGGATTTCCTGTTTAATAAACCGGACGATACCGTGCCCCCGGCGACGATTCCGGTGGTGCCGATTACGCGGGCAGAGCTGGAGGCCGCGCCCGACAAAAGCCTCTACCGACTGGGCCACTCAAGCATACTGTTTAAAATGCGCGGTAAGTTTTGGCTTACCGATCCGGTGTTTGCCGAACGCGCCTCACCCTTTAGTTGGCTGGGCCCCAAGCGTTTTCACGCGCCGCCTATTGCCCTAGAGGATTTACCGCCCATCGAGGCGGTGGTGTTATCGCACAATCATTACGACCACCTAGACGAGGACGCAGTAAAAGCCCTGGCGGGTAAGGTTAACTTGTTTCTTACGCCGCTTGGGGTCGGAGATACGCTGATCGAGTGGGGTATCGATCCGCAAAAAGTTCGTCAGTTGGATTGGTGGCAGTCGCAAGAGGTCAGCGGGGTAAGTTTTACGGCCACGCCCGCTCAGCATTTTTCGGGCCGGGGTTTGTTTGATGGTAACGATACTCTGTGGGCCTCGTGGGTAATCAACGACGATGACTTAAATCTGTTTTTTAGTGGCGATACCGGCTACTTTGATGGCTTTAAGCGCATCGGTGACAAATACGGTCCGTTTGCGATTGCTTTGTTAGAAACAGGCGCTTACGACGAGCGCTGGGCCTATGTGCATATGCAACCTGAGCAAACGCTGCAAGCGCATCTCGATTTACAAGGGCAGTGGCTGCTGCCCATCCACAACAGTACTTTCGATTTGGCGATGCACAGCTGGCACGACCCGTTAGACCGCATTAACGCCCTTGCCGCCAAAAATGGTGTGGCGCTAACCACACCCAAAATAGGCGAGCGCTTGTCGATGGACAGGCCTCACGCGGGTGAGCGCTGGTGGTTGCCGTTGCTGGATGATAACGCGCAATAACCGGTAGCTTATGGTTTTAGTGTATCGGGTTTATTAAACCTCTTAGCTCATTCTCGGCTTGTTTTTCCGAGAGCGAGTCGTCATTGGTGTTGGCGGTGTTTAATAATAAGCGCACATCCAGGACGCTAAAGTCTTTCTGCTCGTCGCGCCATTTGTCTATTAGTTCGCCCTCGCTCCAGGTTTGCTGCATGTTTTGAATGCTGGCGCTACGTTGAACCGTCGCACTTTTTAGCCAGTCGTCTTGCCAAACTTGTTGGCTAATTACTTGGCGCGACTCATCAATGTGATTCCATTTAAAGTTCTCGCGCGCCAGATCAACGTCGTCAAGCAGCGGCAGCGGCGTAAAGTAGGCGGCTTCTAAGCTGATGTTTTGGGTTTGGCTGATGGAGGTTTGGCCGTTGCTGTTATTAATATGCGTGCTTTGGCCAATGGTGAGTAAACGAATACCGCTAAATTTATCGTGATGTTCGGTACGGGACGCCGGGTACTCCACCACGCCTTTAAAACTCAACTGATAATCCGGTAAACCTGTGAGCAATGCCGCGCTGTCGTCCGGTTGGGCTGCCGGGTCTGCGGCGCTGACACCGAACAGTGACAATGCCTGCATAAGTACTCGCGTGTCGGATGCTTCGGCCCGGGCCTTGTCTAGGTTTTCAAGCAAAGCCTCGCGCAGTAGCGTTAACCCCTGTTGGCTGGCAGCGCCTTGCGCAATACTCAGATTCAGTGATCGACCATTCCATTGCAAATTTATGGAGGTGCTTTGGGCATCGCGGGTGTAAGCCAGTGACAGGGTTTGTTTGTCTGCCGTTTTTACCTGCAGCTGCAGTGATTCGATCGCCGTGAACTCGGTAAGTTTTAATCGGTTTAGATCCGGCCCGCCACTGGTGATGAAGTCGCTGACAAACGCCCCTAAGTTTTTACTAAAGGCGTCGAGCTCAGCTTGTTCTTCGTCAGTCAGCTCACCGTCGGCCGAGAAATGCACGTCAATCGCGCGAAAAGCGGCAGAGGCTTGCCCGTATTGCTCGATGCCCGCGCGGGCATCGACAGCAAAGCTGACTTCTGTGCCGCTGGCGAGCGTGGCCGAAAAAGTCATTTTGCCTAAAGACGATTGGCGAGTCACCTCGGGCTCTGTTGTGCCTTCGGTACGCGGTAGCAGTTGTGTTTTAGCGCTCTGCACCACAGAGCCGTAGTGGCTAAGCTGCCCGAGGCCCAAGGTTATTGCCTGCCAGCCTCGGGCGTTGGGTAGGCTGTCCATTGCGCCGGCTAAGGTGTTATTCCATGCATTGCTTGTTAACGCGGGCTCGACTCGAGTAACGCGCTCGACCGGAGCCGGTCGGCTTAAAGCGGGCGTGGCCTGGCTAACAGACACGGCCTGTTGTGATTCAGCGGGCTTTGCCTCAGTCGCCAGTGGTTTGGTGGTGGGCAGCCGCGTAAGGTTTTTCGACGCACCGGTCAGTGGGTTGGCCGGCTGGCCTAAAGCATTGATGTCCATGAATTTAACCCGCTCTTGAGACTCATCCTTTAGGCGTTATCGGCGGTTGTTGCAAAAGCTTTAGGTGCGTTTAGCGTCAGGCTTAATCGTGTTGTGCTTATCGTCAGCCGATGCTTTGCGGGCCCCGTATAGGCGGGAGGCACCTTTAATAGGTCAGTGGTGGATCTTATACTGAGGTAGAAGGCTGCCTCGCAGCGGTAAAACATGTCTGCGAGGCACCGTGTGAGGGAGTACGCCGGTTATATTTCTTGTGCGATTTTGGCCTTGCGCACCAGCTGAATAAATTCGGTGCGGTAGCCGTATAGGTCATCGCCTTTATTGGCTTGCGCCAAGGCAATAATATCGTCGTAGCTAAAATTATTAAGGTAGACACTGCCGGTAAGCTGTTGCGAAAATCCGGCAACGGCGGTGGCAAAGGCGACCTCTCGTTGTAAGTCGCTGTCGACTTGGGTGTCTGCGTTGGTAATGGGGCGCTGTAGCAGTTTTGATTCGCTCTCTTTGGGCAGTTTGTAGCGCAGTTTTAAGTAACCGTATTCGTTACTGTTGTCAGATTTTTTTGCGGCGTTTTTAGTGTAACGGCTGTCGTCAATCAGTTTGGCGTCAGAGTCTGTTAGTGTTAGCTCGTACAGTGCGGTTACGCTATGGCCGGCACCGATATCCCCGGCATCCACTTTATCGTTGTTAAAATCTTCGCGGTTTAATAGCCGGGTTTCGTAACCTATTAAGCGGTACTCGGCGACTTTTTTGGGGTTAAACTCCAGTTGAACTTTAACGTCTTTAGCAATGGGGAACAGTGCGGCGTTGGCCTCTTGCACTAGTACCTTTTGCGCCTCGCTTAAAGTGTCTATATAGGCCGCCACGCCATTGCCGTTTTGCGCCAGAGTTTGCATCAGCTTGTCGTTGTAGTTGCCTTGGCCAAACCCCAGCACACTAAGAAAAATGCCTTGGTCGCGTTTGCGCTCAATATACCCTTTGAGTTGTTCGGTATCGCTAATGCCCACGTTAAAGTCGCCATCGGTGGCGAGTATCACGCGGTTAACGGCGTTTTTATCAAAGTTGGCTTCGGCTAACTGGTACGCCTGCTTAATACCTTCGGCCCCGGCGGTGGAGCCGCCGGCTTCTAGGTTGCGCATCGCGGTTACTATTTTTTGTTTGTCTTTAACAGCGGTAGGTTCTAATACGGTACCGGCGGCGCCGGCATACACCACAATGGCGACGGTGTCGTCAGGGTTTAAACTGCCTAGCAGCATATCCATGGCTTGCTTAACCAGTGGCAGTTTGTCGGGGTTGTTCATCGAGCCGGAAACATCCAACAGAAATACCAAGTTTGTTTTAGGTTTTTGCTGGTCGCTTAGATCGTAACCCTTGATGCCGATATGAAGCAGCTTTTTACCTTCGGCCCAAGGTGCATCGGTAACCGCAATGCTGGGCAAAAAGGGCTGCTCACGGTTTGTCGGCGTGGGGTAGGCGTAATCAAAGTAGTTAAGCATCTCCTCCGCTCGCACCGAATTTTTAGCCGGGAGCACCCCGTTGTTTAATTGGCTGCGAACAAAGCTGTAAGAGGCGGTATCGACATCTACCGAAAACGTCGATACTGGCTCATCGGCAGTGCGTTTAACCGGATTTTCCTGTTGCGTAGAGAATTTATCGCGGTTTTGCGGAATTGGCCGGGCCACTGAATCTGCCGGCACAGGCGCAGCGCTGACAGCCATGTGCATAGCGTCGGGGTAGGACGCACGGAACGCTTTGGATACGGTAGAAGCCGGAGGGGCTTCGGGAGTTCGGGCGCCTTCGGGTTTTGCGTATCCTGATACCACTACCTCCTCGATCATTGGATCGTGGGCCGCAGCCTCCTGTGGGCTGGGCATATTGATGTCAGAAAGTATCACCTCGTTTTCGTCAATCGATGGTGGAGAAACCGTTAGTAGGGCCGGTAAAACCACAAAAAGCCCAAGGACGGTAACACTGGCGGCGGCGAGGCCGGCAAATAGCGTGCGTGTGGTAGATGAAGTCATAACAATGCTCCAGAGGGTTGCGTCTTTAATAAGACGTAACCGTTGCCAAAATCCTTGGCTGCTGGAGCGATTATTTTCTGGACTGCCTTGAGCCGCCTGCTGCGCTTGCGCAAATTCGTCCAATGCGGCGCGCATGGTCGCCTGCCGTGCGCCGGGGTCGGCGGGTGGAATATCTTGCTGTTGCAGTAATTTATCGATGTCGGTCATGATATGTGCGCCCCATCGGTTGATGCGAGCTGCTTTCGCATGTGGTGTAAACGCCAGGAAATGGTGGATTCTTTTACGCCGAGTATATCGGCGGCCTCGCGGTGGTTAAAACCTTCGGCCAATACCAAGAGTGCCGTTTCGCGCAAGCCTTCGCCCATGTTGTCCAGCTGTTTGAGGATCTGCTGTAAGTAAACCTGTGACTCATCCCGTGCCGCTTCGCTGGGTTGCTCTGCTGCCTCGTCGGTATGATCATGGCGGCTGTCTTGGCGCTGCCAGTCTTGGGCTGTGTTAATGACTAAGCGGTACAGCCAGGTACTAAAGGCGGAGCGGTGCTGAAACTGGGTAATCGCGCGGGCCAGTTTAATGCAACACTGTTGGGTAATATCTTCGGCGGCCTCGCGCCTGGCACACCAGCGAAACGCAAAACGATAGATAACGTCGTAGTGCGCCTCAAGCAGCTCACTAAACGCGTCCGTTTCGCCGGCTTGGGCGCGGCGGATAAGTTGGCCGAGGTTGTCTGGGTCCATAGAGGTACCGTAGCGCTCTTTGTCAGTAAGACGTTGCGAGTCGCAAAATCCTTGGCGCTCGCTTGATATTTTTATGTAGTGACGGCTCTGTGCCGCCTGCGGCCAGCTGTAAAACACTAATAAAACGGCTGGTTGCAGTTTACGCTAGGTGATTAGCCGTGGCCAAAATTATTAAAATGCTCTCGGGATTAACTGCTGTGATTCACCTTTAACGGTTGCGAGTAGGGCTTTAACGTCGGCTCGCGGGTCCATCCACTCATGCGCTAGCTCGTCACTTAGGCTGACTGGCATTCGATCATGTATGGCGCGGAACTCGCCCAATGCTGGCTGAGTGAGAATTGAGCAGCTCCATAACTCTTCTTTCCAGCAGTCCCAGATGGCGGCGAGTTTAAGCACGCCGTTGGTCTCGACATAGTAGGGCTGTTTACCTTCGGGCTCGTTTTTCCATTCCATAAATGCCGCCGCGGGCACAATCGCACGGCGGTATCGTACCGGGTCGCGATAGGCTTTGCTGCTTAATAGACTTTCGATTCTGGCGTTGAACATGGCAAAGCGCTGGTTGGGTGGGTCGGGCGACCAGTGCGGGTGCAACCACCAGCGCATCGGGCCCATATGGGTGCCTTCTTCATCCCTGAATAGTACGGGTACGGCTTGGGTGGGGGCGATGTTGTTTACCGTGGGCAGGCTGATATTGGCTAATCCAAAGCTCGCCAATAAGGCCTCAGCGGCTTTAGAAGGGGCCACAAAAAGTCGTCCGCACATAGATTATCTCAAATTCTAAACATTGATGTGGGTATTGTAACCAACTCATCGGTTTTCGGTCAGGGTTTTTAGACCGCTCTCATTAGGAGTGCTCTGTAATGCGCTGTAATTCTCGCCATTCACCCGCTCTGGCATCATCCATTATTACTGACAATAACATTGCATTTTTTAACCGTGTGACGCTGAAAATATTGATCTTATAAGTGTCTCTACTTGCTTGATCAGCGTTTTTGTCACTCGGTGTTCGCTTCGCTGAGTGTAGGCTCTAGGCCGTACACATTGTGCGTTATTACAATAATCGATCAGTTCTTACTAAGTGTTTTGCGTGGTTTGAATTGTGTGATGGGAATATTCTGAGAGGGATTTGTTATGGAAAAGACCCGTGCACTCGTTTTGGGTGTAACCAGTTTTTTGTTGGTGGCTTGTAATGGCGCCAGCAACGATAATGTCGCCGTGACTAACGCCGTTGCGTCTGCGTCTTCTGCCTCAGCGCCGGAGCCGCTGAGCCCTGATATCCCCCCTAAAGAGCCCTTTGGCGGCAAGGTCACCCTTGAGTCGTTACAGCATGATTTTGATGTGTTTTCATGGGAGTCGTTTATCGCGCTTAACTGGCCGGCCGATGCCCAGGGCAACCCACTTTCGGGGGTAACCATCGGTGAGCAGCCGGACGTCTTACGGGTTTGGCAGCACTATAAAGAAAGTCGCGATATATTTTTACCCGGCGGCAAAAAACCGCCGGGTTGGAATCAACCTTTTCCGCCGCCAGCTCTGTGTGGCACCGATGCCACTAAGCCACTGTTGCGTCAGGTAGGTAAAACCCCCAATGTGCTGGATGAAAGTGCCGAGCCATTTCAAACCGGCCCGTTAATCGACCAAAACGGGCAATACACGCGCTACGAGATTTTAACCAATCAGGTGATGTTTGATTATATTCTCGATAACGACTTGTACAGCAAAGCCGGGCAAACGGAGTTTGATGCGAAGGCGGAGTTTCCTTTTGGCACCGATACTGACGTAGGCTCGATAATGTTAAAAGCCGCTTGGAAGGTGATGGGCGAGGGGGATGACCCAAGCCAGTTTTATACCACCGAAGCCTATGTTTACAATAACCCTCATGAACATGCCGGAGTGAGCGAAGCTTGCCAGCTGCAGCGCGTGGGCTTGGTTGGGTTTCATATCGGTACGAAAGTCGAGGGTAATCCGCAGTGGATTTGGTCTACCTTTGAGCACGTAAACAACGCCCCGACCCAGGGGCAAGCGGCCGATAAAGAACATTACAACTACTATAACCACAACTGCGCCGATGGCGGCGTTGATTGCACTGCCGTTAACGAGCCGCCACCGCGCCCCTGGAACCCGGCCAATACCAATACCCCGCCCAGCCAAATTGAGCGGGTTATCCCCATCGCCGACGATACCGCCGCACTTAATCGGCAATACCAACAAAAACTGCAAGCCGCCGTGCCCGGCACTGTGTGGGCAAACTACGAATTAATTAGCACCCAGTGGCCAACCGCCGCTGACGATGTAACGGATGAGACGGGTATTCCCGCGCCGACGTTTTTGGCTAACGCTACGCTCGAAACTTATATTCAGGGGCGGGTACGTCAAACCTCGTCTAGCTGCATCCAGTGCCACAATAATGCGGCGATGACTAACGGCAAAAAGTCGGATTTTACTTACTTGCTTGAGCGCGCTCAGTAACTACCAGGAGATTACTATGTCTAGTATGGACAATTTTGTCGGGCTGAGCGTTGTGCTAACAGGCTTTGCTAAAAGCGTTTTAAACCCCACCTTAGATGAGGTCAACATAAAAGCCGAATACTTACCGGTGTGGACTGAGCGCGTGGCCAGTGAATCTGGCGATAACCAATTACCCGAAAAAATCCTCAGTAGCTACCAGGCATTGAGTGAGCAAAAACCGGCGTTAACCGATCAGCAAATCGGCGAGCAAATGCTTAGCGACTCGCAAGGAGCCGCATTTGTGTTGGCGTGTCGTCAGCTTATTTTTTTGTGGTACATGGGCGCCTGGCCCACCGTGCAAGAAGCGTCCGGTACCGATACCGGGGGCCGCACCGATTTTCACACGCTGTCGTCAAAAAGTTATACCTCGGGTTTGGTGTGGCGGGTAATGCAGGCGCACCCCATGGGCGACTCTAATTATAGCTACGGGTATTGGTCCGAGCCGCCCGCGACACTTAATAATTATACCGGTCAACCTAAAGATTAAGGAGCAGATCATGAGTGACAGTGATGTTTACGACTTGGTAATAGTAGGCGCTGGTATTGCCGGTGCCATCGTGGCCCATGAGCTGGGCAAAGCCGGTAAAAAAGTATTGATACTAGAGTCGGGCCCTAAGGTGCCGCCCAATCGCTCGGGTTATATGGAGACTTTTTATAAGGCCAATGCTAAAACCCCCGAGTCGCCATACCCGCCGGCGACACAAGAGGCGGTGCCTTCTACCGCAGATAACCCACTGGGTTTACCCGACCCCGCCGCTGAAAACACGCCGCGCTATACCGTGTTACAAGTGGATGCCTGGCGCAAAAAAAATCAATGTTATTTTGATTATACCGAACAAGATAAAGGGTTAACCGGCACCAGTTTAAACGCTAAATTCGCCTTTGCCAGTTCGTACGAGCGTATTGGCGGTGGCACAACGTGGCACTGGTTGGGCACCTGTTTGCGGTTGTTCCCTGAAGATTTTCAGCTAAAAACCTTGTATGACCAAGGCGTTGACTGGCCGGGCGGCAGTGATTTTTACCAAGCGTTAGTGCCTTACTATGAGCAGGCTAACCGTGTGATTGGCGTCTCGGGTGATAAACCGTCGCTGGAGCGTGTGTATGCGCAGTACAACGTTGATCCGAGCGGCACTTACGGTACCGACTACGACTTTGCCATGCCGGGCATTGTACCGAGCCTGCAGGATGACTTGTACAGCAAGTCGCTGGGGGATATGAGCTACGAAGGTAACCCGGTGTATGTTACGCCAACCCCGCAAGGGCGTAACTCGGTGCCCCATCAAAGTCGTCGTCAGTGCGCGGGTAATACCAACTGTATTCCTATTTGCCCCATCCAGGCCAAATACGACGCGACGGTAACCCTCGCCGATGCCGTGCAAACCGGCAACGTAGAAATTCGCTACCAGCACGTGGCCAGCAATATTCAGCTGGCAGATGACGCTAGCGTTTGCGGTATCGACTATTTGGTGTACGACCAACCCAATGGTATTGCCACCGGCTCGGGCACCGTGCAAGCCAAAGCGTATGTGCTGGCTGCGCACGCCATCGAAACGCCCAAGCTGTTGTTAATGTCCAATAAAAACCTAGGTTTTGAGTGCGGTGTTGCTAATAAGCACGATCAAGTGGGCCGCCACTTGATGGATCACATTATGTATTTGGGTTGGGGGTTGGCCAAAGACCCGATGTACCCTTACCGTGGGCCGCTTTCCACCTCGGGCATCGAGTCGCTGCGCGATGGCGGGTTTCGTCGCGAGCGCTCGGCCTACCGGGTAGAGATTGGCAACGAGGGATGGCAGTGGGCCGCCAACGACCCGGCCACCACTTTGGCTGATTTTGTGTTTGGTCAAAATAACTCGCAGTTAAACGGCAACTCGGTGAATGAGCAGGGCCAGCCATTGCGCTGGGATGCCAACGCCCCGGCGTTTTCCAAATTGTTTGGCGCCGAGCTGGTGCAAACCCTTAATCAGGTATACACGCGGCAGATGCGCCTGGGCTATTTGATTGAGCAGCTGCCCGACCCGGATAATCGCGTGCAATTATCTTCTGAGTTAAAAGACAATTTAGGCCTGCCGAGGCCATTGGTTACCTACCGGTTGGGCTCGGACTACGAGCGCAAGAGTTTTGTCTCGGCTAAAAAACTCACCACCGAGTTGTTTAACAAACTTGGCGCTACCGAGTACACCAAGGCACCGGCCGATCCGGTGTTTTATAAAACCGAGGGTGGGCCCGAGGTTACCTCCACCAGTTTTCAGTACAGCGATGATGACGGCACTACCCATAACTTTAAGTTTTATGGCGCCGGCCACATTGTGGGCACTTACCGCATGGGCACTAAACCCGAGAACTCGGTATTAAACTCACGTCAGCAATCCTGGGATCATCACAACCTGTATATGGTGGGCAGTGGGGTCTTCCCGACCATTGCTACCGGTAACCCGACGCTTACCATTGCCGCACTGGCGCTGCAGGCGGCGGAGAATATTAAGCAAGACTTGGTGTAGGCTGGTTATGAGTTTGGTCGTTGTTATTGTGATGCCCCGGAGGCCCGGGGCATTTTTGCGGGGAGTGTTACTTACTAGCCGCTTCGCGCATGTCCATAATCGGCATGGTGCCGCTGCCTAAAATAGTGGCGGGTAGCTTACCGTCCCAGGCTTGGGCTTCGGTTAATTTCACAATCAACGGATTGTCACGCAAGGCGCGCGCTTTTGCCTCAATGGCTTTTGCCTCGGCTTCACCTTTAAGCAGTATCGATTGCGCCTCGGCCTCGGCCACTTTAATAATCCCCTGGGCCTGTGCGTCGGCGGTGTTTACTTCGCGCAGGGCTTCTAAGCGTTGCCGCTCGAGCTTATGCTCTTCGGCGGCGGCCAGGTTTTTTTCGGTTTGCTTGGTTTCAATCGATTGAATGTATTTGCTGGGCAGTACGATATTTTCAATCTGAATGTTATCCACGATCACGGGAAACTCTGACATCTCTTCGATTAACCGGGTTTCAATGCCGGTAATGGCCAGGGCGCGATCCTGAATCAACTGTTCGGCTTCAAACTTGGGGATGGTGTCTTTGGTGGCGGAGCGAAAACGCGGGTCGAGAATGCGCTGTTCAAATTGCAGCAGGCCACCATAGCGGCGAAACAGCTCCAGTGCCGCCTCTTTGTTAACGGTCCAGTTTACCGACACTTCGACGGTTACCGGCATTTGCTCGGCGGTGCTGCTGGCCATTTTCTCACCGTTTTTACGGGTGCGCACTTCGATGGATTCGACCGAGTCCATAAAGGGCACCTTAAAGTGCAGGCCGGGGTTCTCTTGATACTTGGCCTCGCCAAAGCGTTTTACAATCCCGACGTGGCCCTCCTCGACGGTATAAACCGAACTCATAGCGACGATGAGTACCGCTAACGCGAAAATGCCGGAGGCAATCCATTTAATATTCAACTGTTTTTGAAACATAAGGCAAACGTCCTTTTTGATGTAATCCAATGGTTTTTATTATTCGCTAAGCGGCGCACGCTTGTTTTATGCTGCCGCTATAGCGCTGGTGAGATTAATGTCACGCAGCCAAACTGTCAATTGCGGCGATGCTAGCCCTGCAACCCTTTACTCGCTAAATATTCATCGTAGATACCCGAAAAGTCGATAATTTTATTATCGCTGATTTCTAAAATTCGGGTGGCTACGGACGAGACAAACTCGCGGTCATGGCTGACAAAAATCAAGGTGCCTGGGTAGTTCTCCAGCGCCACATTCAGCGATTCGATCGACTCCATGTCCAGGTGGTTGGTGGGCTCATCCAGCAACATCACGTTGGGCTTTTGCAGAATCAGCCGGCCAAAAATCATGCGGCCTTGCTCACCGCCCGAGATAACCTGCACGCGCTTGTTGATATCGTCGTTGCTAAACAGTAAGCGCCCCAGTGTGCCGCGAATTAACTGCTCATCGCCGTTGACCGGCTTAAACTGGCTCATCCACTCAAACAGTGTCTCGTTATTGGCAAAGTCGCTGGTGTGGTCTTGGGCGTAGTGGCCGATTTTAACGTTCTCGGACCACTTAACCGTACCACTATCCGGCGTAAGCTCGCCCAGCAAGGTACGCAGTAGGGTGGTTTTACCCGCGCCGTTCTCGCCAATAACCGCAATGCGCTCGCCCACTTCAACCATTAAATCAAAAGGCTTAAACAGCGGGCCCTCGTCAAAGCCTTTGGTGAGGTTGTGTACCTCAAGGGCTAAACGGTGCAGTTTCTTATCTTGCTCAAAACGGATAAACGGATTCACCCGGCTAGAGGGTTTAATGTCTTCCAGCTGAATTTTATCGATTTGCTTAGCGCGCGAGGTGGCCTGCTTGGCCTTAGAGGCATTGGCCGAAAAACGGCTGACAAACTGTTGCAGCTCGGCGATTTGGTTTTTCTTTTTGGCGTTATCCGCGTACTGGCGCTCGCGCACAGCGGTGGCCGCTGTCATGTAATCGTCGTAGTTGCCGGGGTAGAGGCGAATCTCGCCGTAATCGACGTCGGCCATATGGGTGCACACGCTGTTTAAAAAGTGTCGGTCGTGCGAGATGATCACCATGGTGCTGTTGCGCTGGTTAAGGGTCTCGCTTAGCCAGTGAATGGTGTGGATGTCCAGGTTGTTGGTAGGCTCATCCAGCAACAGTACATCCGGGTTCGAGAACAGCGCCTGCGCCAACAGCACCCGCAGCTTCCAGCCGGGGGCGATTTCACTCATGGGGCCAAAATGTTGCTCGACCCCAATGCCCAGCCCGATCAGCAACTCGCCGGCGCGGGACTCGGCCGTGTAACCGTCCATCTCGGCAAACTCAGCCTCTAAGTCGCCCACCCGAATACCGTCGGCCTCGCTCATCTCGGGCAAGCTGTAAATACGGTCGCGCTCTTCTTTTACCGCCCACAGCTCGGCGTGGCCCATAATCACGGTATCCACGACTGAGTATTGCTCAAAGGCAAACTGATCCTGGCGCAGCTTACCGATACGCTCACCCGGGTCGAGCGACACGTTACCGGCGCTGGGGACCAAATCGCCCCCCAGAATTTTCATAAACGTCGACTTGCCGCAACCGTTAGCGCCGATTAAGCCGTAACGGTTGCCGTTGCCGAATTTAACCGAAACGTCTTCAAATAACGGCTTGGCGCCGAACTGCATGGTGATATTGGCGGTAGTGAGCACGGGTAATCCTGTCAGGTGGTGAGGGTGGTTGCGGGGCGCAGATGTTGAGCTGATCTGGGTTATCGCCAAAGGCGCGCGATTGTCCCAGAAGTGGGGGGATACATCAACGGTAAAGGTGTGAAGATGCCGCTAACGCGGGGTTTTACGGTTATACCGGCCTTGGGGCGGTATCCAGTGGCTTTTTAGCTACGGAGTGCCTTGGGTGCTATACGATTACATTAGTAGGTTACTACCTTGTGTGCCCTCCGTCGCCGGGCGGGCGAGTCCCTTTTTGTAATGCGACGAAAAAGGGACGAAAAAGCGCACCCCGGCATCTCAGATCTAACGGGTCCCCTCACTCCAGCCTATTTTAGCGGGCCGCATCGACACGCCGCACCCCAGGGCACCTTCTCTTGCTGCGCAATTCACCTTGTCTTTGGCGTGGCGATGCTTGCGCAAACGCAGCCCAGGCTGCCCTCTCTGTCGCTCCGCGCCATTCACCTTGTCCCTGTTTGCTTACCCCCTAAAATAGGCCTCCGCTCGGCTGGCTGCAGGGGCTCCAAAAGCGGCGCTTCGTAGTTGGTGAATCGTCGAAATACCACATTGTCTCGCTACATCGTCATACCGGTCTTGAGCCGGTATCCATTGGTTTTGTTACCTACGAAATGCTTTGGGTGTTGTGCGTATATTTCAATCCGACAATAAATAAGCGTTAAAGGCTTAAATGCAAGTGTTGCCGGAAGTGTAAAAATGGTATATTTTCTATATATGAGTGTATTTGAATTTGACAGCAAAAAAAGCGACTCAAATAAATCTAAACACGGTATTGATTTTAATGAGGCTCAGCTCATTTGGAGTGACCCTGATCTGCTTGAAGTTCAAGCTACATCGGATGATGAGTCACGCTTTTTGATGATAGGAAAGATTGCCAATAAACATTGGTCTGCTGTTATAACGTATCGCGATGGAAGTATAAGGATTATTTCTGTTAGGCGATCTAGAAAAGCTGAGGTAGCTATTTATGAAAGCTAAGAGTTTTGATAAAAGATTTGATAATGATAAATCGGACATTATTGATAACCTCGATTTAAAAACCATCAAGCGCCCAAATCAAGAGCAGAAGCGTGTCAATGTTGATTTTCCTACCTGGATGATCGAGTCGCTCGATCAAGAAGCCTCTCGCATAGGGGTTACACGCCAATCAATTATAAAGGTGTGGTTGTCTGAGCGTCTTGAACAGTCTGCTTTTAATCGGTCAAAGCTTTAATATCTCGGCTCATTTGCTGAAATCCATTTGAGGGGTAATTGAGCATGGCTAAGCAAAATACAATGTCCGGCGAGGAGCTAGGCAACAAGCTTCTGCAGTCTGTGAATGAAATGAAGGCGGGCAAGGCGGCACGAACAACGGAGGTTTCACCCAACGAGGTAGCGGCGGCTCGTATTAAAACCGGGCTTTCACAATCACAGTTCGCGCAGGCTTTGCATATATCCCCGCGAACCCTCCAAGAGTGGGAGCAAGGTCGCCGCAAACCCTCGGGCGCGGCTCAAGCGCTAATTCAAATTGCGTTTAGGCACCCGGAAGTTATTGCAGAGTCTTTGATGGACGCAGGCTGATTATCTGCCCGTATTGGTAGAAGGTGGCTTTAGCTTGCTCGTCATGCCGTACGTTTACTGGTGTTCAGGTCATAGCGCCGCCAGAGGCGGAAGCTTTTTATATGCCCGTATCGCCGGGCGTGGCGAGTTACTTTTCTTTGTTTGGGCAAAGCAAAGTAACCAAAAGAAAGCCCACCCCGGCATCTCAGCCCTGCGGGTTCCCTCGCTCCGGCCGATTTTAGCGGGCCGCATCGACACGCCGTCCATGGCGTGGCGATGCTTGCGCACGCATCCATGCGTGCTTACCCCTAAAATAGGCCTCCGCTCGGCTGGCTGCAGGGGCCCCAAAAACGTCACTTCGTAGCAGGCTTGGGTTGATAGTTGCGTTTATCGCTTTGGCGTAATATTCTACGG
Organism: Gilvimarinus japonicus; assembly: GCF_042847215.1. Classification (GTDB taxonomy): domain Bacteria; phylum Pseudomonadota; class Gammaproteobacteria; order Pseudomonadales; family Cellvibrionaceae; genus Gilvimarinus; species Gilvimarinus japonicus. The sequence goes on from NZ_AP031500.1 coordinate 1,405,554, forward strand.
TAAACATAGGCGCCTATCGCGCAATTTAATGGTCAAATAATGCCGGACAAGGAGCTGTCAGAAAATGCCATTTTTCTTTTCTATCAAACACATTCCGTAAATCCCTCAACCAACCTCTACCAAAGATAGGTTGCCGCAGGGAGTGTGACCTTGGCAAATGAATTAACTGTTAAAAGCCCTAAGGAGTCATAATTAGTATGGCTAGAAATGGAACTTATTATGTTGGTCGAGTACTCAAGCTTGGGATTCTTGATCAATCCATGCTAATACGTGGAGTTTTGAGGCCTACTTCTATAAAAATAAGGGGTAATGCGTGGACAATAATTGACTCCCAAGAATATAAAAAAGGTGATGATCATTTTATTTATGGGCGTCTTAGCAAGTATTCACCGGAAGGCGAAGTAACAATTATTGATGAAGTTAACCGGCAAGAGGTACAGCAAAGTGAGCCTAACCTTTTGGTTGCATCCAGTCCGTTTATCTATATACCAGAGCATTCAGGAATTGCCTTTCTCAATGTTTATTCTCACATTGAACAACATACCTTCATAGATAGATTTACTAAAATTATTGAAGAAAGTCATAATGGGTTCTTTGTTGATTGTGACATAGAAATGATTTCAGATTTAAAGTCTTTTGCTGCAAAACTTGGAGCGCTCGATAAGATCTATCAAGTAAATTCAAAGGTATCTCCTCCCAACCCTCTGTTCGGTCCTCTGTGGTCTTCGTTGAAAGATTACTTGATTGAAAGAAATACAGACCGAATGACGATTATAGAAAATGCGCCTGAGACTCAATCGATTGATACAGATCTTCCCGGTATAGTCCAGCGTGCAGCTGAGCAAGCAGAGGATGAAGGATATTTTACGGATGAAGATTTACCCATAGGCGATGCAGCTATTCTAATGGCTGCTGATGGATATGGGAGCGGTACCGTAAGGGGCGAACAAGGTAACGAGGTTGTAACTATCAAAACCAGTGAAACAGCTAAAAACTTCGCGTTTACCAAAATACCGGAACCTTACGAACTGTATGAAAAAGTGTTCGCTATATTCGAAAAAATTAAAAACAAGCGACACATGAAGCACTAATATGAAAAGAATCTTGGATGTCGTTCGATTTACATTTGTCTCGCCAGAGTTCGCATGGATTTTGGGGCTTATCGCACTTCTATATGTTTATCCATATCCTTTGATTGTGGTGGGCGAAAAAATTGGTGCTAATGATGAGGTCTGGAAATGGCTTCCCACATTGCCGTTGCTGTTTTCAGGTATCACATTCAGGCTTTCATCCAAAGTTCGTGCTCCCTTTGATAAAGGGAATAAGCAGTTGTACGAGTGGTTAGATTTTTATCGCATTACAGATAGGCTTTATACAGCCTATATTTTGGCAGCAATAAGCTCTATCTCAATAATATCGATTTGGATTTTTCCCGATACTTTTTCTTTGGCCATAATTGGTTTAGTTTTTTTTGCGGCTGTAGGGGTTTCTGGTTTTGTAGCGCTCCAGGTCTTTTTAGCGGCACAGAAAATAAGAGAGATTATTGAACAATATGGGGATCAGTTTTGATAAGTCTCTGTATTTCGTTCCGATCCCAAAAGACTGACCTTCACAGGTTGTTGGGGCAAGTCTTGAACCGTTAATTTCATTTGTTGATGACTACGAAGCACCGCTTTTAGATCCCCCGTAGATACAGCCGAATGGAGGCTTATTTTATCGGTTGAGCACACAGGACGTGTGCGAGAGGATTGTCAGCGCATGGACGCGCTGTCAATCCGGGCCGTTAAAATCAGCTGGAATGAGGGAACCCGTAGGGCTGGATATGTTGGGGGCGCGCCTTTTGAGTACTTTTCGTCGCGAAACGAAAAGTACTTCGCAACGCCCGGCGACACGGGCATATCAAAAGCTTCCGCCTTTGGCGGTGCAATCTTATTCATGCCGGCCAAAGGCCGGTATGAAGACTAAAACCCTACTTCCCCGGCTCATACCCCAACACAGGACTCAACCACCGCTCCATATCCACCAAACTCATCCCCTTACGCTCGGCAATGGATGCGACCTGATCTTTCTCGATTTTGCCGATGGCAAAATACTCGGATTCTGGATGCGAGAAGTACCAGCCAGACACAGCGGCGGTGGGGAACATGGCGTAGTGTTCGGTCAGCTCCAGGCCGGTGTTCTTTTCGGCATCCAGCAGTTTAAACAGGGTGCCTTTCTCGGTGTGGTCGGGGCAGGCGGGGTAGCCGGGGGCGGGGCGTATGCCTTGGTAGCGCTCGCGGATAAGGTCGTCGTTGTCCAGCTGTTCGTCTTGCACGTAGCCCCAAAACTCGGTGCGCACGCGTTTGTGCATATGTTCGGCCAGGGCTTCGGCTAAGCGGTCGGCCAGGGCTTTGACCATAATACTGTTGTAGTCATCGCCGGCGTCTTTGTATTGCTGTGCCAGCTCTTCGGCGCCGATGCCGGCGGTGACGGCAAAGCCGCCGACGTAGTCTTGCTTGCCGGATTCTTTAGGGGCGACAAAGTCGGCCAGCGAGTAGTTGGGTTTTTTGTTGCCGGGCTTTTGCTGTTGCTGACGCAGGTGATGCAGGCGTGCCAGTTCGTTGCCGTCATCGTCGTGGACGGCAATGTCGTCGTGGTTGACGGTGTTGGCGGGCCAAAAGCCAATCACCGCGCGTGCGGTTAAGAGCTTTTCGTCAATCAGCCTTTTGAGCATGGCTTGGGCATCTTCAAACAAATTGGTGGCGGCTTCGCCGACCACTTCATCGGTGAGAATTTTGGGGTACTTACCGGCCAAATCCCAACTGATAAAAAACGGTGTCCAGTCGATGGTGTCGAGCACATCGGTTAGCGGGTAGTCGTCAAACACTTTAACGCCGGTAAAAGCGGGTTTGGGTGGGGTGTAGTTGTCCCAGTCGGCTTTAAAGCCGTGCTCGATGGCGTCGGGGTAGGTGCGCAGGGTGCCGCGTGGTTTGCGGTTGGCGTTACGTACGCGTACGGCCTCGTATTCATCTTTGAGTTTGGCCACAAATGGGTCGCGGGCCGTGTCGGATAATAAGGTGCTGCAAACGCCTACGGCGCGGGAGGCGTCGGCTACGTACACTACTTGGTTTAAATCAAACGCCGGGTCAATTTTAACCGCGGTGTGGGCTTTGGAGGTGGTGGCACCGCCAATCAGCAGGGGTTTGTCTATACCTTGGCGCTCCATCTCGCGGGCGACACTGACCATTTCGTCCAGCGATGGGGTGATTAACCCCGACAAGCCGATGATGTCGCAGTTTTGCTCGATCGCGGTTTGGATGATTTTTTCGCCGGGCACCATAACGCCCATGTCGACCACTTCAAAGTTATTACACTGCAGCACCACACCGACAATGTTTTTACCAATGTCGTGTACGTCGCCTTTTACGGTGGCCATTAAAATTTTGCCGTTGGGGCGGGCGCCCTCGACTTTTTCGGCTTCGATGTAAGGCTGTAAATAGGCGACCGATTGCTTCATCACGCGGGCCGATTTAACCACCTGGGGCAAGAACATTTTACCGGCGCCGAACAAATCGCCCACTACATTCATGCCGTCCATTAAGGGGCCTTCAATCACATCCAACGGGCGCTCGGCTTGCTGGCGGGCTTCTTCGGTGTCTTCAATAATGTAAGTGGAGATGCCTTTAACCAGCGAGTGCTCCATGCGCTTTTTAACGTCCCAGCCGCGCCACTCTAAATCTTCTTTTTTGGCGACGCCGCTGCCGCCTTCGCGATATTTCTCGGCAATATCCAGCAGCGCTTCGGTGCCCTCGTCGGTGCGATTTAAAATCACATCTTCGACTTTGTTGCGCAGCTCGTCGGGCAGGTCATCGTACACCGCAAGCTGGCTGGCGTTAACGATGCCCATGTTCATGCCGACTTTAATGGCGTGGTACAAAAATACCGAGTGGATGGCCTCGCGCACTGGGTTGTTGCCCCGGAACGAGAAAGACACGTTGGACACACCACCCGAAACGCCGGCGTGGGGCAGGTTCTCGCGAATCCAGGCGGTGGCTTCGATAAAATCTACTGCGTAGTTGTTGTGCTCTTCAATACCGGTGGCTACGGCAAAGATGTTCGGGTCAAAAATAATGTCTTCGGGTGGGAAGCCGACTTTATCCACCAGTAAGCGATACGAGCGCTCGCAAATTTCTTTTTTACGCGCAGCGGTGTCGGCCTGGCCTTGCTCGTCAAACGCCATCACCACCACGGCAGCGCCGTAGCGCATGCATAGGCGGGCTTTGTCGATAAACTCCTGCTCGCCTTCTTTCATGCTGATGGAGTTAACAATGCCTTTGCCCTGAATACACTTAAGGCCGGCTTCGATGACCTCCCACTTGGAGGAGTCCACCATAATGGGCACGCGGGAGATATCCGGCTCGCCGGCAATCAGGTTTAAAAAACGAACGATGGCGGCCTCGGCATCGAGCATGCCTTCGTCCATGTTGATGTCGATGACCTGGGCGCCGCCTTCGACTTGCTCTAGCGCCACTTCCAGCGCGGTGTCGTAATCCTCTTCGACAATCAGGCGTTTAAAGCGCGCCGAGCCGGTCACGTTACAACGCTCGCCGACATTCACAAACAGCGAGTCTTTGGTGATGTTAAAGGGCTCAAGGCCGGATAAACGACAGGCGGGCTCGATGTCCGGGATTTGGCGCGGCGGGTGTTTCGCTACGGCCTCGGCAATGGCTTGAATGTGGTCGGGTCGGGTGCCGCAGCAACCGCCGATGATGTTTAAAAAACCGGCGCTGGCAAACTCTTCGACAATCACGGCCATTTCGTCTGGCTCTTGATCGTACTCACCAAACTCGTTGGGCAGGCCGGCGTTGGGGTGTGCGGATACATAGCAGTTAGCGACGCGCGACAGCTCTTGCACATATTGGCGCAACTCGGCCGCACCCAGGGCGCAGTTAAGGCCGATGGAGATGGGCTTGGCGTGGGCCAGCGAGTTGTAAAACGCCTCGGTGGTTTGGCCCGAGAGCGTGCGGCCCGAGGCATCGGTAATGGTGCCCGAGATCATAATGGGCAGCTCAAAACCTAATTCGTCAAACACCTCTTGCACGGCAAAAATGGCGGCTTTTGCGTTGAGGGTGTCGAAGATGGTTTCGATAAGAATTAAATCCGAGCCGCCTTCAATCAACGCTTTAGTGGCCTCGATATAGTTCTCGACCAATTGATCGAAGGTGACGTTGCGCGCGCCCGGATCGTTTACGTCGGGTGAGATCGAGCAAGTGCGCGAGGTGGGCCCCAGTACACCGGTCACATAGCGGGGTTTGGCTGGGTTGTCGGCGGTTAGCTCGTCGGCCACCTCGCGGGCGATGCGTGCGCCCTGCAAATTTAATTCGTACGCCAGGCTTTCCATGCCGTAATCGGCCATAGACACCTGAGTCGAGTTAAAGGTGTTGGTTTCAATAATGTCGGCGCCGGCCTCTAGGTACTCCCGATGAATTTGTTTCATCATCTCGGGTTGGGTGAGGTTGAGCAAATCGTTGTTGCCCTTAACATCACTGGGGTAATCGGCAAAGCGCGTACCGCGATAGTCCGCCTCCGAGAGCTTGAGGCTCTGAATCTGGGTGCCCATACCGCCGTCGAGCACTAAAATGCGCTCGGTTATGGCTTGTTTTAATTGGGCAATGCGTTGGTCGCGATCGGTAGCACTCATGCAGAAAACCTGTGTCTCAACTTATGTATCGGGTGGTGTAGGCCGGCGACCGGTGCTTTTGGGGCACCGGCTTTGATGCTGGCCGCGCATTTTACCAGTATTTGGCCGACGATAGGGCGCGGATGGCTCGCCCTTGCAAGGGGCGTGTTGGCGTTAACCGAGGGTAATGCTCATTTGCGCGCGGCGAGTTTCGCCTGCGGCTACTTGCCAGGTATCGTTTAGGCAGGCGCCGCGCTCGACACAGACGTAGCCGGTGTGGTTGCCGGGGCCAATATCGTCCACTTTGGCGGCCAGCTCGGCACCGGTGTTCCAAGTCACCACGCTGGGGCACGCGTCGCCCGCTACCTGCAGGCGGCGATTGTGATCGTCAATGGTGACGGGGAGTTGAATATCCTCGTATACGCGGTCTACTTCGCCGGCAAAGGTGACGGGCCCGCTTTGGGTAAAGCGGGCGCCGCCGGCGACTTTATCGGCGTACTCGCGGCCATCCAGGCCTTCGATCCGCACTTGGCTAATATCGCTAACGGCAAAATACGTGTGCATGACCCAGCTGGCATTAAATGCCGATTGGCTATTATTAGTGAGGGCTAGCTCAAGGGTTGGTGTGTCGCCCAGGGTTAGGGTCAGCTCGGCGTTAAAGTCGTGGGCAAACTGAGCGTCGGCTTGGTGTTGTAGCCCCAGTTTTAGACGCGCGCGGCCTTGCTCATCGATGTGGGCGGCCAATAGATCCCACGGTTGGGTGCGGGCAATGCCGTGATTGGGCTGGTTGCTGTCGCTGGGGTGTGGGCCAAACCAGGGCAGGCAAAGCGGAATGCCGCCGCGCAGGCTGGCGCCCTCACTAAAGTTGCACTGGGGACTGACCCACAGCAGCTCGTCACCGCCGGTGGGGGTAAAACGCATTAGTTGTGCGCCGTTAAGTGCCAGAGTCGCCTGACATTTAGGGGTGTTAATTTGCAGTAGCGCAAGGCCTGTGCCTGGATTGTGGGGGTAGAGGCTAGCGCTGTCGGTCAGTTCGAGAAAATCGCAACGGGCGATGATATCGCTTAAAGAGTCGGTCATGTGGGGCTCGCTGTGGTTTTACATGTGTGGCGTGGCGGCGGCTCTAGTGGTGTAATCTGTCTCGGTTAACCCGGCAGTGGCCGCTCTGTGTCGCCTATTTTAACAAATTCGCGGGCATCGCGCAGGGCACTGGTAACCGGTTTAAGGTTTCGTTATAGGGCGAGTCACAGTATTATGCGCGCCCGTTTAACAATATTGAGGTCAGTGTGTCGCAAACAGCAGTTACTGTCGGTCAACGCTATGTGAGTGATACTGAGCCCGAGCTGGGTTTGGGTGTTGTGTTACAAGTCAGTGGCGGTACGGTGGATATCGGGTTTCCCGCCGCCGAACAACGTCGCACTTATTCACTGCAAGAGGCGCCCCTAAGCCGGGTGCGCTACGCCGAGGGCGAGCGCGTTAAGCATCAAGCAGGGCAGTGGCTGGTGGTGCAGCAAGTGATCGAGCAGGGCGGTTGTTTGTTGTATCAAGCCTTAAGCGACGACGGCGAGGTTATTGCCGTTCCCGAATTTGAGCTCGACAGTTTTGTGCAGTTTAGTAAGCCGCGCGAGCGTTTGTTCTCGGGGCAGGTTGACCGCAGTAACCACTTTGCTTTGCGCTATCGCAGTCAAAACCTGCGACACCAGATTCAAAGCAGCGATGTGTTTGGCCTGGCCGGGCCTAAAGTGTCGCTGTTGCCCCACCAGATGCATATTGCCGAGCAAGTGGCCAGCCGCTTTGCCCCGCGGGTATTGCTGGCCGATGAAGTCGGCCTGGGTAAAACCATTGAGGCGGGCCTAATTTTGCACCGCCAGTTGCTTACCGGGCGCACCCAGCGCGCTTTGGTGGTGGTGCCGCCAGCTTTGCTGCATCAGTGGCTGGTCGAGATGCTGCGCCGCTTTAACCTGTCGTTTACCTTACTTGATGAAGAGCGCTGCCAGGCGCTGGATGGTTCGGGCGATGAGATGCTCGACTTTGAGATGGACGACGTTCAGTTTTTAGACAGTCTGGAGCAAGAAGACGACGAGGTTAACCCGTTTGAGACAGCGCAGTTGGTGTTGTGCTCGTTAGATTTTTTAACGGGCAACGAGCAACGCTTAAAGCAGGCACTGGCGGCCGACTGGGACATGCTGCTGGTGGACGAGGCGCATCACCTAAGCTGGAGCCCAAGCCACGCCAGCGACGAGTATGTGGCCATCGAGCAGTTGGCCGAGCGCGCTAAAGGTTTGTTGCTGTTAACGGCCACGCCCGAGCAGCTGGGACTTGAGAGCCACTTTGCCCGGCTGCGGCTGTTAGACCCCAGCCGTTATTACGACTTTGAAACCTTTATAGCCGAGCAACAAAGCTATAAACCGTTAAGCGACTTGGTTGAGCAAATACTGGCTGAGCGGCCCGAGGACACCGACGCCAGCGGCAGCTTGCCTGCACAGCAGTGGACGGCGCTCGCCGAGTATCTGGACGCCGACGCCATTGCCAGCGCCAAACAAAAGGCCCAGCAGCAATCGCTGGCCGCTGCCATTGATGAGTTGGTAACGGTATTGCTCGACCGTCACGGCACGGGCCGGGTGTTGCTGCGCAATACGCGCCACGCGGTAAAGGGCTTTCCGACCCGCCACTTGCACGAGCACCCCATTGCGTTAGAGGCGCCCGATGCCAGCGCCCTGGGCGAGCGTGAGCTGAGTACGCAATTACACCCCGAGTACTACTGGGCCGACCAAGGCGATTGGTGGTTGCATGACCCACGCGTGCTCTGGTTAAAAGAGTTTGTTAAAGCCCGCCGCGGCCAAAAAATCTTGGTGATTTGCGCCGATGGCGATACCGCGCAAGAGCTAGAGTTGTATTTGCGGCTGCGCCAGGGCGTTGCCTCGGCGGTTTTTCACGAGAGCATGAACCTAATTGCCCGCGACCGCGCCGCGGCGTATTTTGCCGATATGGAAGACGGCGCCCAGGTGCTGATCGCCTCCGAGATCGGCAGTGAAGGGCGCAACTTTCAATTCGCGCAAGATTTAGTGTTATTTGATTTACCCCTTAACCCCGATTTATTAGAGCAGCGTATCGGCCGCTTAGACCGTATTGGGCAAGCGGGCGAGATCCACCTGCACGTACCCCTGTACACCGCGCCCGAGGGGTTAACCGCACAAGAAAAACTGGCCCGTTGGTACCACGAGGGCATTAACGCGTTTACCCATACCTGCGCCATTGGCCACGCCGCGTTTAACCGCTTTGGCGATGCGCTAACACAAGCCATGCGCACGGACAGCGGTGAGGCGCTTAACACCTTAGTCGATGAAACGGCGAGTTTCTCGCAGGCGCTCAATGCCGAGTTGCAAGCGGGCCGCGATCGTTTGCTCGAGCTAAATTCCTGTCGCCCACAAGTGGCTGCGCAATTAGTCGAGCAGCTACAGCAACAAGACGAGGGCGCGGTTCTGCCCGAGTTTTTAATGCGTGTGCTGGACAGCTTTAATGTCGAATACGAGCGCCACAGCGAAAACAGCTGGGTGCTGCACCCGGGCGAACATATGCGGGTTGATCCGTTTCCGGGCTTACCCGAGTCTGGCTTAACCATTACCTTTGATCGCCAGCAAGCGCTGGAGCGCGATGACATTAGCTTTGCCACCTGGGAGCATCCACTGGTAAGCGGCGCGATGGAGTTAATCCTCGATACTGAGTTTGGTAATACGGCGGTGGCCACCTTAAAGCTGCCACCGTTAAAGCCCGGCACGCTCATGGTCGAGGCAGTATTTTGTTTACATTGCCCAGCCCCGCCACAGCTGCAATTAACCCGTTATTTACAAGACGCGGTGATGCGAGTGCTGTTGGATGTAAACGGTAAAAACTTTGCCGCGGTGCTCAGCCCCGATAAACTGGCCAAAGTGGTGCAAAAAGTACCGCGCGCCACCTCGCAAGAGTTAGTGCGACATTCGCGCGCACAAATTGCCACCTTGCTCGACAGCGCCGAAGAGATGATGGCCCCCGAGCGCGATGTGCAGGTTAATGCCGCCCTCGATAGTGCCAGGCAATTGTTGGGCGCCGAAATTACCCGGTTGCAAGATTTGGCTAAGGTGAACCCCAATGTGCGCCAAACCGAGATCGAGCAATTACAACAGCAGCTAGACGATACCGTTGCACACCTTGAGCAAGCGAGCCTCAAGCTCGATGCGGTTCGGGTGATTGTGGCGGTATGAATTTACGTCTGAAGTCCGATGTCTGACGTCTGATGAGTCTGACCTCGGGCCTCTGACATCAGACATTTTTTAGAGGCATCTATGTACATATTCTCCGCCGACGCCACCGCGCGCAAGGACATTGATGAAGACGTAAAAGCCGGCAAAACCGTGCCTTTTATTGTTTACATTAATTTTACCGATCTGTTTGGTGCAGAGCAGTTGTGCAAAATTTATTTGATGCGCGCCGGCTTTACCGATATCAACATCAGCAAGCGCAAAGGCGTGCCAGCCTCATTGCTCGAGGACAAGCGCGTCGTCGCGGCCGATAAAGCCTTAAGCGAAGCGCTTGAAGGCGGTTATCACATACAGATGTACGACGACTTTTAACCAGATAGCTGTGGTCTCTATGTAAAATAAAAACCAGCCCCAGCGCATTTTATTTATGCGCTGGGGCTACGCCCCTAGCCCCACTGTCGCTAGGCGCTGGCGGGCAAACATCCTACCGCTACTTGTTTATTAACGACTTTGCGTGAGTCAGATAGTGAATGCTTCACTGGATTTGAGGGTTGCTAAGGCAGCCCCACACCACAAAATACGGGTTCAGCTTGTTATGCGGGGTGGCATAACAAAGCGGTTTACCCTCCAAAGTTTCTACCCGGCCGCCGGCTTGTTCTACCACCGCTTGCGCGGCGCCGGTATCCCACAGGCAGGTCGGGCCGAGGCGAGGGTAGACATCGGCAGCCCCCTCGGCTACCAGGCATAGCTTAAGCGAACTGCCCATGGGCACCATGTCGTGGGTGCCGAGCTTCTCTAACCATTCCGCCAAATCTGGGCTCGGGTGAGAGCGGCTGCCTACTACTCGCCAGGCCGTACCTCGGGTGGGCTTACCGGCTACCCGGATGGCCGTCTTCTCGCCCCCCTCGACCTTAAAGGCACCCACGCCCTCTGCAGCCAGATAGCAAACCTCGAGCGCCGGCGCCACCACAACCCCCAGCACGGGCTTGCCGTTCGCGATTAAGGCGATATTAACGGTGAACTCGCCGTTGCGTTTAATGAACTCCTTAGTGCCATCCAGCGGATCGACCAGCCAGTAGCGACCGACGGCATCGGCGCCAGCAAAGCCCTCGACATCCTCCTCCGAGAGCACCGGGATAGTCTCGGGCAGAGCCAACAGGCCTGCCGCAATGATGTCGTGGGCTGCGTTATCCGCTTCAGTCAGTGGGCTTTTGTCCTCTTTTTCCTCGACAGAGAACTCGCGGGAGTAGATAGCCATAATGGCATCGCCGGCTTTTAGTGCGATACGCTCAACGCTGCTGAGCAGCTCGGAATAATTCAGTGACATAAGAGCCTCGGGTCAACTTAGGAGCCAATGTTATGCATCGATGCTAGGGGCATACTTGACCGTCATCGTTATGCTTAATAGGCGATTTATTGCAAATAACAGGGTATATTTATTTCAGTTTTCATTTAAGAGCCACAGCTAGAGCTTGCCCCCAAATGTTTTATGCTGCGGAAATTTATTAAGCTAAAGCCGCAATAATACGCTTTACGCTATCGCCAGTTGAAAGTTCGGCGGTATTGATGACTACCTCAGGGTTTTCTGGCGTTTCGTAGGGGTCGCTAATACCGGTAAATTGTTTGATTACACCAGCGCGAGCTTTTTTGTAGAGGCCTTTAGGGTCGCGGTCTTCACACACCGCCAGTGGGGTTTCTAAGTAAACCTCAAGAAACTGATTGTAATCAAAAATCGAGCGCACCATTTGCCGATCTCTGTTGTACGGTGAAATAAAAGCACAGATAACAATCAGGCCGGCATCGACCATAAGTTTAGCAACCTCTCCAACCCGGCGGATATTCTCCGCCCGGTCTGCTTCGGTCATCCCGAGGTCTTTGTTTAAACCGTGTCGAACATTGTCCCCATCAAGCAAGAATGACTTGATACCGTTGGTATTAAACGTCGCATCGAGTGCATTGGCAATAGTGCTTTTGCCCGAGCCAGATAGCCCGGTAAGCCAAATGCATCGAGGCTGCTGAGCCATTAGCTCTGCGCGGGCAGCGTTGCTGACGGTACACCGATGCCATACCGCGTTAGAGGGTAGGGTAATGTCTTTGAGCTGGTAGGGGGTGTTTGGCTTACTCATACCGCTTCTCGTTCCGGTTGTTTAATGTATTGTGCATGTCATTAGGTCAGCCTTACTCGAGTTGTTATTTTTGCTAAAAGCAGGGGCTTTCGCCTTATGCTAATGGCGCCCATACTTGTCTTCGAAGCGCACAATGTCGTCTTCTCCTAGGTAAGCCCCGCTTTGAACCTCAATAAGCTGTAGTGGTATTTGACCGGGATTTTCCAGCACGTGAACGCTCCCGACGGGGATGTAAACAGATTGATTTTCTGTAACCAAGGTGGTGTTGTCATCAATAGTGACCTTGGCGGTACCAGAGACGACAATCCAGTGCTCGGCGCGGTGGTGGTGCATTTGCACCGATAACTTTTCTCCCGGCTTTACCGTAATACGCTTTACTTGATACCGATCGCCACTATCGATGGACTCATACTTACCCCATGGCCGATACGCCTCTCGGTGCAACCGATGCTCGGTTCGCCCAGAGGCTTTTAACGATTGCACCACGGCTTTAACATCCTGAACCTGGTTTTTCGCGGCCACCAATAAGGCATCTTTTGTTTGCACAACCACTATGCCATCCAGCCCCACCGTGCTGACTAACGCATTCTCAGCAAACACATAGGTATCGCGGCTGTTGTGCTGAATCACGTCACCCTTACTGGTGTTGCCTGAGTCGTCCTTTTTGGCAACGTCGGCCATAGAAGACCAAGAGCCTACATCACTCCACCCGACATCCAGAGGAAATACAATCGCGCGATCGGTATGCTCCATCACGGCATAATCAATGGATTCAGAAGGGCAAAGATAAAATGCCTCTTTGTTGACTCGAATAAAATCCAGGTCCTCTTCTGGGCTAGCAAAAGCCGCTTGGCAGGCCTGGTATATCTCGGGTCGGTGCTGAGCCAGCTCCTCCAAGTAGCGATCGGCCCGAAACAAAAACATACCGCTGTTCCAGTAGTAGTCACCACTGGCTAAATAAGCCTTGGCGGTCTCTAAATCTGGTTTCTCGACAAAACTTTTAACCGTCTGGCCAAGCTCACCACCCGCGTCACCCCTAATATAGCCATAACCTGTTTCAGGGTAGCTGGGAATCACGCCAAAGGTTACCAAATCGCCTCGCTGCGCAGCAATTGTGGCCTTTTTTACGACGTCGCGAAATGAGTCGGCATCGTTAATCACATGATCGGCTGGCAACACCAACAAAACGGCTTCGGGGTCTGACTCCAGCGCAGTAAAAGCCGCCAGCGCAATCGCGGGGGCGGTATTTTTACCCGCAGGCTCCAAAATAATATTATGATCGAGCTGGCCGATTTGGCGCAGCTGCTCGGCCGCTAAAAAGCGATGCTCCTCGTTACAGACCAAAATAGAGGTTCTGGGGTTTAGTCCGTCTAACCTCTGCAGCGTTTCTTGTAACAAAGTGTATTCACCCACTAAAGGTAAAAACTGTTTGGGATACAACTCCCTAGACATTGGCCAGAGGCGGCTGCCAGAGCCTCCGGACAGAACTACAGGAAAAATCATGTAACTGCTTCCTCGCTAAGTAATTTTTTAGCTGTATAAATTTTAAAAAAGGTGAACATCACTTAATTCTAAGGCTTCTCGCCAAGTTAACTTGATCTGCCAAGGTCAATTTGACGTGGCTTGCTCCTATAGCTTCTGGAGGTTAATCCCTCAGCGGGTTACAGCATCTGGCGCTTAACAGTGGTATTTTTCGAAAAAGACTTTCGCACAAAAATCGCTTTTGTCAGACCTTTATCATGTAGTCAATAACACTTTCTCAAAGTGAGCCTAGCCAAGTATTGAAGAGTGACTCCTTCATTGCCTTGGATAGATGCCTAGAAAACTCCACACTATAATGATGTTTATCCCAACTAAAGGGTTTATCGGCAATAAATATTGGGCAGTCAGAATCGTTCGAGCAGGCATCATTTTTTATGCTGACAAAGTCAATAGAGTATTTTTTAGCTATCGACACCATTAACGTATCGTAGTTGATGAATTTTTCCGCAGTAAAAAGGTTGTTTTTAACGAGCTTTTCAACGCTCTTTTGATTGTTATGCTTTAGGTAATAGTCTGACACCTTATCTTTAACTTTAATGTAATTACCAAAAATAATGACGTTTGACATTCCGTTATTTTTTAGATGCTTTACATACGCTTCTATGTATCTTGGGTCTGCCATTAAGGTCATTATAATTACGCCATCTATTCCTTTTAGCGCATCTTTTGAGTAGCGGATTTTACTTATCTTCTTAAATCGTTCGGGGTGTCTTGTTTCGGCAGCTTGTTTGGGTGTCATAGGGGCGCAACCACCGCAATTGCTAATAATATATCTAAAGTTGGGGAAGGCATTTCCCACTATTCGCGTGGCATCTGGCGCCATGCTGTCTCCAACGATTAGTATGTTCTTTTTGTCTGCCGGTGTATTACAACCTCTGTGATCCAGCGTGTCGGTCTCTCTTATTGGTTGGCATACTTCAAAACCGTCACCCCATATCAACCTTTTGTGCATTTCAGCTTTTATGTCAATTTCCTGAGCTTTACCAGTCTCCATCATGCTAAAAGCTGTTAGCGAGATAAATGCCGTCATAAAAGCGGAAGTTAATAGAAATAGTTTGATTTTTATCACCCTTTTGTTTCTGAATGGTTGTTCGACTAACACGTAAGACGCTAGCGAAAAAGCAAAAGTAAGCAGTAGCCATAGCACTTTATTTTGCCATGTGGGTGTTGACTCAATAATACGGCCAAACGCAAATATTGGATAATGCCAAAGGTATAGTGAGTAAGAAATTAATCCAATGCCAACAAATAACTTACTAGACAGTACCTTTGTAAATAGCTCATCTCTATTGCCAAACCATATAATAAGGGCCGTACCGAGAACCGGTAACAGGGTAATAAAGCCTGGGTGGTTTGATTCAAAATCAACAAAAAATAGTGAATGGATGATAAGAAACAAGCCAATAAATGGCATTGCTTTTTTGAGCAGGGTGTCGTTTTTTGCTTTTGGGTGATAATACAGAATATTGGCTAGTAGGCTTCCCGTTAAAAGCTCCCAAAACCGGGTTGGCAACATATAGAAAGAGAATGAGTGATCAATAGGCGTGATGTACACTGCGAATTGCAGGCTGAGCAACAGCAAGGCTAGCAAAATTGTTACTGTATGCGATTTACACCATTTATATATTGTCAGTAATATTAATGGAAAAAATATGTAGTATTGCTCTTCAATGGCTAAGGTCCAGGTGTGAAGCAATGGTTTTAGCTGTGCCGACTCGGCACCATATTCTTGCAGGCCTATGTGCCAATAAAAGTTAGAGCCAAATGCCAATGTACTAAGTACAGATTTGGCAAAATCTTCAAGCTGTGAGGGAAGTAAAAGGTACCAAGCCACAGGAAAAGAGAACAAAATAACCGTGAATAGCGCGGGCAGAAGCCTTCTAGCCCGCCTTTCATAAAAGTTTCCCAAAGAAAAGCCCTGTGGGCTGTGATATTCCGACATAATGATAGAGGTAATCAAAAAGCCCGAAATCACAAAAAAGATATCAACGCCTAAAAAGCCCCCCTTTAATAACTGCATACCACCTAACACCACCTCAAGGTGGTAGGCGATGACGGCCAATACCGCAATTGTTCTCAGTCCATCGATTTCTGGTCTATAGGCTAGCTTCACTTGTACAAACTCATTATGTATAGGTTTTGTTGTAGTTGTTTGATTTAAACAGACTTAGGGTATCAAAGGACGCTACACATCAATTTGGCTTGATGCGTTCAAGGCCGATTTTGAGCAACGGGCCTCCAGCAACTGTGGAATCAGTGCCAGAGCATCCTGGTAGAGCTGTTTGTTGCACATCTCATCAAATTTAAACAGCAACGCTGCCAATACCACCGCTTGTGCATCAACCGACTTTAATTCTGGGCGTTGCTCCCCCGCTCGCTGCAGTCCGCGGGGCAGGTCTGCCAAACTCTTCTTACCGAGCGGCCAACCAATACCCAGCGGTTCTAGCCTCCAGTTGCCCCAGTAAGTTACCCGCAGTTCACCTTCGGCGTTTTGCAGTAATGTATTTACAGTAATACTGGGGTTCACCACTACCAAAGGTAAAGTTTTAAGTGTCGCCAACATGGTGGGTAAGCGCTCTTCTAGTTCACGCACTAGAGGCCTGTCGTCATTGTCAGCAGCCATATATAAGCGCTCGATTACGGATGCATCTAAGCGCTGCCATAACATTGGATGCGAACGAGCATAGCGGGCAGCCAAATCCTCTGGTGGTGTATATTCCCACAGCGCGGTAAGGTAGTGCTTTAAATGTTTTATCGGATTAACACTTACGAATCCGCTAGGCAGCGATAAAATGTGACAATGCCACTTTCCTACCTGCCCGGTAGCAAGCAAAGGCAAGGCGGGCAAATGCTCGCTGGTGTCGTCCAATAGTAGTGTTGCTTCATGGCTGGCTAGGAGTGAGGGGGTTCTACCGTACAGGCGGATCAAATACCGTCCCAATAGGGTATCTTCAGAGTCGTGCGCTTCAATCTCTAGCGCCACCAGGTCATTCACCCCGGTTTGATGCCAGTTTATACGCAGCCGCTCTGGGGTTATAGAGAGCTGCTCGATCAGTAACTCTCGCAGCCAGCCCTCTCGGGCCTGCGGCGCAAACAGTGTCCAAAACTCCATTTGTTGATCGTCAGCTTGCGTGAGGGCGTGGCCTTTAAAAAACAAAGCGTTTAATTTACGGCGATTTGTATACAAAGCGATGATGGCCGCCACTAGTTGCTTTTTTCTGTTAAAGGCCTGTCGTGCGAGTAGCACGGATATAATGGCAAACAAAAAGCCCTGGGCCGCCCCGGATAAAAACTCCACGACTAACAGAAGGAAAGCCATTAAAAAGCCCACTGCCGTTAAAATAGGCACCAAAGAGGTTAGGTTATCCTCAATACGCTGGCGCAATGTGCTATTGACCTTGTAGGCTAATCCAATGCCTAGTAAACACAATACCGTGTAACTTATCACTAGTATGCACAAAGAGGGAAAGACAAACCCAAGGGCGACCCATACACACGCAATAAAAACGGTATTTGCCAAACCGCCCGCGTAGCGGCGGTAGCTAGAGGCGGCTAGATCATCTTGGTTTTCAAACAAAACAATTTTCTTGCTTTGTGCTAGAAGGCGTTTGGCGCCAAGATTTGACGCCCAGTGAATCAATCTCTCGCTAGCTAGGTGAAGCAGATAAAAAGCTGGCGTCGCAATACACAGAGATATAATTAAGGTGTCGCGATCTAATTGGATAAAGTCTTGCGACAAATAACGTGGAACACCATCAGACCCGATAAGAATTAACACCTTAAGGGGTAAGAGAGACGCAAGCAGCATAGACACCTGTGAGACCAGCGTGGCCGGAATCACAAACAGCGTAGGACCCGGTGCGACCCGAAAGAACTTAGCTCCCAGAGACCCAAGCCAACGAAAACTGGCAAAAACGGTATCAAACAACGCTACTCTCCTAGCCTCAGCGGCGTAAAAACTGCTTATTGTAAGCCCTTTTTGGGCTTTAAACTATACGCCGAGAGGAGTTTGAACAAACCATACTTGCAGTCAGTATTGTGGTCACTTGCTATCGTGGGAAAGTAAACAAGCATTATTTAAAATAAGCTTTACTGTGATTATGTACTTGCGCATTTGTCAAGATTTCGTGTTTATGCATCCATTGGTAATTAGCATGTTGCAGGCTGGGCAAAGACTCAATCGCTTGGTAAATCTCAATGTCAAATGCAAGAACCACATAATGGGTGGAAACCGCCTGTGGCGATTCATCAGTAAAGACAAAGTCATCGTAAAAATGCTCATACAGACCTTTCCAGCGTGCTTCTGTCATGGCAATCGATAAACCTAACTCCACTTGAGTTAATCGCAAAAAAGCATCTTCTAAACACTCATTTTTTTGAATACGCCCACCCGGCACAAACCAATGGTTTTTAGCCGGGCGATTGTTGCGCCAGCCCAAAAGAAATTGATTTTGTGGGTTTTTAACCACAAAATCAATTGAGATTAGCGGTGTGTTAGCGATGACTTGGGTGAAGTCCGACTTAGGTATAAACAACGTTAGCCCCTAAAATTGTTTTGGTTTTGCAAAAACCAATGATATGCATTGCGCAGGCCATCTTCTAAGCCGATAGAGTAGCTCCAACCGAGGTTGCGCAGGCGCGATACGTCCATCAGCTTGCGCGGCGTGCCATCGGGTTTACTGGTATCCCACTTGATCTCTCCTTCAAAACCAACAACTTTAGCGACGGTTTCGGTCAGCTTTTTAATGGTACAATCGACACCGGTACCTACGTTAATATGGCTTAGCATCGGTTGGGTTTGTTGTAGGTAGGCGTTATTTGGCAAGTTCATAACATACACGCTGGCCGCAGCCATATCATCCACGTGTAAAAATTCGCGCATGGGTGAGCCTGTGCCCCAGGCTGTTACGCTCGCATCCCCACGGGCTTTAGCCTCGTGAAAGCGCCGCAACAAGGCCGGAATGACATGACTGTTCTCGGGGTGGAAGTTATCGTTAGGACCATACAAGTTGGTCGGCATGACCGATCGATAATCGCGCCCGTATTGGCGGTTGTAGCTTTCGCAGAGCTTAATGCCTGCGATTTTGGCAATAGCGTAGGGCTCGTTGGTCGGCTCTAGCGTACCGGTTAGCAACGCATCTTCGCGCATGGGTTGCTCGGCTAGTTTGGGGTAAATACATGACGAGCCTAAAAATAATAATTGCTGTATATCGGCCAAATGGGCCGAGTGAATAATATTCGCCTCAATCATCAGGTTTTGGTAAATAAACTCGGCGGGGTATTCGTTGTTGGCCATAATACCGCCGACTTTGGCGGCTGCTAGATAGACTTCGTCAATCTTCTCCGACGCAAAAAAGCGGGAAACGTCGCTCTGGTTGGTTAAATCGAGCTCAGATGAGGTTTGGACGACGACTTTTACGTCGTCACAATCGTTAAGTCGTCTGACAATTGCTGAGCCTACCATTCCGCGGTGGCCAGCTACATACACATTACGCATAATTGCATACCCAAATTTTAATGATTTACCGCACTGATGGACGAGACAGACCCGCTTTACAAGTGGCTACTTGTTGCGTTTTCTTTCCGTAAGCAAAAACCCGCTTTGTGTCGACATCCCAAACAGCCTCAACTTCAACAAAGCCTACCTCTTGCATCATGCGCTTAAGGGCAGAGGGCGAGGGCAGAAAGTAATTCCAACCACCGCGATTGAGCTCTTCTCGGCTCGATCCATCATTGTGGTAAATATAGTTTCCTTCAAAGCGACATATAGGCTCTTCGCTATTGATGCCAGCGGACTCGACCAGTATGTCACCCTCGATATTCAGTGAGTTAAAGAGTATCCGAAAGGCCAAAACAGGGTCGGACAAGTGGTAAATAACACCAGGAAAATATACCCGATCATAACGCTGGTAATGGACGGACTCGTCTAAGTCATAGAGCGACGTCGTTTCGACCGACACGGTATCTTTTAACCCAAACGAATCTGCTAGATACTGTACGACATCGGCATACTTAACAACCTCCTCATTGGCAACAACTTGTCGCGCTTCTAGCGCGCAAAGCAACAAAGTCGTGCCGCCCGTCCAGCAACCCACATCCAGAATACGTTGACCTTTAAAGCTTTGAAGAGATACCGGAAAAAGAGACACAAACTTTTCCATCAATTGAAAATGTCTGTCTCCCATTCGCCCCTCAAACGAGAAAGAACCAAAATCGTGATTATGCCCCCAATGAAATTTTATCGATAAATCTCGTTGTCTATCTATTTCTTCAGGGCTATAACCCTCGATTTCGGGATCTATCGCTCCAAGGCGGCCTTCTAAATTCTTTTGAAACCTAGCGGCATCAAGATTCTGCAAGTTTTTAACCGTAAAACGCGAGAAAGCATCCTTTAAACACGACCTTAAGTCATCAGTAGTCATAGCCTTATCTTACTCCCTGGCAACAGGTACACTGTAACCATGATTTTTCAGTAAAGCTTGGCGCTTTGCCTCCTCTAAGTCGTGTGCGACCATCTCGGCGCACATCTCTTGAGTGGTGATTTCTGGTACCCAGCCAAGTTCGTTTTTTGCTTTGGAAGGATCGCCTAGCAAAGTTTCAACCTCCGCTGGGCGGAAATAGCGTGGGTCAACCTTTACAATCACATCCCCAGCCTGTACGTTCGGTGCATTATCACCTTCAACCGCTTTTACAATGCCCACCTCATCGACGCCTTCGCCTTCAAAGTAAAGGGAAATGCCCAGTTCAGCGGCCGACCACTCAATAAACTGCCGCACCGAGTATTGCACGCCTGTGGCGATGACGTAGTCCATAGGTTCATCCTGCTGCAGCATCATCCATTGCATACGCACGTAATCTTTAGCGTGGCCCCAATCGCGCAGCGCATCCATATTGCCCATGTACAGGCAACCCTCTAAGCCTTGCGCAATATTGGCCAAGCCGCGCGTAATTTTTCGTGTGACAAAAGTCTCCCCTCGGCGGGGTGACTCGTGGTTAAACAAAATACCGTTACAGGCATACATGCCATAAGATTCACGGTAGTTTATGGTAATCCAATAAGCGTACAGCTTGGCTGCGGCATAGGGCGAGCGTGGGTAAAAGGGCGTGGTTTCTTTTTGCGGAGTTTCCTGCACCTCACCAAAAAGCTCAGAGGTAGATGCCTGGTAAAACTTGGTCTTTTTTTCCATTCCACAAATACGAATGGCTTCCAGCAAGCGAAGCGTACCTAATGCATCCACATCGGCGGTATATTCAGGCGATTCAAATGAGACAGCCACATGCGA
This sequence comes from Gilvimarinus japonicus, assembly GCF_042847215.1. Classification (GTDB taxonomy): domain Bacteria; phylum Pseudomonadota; class Gammaproteobacteria; order Pseudomonadales; family Cellvibrionaceae; genus Gilvimarinus; species Gilvimarinus japonicus. Next base: position 1,426,402 of record NZ_AP031500.1, read on the forward strand.
CTGTGCCCCCAGGTTATAAACCTCATCTGGCTGCACTTCTTGAATAATGCGAATCAGGTTGGTGGAGTCTGATAAATCTCCGTAATGCAGCACAAAATTCTGGTTGTCAACATGTGGGTCTTCATAAATATGGTCAACTCGCTGAGTATTAAACAGCGAGCCACGGCGCTTAATACCGTGAACCTGGTACCCTTTCTCTAATAAAAGCTCCGCTAAATACGAGCCGTCCTGGCCGGTGACACCGGTGATAAGTGCTTTTTTCAATTTACCTTCCTAAATATCTAAGTTGTCAATTGTTTCAGTGTTGGTACATTTTTTTCAAGAGGTGTAATCGGAAACAAATGCGAAGTATAGAATGCCGTAATGGGTCAGTTCGTAGTTGTGTTTACTTTCCTCCAACAAAAAGCGCCTCAGCCTCACTATTCCTTAAGCTTTATCTCGACACGATATTTCCTTTGTCGGACATGGACTGTCAAAATAGTTCCTTTACCTAGATGGTACGGTTTAAGCTATATGGCTTAAACTGTATCAAACATGGGGGTACACTATTGTGTGCCACAATACGAAATAAATATAAGCCGTCTCTCTTTTTAATATTTAATTCAGTTTTTGAGCCGTTAAAAATCTCTCGACTTTTAATATGTCTGAAGGAGTATCAACAGCGATAGAAGAAACATTGGTCTCTTCCATCTTGATTTGCAACCCCATATCAATAAATCTTAGCAATTCAACATCCTCAAACTGCTCATTAATTGTCTTGGCGCGTGCTGCAAAAGTTTTCAGTGCATTCTTAGTGTAACCATATATCGGAATTTGCTGCTTAAAGTTTGGCACCATGCCGGCTTTGGAGAACGGTACTGGAAGTCTAGACATGTACATGACTTCATCAAGCTCATTGGTGATCACTTTAATAATTGTATCGCTGTTAATCTCTGTCTCGTCTGTAATGTATTTATATAGATTGTACGCTGCATAATTATCCCCGTGCACTGAAAATAAAGTGAGTATTTGGTCGATACTTTTTGGGTCAATTACAGGTTCGTCGCCTTGTATATTAATGTATAAGTCGTAATCTAGTTGCTCGCTGACCTCATAAACTCTATCGGTTCCGGTAAGGCACCCGGAGCTTGTCATGCAGCATGGAATATTTTCGGTGTGACAAAACTCCAAAATTCGAGGGTCATCTGTAGCAACAATAGCATCATTTAACAGACTAGATTGTTTGACTTGATTATATGTTCTCAGGATCATAGGGACGCCGGCAATCTTGGCCAGTGGTTTCCCCTCAAATCTTGATGAATTGTATCTGGCAGGTATTACCCCCAGAACTGTTCCAACATTTTTAGTCATTTATTTTTACCATGCGTCCCAACCGCCATCAACGTGAAGCGTCGTGCCGGTGACATAATCAGACATACTCGATGATAGATAAAGGCAGGCATTTGCTACATCGGTCCCAGAGCCCCACTTTCTCATAGGTGTTCGCTCTATTGTGAAGTTGTACAAATCACTCTTTTTCTTGAAGGATTCTGCATAGGAGGTTTCACAGAAGCCGGGAGCTATAACGTTGACATTGACTCCGGACTCAGCCCATTCAGCAGCTATGCACTTGGTAAGTGTGATAATGGCACCTTTAGAGGCGCCATAGCCCGCCAGCTCTGGAAGACCATTGGATCCGATGATTGACGCCATATTAACAATCTTTCCACTTTGACGTTGCAGCATGTGTGTACCCACTGCTTTACAGAATAAAAAGGTACTGCCAGTGTTGACCGTCATAACCTTCTGCCACTCGTCCCAGCTAATATCTGTAAACGCTTTCCTAAACCGTATTCCCGCGTTATTTATCAGCACATCAATTTTTCCAAACTGATTGATAACTCTGTCCACAAACTCGTTTACTGTAGATTCATCTGAAGCGTCACCAGCCATGCATAGTATGCGGTTTTCATTCAAATCCAATTGGCGTGTGAGCTCATTCAGGTCGTCTTCTGTGCGGCTAATTAGTGCCAATTTTGCGCCATGCTCCGCAAATACTCTGGCGCAATCGCGCCCAATGCCTTTGCCCGCACCGGTAATGATACACACTTTATCTTGCAGTAATGTGGTGGATGTCACTCCTCACTCCTTAATTATTAGGTTGAATGTTTCCTCGATGAGGCTAAACGGAACGTCATTATACACATCCGCCGAGCCGATACTGTCCGCCAGAATCAACCGAAGCTTGTTGTCTAAGCGCTTTTTATCTTTCACAACATTATCAAGACAGCTGCGTATGAGGCGGTCACGATCAAAGCCCAATAAAGATGAGCTTACCTCAACAGGCAATCCATATTCCTTGAGTATCTTTTCTAACGAATACTCTATCTCAGAATCGATACCAAGGTGACGCGAGGCAATATGTGCGACGGCCATGATGCCTATTGAAACGCCCTCTCCATGTCTTAGCTGCTCTTGTCCATATTTGTCCACAGTTGAGATTTCGATAGCATGTCCAAGTGTGTGCCCGTAATTTAACAGCAGGCGCTTGCCTCCTTCTTTTACGTCCCCCTGTACATGCCGGATTTTTATATGGATTGTTCTTTCGATAAAATCGGTAACGTAGCTGGGCTCTCGCGAGAGGATTTTCGCCTTGTTTTGACTAAGGTGATCAAAGAAAAGCTTGTCGTGAATAATGGCGCACTTTATTACTTCAGCGAGACCAGAGCGGTAGTCTCTTTCTGAAAGTGAGGCAACCAAGTTCAAGTCAATAAGGTTAAGGATTGGGTGATAATAACTACCGATACCATTGATGGTGCTTCGAAAGTTGATGGCGGTTTTCCCTCCAACACTACTATCAACCATGGCTAGCAGTGTTGTTGGGATGTGAACAAGGTTCATACCGCGAAGCCATGTGCTAGCAATAAAGCCAGACATGTCTCCAATGACGCCTCCCCCCAGAGCGATCAGCGTCGAATCTCTGGCGAAGTTGTACTCCTCAAGTTTAGAATAAACTTTTAGCGCTTCATTAATGTTTTTATTTCCCTTTCCTGCTTGCAAAGCATGCAATAGAACATCAAATCCTGCTTGCTCGAGAAGCTTGCGCAGAATACTAATGACGGTGTTTTCAAAAAAAACATCATAAATAAGTATGACTTTCTTATTTTTTGTGGCGTCAGTAATGTATTGGGGGAGTCTTTGAATGACATCCTTTCCAATGTATAGCGGGTAGGGTGTTCCATCCAAGTTTACACTAATTTTTGCGTCAGATTTCATGCTACACATCCCAAAACATACCAGAATTTACGATGAGCTCAGCTATTGTATAGTCGTCGGGCGTGTTCACCTCATGCCCCTCAAAGTGATCAATGAAATTGAAGAATGGATTTTTTCCAATTCTTTTTCGGTGCTCATTATAGGTATCTTTTTTGAAGACATACACAGAAGATTGCTCAAAAATAACAGGCGTTATTGTAGATGGTTTTGGGGTGGGTTTGTCGAGCGAATAATTAAGCGGCTTATCGTCAAACCAAGAAAGTTTTTGGAAACGGAGCGCCGTTAGAGCTGAGTCGTACCCTTCAAATTTTACAGCATCAATGCATTTTCTTAACGTTTCTGGCTGCAAAAACGGGCTGTTGGGGTGTATTAGCACGACGATGTCAGTATCTACCTGAGCAAGAAAGGCATCAATGATATCCTCGATGGCAACATCTTCTGAGTCTAAAGAGGCCGGGCGCTGAAGGTACTGGTAACCTGTGTCGTCGTCAAGGTAATCCAAGACTTTTGTGTCAGAGCAGTAGATATAGGTTTGATCGATTTGCGGAACCTTGTTTAGTAGTCGCAAAGTATAGTTAATCAGATACTTTCCGCCCAATTTCTTGAGGTTTTTATGCTGCTTCTGATTCGGTCGGTAATCGAGCCAGTATGGGACAAAAGCTACAATTTTCATCTTAAACTCCTGTTTTTGAAGCATTGTGAGGTCTAGTTGCCCCATGTTTAATTGGCCGAATGATTAGAGGGTTAACCTGCATGCAGCATTTGGGGGGCAGTCTTTCTCCGAAACTCGTGTTTGGTCATCCTATATTGTATTGCGTAGCCATTGTGTCGCTAATGGTTATGGCAATTTTGGTAAATTCTTGAGGAACTAGCCATTTATGTCGCGCTGTCCGGTTAAGCCGGTTCATCAAAGCGTTCTGAGGTGAACATCGCCGTTGTTTCCGGCTCTGACGCGAAGGGCTTTATTAAAGAAAAAGTTGTAATATTGTGTTGGCGAGAACCCGCCACATTGTAAAGTGTACAAAAAACATTCATGACGTATGCCTATGTTTGGTAGTTAAAAAAATTCAAAAAGCACTCTAGGTCAATGTTCAACTTAGATATAGTGTCTTGCGATAATTTGGCCTTGTAGTTTCCAGGGTGTACTTGACGAACATGATTGGTGGTCTGCTCAGTGTCAGGGATTAAGTCGTGCTTTTGGGCTACTTTTGCAATTAGAGTGTCGTTGATTGGCAGGCCGAAGTGTTCTGCTACGGATGTCAATAGATCAGGCTTATCGTATATCACGTCTTCATAACGAATAACTTTTGTAGCACTCTTTGGCAGTTTGGATTTATATGCGTTGAAGTTGTTCATATAGCTTTTTGCTCTAGACAAAACAAACGAGTCTATATCCATCGCATTTACCGATTCGCGCTCTTGTAGTCGCGCCGTGTCTCCTTTTTTAACTGCATGGGATTTGGCAATTGAGAAATACAGTGAAACCAGCATGTCTCGCGGATCTCTGGTGAGCCATATGCAGTTTGCATTGTTCAGGTCTAGGTCAAAATGTTTCGGGTAGTGACGAAAGCCAGTGTAAATGACGCCTTCTTCCGAGAACACACTTTTAGCGTCTTCAGCAATCTGTGCTGGATTAATGCCGAGATTAAATGCAGCGCCAAACAGCGAAAAACTAGGCACTGAAAGCTCTTTGCAGTAGTCACGTACTAGCCGATCTAGTAAAGTGGAACCGCTTTTTGCAAAAGCAAATACGAAGCCACTTGGAAACCTTAACTGGCTGGATGGTATTGAGAGGGTGTAGCTCTTACCTTCCGTTGATGTCAATTCTATATTGTTAGTCATATTTTAGGTTCTATCAAAATAGTCCAGAAAATTTTTGTAATGATCAAGGCTTTCTTGTCCTAAATATTTAATATAATACTTGGAGCCCTTATTGGTTTCATTCGATGATGCCGATCCTCGCGCCTTCTTAAACCGATCCTCGGAGTCAAACTCGGCCTCGGGAGGAAAATAAATAGATTCTACTTCGGTACGGTACCTGAGCACTTTATAACCTTGGCTGAGCATTTCATAGAGTAACGATGTCGTGTGCCCTACTACGAGACTAATGTCCTCTGGCACTTTCTCGATGAATTTTACTTTTGGAAACTTCGCTGTATACATTGCTTTTTCGTTGCTTGGGTGGAGTTTGATAACTATTTTTTGTAGCTCTTTTGGTATGGCGGAAAGAACAATCGAAATCATATCAATATTCTGTTGGTCAAATAACTTTTGATCGGTAGCTATTAGTATTCTTCCAGTCTCACTCGATTGATTGTTGAACGTTTTCGGTTCTAGGGTAGGTTTTCCGACCACTAAAATTTTACTGTCAGGCCGGTACTTGTGGATTAAATTTGCTGTGCAATCTCCCCAAGCGAGGAAGAAGTCCGCTACGTGATTTTTATAGTTGACAATATTTATATTGTCGTCATCAAAATATTCCACGTACAAGCCGTGCTGTAATGTTGCGGTTGGTATTTTGCAAAGTTTGAGGGCTTGGCAGAAGAAGTTTTCTGCTCCTTGCATATCGCTGAAAAAAATCGCTCTGTTTGTGTTCTTGAATGTTTTGCTAAATAAAAAGCAGTAAGTTAAGAGCTTTATGCGCAAAGCTTGATTTAGGTACGGGTTATTTTCTCTTACTATTTTAGAATGATGATAATTTTTTTTTATGTACCTAATGAGCTCTCCATTCAGGCTGTTCGAAGTTTGGCGTAAGTCGATAATTGGGTTGTCCGTGGTGCCCGCGATTTTGTCGAGAAGTAGGTCATAATCTGCTCGCGTCATGCTTTTATAAAAAACAGTCTTGGTGGTTTTTAGATTGGTATAAATGTTGTTGTCAAGCTTTGTGCATTCCTTAATGATGCTCTCCAAGAACTGTTTTTGGGGGTTAATTCGCTTATACCTTTTGAAATAGTCTCTTTCTTGTGCGAATACTTTTGTAAAGTCAATTTTATCTAGAAGCTCCCACTCCATGCTAACTTCCTCTCAGAATGTTTTCAGCGTTTCTGCAGAACGCTTTGTAGTAAGCGCTATTTTTTCTAGTGTCCGATAATCCAAAGTTATCTATTTGTACTTTGATTGACTCCAGGTAGGGAGTCAATCCTTCTTCGCTGGTCCCACCAGCGTAAAAGTTGCATACTAGCGTGTCTACGTGCTTGAATTTAGCGCCGGATTTGTAAAGCTGTATGAACTGATTGTAGTCTGCCGCACTTTTGAAGGTTAAATCGAATTTGTGTTTTAACAGTGCTGAAGTCTTTGTGAATATTGCTTGGTGGCAAAAGGGCATTCTAATATTGATGGTGTCTATTGATTTTGCTTGCTGTAAGGACGCTTGTTTTTCACTGATATATTTTCGATTGCCATAAATGACGTCAAACTTATCATCAAAGTCATTGTTTAGGAAAATTCTGTCTATGACATTTTCGTCTGAAAATTCGTCGCCGGCGTTCATGAAAATAGAGTAGTAGCCGGTAGCCAAGTCAATGGCTTTGTTCATTGCATCATAAATTCCATTGTCAGTTTCTGAAACTGCGACATCGATTACATCAAGGTTTGTATCAATTACTTCTTTAGTGCCATCTATAGAGTTACCGTCTATTACAATAAACTCCAAGTTGGGGTAGTTTAGTCTCCTAAGGCTTTGTATCGTTCTCAATAGGCCTGCTTTGTCATTATAGACTACCGTTAATACTGAGATTTTTGGGCATGAGCGTTTTGAGATGAGGTAGCCTTCATCATTTAGTTTTGTTAGTAGTCGAAGTAAAACTCCTTTCGTGACAGGGTCCCGCTCAAAATTCTTAATCGCTATAATGCTATTTACGTTGTGTGTTTTTATATTAGAGTTGGTGGTCAAGTCGTTCAGAGCTCGATTTAGGTAGAGCTCACAGCAGTTAAGTGAGATTGATTTAATAAAGTGGGTTTTCTTCCATTCTTTTTTATCTTTTAAGTGGCTGAAGGCCGCTAAGGCAGCTTCTGACGCCCCCATAAGAAAACCTTGCCTACTCCTTCCGCCACTTTTAAAGTTGCAAATCGGAATGGGCGCGTATTGGAAGTTAAAGCCCTCCATATAGCGATCTACTATAAACTTGTAGTCGGCTGCTAGCTGAAGGTTTTCGTTGTAAGGGTGTTCAAGTAGCACGGTTCTTCGGTTGAAGACCGCCTGATGATAGATCACTTCGGTATACAATATGTTTGATAGGTCGCCAGCTTTCTCGTAAGTTCTTACCCCATTTACTTCTGTTCTATATCTGTCGCCGTATATGAAGTCGGCGTTTGTATCGGTCTTGGTTATCGCTTCCTCTATTACTGTGGGTGAGGCGAACTCGTCAGCAGCGTTCATGAAGATTACGAAGTCGCCGCTGCACATTCTTACAGCTTTATTCATGGCGTTATAGATGCCACTGTCTGCCTCGCTAACGTAAGCGGAAATGTTATGTTTGTTCTTGGCTACATATTCCTGTGTTCCATCTGTAGATCCCCCGTCTACAACAATATACTCTAAGTTTCTGTATGTTTGGTTTTTGACACTTTCAGCTGTCAGTCGAAAGTCATCTAATGCGTTAAGCATCACCGTGACAACGGATATTCGAGGTTTGTCTGCTTTTGGATCCATCAGCTTTCTCTATTCTCTTTTATAGAAAATTTTTCCGGTCTCGTACTTTAACTTAAATTGCTTTGTAATTTAGTATTTTCGTTATTTGCTTCAGGTGAGCTGAGTCGGAAATTTCTTTAATGTAGTCTTCGGACATGTCTTTTCTTGGGCGGAGTTTTATTTTTGCGCCACTTCGGCCGCTGTCTCCGCTTATTTTGAATATGTCAATATATTCCAGGCTGTCTGCTTTCATGTCTAGGTCAAGAGCTTCTGTGATTTTTTTAAGTTGCGTTTCTGGCCGCTCAACAAAATCTTCATATTTTATGATCTTATCTATGCCAAAAGGTGTCAGGAATTTTAATAGCCGTGCGCAGTATTCATCAAAACTGTTGGGTATGAAGTGTATCCAACCGTTGTCCCTTAACGACATAAATGAATCGATAGGGTGGCGCACTGTGACCAATTGTCTGATATCAAAGTGAGGCTCTAGCAGTCGTGTTAATGTGTCGACTTGAGGTGTTGGCTTGTCGGTACAATAATCTGCGTGTGTGTGCGCTCTTAACACCAAGTGACCGCCAAGTTCTTTTATATGCTTTTCTGTTTCTATGATGTCGTTTACAAAAAGTTTTTCGGCGAGTGCATCAACATTAGGCACTCGCCCGTATATGGCTTGTGTGGTGATATCTCTTGGGGTGTAGGCGGCTTTGTTTATATTCATGCCTAATCGCGTTGTCGGGTGTAATTCACTTAATACGAACACATTAGGTTGTGCGGCAAGACACTTGGAAATCAGGGTGCCGCCGCTGCAGGCAAAGTGATGAAGAATCCGTAGCGTGGGCTTGGAGTTTGCCTTGTCGGCATTGACTACAAGGGCGCAACGCTCTAGCAAGCTTCGGGCGTTGCCTAAGCCTCCCGTGTCGACCTGGGTGCTACTGGCATTGCCCTGATTCGCACTATAGTCGTCAATAAGACTAAGGGCTTGTTGCAGCTCTTGCTGTAGTATTTTTAGGCCGGTAGGGGTTGTCATAATGCGGCGCAACCTTTGTTACAGTTTTTCGAGCACTTCGGGGTGCTCTTGCTCAAGCTTGTGATAAAAGTGCGATGCAGCTTGTAGTTTGGCGTGCAGCTCTTTGATGAGGTCTTTAAGCTCTTGCTCGCTTTTGGTTTTTTCGGCATAGCGCTCGCGCAGATCAGATGCGTCTGCCTCTACTTTGGCCAGTAATTTGGTGCTGAGTTGTGCGGAGCGTTGTTGCTCTTTGAGCTCGGCTTGGGCTTGCTGTAGCTTTTCTTTTGTTTGTACCTCTTGTCTTTTTTGATTTTCCAGCTCGTTGTAGGTGTTTTCGAGCTCCTTCTGAATTGCATCATTTATCGCTTTCTGCTCGCTGCATTGCGAGGTCAGTTCGTCCTTTTGGCTCTCGAGCGTAATCATATCCTGCCGTGCTTGTTGTAGTTTTTCTTTTGTTTGTAAATCCTGTTTTTTGTGATTTTCAAGCTCGTTGCGCATGCAGTCGCGCTCGTTCTGGGAAGCATCATTTATTGCTTTTAGTTCACTGTGTTGCGCTATCAGCTCGCTGTTTTGGCTCTCAAGGGCAATCACATCTTGCCGTGCTTGCTGTAGTTTTTCTTGGGTGTGTAATTCCCGTCTTTTTTGGTTTTCCAGCTCGCAGCGTAGGGTTTCCTGTTCGTTCTGAATCGTCTCATTTACTACTGTAAGCTTATTGCATTGCGAGGTTAGTGCGTCGTTTTGGCTCTCGAGCTCTGCATTTAGCTTCCATATTTCAGTGAGCTGCCGTTTAGTGAGTTGCCGTTCGAGCGCTCGTCCGTACAATGCCCTGCCAAGCAGTGGGTTGTTTGTCTCCTCCAGAGTCAGTCGTGTAAAGCCTTGGGGTAGCAAAAGTTCATCGCATTCTTCAAGGGTCGCGCCAGTCTGATCAGAGGCGATACCGTTATTAATGGCAACGCGCAGCTCAATCATGTCTAACGTGTTTAGGGCACCGTTTAGTCCTTGTAGTAGGCGTACGGCGGGCAGGCAGTCGATGGTTAGCCAATTGTAGTGTTCTTGGCTTTCACCTGTTTGCTCTAGCAGGTGGCTTAATGATACCGCCGGGTGCTCGGCGCGTTGATGTTCATTAAGGTTAGGCCACAGTGCGCTTAGGGCGTCGGCCGGGAGTAGTCCGCTCTCTTCTTCGCGGGATAATTGGTGCCAAGTGGCTCTCCCGTAGGTGTTGTTGACTAAGGCGTGAACGGCTTGCCAGTTTCTGTGGGGGGCGGTGGCGTGCGCGAGCATTTGGTAGCTGTGCTGCTCTGCCTCTACCGCCAGCAGTCGGGGCACTTTGGCAAAACGTGTTTCGCGCAGCACGTCTCCGCGGCCTGCGCCAATGTAAAGCCAGCCTGTTACCGGGGCGAGGTTCTGTAGGAGCTCTTGCCACTGCGCAATGGTTTGTGCGTTTTCCATGGATGGTTACTTCAACCTTGATGGGGCGTTGACAGGGCCTGAACACGAATGGCTCTGAGACGAATGGTCAGTTGGCGTTTGTCGTCACTGCCTTTTGGGGCGGGTGAGGCGGTTTTAGGAAAGCGCAATCGCAGTTGCCAAGGTGTTTGCTGGGGGGTGTCGGTAGTGTCAATTTCGGTGCGCACCCGGCAAGGAAAACGCTTAAGCGGTAGTTTGCCAAATTTATGGCTGAGCGTGAGTGGCTCGCCGTTAAAAAGCACTTGCATGTCTTTTACGATGCGGCTGTCCAAGGCGTGCACGATATCGAAGGTAAGCTCAAAGCGGCCCTGGCCAACGGCGGGCAGAGTAAGGGTGCTGTCTGTGCCGGGGCCAGCCCAGCGGCCGTCGTGCTCTGCATCGTACCAGTTGTCGCCCACTATATAATCGTTTTGTAAGTCAAAGAGGGTCTCTAGCGGGAAGCCTGCCGGCGCATTAGCCGTTTGCTGCGGGCTGATGGTAAGTGCGTTGCCTGTTGCGGACAGCTTTTGATATTCGTAAAAGTAGTGTTCTAGCTCTTCTTGTACTTGATGCAGTTGTAGCAGCAGGAGTTCGTTTTCTTCTTGGAGCTCCTGCGTGCGCTCGTGGGGTTCTGGCTTCGGTGTGCTAGTGGTAATGTTGGTCGCTTCAGACAGCTTTTGGTGCTCGCAAGAGTAATGCGTTAGCTCTTCTTGTGCTTGCTCCAGCTGCAACAGCAGGCGGTCGTTTTCTTTTTGCAGCGTTTGGGCGTTCTCGTGTGCGTGGTCGGCTGCGCTCTGTAGTTTGGTATGTTCGGCCGTTATGTGTTGAAAGGCCTTGCGCAGGTTTGCTTGGTACTGTGGCACGGAGTCTTTGCCACTGATGTCTGCTACGGTTTCTAAGTCGCGATATAGGCTACTGCTGGTCGGGTCGGCGTAGGCCAAACTGGTGCCTAGGGCTTCGATCACAGGCTGGAGCACTTGCTCGGTGCCTTGCGCCGCCTCTGTTGCCATTGCTTGGCCGGTTTTGCTGGCAAGCGCTGCCAGAACTGTGTTTGGGGTGTGTAGTAACGCCAGTTCGTTTATTAGGGTGCAGCGCTCGCGGTTGAGCATATAGTGGCGCAACAGGATACGGGCTTTATCGCACCAGTTTTGTAGCGTTTGTTCGCTGTCGGCATTGTGGTTCTGCTCAATGGCTCGGGCAAGAATAATACCCGGGGGGCAGTAAACCAGTAAGGTGTGGCCGCTGTCGGTTAAGGCAGCCTGCAGGGTTTGCTCGTGGTCCAGATCGACGCAGCGCAGAGTTTGGAAAGGGCTCTGGGCTAAAAGCTGCTGCGCGATGGTGTAGCGCCCCCCAGGGTGGCCGATGATGGACAAAGACTGCATATTGACTGACTCCTTGAGGTTCCCCGGCTGCTCCTTGCGCCACGTACGGCGGTCGCGGCCCAATTTTTAGCACAGCATTGTAGCAGAGAGCGACACGCAAAAAGTAGTAAAAAACCCTTTTAGCAGAATTTGTGTTTTTGCCGCTTTTTTTAAATGCTTTTAAGCGATTTTTAGTTGGGCGTATTTGGCGTCGTCTTGCAGCGTTTGCTTTAATTTGCCAAGTTCGGCCTTGCTTAGATAAGTCGATGCCGCCAGTAAAGTTTTTTCTGTATGCTCTGGTAGGGTCTCGCCTTCGGGAGGTGCACCCCCGCCTTCTATAAGCTCTGAAAAATACGTTAACAGCCAATGTTCAGGAGCTGTGCCCATGTGCCTGTGCAGTACTTGTAGCCCCTCTATAGCCACCCAATAGCGCATATTTAGGGTGATGCAGCTATCGTGCAGCCGTGAGCAAGCCTGAACGTCGTCGACAAAGCCGATGCGGCCGGGAAAGGCCTTGAAGGCCCGCAGCCAATACTCAAAATCAAAGGCGGTTTTGATGTTCTCGTCTAGCGGACCAAGCAGGCGATACACCGAGCGTGTAAAAAACAGGGTGGGCTGGCAAATAAAGCAGCCATCGGCAAACTGGCTGTATGCGGTGTCAGGTGGCAGGGTAGGGTAGCGGTTTAGCTCGTTGCCCAGTGCATCTATATGCACACCATGGCCGTAAACCAGCGCGTATCTCTCCGGGCCTGTTAAGGCAGCCGCTGCTCGATCGACTGCGCCGGGTGTGTAAAGGTCATCGGAATTAAGCCAGCCAATCAGCGTGCCGCGAGCACGGCCCAGTGCCTTATTAATGGCATTGGCAGGGCCCTTATCAGGCTCTGAAAACCAGCGTAGCCGGCCGTCATGGGCTTGAATACGGCTAAGTATTTCTACCGTACCGTCTGTGGAGCCGCCATCGGCAACAATCAGCTCTAGGCGTGCGTAACCCTGATTAAGCACACTGGTTACGGCGGCCTCAATAAAGTCCGCTTGGTTAAAGGACGGCATCACAATGGATATAAGAGGTGTCATGGGTTTATTCTGCACATATCGGATCGTCCCTGTAAATTGTGAGGGTACTTTATTTGATTGCTCTTTGTTTAGTGTGAAATTGTTCGCACTTGGAGATTCAAGCTGATAAAAAAGTGATCTACTTCTCGCCTTGCGAGGCGCCACACGGGTAGTTTTTTAGCAACCCATCATAGCATTTCTCGCAAAATCATATCTCCGGTATGTTAGAGCTAACTTGCTCTCTGACTGGAAGCTGTGTGCAGCTATGAAGCTCGAACAAATCACTCCAATGACGAAAGCGCTGTCGGCCATTGATCGAGCTCTGCTTTGCCCGCTGTCTTAGTGTGAAGCGCAGCACGATGACGAGCTAATTTTGCTTGGGCTTCGCTTGCTGAATGTAGAGAGTTGGAATCCGCCTATGAGTCAATAAAATCGTTGCCTGAAGTGTCGCAGAGGTTCAGTAAACGTACCCGTAGATTTTTACTGAGAAAGTTTCCGTGCGTGCTTGTCTAAATACCCTTCGGTTCTAGCTGCCATCTGGCCACTAAAATGCCTCAAATCCGCAAGCCCGGTTGTCGGGTGCTGAGTATAGCTAAATACTTTAGACAGCGGCCTCAAAATTGTCGAGAAGCGTCGTGTAAAGTCCTACTGAGCTAGCTAACTGATATATACCCAAAAGAGGGGGTGATACTTACTTTTAACCGCAGCGAGGAGGGTGTTCCCCTCATGCGAACTGGCCCGATCGCAAAATTCCACAGATGCTGATTTGCGGTGAGTAAAGTATACTCGCGGGCCTTAGTATGACAGACCGAGGCAGGAGCATGAGTCGTAATGCAACACCAGTACGGGTTGACCGGATCGTACTGCATATAGGTACGGAGAAGACAGGAACAAGCTCAATACAGCACTTTCTCTCTAACAACCGCGCGGAGCTCGCCGCAGAGGGGGTGGTTTACCCGCGATTTACTGGGCTCAATGGTGGTAGTCAGTGGGGGGTAGTTGCTGCAGTGCAAGGTCGGCCTTGGAAGACGGAAATAGGTGCTCGCCTCGGTATTCGCAATAAGGGCGGAGCAGATACCTACCGGCAGCGACTGCTGGAAGCATTTGACCAGGAGCTGTTGGCCTGTCCGGGTTGCCATACCCTGATCTTGTCTTCCGAGCATTTTCACAGCCGGCTGATTGGGCCCGCCAGACTACACGCATTAAAAAAGCTGCTAAGCCGCTGGAGTGATAATGTGCAGGTGGTTGTGTACTTTCGCCGTCAGGACCGCGTGGCCATTAGCCACTATTCCACCAAGCTTAAGACTGGGCAGGCGGAACCGAGGGTTTTCAGTGCCATAGCGGGCGATTTGCTGCCGTATTATTACGACTATGAGCGCATTTACGCTAACTGGAGCCGGGTGTTTGGTGAAAAAGCGTTGCATGCTGGGATTTTTGCACCGAAGCATTTGGCCGGTGGCGATTTACTAACGGATTTTTGTGACCGGATCGGGATTGCCGAGGAGGGTAAATCACGGCCTGCCAAAATCAATGAGTCGCTCAGCGAAACCGGAGTTCAGTTGCTGTTGGAGCTGAATAGGCAGTGGCCCAAGGAGCCGCTGAAGGGGGTCAACCCTTCGCGAGAGTTACTGGCGGCCAGTATTGGCCGCGAGCACCGGGGCCGCAATGTCCCGGCCACCCGAGCTCAAGCACAGGCTTTTTACGCTCATTTTGCCCCAGGCAATGCCCGCCTAGCTAAAAAGGCCTTCCCGGCGCTGGTGGGGCCGCTGTTTGACGAGGGCTTTAGTGATTACCCTGAAGTATTGGCTCCGCGGGATACCGATTTGAGTGCAGAGGTTCGCCGCCGTATCAGGGGGTGGCGAGCGGCATCGGTCGCTGAGCAAAAATTGGGTGTTACTCGTCGGCTCTTGTCGGCATTACAGCTGCTGGGCGGTGCGGCTGCTAGGATAAAGTTGCTCGCGGCCCGTGCCGGACGCTGGCGGATGCGCCCCTTAAAAGTGTCGACCACCGGTTTACCGCCAGTTTTTTTGCACATGGGGTTGCCCAAAACTGCGACCACGACACTTCAAGAAACTTTGTTTGGCCAACACCCAGGTATCTGTTATTTGGGTAAGCGCAATGGTTGGATGGCGAAAAAACACTGTGCGTCTGAAGAGGTATATCGTGCTTTGCGACCTATCCTTTGGCGGTGCTGGGCACCGACTAATGTCGTGCAAGCGCATTCTGTGTTGCAGGCGTACTCTCAGGCGCAGGGCCCGGAGAAGCCCATATTGGGGTCTTGGGAGGCGTTGCTGATCAAGCCGCCTGTGGAGTTTCAGTACATTTTGCGCGAGGCGCAAAATGTACTGGGTGATGTGCATGTGATAGCTACTCTGCGTAACCCGCTTAAACGTCTACCATCTGCCTACTTACACGCCTTGAGGGATTGTGCCCGTCACGGTAAGCACCACACGATCCCTAAAAACAGGGCTTTTATTCCATTGGATAAGTGGCTAGCGGGGCCATCTTGGTGGCGACTGACCAACGATACCCGCTTTGACTTCGGAAAAAACCTTCGTTTTGCAGTGGAGTTTTTGGGACGGGACAAAGTGGGTATATTTTTGCTGGAAGATATGATTGAAGATAGAGAAGCCTTTTTTGCCAGTATTTTGGATTTTATGGGGGTTGATAATGCCGGTGTCGAGTTGTTTGAAGACCGCCACTTGAACCCGGCGTTGACTGCCGCTGAGCTGGAGTTTTTGCAAACCATCGAGGCCTCGGAAGACGAGCGGAAACGGTGGTTTGAGCTCAGCAACCGGGAGCGTCGATTGTCTCTGAAAGATGTGGCAAAGAAAGGTGACGGTGACAAGTGCAAGATTGTTTTGAGTGATGCCCAGCGGGCGTTGATCGAAGCGCGCAGTCGCGAGCTGAACCGCTGGTTGGTGGACACCTTTGATCTCGATCTGGCGCGCCATGGGTACCCGCTATGAGTGCTGTAAAGGCAGTCCGGCGTCGGATATTTATTGAGTGCACTCACACTTATTTAGTAGGCGGCAGTGGCGGTATTCGTCGGGTAGCACGCAACCTGGCCAATGCGCACAAAGGGGGTTCTAGCGATGAGGTGGAGTTACTGCCGCTGGTGTGGGCTGGGCGTCGTTTTTTGCGCCCGCGGCGCCCGCTTATTGAGGCTCCACACCCCCTGGTGACCTGGGGGCACAGGTTGCTGGGGGGTATCTCAATCGCTACCCGGCTGATTAGCAAAGTAGCTCGGTGGCCGTTGCTGGCACCGCTGAGGGAGCCCGTGAAAGCGGGGTTGCGTAAACTGCTGCAAGGGTTGCGAGGTGCGCAGCGCGCCGATTGGGCAAGCTCTAGTGAGGCTGCGCCTGCAGCGCAAAACCCAGAACATACGCGCGGCAACTCGGATGGATTTTATCGTGTGTTGGGTTTGTTGCTGTGGCCTTTGGGTTTTTTGTTTGTCGCGCCCATGCGCTTTCGCCAAGGAGATATCGTGGTGTTGGTGGACTCTACTTGGGACTCTCCTGCCATGCTTGAGGCTTTGTTTGCAGCGCGTGAGCATAGCGGTATTCAGGTCGGGGCTATGTTGCATGATCTGTTCCCCCTTACCATCCCGCAGATGTGCCAAGCCAGTACCGTAGCAGGTTATACAGGGTGGTTTCAGCAGGTGTCAGAGGGAGCCGATTTTTTTATTACCAATTCAGCCGCCACCACCCAGGCGCTGGAGAGGTACGTGCAGCAAGCGGGCCCGGTCAATGCCCGCAGTTTGCCGGCAGGTAATTTTCGGTTGGGGGCAGAACTGCACCAATCTTCGGTGTTGTCTGGCCCCAATCCACTGCAAGCGGTGCCGGGTTTTGTGGTTTTGGCGGTGGGCACCATAGAGCCGCGCAAAAACTATCAGGTTATTCTCGATGCGTTGGATTTACTGTGGCATCAACATGACGTGACACTGGTCATTGTCGGTCGGCCGGGTTGGTCTAACGCCGAGGTGGCGGCGCGTTTGCGCGAGCACCCACAGGCAGGGACGCGATTACGGCATTTTGACAATGCCGATGATGCCACACTCAGTGCTTGCTACCAGCGTGCCGACGCAATGGTGTGCGCTTCTTGGGCCGAAGGTTTTGGCCTGCCGATTGTCGAGGGTATGCGCCACGGTGCGCCGGTGGTGGCCTCGGACATTGACGCATTTCGCGAAGTGGGCGGCGACGCCTGCCGCTACTTTGCGCCAGACCGGCCGGCCGAGCTAGCAGCACAGCTGGAGTTGCTGGTGGAGCAATGGCAACTGGGTACCCCGGTAAAGCAAGAAAAGTGCGATCTCGCCATCAGTTGGCGCGAGAGCGCTGTTCAGTTTCGCGATGAGGTGCAGCGTTTGGCGGCCGCCGCGTCGCGTAGTACCGCTAGCGTGGCATTGGCGGCTCGGTCCCAGCAATAATGTAAGGCCTGACGGCTGGCGGCCTCGGCCAGTTTTGCTCGCAGCGGTAGGTTTTGAACGATTTGCTCTAAAGCGTCGGCAATGGAAGCCGCTGCCAGTGGATTTACCAGCAGGCCTGCTGGCCCGGCCACCTCAGGCATGCTAGAGGTGTTGGAGGTGATTACCGGTAGGCCGTATTGCAGCGCCTCTACTATTGGTAGGCCAAAGCCTTCGTACAGTGATGGCATAACCAGACACAGAGCGTTGCTATAGAGGGTGGCAAGCATTGGGTCCGACACCGGCCCCAACAGATGGACGCGCTCAGCAAGCTGATGATGGTCGATTAATGCCTCTAGGTTCTCGCCCCCCCAGCCATGGCCGCCCGCTATTACCAACGGTGGAAAGTCCGCCTGCTTCTCGCAGGCTATGGCGTAGCCTTCTAATAATCTGGGCAGATTCTTGCGTGGCTCTGGGGTACCCACGAACAGAAAGTAGTGCCGCTCTTGCAGCTTTGGTGCAATGGCAGCCAGTGGACCGGGTGCTGGTAGAGCCTCCGCTGCGCCGTAAATCACTCGGGTTCGCGCTTGCGCGTTGGGCCAGTGTTTGGCGAC
Organism: Gilvimarinus japonicus; assembly: GCF_042847215.1. Classification (GTDB taxonomy): domain Bacteria; phylum Pseudomonadota; class Gammaproteobacteria; order Pseudomonadales; family Cellvibrionaceae; genus Gilvimarinus; species Gilvimarinus japonicus. The sequence continues at coordinate 1,444,169 of NZ_AP031500.1, forward strand.
ATCGGTGGCGGTAGCGCCAGACACTGAAATCAGACGTTCGGCCCGTGCCGCCGAGCGAGCCATCAGGGTACGGTCTAGCAAGCGGGTGCTGCGACGCAGGGTCTCTGGTACGCGAGCCCAGGCGAGGTCGTGGATAGTGACGACCCCGGCGGTTGTCGACGGCAACCACACCGGCAGCCGGTGGGCGGGAGCCCAGAATACATGAGGTTTATCGCGCCACGACCAGTGTGGTAGCGAAAGAGCCGGGGACAAGATTCGGCCGAGATGCTCGGGCAGGTGGTCTTGGCGCAGGCGCGCTGCAGGCGGCAGTTGGGCACAGGCCGCAGCAGAACGTGCGTACAAGTACCAATCGACGTCGCTGCCAGCGCTGGCCATCATCCGAGGCAACAGGGCGCGCAGGTAGCGGCCCAGGCCACCGTTACTGCCCGATAACAGACTGCAATCGACGGCTATGCGCAAGGGCGTTAGAGTGCCGGCTGGTTCAGCCATTATCAATCGCCGCAGATGGCGTCGTTTTTGTTGTGGGTCTTGCCATGGCCAGGGTCCGTCTCAGGTCGTGCGCAGCTGGTTTAGGGGGTTTGTTTTTTTGGGGTACGTTCTAGCGCCGTTGGTTGCGGTGGCAGTGTACACAAGATGCCGCGCGATGTGGCGAGGACAGGCTTTGTGTGGTGCAGCGGCCGTGGGCAAGCGGTCTGCATATCCCATGCGTCGGTAGTCAGCCAGAGTACGGCGTCCATAGAGGCGGCCCGGCGTCGCGATACCCGGCTCTTGCGGATGTAGGCGGAGTGGGGCAGCAAGGCATATTTTAAGCGCCGTAAAGCAAACTCTTGAGGTGGATCTTCAGCGACAAGCAAAACTTGTTGCGGCTTTTGACCCAGAGCCGCGCGTGTTTGCCGCGCCAGCTCTAAGAGGGCGGCGTCATCGCCCAGCTCCAGGGCCTCGGGATCGGCGGCGTGGGCGTAGTGCGCCTGAGTGGCCAGCGCTTGGCGGTAGTTGTTGTGTAGCCAGCGCGCATCAAGCAGCAACCAGGCGAACAAGGCCGCGCCCAGTAGCGGTTGCACAGGGGGCGCAGTGCCGGTAAGCAGGCGCAGAGCAATCCAGCTAAACAGCACCCAGAGCCCGGCGAGTAGTGGCAGTGTTGGCAGACCCGAGGATGCGCTCAACTCGGTGCGATTGATCGAAATTTGCGTCCAAAAGTGGGGGGTGATCCAGTCGTTGATGGCCAGCTTCAGCAGACTTAACGGTGTCGCTGCCTCTAGGTGCAGCCCCGCTAGGCTTAGGGTTCGCTGGGTGTCGGGGTAGAGCACCAGCCCCACTTCGATGATCTCGCCCTGCCAGTTGTCGTCCTCACTGAGTCTGATTTTCCCAGAGCCGATGACTAAGTCGCGGGTAAACGGCTTGGCTGGTCTTGCTGTGGTGCGCCAGAGAAAGGTTTGTTTGTTTTGACCGGCGCCGTCAATATCCACATTCAGCAGGTCATAGGTCTCGGCATCAAATTGCACCGGGCCGCTGCTCACGATGGCGTGGCCATTGGTGGACGGAGACAGTATCAACCGGCTGTAAAGCGGGCGCAGTGGGCCGTCCACTACAAGTAATTGCGGCGCTTTGAAGTCTAATGCGTCGGCGGGTTTGTTATTGGAGTTTGCGCTGAGTAGCAACCAAGTGCCCACTAAAAGCAGCAGGCATAGCGAGCTGGCCAAGATAGCCATCGCGCAGCGCCACCGGTGCCGTATTGGTAGCGCCTTAACGCTGGCGCCAGCGATGCAAGCCAGCGCGAAGATCAACAAGGGAGAGATGTGCAGTAATAGTCGGCTAGCGGCGGTGCCCACCCAGCCGCTGGCATTGGTTGCACCGAATAGCAGCAGTTGGCTGGCCAGTAGAATCGCGAGCAGTAGCCCTACTGTTTTGGCTGTTGCTCGCGCTGGCGATCCAGGCAATAGGGCCAACAGTATGGCCCCAGGCAGTAAGTACCAGAGTAGATGCCAGCTGTCGGCCAACCACAAAAGCTGCGCGTAGTAGGCAAACTCAAAATGCAGCTGCAGTCCAAGGCGCGACAGACCCACAGCAAGCAATCCCAGCAGCAGCGCGCCAGTGAGTACTATGGTTGTGGTTGTCATTTGTCGCAGCCGTAGCAAGCCGATCAGCAAGAGCCCGCAAGAGAGCCAAATGATGGCGTCGTGCTTAACCAGCAGCCCCAGTGTCAGCGCTGCCAGTCCCAGTAGTAGTTGGCCCCGGTGTGCCTCTAGCAATCCGCGGGTGATGGCAATCAGCCCCAGGCCACTAAAACCGGCGAGCCACAGGTCGGCGTAGCCTGCAAGACTGACATGTGTCTGCAGCAGTGGCAGCGACAACAATAGCCAAGCCGCAATTGGGCCGGCCAGGCGCTGGCGAGTGGCGGCCACTGCTTGTCCCCATAGCGCCAGTCCCAAAGCGATGGCGGCTGGCAGGGCGGGCCATACGACCTGAGTTTCGTCCCAGGAGCCCAGAAGGCTGGCCAACCACCAAGATTGCACAGGAACTAACCAAGGGTAGTGATGCCCCTGCGCCGTATAGCTGATCTCGTCGGCGAGTTTGGGCCACTGCCCGGGTGGGAGTATGTCGATCGGCGCGCCGTTAAAGTACCAAACTTTGGCAGTGTACAGCCAGGTTTGCCAAGCGTCCCAAGGGAACACTGGACGCCAGTAAAGCTCGAACGCCGAGAAACTCAGGTGCACGGCAATCAGAGCCAGTAGTAGGAGCGTTAACCAGCGTTCGCATCGGGTGGCAGGGGGTAAGGCCGGGGGCACTGCGGTGGGCAAGAACTGCCGCGCCCACTGTGCGAGTAGGCTGGTGGCCAGGGTTAGAGTTAACAGAGACAGTATTAGCGTTACGGGTGTTGCCAACCCTGGGAGTATGGAGGCAAGTATTGCGAATGGCACTAATAAGGCAGCGCCGAGAAAATAGCCGTAACCCAGCCATCCTGCCCGGGTGAGCCTCAGCCGCTGGCGCAATGGCCGCAGGACTAAAGCTCCCGCCACCCAGGGCAACAGTAGAGTGGCCGTGAGAAGTACGGGGTTCATGGGGAGGTGGTGTCGTCGTCGCTTTTAGCGTGTTGCCGGATGGTGCCCTCCAGTATGGCAACTCGCTGAATCAGCCGTTGTAGCTGCACTTCATGGCGTGCTTGGTCCATATCCATCAGCAGGATTTTGATTACCAATACGGCAATGGTTGCCATTATGGCGAGTACCGGTGGGTAGCCGACACCGATTACCTTCGCCAGCCAGTCCACCAGAGGAGGAGCGAATCCCAGTCCGGCGAACGCCACAGCTACCAATAGCCAAAAGACACCGTGTCGCACATGCAGTTTGTCGCGGCGTATCAGAAATAAAATTGCTGTTGCCACCAGCAGTCCGATGGCAGCGTTTATCCATAAAATCATGTTTTGTTCTCCGTTTGCGCACTCAATCGCCGTTTGGACAGCCCTAACACCAGGGTTTGCAGCATATAGCGGCCGACTACAAGCCAAGAGTGAAAAACTCGCGAAGACCCCTCGCAGCGGCTTTGCATCTGTACCGGCACATCCAGTAGTGTCAGCCCTGCAGCCTGTAGGTGAAGCAGTACGCCGACATCCTGGTAGTCCAACAGTGTCGCACGTGCGTCGGCGAGCTCTACTAGAGCTCGCCGATTGTACACCCTAAATCCAGAGGTGATGTCCTCCATGCGCAGCCCCGACGTTGTTTTCATCATCATCCAAGCAAGCAGACGCAGACGTGAAACACGCCCGGGGCAGGTGCCAATCGCGACGTCAGCGGCGCCTTTTATTACTGGCGCCAATAAGGCGGGCAAAGACTCCGGCTCGTGTTGGCCGTCGGCGTCTAAGGTTGCTACGATGTCAAAGCCTTGCTGCAGTAGATAGCGGATGCCGGTTTGCGTCGCACCCCAGGCGCCAAGTCGGGCGGCCAGTGGTAGTACGTGGGCGCCAGCTTGGGAAGCGATATTGATGGTGTCGTCCTCGCTACAGTCGTCGACCACCACTACCGGATAGTTGCACTGAGAGCGCAGGCTGCAGATGACCCCACTAATAGATGTGGCCTCGTTGAGGGCGGGGATAACGACGCCTACTCTGGGCGAAAAGCGGGCTCTTGCTGTCACCTAGCATCCTATTTCAGAGCGTGTTTTTGAAAGCGGGGAGTATAGGGGAAGCGGTAAGGATATTCTATGGTAAATGTAGGATCTCTAGTGTTAATTTGACACGGTTTCGCAAGGCAGATATTCGGCGCGTCGCCAACGATCTTTTTAGTTGCACTCGGGCGCTATACTTGCCCCAAAGAAGAGACCGGTGACTGCAATAGAATGGATTATCTGTGTATGGCTTTGCTGGGGTATGGCCTGCACGTAACAGCGATACACCCGCACAGCCGATAATCTATGAATACTGACGTTTGGGTGGGTGGTCCTCGCATCTTACTTGTGTGCTTGCGTCAAGGCTTTTAGACTTTCCAGCTGTTATTCAGAGGAGTAAGCGAGGTATTCGTCTCGGCTAGGTCTGTTTTAATATCTCGTTTCCAGCTTTGATTGCCGCCATATTCACTCCAGCCATATCACGCGGCGAGATATGGCGAGTGTCCATAATCTAACCCAGGTGCTGGGGTGGGTTGTTCTTCCTGGCCGTGCAGCAACGTCACAATCCAATATCAGGGTCGGTGTTCACCCCGAAAGTGGCTCCCTGCTCTACGGTGAATCCGTTTTTTAGCACCACTTCTCGACCCGCTGTGGCATTGGTACTGCCGCCGATTATGACCGCGCCGTCGTATGTCACGCTCACGCAGGCATTATGTGTGTTGTCGCCGCTGAAAAATGACGATAGCGACAAGCGATCAGAGGTGAATGTGCAGTCGTTAGCCGGCACGTCATTCCAGCCAAGGTCCTGCAGCAATTCACCGGTGATTAAGAGCTTCTCGGATCCTGTGGCGCTAGGTTCCATCAGTTCGTGGTTGTTATCGCTGTCTTCAATAGCGGTGTCCCAGTGGGAAACCGAGGAGCCTCCTCTCAGCGGGTTCGGCGCATACATCTGGGCATGGCCGCCGGAAATGCCGTCACTCAAAGGGCCGAGAGCGGCCAGCACGTTGGCGCCAACCCAGTGAAGGTCAGAGGTGTCAATCGCCGACGCCATTCGTTCAGTGTCGTCCATCTCGGGCCACAACTTGCCAGTGCTGTGATCTTCCAAGAACTTCATATAAACGTCGTCCCGGTCCAAAAGCCGAGAGCCGCTGGCGTTGTCAACAAAAGTTGTCACACCAATACCGTGACCGATCTCATGTAGCACAGTTGCGAAAAAGCTGATCGTTCCCGGCGGTGCTTCACCTAGGGCGTAATACCAAGTATTTGACCCGAGGCAGTTGTCGCTCTCATCGATGTTTTTGTTAAATTGCGAGCCGATATCAGAAGATCCAGGCCCTAGGTCTCTGTCGGCGATGCTATTGGCCAGCGCAATAGGGTACCAAGTGTTCGCAAAGGTGGGGTTGGTGCCGTCGGCACCGGGAAACCAGTCGCGGGACACGTTGTTGGGGCCTGCCGAGCCCAATACGGCGCTGAATGCATTGCAAGACAGGTTGTTCATTTCTGCGGCCACCTCGATAACGACGTCGCTGTCAAGCCTGCGCGCCCAGTATTCCAGCGCCCGCTCAAATGCCCAGCGCCTTTGCTCCCCCAGAGTTGCTCCTGGGTTGCCATCGTCTGCGGATGCTGCGTGGGGCGGGTCGAAGGAGTTGAATCCCTCAACTGCTCCGTCGTTATAAACAGGTGACAGCACGGCATCAGCCAGAGCGCCGGTGCACCACAGTGAACAAATAAGTGAAAGGCGAGTTAATTGGTGAGTCATGGTTACGGCTCGTTGCCATCCGGACGATTATTGTCGTCATATAGGCGGCGATTAATTTCGCGCCCGTCAGGGCTCATGAACATCTGACCCCCGATCCTGTGGATATTCACCTCCCCGCCATTGCCAATAGTTGCCGCACTGCCTTGGCGAAATCGCCCTTGTAGGTCGAGGATCACCGTGCCGTCTGGTCTTGTTTCAGGGATGAGGTCGAGCTCGGAGGTGCTGAAATGGCGCAAGGCCTGATCGTCTAGGGGTAACACTTCACCTTCTGGGGGTTTCTCCTTTGATAGCTCTCCAGTGACTGGGTCAAGCCATGCAGTCCATCCGCTTTGAAGGGGCTCAGGCTCGCCACCTGATTGGCGGGAGTTGTCTGGGGCGGCAATTGCCAGTGGTCTCAGCAGCAGGGCTGAGACTAACAGAAGTGCCGGTATGGCTCGGTCATGCCTGCGTGCTGAGAGGGATATCCGTTTCATTGTTATCGCATTATTATCAATATAGAGAAGGGGAGATTCTATGCGCCATGCTTTCTGAGTTCAAGTAATAATCATAGGTGCGCCGATCCGTATTTGAGCCCTGGTTTGAATCGTCTTTCGGCTGGATTCCGTTTTGTCTCGATATGTCCGGCATCGTAGAGCATTTATTGCCTGGTCATCATTGTGCGCATGAGCGGCGTAGTACCATGGTCACTAAAAAGCAGTGGCCTAAAATGTTTGGTCACTACATAGAGAATCCTTCATAATAAAGCCAAATCAACATCCTGAGCCGATTGTTACTATCACTCAAGTGATGGATCGCAACCCTAAAATAAAACCTAACTACCTTGGAGTGGCCAATTCGATGGTGAGAATTAGTAAGACAGTCTTTATTTGCTGGGCATTATTCTGTTCGCTCCATAGTCTTGCGGCCACAACTTCGCAACCTGAAGACTCGATTGAAGATATCGTCAACGAGATTAAACTTCTCGAAAAGGAAAGGGACCCCAAATGTTATGCCACTGCATCAAGGTTAGAGGACTTTATGTTTGGAACACCTCTTTCGAAAGAGGCGCGTTTTAGCAAAAACCTGATGCAAAAACAGTTTGCAAGGTCAATTTGGGCAGAGGCCAGTGAAAAATCAAAACAAAATGGTCAGTCATCGGTAAATCTTGAAACGTTAAGCCAGGTGTTGGCTGGCTCAATAAGCTACCGACGAGGAAAGAATGATCACTGGGAGGTTGTTTATCCGGGCGGTCAGCAAGTCAATATCAATAAGGTTGATAAACGTCAGTATTCCACAATTGCCTATGCTTTGCGAGCCATATTAGCGGTACAGCAGGAGTCGCTGTTTGATATGGAGTCAAACCTGCTGCCCATTAGTCAAGAGGCTATTAACAAGTTAAAGGAAGCGTTAGATCTGCATAGTTTGGCGGTATTAAAAGTCGCTGATGAAAGAGCCAGAAGAAGTGATAGTCATGAAGTTTCAGTTGATAACTTGGTTGCAGTGTGGTCCGAGTTGTTGGGGCCAAAAAGAATACAGGCACAAAATAAAGAAGGCAAAGCTCCTGCCAAGGGCGACCGGCAGATCGCAGATCTTTCTTTAGTGAAAAAAATCATAAAGCAAAAGGTTGATTCGTACAAAGTTTACAATGATATATCCGAGCAGCTCTTTGTTAGAAATTTACAGGTTTATTTTGCGAGGGTCAGTTGGCCAAAAGGTTCTGATGAGGCCAAGCGCTTTCAGAGTCTCTACGTTGAAACATTGATTCATTTTGCGCGCGATTTTTATCTGGAATCTGAAAAGAATGCACTCTCAAGGGGGCACCTGACGATTCAGGAGAGAGATGTTCAATCTTTAGTGGATGTTTTTATTCCCCATCGTATTGATGAGTACGAAGATGCGCTATTTTTTCCAAAGCTCGACAGTGAGGATCAGGTGGCTATCGAGTCTTATGATATGGACTCATTTCGTGATAGTGGGTTGCATTGGCGCTATCTAGAATATGCCTTGAACTCTCCCGATTTTAGCGCAAAGCTTCAGCCAGACCCTTTCGCGCTGGAGCTTATTGTAGAGAATATTGCTCAGTTCGGTGTCTTGTCGCTGCGAGTGGCAGGAGACGTTGCAAAATCACAAGGGCAGGAGAGGATATCGTCCAAGGTGTTCGTATCTGGTCTCAAGTCTATTCAGGATAGAGTTAATCGTCACGCGAGCATTAAAATTTCCGAGGGTAAGCCGCATACAATTGTTTCGTCTGGCGTTGATTTCACTTCTAAATCGAATGAGAAGTTCTTCACGGATATTTCCTCTTCGGTTGGAATTGATTTTATGCATCGTACGTCAGATTGGCTTAGTCGTCAGTTAAGAAGTTATCTCGATAAAGGGAAGGGAGTGGGTGTTATTACGATTCCCCCGGCGTTTGGGGGTGGTGGGGTTGCAGCAGAAGACATTAATAATGATGGGTATGTCGACATTCTGATTCTTGGTGGGTTAGGCAATAAGCTCTATCTGAATCACAATGGAGAGAAGTTTGTGGATATCACTGAGTCTTCTGGTTTAGGGTGGAGGCGAGAGTCTGATAACACCCCAGGGGAGCCTCGACAACCCATTGTTGCTGACCTGAATAATGATGGTCTTCAGGATGTTGTTGTAACTTACGTGGAAGACTCTCATCGAGTTTATAAGAATTTGGGCGGAGGCAAGTTTGAGGATGTTACCGAAGTGGCCAATCTAGGGGGTGTCAACTTGGTTGGTGGGCCCGCAACGGTTGCTGACTTTGACAACGACGGACTGCTGGACATTTACATAACTTATTTCGGTCATTATACAAAAGGCGTGCTGCCGACGCTGAAAAGAAGAAACGACAATGGGCTGCCTAACCAGCTCTTCAAAAATATGGGCGAATTTAAGTTTAAAAATATTACCGAGGGAAGCGGAGCTGCCAATACCGGATGGGGGCAGGCGGTAGCGCATACAGACCTTGATGGTGATGGGTTGCAGGATTTAATTGTCGGTAATGACTTTGGCGTAAACGCCTACCTTAAGAATATGGGTGGCAACCGATTTAAAGACATTTCGCAAAAACTGGGAACTGACAAACCGTCTTATACAATGAATATTGGCATCGCAGACCTTAATGAAGATTTGCAGCCCGATATATACATTTCGAACATCGTTACCATGAATAAAGATGAAAAGTATGTTTTGCCCAACGAAGACACCACTATGAAGTTTAATGCTGAAAAGCTGGCGAATATGAGGGTGGTTGAGGCCAATGACCTTTTCCTGTCAAAGCCGGGCAGTATGGTCTCTTACGAGCTGAGTGACGCAGTGGGAAGAGGCTATTCGTCTACCGGGTGGTCGTGGGACGCAGACTTCTTTGACTTCGACAATGATGGCGACAACGACTTATATGTTACCAACGGTATGAATGAGTTTAATCTGTACAGCAGCGAGAACCCATACTATACCGACCCTCATTCCAACGAGGTCAAGAATGTCTATATGCCCGTGGCGACAAAAGAGTCCAATGTCTTTTTTGTTAATCAAAATGGTAAGCTTAATAATCGATCTAAAGAGTCTGGTGTGGACCTTGTCGGTAACTCAAGAAGTGCCGCCTATTTGGATTTTGATAATGATGGCGACCTAGATCTAATTCTGAATAACTATCACGAAAAAGCATATTTTTATCGGAATGAGCTAGACGCTTCAAGAGCTAACTCTAATTGGGTGAAAATTAAGCTCATTGGGAACCCGGGTGAAGGGGTCTCCCGTGACGCTATTGGTGCGCGAATAGTGCTGTATACCTCTGCAGGGCAAAAGATCTGGAGAGAGGTTCACAGTACGATTGGTTATATGTCTGTTCACCCTAAAGAGCAGCACATAGGGCTGGGTGGCCAGAGTATCGATAAGTTAGAAATTATCTGGCCGAATGGCGAGAAGCAAGTTGTCGATACTTTGGCTTTGAATCGTTCTCATACAATAAAGCAGAAGTAGTTTAAAGTGTCTGCATCAAAAGCCGCCAGGCTTGTTGGTCTATTGGTGTTGGTGATCTTCATTAGCCTTTACTCGAGCGCTGAAGCGGAGTTTATCCCCCCGCCATTGCTCTCCGAATCTGAAAAGGCCCAATTTGGCGAGTGGCTGGAAGTAGCAAAGGATAAAAGTGAAGATAAGGTTTTTTCCAAAGAAAAAGGGAAGTATTTAAATGCTTTAGTTAATAGCTCTTCTCCTTACTTGCGCCAACATGCCAAAAATCCAGTAAATTGGAAGCCTTGGCGCAATCAGTACTTGGCGAGCGCTGAGGCAGAAAATAAACTAATTTTCCTGTCGATCGGCTATTCAACGTGTCATTGGTGTCACGTGATGGCAAAGGAGAGTTTTTCTGATGTCGATGTGGCTATAGCTGTCAATGATTCTTATGTTGCCATAAAGGTTGATAGAGAAGAGTTGCCGCAGATAGATAGCCATTACGCTTCGTTGTTAGAGGCTGTCACAGGCTCTGCCGGCTGGCCCATCACTGCCATAATAAATAGTGAGGGGTTGCCAATCTATATTGGCTCCTACGTTTCGAAAGAAAATCTGGTTACTTTGTTGCAACGAGTCGGCTTTGCTTGGGAAAATAATCCAGAATTTTTGCTCACAACGGCGAGAAATATATCGAGATTGACAGCTGTTTCTGAAGGTGAAGATAACAATAACGTGCATGTTGACACTGCTGAACTGTTAACGAGCTCCAAGAAGAAAGTCGTAGACGCTCTGGATACTGAGTTTGGGGGGCTGAACGGAGCCGTCAAGTTTCCTCAGGAGTCGTTGTTACTGTATTTGCTCGATGAGTTGAGAAGAACTCTGGACCCCGATCTGGCTAAGCTGGTATCGCTACAGTTAACTAAGATGATGAATGGAGGGATTCGAGATCATGTGGACGGTGGGTTTCATCGATATTCTACCGATAGCCAGTGGAGTGTTCCTCATTATGAAAAGATGTTGTATAACCAAGCGTTAATGGCGCAGGTCTACCTAGAGGCGTGGCAAGGGTTTCGTGAAGATAGCTACCGGTTTGTTGCAAAAGAAACGCTAGATTTTGCTATTGAGTGTCTTTACCAAGAGGGGCGGGGCTTCTACTCCGCTTTAGACGCGGATTTTAACGGCGAGGAAGGAGGGTTTTATTTGTGGTCAGGAGCTGATGTGGCAGACGCCTTGAAAATTGAAGGAATATCGTCTTACTCAGTTGAGGCTGGCGAGAAGAGGTCAAGCAGAACGTTGGGAATCTTGAGTGACATTGCCTTAAAAAACGCTGAGATGTTAGATGTTTTGAAAACGCTGCAAGAGCAGCGCCATAGTCGAGGGAGTTTGCACCGAGACGATAAGGTTATTGCGAGCTGGAATGGGCTAATGATTTACTCTCTAGCGATGGCTTCCAGGGCGCTTGATAATAAAGAGTATATAAGTATAGCTGAAAAAGTTGGCGAATTGATGTGGGCATCTAGGTTTGATGATCGAACGGGAAAACTGTTTAGAACATCGGATCGCCGTCAAGAGCTTTTTAGTCTCGAGGATTATGCTTATCTGAGCCGAGGTTTTGTTGGGCTTTATGACGTTACACGAAATCCAACGTGGTTAGAGCGAGCAAAAACTATTTATCAGTCAGCCAATGCTAATGCCGCTCTGCCTCAGTCCGCGATACCATCCCAGCTGGGGTCAAATGCTTCTTTTAGTTTGATGGATGGTGAGCTGATTTCCCCTAAAGTAGTTTTTCAGGAGGTAGAGCTCGCCCTTAAGCGTCGAACATTTGACCCTAAATTATTCAAAATAGACCCTGAAGGGCTGGATCAGGCTAAGGCTCGCGTTGCAGAATCAGCCATCAATCGTTTTTCTTCTCTGCGCTACCTGAATAATGAGCTGAATGGAAGCTCTGAAAGTATTCGGTACTTCGCCAATGGGGTAGGTCGCTTAAGCATTGTGTGCACAAAAACATTGGCAGAGGTGTGCGTCTCAATTGAGTTGCAGTTTAGCCTCAAGGAAGGGTGGCATATAAACTCGAATGAGCCATTGCAAGACTACTTGGTGCCGACAATTGTAAAGTCCACGTCGGAATTGCTTGTTGAGTATCCAAGGCGCAATGTACTGAGGTTGGGGTTCCAAGATGAACCGTTAAGCCTGTTTGATGGTGAATTTAAGATATTGATTTCAAAAAAACCAGATGAGGTGATCCGCAGAACTAAGATTAGCGTGCCGCTTCAGGCTTGCAATGATGAGTTGTGTTTACTCCCGCAAGAGAGCTTTATTATCTTTTAATATGCAGTGCTTTAGGGTTGAGCAAGGCTGTAAATCAAATGATATATGTGTTTGCGTCCCTTATTGCCGCGGGGAAACCGCTATTTGCACTTGCACTTGTAATTGCGCTGGGCACTTAAGGGCTGAGGTGCGTCTCTGTATTTAGAGGGTTAAGAAATGTATGGGTTTAGGGAGTTGTGACTCTTTTCACGGAATCACGAGAGTGGTAAGCTACAAACAGATTGGGCGAACTTTATTTTTGCCAGCCAAAAGGGATTCCAATAGCAGCTAAAAGACCTATTGCTATTCAGAGCCAGCTAAGTAGCGGGGCTCAACAGGCAATATTCGTCGTACGGCTTATTTAACTTCTAATAACGACTTAGCTATAAATCAGGGCAGATAATATGAATTTGAAGCAAGCCGCTGCTAGTCGGCCCGGCCTATACAGCCGGGCTACGACCATGCTCGCCACCACCCTTTTTGCTCTAGTATTCGCAAGCGAGGCAGCGGCACAGGCCAACTTCTCGAAAGCTTTCGCCCCCGACACCATCGGCGAAGGTGGCACCAGCGCACTGACTTTCACCATTACCGCATCGGATACGGCGACGGATCTGGAGTTCACCGACGTCTTGCCGCCTGGGTTGTTGCTTGCTACGCCGCCCAGCCCGGTGCTAGGGGCGGGCTGTGATCCATCAACAGCTGTAAGTGCGCCGAGTGGGGGAGATACCGTGTCCTTCAACTCGCCTCGCCTGGGTGCTAACACTACTTGTACATTGCGGGTGGATGTTACCGGGGCTGCTGCCGGGAACTACGACAACATCAGTGGCGACCTTATCTCTAGCGCTGGCAACAGCGGCCCTGCGATCGATACATTGACCATTGATGCAAGTCGGCCGAGCTTCAGCAAGCTGTTCTCCTCCAGTAGCGTCGTCCCTGGGCAGGTCATTCGGCTGAGCTTTTTCTTTGACTACAGCGGGGCCGGCAATGTTTTCAATCTCTCTTTTACCGACAACTTGCCTGCAGGCTTACAAGTAGCGACAGCGCCCGATGCCACGAACACTTGTTCGGGCGCCTTCACCCCCTCGTCGGGTGCGACCTCGGTGTCTTTTTTCAGCGGTTTCCTGACCCCGTCTACGAGTTGTGAGTTGGGCGTCGACGTGGAGGTCACCGGCACTGGGACCTTCAACAACCGCACCACGAACGCCACCTCCAGCTTGGGCAGCTTGGGCTTCGCTGTCGACCAGATCACCTCTGCTTTGGATCCCCTCGGTCTGACCAAGAGCTTTGATGACCCGGTGGCCCCTGGGGGAACAACTGGGCTAGAATTTACCCTCACCAACAGTACCCGGAGCACGGTGACAGGCATCAGTTTTACCGATGATCTGGACGCCACTCTGTCCGGGCTCCGGGCCACCGGTCCGTTTCCTCTTAATCCGTGCGGCAGTGGCTCCAGCATCTCAGGCAGCGACATTCTCACCTTCTCCGGTGGCACATTGGCCAGCGGCGCCTCTTGCAGCTTCTCCGTCGAGGTCACCGTGCCTAACGGAGCTGCTGTTGGAACCTATCCCAATACAACCAGCTCGGTGGTCTCCAGCGCCGGCACCTTCTCTCCGGCCACGGACGATCTGGACGTAGGCGCTGCCCCTGTGCTGATCAAAGAATTTTGTGAGTCCGGCGCTGCGCCGACTGACCCGTGTGTCGAGGTCAATCAGGTGTCGGGTGGGGACCTCATTACAGCCCGCTTCACGGTCTCCAACCCCGACCCGGCCAATGCGGTCTCCGATCTGAGCTTTACGGATGACTTCTCTGCCTTTTTGGGGGGCACCAGCGTCGCTCCCGACGCCCAGAACAATATTTGCGGTGGCGCATCGGGTTTTTTTGACACTGACGGAGCCTCCGCGAACGAAACTTTTAGTCTTACAGGTGGCTCTCTGGCGGCGGGCACTTCTTGTACGTTTCAGGTGGATGTTCAACTCCCAGCCAATATCCCGCCGGGGATCTATGTCAATCAGACAACTCCAATTCTGGGCAATTACAGCAGTGGCCAAGTGGCCGGCAACCGTGGCGTGGCTGAAGTCAACCGCGCTGCAGCACCGCGGCTAAGCAAGCGCTTTGGCGACCCGGTAGGCGCTGGCGACACTGTCGAGCTGCAGTTTACGTTGGACGCCAGTGAGAGCTTAGTGGATTTTACCAACATTGCTTTCAGTGATGACCTAGAGGCTGCCTTGACTGGCCTAACGGTAATCAGTTCTGCTGCCTCACCTTGTGGCGGTGCACTTTCTACGGGTGGTGGCAGCAATCTTTCGCTCAGCGGTGCCAGCGTTGCGGCGGGAGAAAGCTGCTCCTTCATGGTTCTTCTTCAGGTGCCGGCTGGGGCTGCACCGGCGAGTTACCCTAGCACTAGTAGTGCAGTCACCGCGACCGCCGGCGGCGAGGCTGTGGTGGGCAATTCCGCAAGCGACAACCTTGATGTAGCTTTCATCGATTTCCAGAAGAGCTTTCTAGATGATCCGGCGGTATCAGGGGGCACCGTTACTTTGGGCTTTCAGGTCGACAACCTGGGGGCCGAGACGCTGACCGGGCTGACTTTCACCGATAACTTGAATGCGGTACTAGCCGGGCTAATGCCCACCGATGCGCCGCAGAGCGACATTTGCGGCGCCGGATCTTCGCTCACGTTCTCCGCTGGTGTGCTGACTCTGAACGACGGCAACCTAGCGGTTGGTAACAGCTGCAGCTTTACCACGGTCCTGCAGTTGCCTGCAGGAACAGCCGCCGGAGAGTACTCCAGCGTGACTTCCAGTCTATCTGGTTCCGTTGACGGCAGCCCCTTCGTTTTTTCTGGGGCCGCCGACAGCCTGCTGATTAGCGACCCGTTGTTGTTGTCCAAAGAGTTTATCGACGACCCGGCCATTCCCGGCGGTGCCGTGACACTGGCATTTACGCTCACTAACGCTAGTCTTAGCGAAACAATCAGCAGTATTGCCTTTACTGACGACCTTGGTGCGGTGTTCGCTGGTTTGGTTTCCGAAAGCGGTACCCAAAGCGGTGTCTGTGGTGGCAGCTCCCAGTTCTCTGGCACTGGCGTTCTGTCTTTGACTGGTGCCGAGCTGAGCCCGGGCGCGACATGTACCTTCTCGGCGACACTGCGCATTCCGGCTAGCGCCTCAGGTAGCTCACTTAATACCACGTCGACGGCAACCGGTATCATGGCTGGCGAGGCCGTCGAAGGTATTGCTGCAAGCGACATGCTGCGCATCAATAGCGTGACTTTTGCCAAGAGCTTCTCTGGGCCTGTCGGAGCCACCGGCACTGTTACGCTGAGTTTCACTTTGGAGAACCTCGATGCCAGTAACGGTGTCACCGGGCTGTCGTTTACCGACGACCTCGACGCGGTGATTCCCGGCTTGGTGGCGACCGACACACCGCAGGTTGATGTTTGTGGGGACGGTTCGCAGCTTAGCGGTACCAGCCTGTTAGCTTTTACCGGTGGTGAACTTGGTCCCGGCGAATCCTGCACATTCGATGTGGAGCTCCAAGTACCAGCCTCGGCCACACCGGGCAGCTTCACTAACACCACGTCGAACTTGTCGAGCAACGGCCTTCCTGCGTCCGCTCCAGCCTCGGCCTCGCTGCAGATCGAGCCGCCTCCGGCGTTTGGCAAGGTGTTTATGCCCAATGCCATTACCCTCGGTGGTACTACCAGGCTGTCGTTCACTATTGATAACAGTGCCAGCGCGGCGGCGGTGAATTCACTTATGTTTACCGACAACCTGCCGGCTGGTCTTGCCGTGGCCGGTACGCCGAACGCCTCCAGCACATGCACAGGGGGCACTGTAATGGCCGTCGCCGGAACGGGCACAGTGGAACTCAGCGGTGCCAGCGTAGCCGCTGGTGGTCAGTGCACCATTCAGGTCGACATTGTCAGCAGCGCCGAAGGCACGTTCGTTAACACTTCCGGTGCGCTGACTTCAAGCTCTGGAGACAGTGGTACTGCGACCGATACTCTTGATGTGGTTACCGGTGATTTCGTTGTGATCAAATCGTTCCGCACCCAGCCTGTGTTGCCGGGCGGGTTGGTCGAAATGGAGCTTTCGTTTGTCAATGGCTCGGGTTTTGGGCTCACAGGCATCGCGCTGACCGATGACCTGGGGGCAACCCTCTCCGGTTTGGCGGCAGAAGGGCTGCCGATTGCTAATGTCTGTGGTGCAGGCTCGCAGGTCTCTGGCGCTAGCACTGTATCGTTCACTGGGGGCAGTCTGCCCGCGGGCGGTTCATGCACTGTGGTGGTTCCGTTACGTGTTCCGGCCGGCGCGCCGACTGGCACGTTTACTAACACCTCCAGCGTTGCCACCGGTACTCGCGGGGGCGTCTTAGTTCAAGCGCCGGCCGATAGTGCTGATCTGGTCGTCGCACCGCTGGCATTCACTCAAGCGTTCGCTCCGGCCTCAGTTGCAGCTGGCAACACGACCACGGTGACATTCGAGATTACTAATCCAGATCCAGCCAACCCCGTAACCGGGCTTGCATTTACTGACGACTTGGAAGCATTTATTCCGGGCATGACTGCCGCCAATACACCTATCAACGCTGCCTGTGGTGCCGGCTCGTTAGTCGACGGCACTTCGACCATCGCGCTTACCGACGGCGCGCTTGCTGCCGGTGGCACGTGTTCGTTTCAGGTGGAACTGGATGTGCCAGCCGACACTATCGCGGGTGACTATACCAGCGTCACCAGTGACCTGACCTCCAACTTGGGTAACAGCGGTAACGCGACGGCCGTGCTGACGGTGGTGGTGGTCGGTCCAGCGGCATCTCTCCCGATGCTGAGTACCATGTGGCTGTTTTTGCTAACCCTGTTGTTGGCCGGTATTGGCTGGCGGTCTCTGAGTACCGCTGGCCGGACCTAGGTGCCCGATGGACAAAAAAAGAACCATAAGAACAAAGATATAACGACCAATTCGTGGGAGCGGTATTCGACCGCGACAAAACAATAGAGGCGGTACTCCACCGCCAATGTAAGTCAAGAGGATCAGACAGTGAGCACATCCAAGACAATTCAAGTGACTATATTCGCTGCAGCCATCGCCGTGATTTGCTCGGGGGCCACCGCTCAGGATGCGGCCCTCTACGAGCGCCACACGCTGTCCGATGCCTTGGTGTTTGAATCGAAAGACATTGTGGGGCTGGAAACTGAAGTAGACATGATAATCACGGGCCCGGAAGGTTTTCACCTGCGCAAGAGCTTTGAAGCTGGTGAGCGGATCGAGTTTATCCCAACCGTCATGGCTCAAGATGGGCTGCCCGATGGCACCTATCGCTATGAGCTGCGGGTCATGGGCAGTCACGGTTTGTCGTCTGACCGCAACAGTACCCAACCGGTAAGGACCGAACCGCTTCAGGGCGGATTTGGCGCGTTCTCGGTTCGCGGCGGCCAGATCGTTTCGTCGAATCTCGCAGAAGTGTCTCACAGTGGTTCAAATTTACTAGCCACGAACGGAGCCAGCGAGCAAACCGTTGAATACGGAGCTACTCAAGAGCAGACGTTTGTCCAAGATGTCGAGATCCAGGGCAGCTTGTGCGTCGGTACGGACTGCGCTAGCAGCGAAAACTTCGGTTTCGACACCATTCGGATAAAGGAAAACAACACCCGGATCAAGTTCGACGACACCAGTACCTCGGGAAGTTTCCCGAACCACGACTGGCAACTAACAGCGAACGATAGCGCCAATGGTGGCCTGAATAGGTTTTCGATCGAAGACATAACGGCGGCGAGCATTCCGTTCACAGTCGAGGGGTCAGCCCCCAGCAACTCGTTGTACATCGACGATAGTGGCAGAGTCGGCTTCGGCACCAGCGCCCCCGTCGTAGAAGCCCATATGGCGGACGGCGATTCGCCTACCTTGCGACTTGAGCAGGATGGCAGCTCTGGCTTTACCGCGCAGACCTGGGATGTCGCTGGTAACGAAGCCAATTTTTTCATCCGGGATGTGACCAACGGCAGCAAGCTGCCGTTCCGGATCAAGCCGGGAGCGCCGTCCGATTCGATTTTTATTGCGGCCAATGGCGACGTGGGGGTTGGGACCAACGCACCAGCGGGTGCGATGCACATTAAACGGAGTGGAAATGTGATCCCGTTAATTGAAAGTACGGACAACAATGCTGTCCAGTTGCGCTTTAAGTCGGACTCCACCAATCGTCGTTTTCTTGCCGTCAACAGCGACAACCAGGCGGAGAGCCAAATTGTATTCGGTGATGGGCTTATCCAATTCCTAGGGCAAACGGCTAACGATAATCTGATGGAGGTCGATGCAACAAGCCTGCGCGTCAACGGCGCAATCGTGTCTAATGGCATGACGCTCAATGTGCCTGATTACGTATTCGAGGACGATTACGTCCTGATGAGCATTCAGGAGCTCAAAACTTTTATAGATAAAAACAGTCACCTGCCAAACGTACCCTCTGCACGTGACGTCAATGAAAATGGGCTCAACCATACTGAATTCCAGCTCCGTCTACTGGAAAAGATCGAGGAGCTGACGCTGTATACGATCCAGCAGCAGGAGTTGATTGAGCGGCAGGGCGAAGCAATTGAGCGGCTCGAAAAACGTCTGGGCGAGCTGAATTGAAGTAGTACTTAGTTCGATGCATTGACGGATATTTGCTGGCTCGCCGCTTCCTGAGGTGAGCTGGCAGCTACCGCACGTTTCGACGCAGAAGCTCTGTCAGCGGATCTGCTTCTTCCTGTCCGTAAGCTCCCTTGTCAAGTAAGCAACCTATAATATAATTTGAATGCTCGGTTTCCAAAGCTCTGTGGTGAACGCTGGCGCAGCTCTTTCACCCGCTGCTTCCCCTCCCCTCGGGCGCAGTGCGGCAAAGCTTGCAGGCGTAGTAGCTACTTCGCTAGACGCGCATTACCCGTGGCACAGAACAGAGTTGTCGAATAATGCGCCTACTCCCTGTCGATATGCCAGTATCTCGCGTCAATCTTTTCTCCTGCTACTAGCTACTCTAGCGCCGCAGTTGGGCCGTTCATAGTCACTGGGTCCAGAGTCTGTCGACACCTGCTTTCTGAGGCTGAGTATCGAGGCTTTGATGCCAAAGCCGTGCGCGTAAATCAGAGGCCCTCAGGGCTGGCACCAAAGACAGCGAAGCTATTCAAGATCACAACGGGTAACGATCATGTGAAGCCTGTGACACTGAACCTTCTGGGGTAGGGTTTCAGCGCGGAGCACCCTGGCCAGATATGAGTAGACGATATCGCCTACCTTTATACAGGCAGGGTGGCTATACTTAGTCGTGATTATAGGCATGTGCTCTCGGTCTATAAGTGAGCGCATGAATGTGGAAGCCAAAATGCATTAAACCTATGCCGCCAAACGTCTGTAAGTTACGGTTTGATGCAAAGCATGATCCGAAAAGATAATTGTTGGGGTAATGCTTGTGTCGAGAGTTTTTCCAATCGGTGAAAGTGGAGTCCATATTGGCGAGCCTTTACCAAGTAGAAAAAACATGCATAAGTGGGTTTTCGAGTATGTCGAAGTTGACTACAATCGAGCTTCGAGCCACAGAGCTTTAAGATTTTCCACCCCCGAGTTGTTCGAACAAAAAAATTGCACATCGAGTGTCTAGTTTTCTGGTGGAGATTACTCCATGAAAAATGTTAACCCATCAATAGAAGAATTGAAATGAGAGAATTTATTATTATAACAGGCATGCATCGAAGTGGAACTAGTTGCTTGGCAGGGAGTTTAGAGGCAAGAGGGTTGTACCTTGGTGATGTTGTCAATTATGCTCCTTTCAATAAAAAAGGTAATAAAGAAAATAAACAGATATATCAATTCCATGAAAAAGTTTTTAACTCTAAAGGAGCTTCTTGGGATTCTCCTTGTTATGTTGAATGCTTCTCGAATAAAGAAAAAGATGAGCTGATGGCAATACTAAGCAAGTATGGTGATGAGCCTGTGGTAGGGATAAAAGACCCGAGAATACTGTTTTTTATAGGAGCGTGGGAAGAGTTTTTGGGTGATCAAGTTACATTTAAATATATTGCTTCTTTTCGTTACCCATACAAAGTAGCTAAATCATTAGAGCATAGAAATAAGTTTGAGTTGGAAGACAGTGTAAAGTTATGGGAAGAATATAATACTGCTTTGCTTAAGCTAATTGAAAGGCGTCCAGTGTTGCTGGTTAATTTTGACTTGCCTTCAGACTCGTATGTTATAAAAATTGATAATGTTTCGCTTAAACTTGGGTTGAACGATAAGCCTAACGAAGAGTTTTTTACGAAAGAGTTGGTTAATCAAACTGAAGGGTCGAATTTTGAGTCGTTGTCTGATCCCGTGATTTATGAAAAGTTGTTAAGCTTGCATGATGAGTGAAAGTAAATGTTTAATTTCTGTTTGATGTCGAAGAGAAGTTTTTGAGGTTGAGGAGATGCCAAGGTGAATGATGAGGTTTGGTTAGGTTATTTTTTATGATGTCGGTAGTAGGGATGTTGTATTTTATATTATCAGTCCTCGCTTTTCAGGGCTGACTATCCAGTTGAGATTTTTTGGTGTTTGTGTTTTGTTGAGTCCTGTGGTTGATGATTCTAATATATAAATAATATAAGGACGGTTCTATGGTTGATATTGTTCAAGCTGTTAACAGCTGTGATATCGCTGCGTTTAAAGGGGTGGGATCGCAAACCACAAAGTCTGATAAGCGTTCTCTTTTGCTTGTTCAACAGTTTGTTCGAAGAAAATCAAGTTCATATATTTACCTTGAAATTGGCTCTCATTTGGGAGGAACAATTCTCCCCCATTTTAGAGACCCGCTCTGTGCGTTAATTTATTCAATTGACAAAAGGCCGTTATCGCAACCTGATGAGCGCTTCAGGGTTTATGAATATGAAGGGAATTCAACGCAACGAATGCTGGATAATATTGCTAAGGCGGAAGGCGGAAAGTCACTAGATAGAATAGTAACCTATGACGCTTGCACAAGCTCGTTGGACAAAGCTGATATAGTGAGCGAGCCGGACTTATGCTTTATTGATGGAGAGCATACTAACCGAGCAGCATATAGAGACTTTAAGTTTTGCTTGTCTACATGCGGCAATGACGCGTTGATTGTATTTCATGATGCCAATCTAATATTTGATGCTATCAAAAAATCGAATGTTTTTCTAAAAAAGAAAAATATCCTATTCTCTGGTCAGCTGCTTCCTGATTCAATCTATGTTATTGCGTTGAATAATTCCGCAAATGTGTTTTCGAGCTTTATACAAGGTCAAATAATGAACGAGTCCGACAAGTTCTCCGAGTTTAAAAGAGAGCTGGGTTCCGTGCGCTCATCGCAGCCGTTAATGATGAAGTGTAAAAACTTTTTAAAGACTTATTTTAAGTAGTTGTCTGGCTAGGTCTGTAGTGTTTTGTGCTTATTTGTTGTGAGGGCTAAGGTTTTTTGAGGTATAAAGGGTGGTATGGCTTCTAACATAAAAGAGAATTACTCAAGCAATAGGTATTTTCCCAGTAAGTCTCGACAGGTCACGAGATTTTTAAAAGAGAGTCTCGACTCAGTGCTGACGCTCAGTGAAAGTCAGAAAGAAGATTTTTTTAGTTTTCTGTCTAAGGAGTTTGATCAGCTGGAGAATACGGAGATTATATCTGAAGATGATTTTGTAAAAATAGAGCAGAATAGTTCTTTGGTTTATTTTTCCAAGCCGATGCCGGATATAATATATATCCATATTTTGTGCGGTTATGAAGAATGGTTGAAAAGAAAGTATAGCCTCCCGGGTTTTGTGGAGGTTGAAGAGGGTGATGTTGTTATAGATTGTGGAGGTTACGTTGGCGGGTTTAGTATAAGTGCACAGAAGATAGCTCGTCAAGTGCACATATTTGAACCTAATGTGAATAACTTTAACGCTTGTTTGAAGAATTTTAAAGAAAAAAGAAATGTGATTGTTAGTGATCTCGGCTTGTATAATTCCGATGGGGTTGTGAAGTTTCATGTATCGTCGAACAATGTTGAGCATTCAATTTTAACGCCTGATAGTGGTGCCGTATTGTCAACAGAGGAAATATCAGTAATTACCCTTAATTCTTATGCCAATAAAAACAATATTGATGCTATCGACTTTTTAAAGTTAGAGGCTGAAGGTGTGGAGTTGGAGATACTGGACGGTTTAGGAAATATCAGACCAAAAAAAATAGCTGTTGATATAAGTCCAGAGAGAGAGGGGTGCTCTCCTAAGCTGCATTTTATCTCAAGGTTAAGTAGTTTGGGTTATCAGGTTAAAGTGAGGGGTAATGTTCTTTTTGCTAAGTTGTTTTCAGAAAAGTTAGCTGTTCAGGAAAAGCCTTTTCCAAATGTCATTTGGTCAATGTGGTATCAGGGCGAAGGGCACGCACCTAAGTTGGTAAAAAAGTGTTTCGAAGGGTGGCGAAATCTAAATCCAGACTATAATTTCTATGTCTTAGATAAAGCAGATGTCGAGTGTTTGCTTGAGGGTTTTGGTGTCGATGTTGGTGGGATGACGCTGCAAGCTCTATCTGATGTAGTGAGAGTTGCTTTGCTTAAAAGGTTTGGTGGTGTTTGGGTTGATTCAACGACTTATCCAGTTTCTTCGTTAGAGTCATGGCTTGAGAAAGATGAGCATCATGATTTTTTTTGTTTTCGGAAAGAAAAATTACTAGATCGAAAAATTGCTTCGTGGTTTATAGCGTCGGCTCCAGGATCGTATATTATCAATAGCTGGTATGATGAAGTTAAGAGGTTTTGGAGTTGTAGGCGAGATCTTGAGCTTCACGATAATGGAGATTTTATTATTCCGAAAAATCCAGAACAATCAGTCGCCAAGTCGAAATCTAAAATGTACCCCTACTTTTGGTTTCATTACTTATTTGGATATCTATTGCAAGTGGATGAAGAGTTTCGGAAGGAATGGGCTAAAACCATTTTTAAGTATGATTCTGCGGCAGTTTCAGTGCAAAAAGGTATGGTTAGAGAGGCTGTTAAGGTGGAGTCTTCTCCTCTTTATAAGTTGAATTGGCGTGTAGAGTATGACTCATTCAAGGTGTATTTTGATAAAGTTGCCAATCAGATTGAGTGGCGAGGCTAGAGATTTTGACAGAAAGTAAGAAAACAAAAGAAGAGCAGCTGAATGACTTGGGTAGACTGTATCACTCTTACGAGTTGTTTGGTGTAAAAAATACCGCGAATACATTTTTTTCGACCAATCAAAAGTGTAAAGAGCCAACAATAGTTTCATATATGCTCTACGCTCTGAGTAAGTTAAAAGTAAATGTTAGTAGCGAAGCTGAATTTATGGAGTTATTTTGTGCGGATGGTTATTACGCTATGCTTTCTGTTCACTTAGGTTACTCAAGGAGCTATGGGTTGGATAATGGCAAGGCAAAACATTTTGGAAATGCTGAAAAAATAAAAAAAGTTTTAGAGGTGGAGAACTGTTTTTTTGTTAGGCAGGACGTGAATGATTTAACAGTCCAAAGGCAGTACGATGTCGTCGCTAATATAGGAGGGTTGTATCATCTAGGTAACCCAGAAGAAGTGCTTGATAAATCATATGCTCTCGCTAAAAACTTTTTAATTGTCCAAAATGTTGTTTCAATGGAATCCAATGCAGAAGACTATTTTGTTAGCCCTGCTCCCAATTGGGATTGGGGCTCAAGGTATTCACGAGAATCGTTTGATAAATTGATTTGTAGTAAAAATTGGAATGTGATTGATAGCCATTTTAATGAGCTGGAGTCTAATGAGGCATTAAGTGATAGAGGTAGCGTGTATTATTTGATTGCAAAAGAAGATTGATGAAGTGTGATTTTCCCTATGTGTTGGAATGGTGTTGGCTGTAGTTTTAGAGGGCAATGGCTCTAACACATAGGGGGCTCATGCTCGTTATAGACAGGTGCGTTATCGTCTAGCTCGAGCGAGCAACAAACTTCAAGGCATTGCTAGGCATTGTTCCAAAGTACAGGGGCTCCGGCGTACTGGAGCGTTCGTGCGGTTTGCCACAAATTCGTTCATATTCGGCACGAAATTCATCTCTGGGGTGCTGCTTCATAGGTACGTTAGTTGCCACGCCACCGTGAAATTGATGAAAGACTCCTTCGCCGAGGACCAACAGCGGCTCAATACCCGGAGTCGTCATAAGTCGATTGCGAAAATCTTGATTCACCAGCCCTCCGCCTCTTGATGTGAATGCCTCATTGAACCCGCCGAGACTGGTAAACATCGCCTTCCTTACGCAGATCCAGCTAAATTCACCGGGCACTCCTCCTAAAAACCCTCTGCTAGACGCTTGGGCGAGAACCGATATATCAAAAAGCTTTCGGCCGTCCTCTCTCCAGTTTACGGATTCCAACAGCTCGTCTTCAACCGACTGGTTATATCCCGAAAGCATTGAGACGTTCTGCACTTCTGGACCCAGGTGCCATGACAGAGAAAAAACGGCCGGCTCTGACAGCCACTTTGCAGATGCTAGCGTTTTTGAAACAAGACCGGAGGATGCCATCCGTGCGCCGTCTACAATAATTGCGACAAATTCCCCTTCCGCGAGGCGAA
Organism: Gilvimarinus japonicus; assembly: GCF_042847215.1. Taxonomy (GTDB): domain Bacteria; phylum Pseudomonadota; class Gammaproteobacteria; order Pseudomonadales; family Cellvibrionaceae; genus Gilvimarinus; species Gilvimarinus japonicus. Next base: position 1,468,845 of record NZ_AP031500.1, read on the forward strand.
CACCATGATTAACTGCAGTTGCAGGCGAAACCGACTGTGTGTCAAAGTATTCATAGCGGAAGTGCTCGCCAAATTGCTTAACGAACTGTTCTCCTAGCGGCTTTTTGGATCCATTGTCAATCGCTATTACTTCATACGAGAGGTTCTCGGCGTGTTCTTGAAATTCCTTGCTCAATGAGAATAGCGTACGACAGGCCTCACGCTGCATCTCATGGAAGATAACGATGATTGAAAGATCGAACTTCTGGGAATGCACTTTATCGTTTGACATGAGAGTCCTCGTCCATATTGCTTGCAGATCTGCCCATTTAGGCTGGCTGAGCGAAAATCACCCCGACCCAGATCACCTATTTCTTTTGCGGGCAATTATATCTTAAAATATTTGCACTGTCGTGTTGTCTAAACTATCCACTTGCACTATTCAAATTTACTTCTGATGCGTCACTGTATTGCTAGTTCTGCCAGGGCGAGAAAGGTTGGTTGGGGGATTGCAGTGTATTCTCAGCCAACTTCTAACTCCTAATAGTGGCAGCGACAAGAGCTTAGTCGACGACCGCCATATTCCGGCTACAGAAAGCAATAAGTAAAGGGGCGTGTTCAAGCTCAAATCGACATCCGATCGTTGCATGCGACACGCAAAGACAACTGGATCAATAGCTCTTTGGATAGGTGTTAGTGATTTGCTTCCACCAGTAATCGAGTTGAAGTTTTTCCACGACCTTAAGGCGCATCTCCGGGTTATCGTAGTACGGCGCAAGCCGTTGAATCCATTCACGCAACTTTTTTTCGCTCAGTGAATGTTCGTCCCACCCATTCACAAATGCTACAGGGAGTTGGGAGTAGGCGTCATCAAGGGGTGATGACGCGATGATGGGGATTGATCCATGTGCAATAGCGGTCCATGCCTTGGGGGAAGGGTCGATGCCTCCTCCTTGCACACATAGTACGAAAGCATGCTCCTCAATTAAATTGAGAAATTTGGTTTCGCTCACCTCTTGATTCACTATTGTCACCAGCTCGCTGAACTTTGTCATACTTAGGTTGGTGACCTGCCGTCGAGTCTCCCACTGTGGGCCGGGTCTTACCCGGTGGCTGCAGAGAGCACGAAGGGGACGGTCTTCAATTGGTACACAAGGCCGGCTTTCAATCGCAGCTGAGTGACTCTGTGGGCCACTAAAGACATACCCGATCGGGAGTGTCGACATTCTGGGAAGCACTGTATCCCGATTCTCGGCAAACCAGTGAACAAGTCTGTGGTCCTCAAGGATGCGATAAATTGTTTCTTTTTCATCTGGGCGAAATGCTCTCCATCTCTTATCTATCTGGTTGGGGATGGTTAAATCCTCGGAACCGGTAATCAAAATAAACTGACTTTCAATTTTTGGCAAAATATTCTCATAAAAGTACGGAATAGATGCAAAAAAGCCTCGCATTGAGAGGAACACCGTACGAGGAGAGCGCGAGAGGTCACCATGAACATAAAAGTCACCTGTCTTCTGGTCGCTCATAATGGCCCAGTCGCACTGAGCAGCTATCCCGGTCAGCTTATAAGCCGCGGCACCAAGATTCTTGGGGAACAATCGAGTGTTATGCATGTGGATAGAGGTTTTTTTCATGGCGTTGGTCTATAGTTGAACCCCAGCAATAGTGATTCTTCACCCCTAACGTTAAGCACCCTTGCAACCTCTCAGCTGCTCGAGCTCCTTCTTCTGCGTCAATATAATTCTACGCAGCTGGTTGGTAACTAGTCCTTCATAGGTTGTATCCATGTCAGGTCGAGTACAATGACCTTCGTATCGTTGGCGGATACGGTCTGTAGTGAATGGACTCTGCAGACTGAAATTTTCACACATTTGTTGATGCAGTCTCCCATATTCCAAGGCTTGCTCGAACTCGCTTTGGCTCAATGAAACTGAAGAGGTCACCGGGCCTTTTGACGTCGTCGCAGTCCTACCGATGGCTTCGCTGAACTCCAAACCGAGAAAATCACACAGATTTTTCGCGATTTCTGGCGGCTCGCCTTTATACTTATCGTATTCAACGATCATGGTGTTCTTATCTCTGATGCCGAACTCGACTGCTGCAAGGTTCATTTGATAAACATACTCGGCACTCCTCGTTGCCCAGGTTGTCTCGGATGGTTGTTTGATCAACTTGTCACCGAGCTCACGACAGAATCTCGGATAATCTGAAGGATAAAAATCATCGCCGAAAAATGAGAACTTGTGCTTGACCGAATTAAGTACATCGATCGGATTACGTACCATGAGAATAAATTTTGCCGAAGGGTTCAGGCGCCGAAATAACGTCATGCGTCCGTTGGCGCGTATCAACTTCGCCACGTGTGGCTTGGTGGGCGTTTTTTGGGCTGCAAAGTGATCGAAAAATTCATTATTCTGGAGCTGGTTCCCAGTTGATGCCCCGCAGAATAGTGGTAGCGAAAGATGATGGTAAATCCCGTCTATAGATAATGATGCGGTTTTCCCGAACAATGAACCAACATTCTCATAAAGATCGTTGAAGAGCTCTCTGTTCCAAATAAACGGTTCGTATGTTGACTTGAAATCGCTTCCAAATTTTTGCAGATACGCTTGTTGTACAAGCCGGTACATCATTGTAGTGCCGGAGCGGCCGACGCCAAACACAAAAACATCCATAATCGCCTTACCTTAAACTCGAACTCGTTATCAGAGCTTATATTAGACCATGCTTCCGCTATCTTGAATGAGGCTTTAATGCCTGCCGACAACTTTCAGGATGTTGCTAGGCGTACGGCTGCCAAGAAATAGTTGCAGGGCGAGGGTAGGGAGCTTAAGTGCACCGCTTCTTGATTTCAAGTGGTATCCACAGGCATGTAGACAGAGCATACGGCAGAGGGTGTCACAGGGAAAGTGTTTGGATGATGAGTTGGCGGAGGGCTTTTTTGCTTGTTTTAAGTGCGCGTCGAAGCAGTGTTGGATATTCTCGAGTGCATCACTGTGTTGGTTAGATGTAACGATTGCATTCTAGATTGAGTTGTATGAGTTCTAATGCATAGGAAGCAATAGTTAAAGGGAGCGGGCCGCTTAACTGAGTTGTCGCTTGCTACTTGACCACACCGGCTGAAGGGGAGAAAATTGACAGAATTTTTGGGGCGATCTCTTAGGAATCGGAAATGACTCGCGCGTTCGAACGGCGGCTTGGGGTACTTGATAACTGAGTTTCTAGCCCGGGCGGCTCTGCTTGCTGTTCCGGATCAGGCAGGATGCCGCCCTTCATCGAGAAATAGTCAAAATAATAGCCACCAAAAGGTATAGATATGTCAAATTCACGCGTTGGTCTTTTTGCTGCAGCCCTGGCGCTGACAGCTAGCGCCGCCTCGTCATACGCTCAGGATGCCCTTTTTATCAACAGTGATGGTAACGTTGGTATTGGCACCAACTCCCCAGAGGGACAGCTGCACACCTATGGAAGTGGCGTACAGTTGTCCTATTTCGAAAGCGGCGATGGCGGGCCCGTGCAAGTCCGTTTCCGTACCGATAGCGAGAACCGGCGGTTCCTCGCGGTCAACAATGCCAATCAGGTGAAGTCACAGCTCATCTTCCTCGACGACCGAATCAACTTTGCAGGCCAAACGGTAAGAGGCGAGGATCTTTGGTTGAGTGTCGGTCCCGACGGGATACTCAGCCAGGGGCCGACCTGCGGCAGCCCCTGCGATGGTGTGTTTGATCCAGAGGTCTTCGAGGTGCCGATTATTGAAGCGCATGCGGCGCAGATGTGGACGCAAAAGTACCTGCCCGCTATCGGACCAACAACGCCCGATGAACCGATCAACATGACCGAAAAGATTGGAGGTATTATCCACGAGCTCGAAGTGGCGCACATCTACATTGAACAGCTTCACGAAAGGCTGAAAGCGCAACAGGCATTGATTGCCGCGCAGTCCGAAAGATTCCAAGCGATGGAGGCGCGCCTAAGAGCCTTGGAAGAGCAGTGATATCAGCGGCCACGGCTTTGTTTTTTGGGGTTGTATGATCTTTGTGCCTGCCGATATTAAAGCCGCCACTGGCTCCTCCGTAAAGGCGATGAGATGGAGCTGGCAAGCTTCTAGGGTTTAATTGGCCACCGGTTTTGTTAGATCGTTGTAGATTTCCGCAATCGCCTCTGCCGAAGCTTCGATGCTGAACGCTTCTCTGAACCGAGCCAGACCGGCGGCCCCCATAGCTTTGCATTGAGCTCGGTTGGTTTGCAGTCGGTTAAGGGCGCCAGCTAGCGCGTCAATATCGTTAGGCGGTACCACAAGGCCTGTGTCTTCGTGTTGCACAACCCAAGACATACCTGTGCCTGGTACTGCCGTGACCACGCAGGCTTTGCTTCGGGCCATCGCCTCCAGCAGCACTACCCCAAACGCCTCTGTGCGCTCGATGGAGGGCAGGCACAGGCAGTCGCTGGCGCGCAGTCGCTGATCTAGGCCCTGGTCTGATACGTTGCCCAGTAGTGTTACGCGATCGCTCAGTTGCAGCTGCTCTATCAGTGCGCAGAGCTCCTGCTTGCACTCGCCGTCACCGACGATGTCTAGGGTCACATCGGGACATTGCGCCAGTGCCCGTAAAAGTACATCAAAACCTTTGTAGTAGGCGAGCCGGCCCACGGCAATCACGCGCAGTGGGGACCCTTGCTCCGATGATGCAACGGGCGCAGTGGTTGCTGGCCGTGGTTCGGGAATACCCAAGGGGACTACCCGGCAGCGCTGGAGATAGGGCTGCAAGGTTGGACTGCTTTGCCGGTAAGCGGGTGAGGTGGCAATAATCACCGCAGCTCGGCGCAGCACCCACCGCTCAAACGGTTGGTAGAGGCGGTAAAACCACCGCAGCCCTCGGTGCAGCGCCGCCACTGGTACATCCGCATGCCAGTGCACAACCCATGGAATTCGGCGGGCACGCGGCAACAGTAGCGCCCAAAAGGCTGAGACATTGGGTAAATGTAAGTGCAACACTGCTGGGGATTCATCACGTAAAAGGCGATTGAGTTGCCAGGGAAACCCGGGGCTGATTGGCGTAAACAGAAGGTTGGCCCAGACGGCAACGCGGACGACTTTGGGGTTATCGGCTGCGGTTTCTGTGGGCTCTGTTTGGGCGCCCTTGGGGGAGGCGTGCACCAGCGCCTGACAATGAATGCCCTGGGTTTGATGCGCCGAGAGCAGATCCCGCAGATAGGTTTCCATGCCGCCGCGGTGGGGCGGGTAGAACTTGCCAACATGCAAAGCGGTGGTGCTCGGAGAAGGTTTAGAGGTCAATTGCCTGGATCCGCAAGTTAGAGAATGAATGGCCAATTTATTGTGTTAATAAAGCCTACCACCCAATAGGGGGTGTCGGTCTGGTGCGCTTGGTTTGCCGGCGCGCCCAGTACTGTATGGCTGAGCGTAAGCCGGCGGTGGACGCGCGCAGCGATTAAGAACGCTTGAGGATTCCCCATTTTTGCAGCCGTTGAGTGAGCGCCGATGGCGCCTTGTCCTCTGTGCGCGAATAATGGGGGGGATGCTTGTCTTTCGCCATAGCCAGCGCCTGGGGCTCGCCAATCTGCTGGCAATACTCCCAGGCGGTTTGCCAACTGGCGAGTGCCTGGCTGTAGCGGCCAGCGCGCCGGCGTGCCTGAATAAGAATCGAGGCCAACTGCTCTTGGTCTGTATCTAAGCCTTGGCGGCATCGTGTTAGCAGCAGCTGCATGTCTTCGGCCAAATAGGCGGGAGGTTGCAGTGCCTGTAAATTCTGCGTTAGTTGCTGCGCCATACTGCTGCGATCGGCGCTTAAGTGAAACCGGTAGTCGGCTGCCAATGTCGCCTCGGGGGCTTGCGCCACAGCTTGTAGGGATTTGCCTAACCACTGCAAACGCGTATCTGGATCGGCATTGGGTATGGCATGACGCAGCTTGCGAAGGTAGTGGGTGAGTAGCAAATTGGCGTCCGTAGCGACAGGGCTAAGCAATTTGTCACGATCGAATTGCCGCGACCGCTCTGGTACATGCTTAAGCATCCAGGGGAGCTGGGCGAACAAACAGTCCGGATACACTCCACACGCCAGCTCGGCAAAAATTGTGTCTTCGCCGCGACCATTGGGAATGGTCGGCGGCATCAGCTGTCGATTATCCACCCCTGTTAAAGGGGTAAGCAGCGAGTGGTGCGATAACAGCTGGAAGCCTTGGGGCTTGCGTGTCAGTAGGCGCTGGGACACTAATGTCTGGTAAGCGTCTTCGCTTTGCAGCCAGGGGGTCAATTGCTCTGGCGGTTGTGTGTAGAGCCAGCTGGCCTGACCGGTACCTGGGTCTCCCAAAATGCCGTTGATGCTGAGCTTAACTTTTGCGTGTGGCTTTAGTGTGTGCAGTCCGATACTGGTAATGGGCTGCCAAAAAGTCTCGGGTTGAGTGGCCTGCGCAACCAGCGTAGACAGGGGTTGCCCCAGCCAGCGACTGTGGTCTGCCAGCGGGTCAATATCCAAGGGCGACCAGGCGCTCTCCATGGCCTCGGTGCTGGGATACATGCGCCAGTGGGCTTCCTCTTTATGAGCACCGCCTATGCTGACGCTGCCCATCTTTGATGCTTCCTGCGGGTCGCCGTAGGGGGTCAACTGAGCGTCGTCGTCCATTATTGCCGTGGCCGTTCCGGCACTCAGTAGCAGGGCGGTATTGAACGTGGCACCGGCGGTCATTTCGGGGTCATCCGGGTCACCGTTAAGCCACCAGCGTAGATCCTGTGCGTCGGCGCCGGACGCCGCCGCCAAAGCGTCCGCTAAGCGTTCCCGATCGGCTCGTGTAATGTGGATCAGATCCGGGGACAAGCGTTGGCGCCAGGACGCCAGCAGAGTCCGGGTAAGCTCCAGGTCTGATTCTTCGCGGGCGTCGTCCACCACTACCAAGGTGTGTACCGAGGCGCCGGTGCGTCCGGATTGCAGGCTTTGCAGTAGACGCTCCAGTGCTTGCGGACAGCGATAGGTGCGCACATAGAGGGTTTTGATGCCCACGGGTTCGGGGGTAGGTTGGGCGGGCTCGGTGAAGTGTTGGCTGAGCTTTGCGGCGTCTACCAATAGGCCTTGTTCCACCATGTGCTCCAGGCCTTGCCGCAGCTGTTGGGCATAGTTCTGCAAGTCTGGCATCTTCTCAATGGCGACCGCAACATGCTCGTCGAGGCTACGCCACCGGTTGCACAGAATCAGTACGTTCGAGAGAGTCTCGTGCAGTGGTTGGGCTTTAAGGTCGTTTTGGCGGAGCACCATCCGTTCTGCGTCGTGCAGGGGCCAGCTGGCGAAAGGTAGAGCAATATACTGGGTCTCAGCGCCAGTTTGAGCGTTTTGTACAGCCATAGATATCCTTTGCGGTACGATCGAGGGCCGCGAGACGACCCAACATCAGCCGGGCATATTATCGCGACCGCCCTAGATCAGCAAGTTCGAGCCCCCAGCAATAGGTGAGCCAGAGCACAGGGCAACGTGTTTCCATGTAAAAAATACGCCTAGTAACCCAGTGGGCTTTTAGGATTAAAAAGGGCATGGTGGCAAACGCCAAGGCGTGCCCGTTTCGCCGATACTAGCTAAGCGTGTTGTGCCCTTAAGCGAAGCGCGTCAGGGGGGTATGTTTAGTTGTTCAGCAATTTTTAAGCGCTTGCCTATGGCCGCTTTTTAAAGCGACAATTCGCTCTGATAACACACTAATAAAAAGGGATTGCTATGCCACAGGCTGATACGGTTGTTACCGATGAGGTTCTACCTCCATTACTCGACGAGCCTTGGCGCCCGATTGATCTGGCCTACTGCTCGGTTCTGCGTATCGTTGTTCTTATCTACTTACTGGTTATTACCGTTGCGGGCTTGGCGTTTGTGTGGCTTACCGACCCTGTGGCGTTGTCGGCTGTGGCCAGCGGTTTGGGCGCCGTGTATTTGTTAGGACTGTTTTTATTGTTGGTGTGGGCACCGCGCCGGGTAAAACACACCCAGTATTTATTGCGCGAACAAGACGTGCATGTACGCGTTGGTTTTTGGTGGCACTCGACCACCTCGGCGGGCAATAATCGTGTGCAACATACCGAGGTGACGCAAGGGCCGTTAGAGCGTTTGTACGGTTTAAGCAAGTTGGTGGTGTATACCGCCGGCGGCAATCAATCCGATGTAAAAATTCCTGGTTTGCCTACCGCTACCGCCCATCGGCTCAAAAATTATCTTACCGAGAAAGTGGTGGCAGAGGAGCTGCTCGATGCGGCCGAATAACGAGTGGCAGCGAGTATCGCCCATTGCTACGGTTTACTTTTTTATTAAATCTTTACCACACTTAGTGAATTTTTGGCCGGCGTTAGTGCCGCTGTTTGCCGGTGGCGAGCAATTGCGCACAATGGCGTTAACCTATGGTGTGCCGGTGGTGTTATTACTGCTGCTGGTGGGGGTGTTCTTACAGTACTGGTTTTTTAGTTTTAAAGTAGAAGAAAAGCACTTGACGTTGCGCTCGGGTGTGTTAAGTCGCAAGCGCTTAACGTTAGATTTTGAACGGGTGCAACAAGCCGATATCGCTCACCCGTTTTACTTTCGTCCTTTTGGTTTGGCCACACTAGGCTTTGAGAGTGCAGGCTCCGCCCAGCAAGAGGTGGATGTCCCGGGGCTTACTGTTGCGGCTGCCGAGAACTTGCGTCACTTAGTGTTGGAGCAGGCGGACAGCGCGCCGTCCGACCCCGGTGCTGAATCTGTCACGGCCACAGCCGCCGCCGATTTTTCATTGCGTTTGTCGCCGGCCGAGATCGTTCGCTATGGCTTAATGCACAATACCTTGTTGTATTTGGCCCCGCTGGCCGCACCGTTGGGTCAGTATATCGGCCCGCTGCTAGAGTCGTCCGTGGCTTCGCTTGAGCACTCGCAAGTTTACGGGTTGATTACCTGGGTGAGTGATAATTTGGCGGTCTCAGTGACTTTGGTGTTGGCACTGTTGGCGGTGCTCGCCGGTACGGCGCTATTGTTTGGCTGCTCAGTCGTGTTAGCGCTGGTGCGTTTTTGGGGTTATCACTTAACTCGTGTCGGTGAGCGATTTCAGTACCGGGCCGGTTTAACAACCATTCGTACCCGGGGCTTTAAGCATTACAAACTACAAAAAGTCACTATTGTTCAGGGCGTGATGGCGCGTCTGTTGAGCCGCTATCGCGTGCTGATTAGTAAAGCCGGCAGCTTTGGTGCGTCGCAGGTACAAAATAACCAGCGTTTTGAAGTGCCCGTACTGGATCTTGTTAATCTGCTGTTGCTGCGCGGCGAGCTATCGCTACCGTCGGCTCAATGGCAGCGCGTAAGCCGTTTTTATTTGGTGTTGCCGGTGTTGCTACTGAGTATGCTGGTTGGCGTTGCTGTGCTGATCGGTTGCTTTGCGCTGGGTGCCTTGGCGCTACTGGGCTTGCTGTTTATTCCTATGGTTGCGCTGTGCTATTGGCGCCGTTGGTGTTGCCTGGGCTTTTACCGCAGCGCCGATTGGCTGGCACTACGCACCGGTTTTATTGGTTTTACCGAGCGCTGGTTGCCCACGGGCAAACTGCAAAAAATGCGCGTTGTCGCGACACCTTTGTCTCGCTGTTTTGGGTTGGTGCATTTACAAGTATGGAGCGCCGATGGCGTTACCACGATCCCTTGCTTACCTACCGCCGTGGCCAATCGATTGCGCGACTCGCTGCTCGGCGATGTGGTGAACTACCGCCGTGTTTGGTTGTAAGCTTTTAACTTTTCCTTTGATCTAGGGCGCGATTATGAGCGATGTTTTGCTGTATCAAGCCGCCAACACCATCGAGGGGCAGATGATTGTTGATGTGTTGGCGCAAACCGGTATCGAGGCGCGTATACAAGGCGCTTACTTGCAAGGTGGTATTGGCGAGTTGCAGGCTTTGGGGGTAGTGCGGGTGATGGTGGCCGAGCAAGATTACGCGCGAGCCCGTGAAGTGACGGACCAGTGGGACCAAACACCGGTGCCAGCAAGCGCGGACCCGGAACGTTTGCACTCAGAAGGTCACTATTGTCAAAGCGAGCGTGAGGCGGGCACAAATAGAGCCGGACAAGTTAGGTCGTCGCGGGTTTTGTGGGGGGTGTTGATAGGTACTGTAATGGCGGTGGCATGGTTGATATTTATTGCCAAGACATAAAAAAGGGCCGCTTTTCAGTGGCCCCTTTTTTAGTTTGCGTTCATTATTTGCTGGCAAACTTTTTCTTTTTACCTTTGGGCTTAAAACTGCCGCCGCCACCGCCTTTGCGAGCCGGACCGCGATCTTCACTGAGCGACAGTACCTGGCCGCGCACATGGATAGAGGCAATCTTTTGCGCCATGGTGGCTGCCATATCTTCCGGCAAATCCAGAGTCGAGAAGCTGTCGAACAGTTTAATCTGACCAATTTGACGGCTCTGTAAGCCAGCTTCATTGGCGATGGCGCCGACGATATCCCCTGGGCGAGCACCATGAGTGCGACCCACTTCGATGCGGAAGCGCTTCATGCCTTGCTCCGGTGCCCGTGAGCGGCGCTCACCGCGCTCGCCACGATCACTACCACTGCGCTCGCGTTTTTCCCGGATAGGGTCGGGCTTAATGTCGGCCAGCTTTACCTGCAACGGACGATCTTTTTGCAGCAAATAAGCCATGGCCATCGCTAACTGCTCGGGCTCCACTTCTTTTTCGCGGCAGTAGTTACCCAGCAAGTCGTCAAAAAAGCTCATGTCTTGCTCGGACTCCAACACCTCGGTAATGCTCTGAAAAAACTGATCAACGCGAGCGGCGGTGATGGTGTCGCCGCTAGGCAGTTTCATTGCCTCGATGCGTTGTGAAGTGGCTTTTTCGATGGCGTAAAGCAAACGCTTTTCGCGCGGCGCGACAAACAAAATCGCCTTGCCCGAGCGCCCGGCACGGCCAGTACGGCCAATACGGTGAACGTAAGCTTCACTATCGTACGGAATATCGTAGTTAATTACGTGGCTTACGCGCTCCACATCGATACCGCGTGCGGCCACGTCGGTGGCAATCAAAATGTCCAGTTTCTTGTTCTTTAAGCGCTCGATGGTGCGCTCGCGTAACTGCTGGTTCATGTCACCGTTAATGGCCGCCGCCGAGTAACCGCGCGCTTCTAGTTTTTCGGCCAGTTCAACGGTGGCGGTTTTGGTGCGCACAAACATAATAATGGCATCAAACGGCTCAACTTCGAGGATGCGGGTTAGTGCGTCCAGCTTGTTGGTGCCGCTTACCATCCAGTACACCTGCTCGATGTTGGCGCCGGTTTTACTCTCGTTGGCGATGCGGATTTCTTCCGGGTTGCGCAAGTAAGTAGTGGCGACACGGCGAATTTCTTTGGGCATGGTGGCCGAGAACAGCGCGGTTTGGCGTGTGGCCGGGGTGTGCTCCAAAATCCAGGATACGTCGTCGATAAAGCCCATGCGCAGCATTTCGTCGGCTTCGTCCAATACTAGGTTGGTGAGCTTAGACAGATCTAAGCTGCCGCGGCGCAAGTGATCCATCACTCGGCCGGGGGTGCCCACAACAACCTGAGCGCCACGCTTAAGCTGACGCAACTGGCCGCGCATATCTTGACCGCCGTAAATAGGCAGTACATGAAAGCCGGGCATCTCGCTGGCGTAGCGTTGAAAGGCTTCGGCTACCTGAATAGCAAGTTCGCGGGTCGGGGCCAATACCAGAATTTGTGTGTGTGATTTAGTTACATCGACTTGTGACAGCATCGGCAAAGCAAAGGCGGCGGTTTTACCGGTACCGGTTTGTGCCAGGCCGACGATGTCTTTACCTTCCAGCAGGGCCGGAATAGCAGCCGCCTGAATCGGTGAGGGTACTTCGTAGCCGACTTTGGTTACGGCACTTAATACGGCCGGTGAAAGGGCCAAATCGGAAAAAGTAAGGTTTTCTGTGGTCATTAATAGTTCCCAGGTGCGCGCAAGGCGCAACAATCTTTACGTTGACGCGACAATACGCGCCGTGAGGCGGAGTTTGACCCGGAATGATCGTGACGGTGCACCCGCTAGGGTGACGCTTACGATAAAGTGCAACACAAACAACGACCGATAACCGCAGTAAAGCTACAGTTTAAAATCGGGTATTCGCCATTTGGCTTCTTTATAGCGACACAGTTTGGTAAAAATAACGACTGCGAAGATAACGTGGGGTGCTGCTAAGCACCAAATAAGCACAGGCGAGACACATGCATGGTATACACACTGCCGGGAAGCTACGTTCTAGCTTCCTCCCGGGCTCCGATTCTCTGTTATTTGCCAGAGTCTAGAGCCAATCAGCATTACCCTGCAGTGTTCTTTGCACGCAGACGAGCCTTATAAATCGTGGCTCTTTGTATAGGAGGGCTTTACTGAGGCGCGCAGTATAGGGTATTGGCCAGGGTTTGACCAGCGGTATTTTTAGGGGGGCTTTGGCGGTGGTCTCCGTTTCTGGAAACCTAAGTTTGATTGTTTATAGGCTGCGGTGCCATACGACTTACTTTTGCATAGCGTTCAGTTTGTGTACTCTCAGCCGCCGGGCGGACGAGCCCCTTTTTGGAATACGACGAAAAAGGGGCTCGCTCCGCTGGCTGCAGGGGCGCCAAATGCGGTACTTCGTAGTAGGTGGGGGCTTTCTACTACTTTATAGGTGCATTGTAATATCATGTTACGCTTAAGGATTAACGTGCTAAGCGGCTTTTTGATACGGATAGGTTATGCAGGATAAACAAGCACATAAGCATTTATCGACCACCGCGCTGGCGCGGGCTATTGGCAAAGACAGCAAAGAGCTGTTTATCTTGCTGGCCAATAGCGGGTGGATCGTCAAAGTGGACGGCCAGTGGCACTTGACTGAAAAGGGCCGCTTTGAAGGGGGCACTTACGCCAACCACCCTAAATACGGTGAGTACATCGTTTGGCCCGAGTCGTTGCGCCAGCACAGCGTGCTGCGCTTGTTGCCCGACGCCCCCTTGAGTGCGCGTAACTTATCGCAAAAGCTAAATTTACCGGCGCGTTTAGTGAATTTATTATTGGCTGAGCGCGGTTGGATAAAACGCCATGTGCACGGCTGGCATTTAACCGAGCGCGGTGAAGCGTTGGGCGGGCAACAGCATGTCAGTGATAGCACCGCCATCCCTTTTGTGACGTGGCCGGAAAGCCTGCTGGAAAACCCGCAACTTAAGTTGGCCGCGCAGCAACTATCGTCCTCCGCCGCCACGTGTACCGATGGCCATCCGAGCGGGAGCGCGGGCCGCGCGTTAATTGATAATTGGCTTTATGTAGCAGGTTTAACCCACGCGGTGGATTACACATTGGTGTTGCCCGGTAGTGCCGGTGGAACAGAGCGGCTAACGGTCGATTTTTATTTACCCCAGCACCAAATAGCCATCGTGTATTGGCGCAAGCCGGCCGGCCCCGGTGAATTGGCCGAGCACTTAGATGCTCGCGAGAAATTAAAAACCGCGCATTTTTCTATTATCGAAATCGAGTACGACCAGTTAAATAATCTTGATGAGATGTTAGCGCGCGAACTGATGCAACATAGTATTGCTGTCTATTAAAGGAGGCGTTTTATGGCCAGTATTTTTAGTAAAATTATTGCCGGTGACATCCCCGGCCATTTTGTTTGGCAAGATGACATTGCCGTTGCCATTATGACTATCGGCCCATTAAAACCCGGTCACGTGTTGGTGATTCCCCGTAAAGAAGTCGACCATTGGTACGACCTTGATGCCGATACCATGGCGCACTTAACCGTAGTGAGCCAGAAAATCGCGCGCGCCTTGCAGCAAGCGTTTCCCGCCGAGCGCGTGGCGATGATTATCGCGGGTTTGGAAGTACCCCATACGCATTTGCATTTGGTGCCGATGGATGAAATGGGGGAGTTGGATTTTTCCCGTGCGGGGGAGGGGGATCATGTTGAGCTTGCGGCGCAAGCGGAGAAGATTCGTAGTTTTTTGTAGCTGTGCGCTTTGCGGTATTTGCTATGCAGAGCTAATGACTGATGAGGAAGGGTATTGTTATCTGGTGTAGGTGCTAAACGACTACATTCTCGTAACCTCAGACTTGCTTGCCCTCAGTCGCCGGGCGGGCCTTTGAATCTGGATTTCATTATTCCGAAGGTCGCCTCTAAAGCTAGTTGTTCTAGGCTACGAAGCACCGTTTTTTGGGCCCCTGCAGCCAGCCGAGCGTAGGCCTATTTTGGTGACTTTTCTGGCCAAACAGAAAAGCCACTCGCCTGCCCGGCGACTGAGGGCAAGCAAATTCGGGAGTACGACAATGCAAATCATTTGGTACCCACAGCATAATAATGCCGCCCTATGGAAAACGACTTAAATCCACTGATACCCGTGTCGCCGCTTAGCTTCGCACGGGATGGCGTTATAGGGGCACACGGCTATAACGTAACCAAAAAACTAAAACCCTTGCCAAAAACTCGCCAACGCAAACCCCAAAAACAACACAAACGCCCCGATATGCACCCACTTTAAATTAATGCGCTGCAATATCCAGCGGCCAAAAATAACCACCGGCACATTTGCCAGCAACATGCCGAGTGTGGTGCCGATAATCACCATCCAAGTCGCGCTGTATTTTGCCGCGAGCACCACCGTGGCAATTTGAGTTTTATCGCCAATCTCGGCTAAAAAGAACAGCATGCAAGTGGCACCAAACGGGCCAAGCGCGGCAAAGCGGCCGTCGCCGCCGTCTTCTTTGTCGGGGATTAACATCCACAGTGCGACCGCTAGAAAGCTGGTGCCGATAATCCAAGGCAACCACGTGGGCGGAATTAAACCGCCTAACCAATCACCTAGCCACGCGGAGAAACCGTGGTTGATAATAGTCGCGACTAAAATGCCTAAACAAATAAGCGCTGGGCGACCATAGCGGCCCACCAGTAAAAGGGCGAGCAGTTGAGTCTTATCGCCCATCTCGGCAATAGCCACGGCGAGGGTTGAGCCTATTAATGCTTCCATAGTTTTAATTAAGTTAGTTAATGAGTTGTTCTGTAATAATTTTGGTTACTCAAAGTTTGGGTTCATCCCAAACAGAGGAGTCTTAATTGCTTGAGCCTGCTACGAAGCACCGCTTTGGGGCCCCTGCAGCCAGCCGAGCGGAGGTCGATTTTAGGAGCGAGGGACCCCGTATCGCTACACGGATGTAGCTGAATAGAGCAACGCAGGAGCAGTTGCCGAGGGCTAAGCTGCCGGGGTGCGCTTCTTGGTTACTTCTTGCCGCATCGCAAGAAGTAACTCGCCAGCCCGGCGACTGAGGGCAAACAAGTATAAGTGTGAGATATAGTAAATCGTATGGCACGTTTGCTTATATAAGTCCAGAAGCTGAAATAGTAATTGTCGTCAGCTTAAGGCCTTTGCCTCCACGTTAAATTAAAGAAAAGTCACGCGCCCGGCCCGGCGAGACAGGCCTATAAACCAAGCCCGCCTTTGGCGGAAGCCTAACTAATAACTTAAGTTAGTAAGGAAGATATTCCCGCTTCTCCCCATAAGGCAGCTCAGGCAACTGCGCGCCCACCAACTCCATTGCCTCGACATACACTTTTTTGACATCGGGCTTTAGGCCCACCTTCATTCGGCGTGACAACATAGTCACCGGAAACAGACAGTCTTTTGTGTCGTTAATGCACAGGGCGCGTGAGCGGCCGCGGCGGTCTTCGTAAATCTTCCAGGCGAGTGCTGGCTCGTCGCTGAGCATTACATCGGCCAGTACCACACCCAGTGCTTGCAGGGTGAGCTTGTCATCATTGGCGACTAATTCGCGGTCAACCACCCGCTGCAGGGTGTTTAAATCGCTTTTGTCGCCACGTATGGGCGTGCCGGTGTTCTCACGGGTTAAGCGGTCGACCCGCGCGCGCTGCTTGGCTAAGTAGCTGCTGTCGGTCCAGCTTAACGCTTCGACGGTGGGAAATTGTGGGTCGATTTGTGCGTGGCTGCAAGGGCTAATCATAACCAGCAGTAATACCGCGCTGCTTAACAGTTTATTCATCGACGAGTTCCTCTTTGGTCACACTGATTTGGCGCTCGGGCTCTTCGGGCCGAGACTGATCATCTATCAGAGTGATGGGTTCGGGGTGAAGTTCACTCAAAGGAGCCGATAAACCCGAAGCGGCTACCACGTGTACGTGATCGCGGCGCAGTTTACGCGGCTCGGTGACGCCGCAAGCGTGGGCGATAAGCCCCACACCGTAGGTCATGTTGCGCTGGTAGTGGGCGACTCGGGTGGCTTTATCGGTGGGGTCTAGGCCTTTTTGCAGTTTAGGGTCGTGAGTGGTTACCCCCGTCGGGCAGGTGTTTTTGTGGCACTGCATGGCTTGAATGCAACCCAGGGCAAACATAAAACCCCGTGCGCTGACGGTAAAATCGGCGCCACAGGCCAAGGCCCAGGCGACTTTCGCGGGGGTGATAAGCTTGCCCGAGGCAATGATTTTAATACGCTCTTTGAGACCGGCCTGATTGAGCAAATCGGATACCCACGGCAGGCTTTCTTTTAAGGGCAGGCCGACAAAGTCCATGAGCGGTTGCGGCGCCGCGCCGGTACCACCGTCGCAACTGTCGATGGTGATAAAATCCGGGGCGCGATCGAGCCCCCGCTGCTTAACGGCGTGCACTAAGTCTCGCAGCCAGCCTTTATCCCCAATCACTGCTTTAAAACCCACCGGCAAGCCGGTGACTTCACGGATATGTTCGATCATGTCCAGCAGATCGTCCACCGAGCGGATATCCGGGTGGCCATTGGGACTAATGGACGGGTGCCCCTCGGCAATACCGCGAATACCGGCGATTTCGGCGGTGACTTTCTCGCCGGGGAGGATGCCGCCTTTGCCGGGTTTGGCGCCTTGGCTGAGTTTGATCTCGATCATGCGCACGTTGTCGTGGCTGGCGATAGCTTTTAAGCGCTCGTCACTGAGCTGGCCCTCGGCGTCGCGCACGCCGTACTTAGCGGTGCCTACTTGAAATACAACATCGCCACCGCCCTCTAGGTGATAGGGCGATAATCCCCCTTCGCCGGTGTTAATCCAGCAGCCTGCTTTGGCGGCCCCCGCCGATAGCGCGCGCACGGCCGGGCGCGATAGCGCGCCGTAGCTCATGCCCGAGATATTAAAAATCGAGGTGGTGGTATAGGGAGAGCGGCAAAATGGCCCGATGGTGACCTCAGAGGGCAGGGCGGCGTCTTGTTCTAGCGTTGGGAACGCGGAGTTTAAAAACATCACGCTGCCGGTGGGCGATAGGTCACGGGTCGAGCCGAAGGCAATATTGGCATCGACGTTTTTAGCGGCGCGATAGGCCCACGAGCGCTCGGCGCGGTTAAAGGGCATTTCCTCGCGGTCCATGGCAAAGAAGTACTGCCGAAAAAACTCACCCATGTGCTCAAACAGGTAACGAAACCGGCCAATAACCGGGTAGTTACGGCGTATGGTGTGGGCGCTCTGATTCACGTCTATGATGTAAAGCACGATCACGGTAGCGATGAGCAGCAAAATAAACCCGAGAAACAGTAGCTCGAATATACTCAGTACAGACAGAGCAAAGTTGTCGTTTTTCATGGAATTTGGCTTTTAGTTTGGCGGTTGCTGGTTGAATTTTGTTCGGTCAACCCTATTGCCACGGGCATATTGAGTGTTAACCGGTTATAGGTCGCGCTATGATAGGCTTTTTTGTGCGCAACTGCATGTTTGCTGGATGCGTGATTGCGGCGAATGATGTTTACAGGGCGATGGAGTAAAGCTATGCGCGGTTTTTTACTATTGTTGTTGTGGTTGGTGGTGCTCGGCCAGGGCGCGATTATCTATATGGGCTACGAGCGCGAGCAGGCATTGAGTGCCGAGGTGGCTGCGCTACATAAAGCGGTTGCGGCGCTGCGCAAGGATGTTAGTGTGCAACGCGGCAAGCTGGCGGCGATGGAACGACAGTCGGTGAGCGCGATGGTGGCTAAAGCCAACAAGGTAATTGTGGAGGGCTGGGATGCCATCGTCGACTCTGTCGAGTCGGAGATGACCCGCGCACGTGCCGCGTTAACCGAGCTTGAAGCCGAGGAGCCGAGCGATCAGACGACGCCTGGTGGCGCGCAGTCAAGAGCCGGGCAGCCCCGTGAGGCGCAATAATTGCACCGCCAGTGACGTAAAAAGTGAACAAATACCGAAAAGGATAGAGCAATGAAAGCATTAAAAATTATTTTAATTATCTTGCTGTTGGTAGTGGTGTTGATAGGCGGTGGCCTCTATTACCTGTTTAGCAACTTAGATTCACTGGTGGCCTCGGGGATTGAAAAGGCCGGCTCGGAGGTTACCCAAACCGAGGTCAAGGTCGATAAAGTACACCTTGAGCTGCGCAAAGGTCGTGGTGAGATTTACGGTTTGAGCATTGCCAACCCGCCGGGTTACACCTCTGCCAACGTGTTTAAGTTTGATGAAGTCGCACTGCAGATCGAGCCGACCAGTGTCACCCAGCCTGTCATCGTTTTGAACGAGGTATTGATTGACGGCGCGGCACTAACCGCCGAGCACAACGGCGGTGCCAGTACCAATATTCAAGAGATAACCAATAATGTTCGGTCCAGATTTTCCGGTGGTGGCAAACCCGAGCCAGAGCCGGTTGATAGCGGTAAAGAGCTGCGTTTTATGGTCGAAAAACTGGCGTTTACCAATATCTCGATGGCGGTAATTTCGCCCCAGTTTAAAGATCGCACGGTTACTTTGAATGATATCAAACGCAGCAACCTTGGTTCTCGCGAGCAGGGCCTAACCGCCCAAGAGCTGGCACAAGCGATTGTGCAACCGCTTATCGATAACGCTAAAAATCGCTTGGAAGATGAGCTTAAATCGCGCGCTCGGGAAGAGGCTGGCAAGGCCTTAGAGAAAAACCTCTCCGACTCAGACAAAGAGAACCTCGATAAAGTGAAGTCTCTGTTTAAAAGTGAATAGGCGGTGAAGTCGGCGCAGAATGTGTTATCGGCGTTCTGCGCCTAAATGATAAAAAGCCCGCTGGCGTTATGCGGGCTTTTTATCGTGGCCGGCCTATGCATTGGGTAGGGCTTATGCACTGGGTGGTAATAACTTAAAAGTTTCGTCCGCAACCAGCTCGCCTTCGATCGCGAGGGTAATGCGCCACGGGCCCTGTTTGTTTTCGATGGGCGCCCAAATCGTGTCGCCGATAAAAAAATTCCAATCGTTTTGGCGAATAAACTCCTCCCCGCTAAAGGGGGGCAGGGGTGTGCCGTTCTCGTCCGGAATATCGGGGTGGTAGATGCAGTACTGCAGTTTTTTGTTTTTGGCTTTTTTAATGTTGGCGATGTAGCCAAATTCCACATCCAGCTCGCACGGAATCTCACGGGTGACTTTTAGCAGCTTGGGCAGCGCTTTTGATTCGCTGTTCCAGGGCGTATAAATGCCCCAGCTTTTCAGTTTAACCTGGTGTTTCTTTTTAGCCATGAGTACGCGGTGCGGTAAGTGTCTGTGAGAATGCGGCGGCCACTATACACCGCCGAGGGGCCGCTGTTAACTCTGGGGCACGGTGCCCATTATCGGCGGCTGTGATAGCCCTTCCCCCCAAGCTGCGATAAACTGCGGCCTATGAAATGGTTGCTGTCGATATTAATCGTGTTATTCGTGGGGTTGCAGTACCGGCTTTGGGTCGGTGACGGCAGCTTTGCGCACCGTGCCCGGCTGGAGCGCGAAATTAGCCAACAAACGGCCGAAAACCAGCGCCTGTTAGAGCGCAACCGAGTGTTGGCAATCGAGGTGGAAGATCTTAAAAATGGCCACGAGGTGGTTGAGGCCCGCGCCCGTAGTGACATCGGCATGATTAAAGAGGGCGAAACCTTCTTTATGACCCACAACCCAGACGACTAAAACACTTATGCCTTCGGATACTTCCAGCCGCTGCTGGGCCATCGTTCCTGCCGCCGGCTGTGGCGCACGGATGGGCAGCCAGACCCCCAAGCAATATCTGCCCATCGATGACAAGCCTGTGTTGGCCTACACCTTAGAGAAATTACTCGCGGTACCCGCCATTGCCGGTATTGTCGTGGCTGTTGGTCGTGATGACACGCAATGGCGCACACTGGCACTGGCCAATCACCCCAAGATTCAAACGGTTATCGGTGGCGCCGAGCGAGCTGACTCGGTGCTGCAAGGGCTGCAGGCGCTATCGCTATTTGCCGGCCCCACGGATTGGGTGCTGGTACACGACGCCGCGCGCCCCTGTGTGCAAGTGGCTGATATCGAGCGGTTGCTGCAGCAGGTGCGGGGCACAGACGGTGGCCTGTTGGCGGCGCCGGTAAGCGATACTATTAAAAAGGTAGAGGCCGGCCGGGTGAGCGCAACAGTGGATCGCCGCCAATTGTGGGCGGCGCAAACCCCGCAGTGCTACCGGCGCCAAGCGCTAGAGGCGGCGCTGCGCGAGGCGAGCCACAGTGGCTTAACGGTTACCGACGAAACCAGTGCGATGGAGCACGCGGGCGTGGATGCCTTAGTGGTCGAGGGGCGGTTTGATAATATAAAAATTACCCGCCCAGAAGATTTATGGCTGGCGCAGGCAATATTGCGCCATCAGGCTGAGGAGCCGTTATGAGAATTGGTCAGGGTTACGATGTCCATAAGTTTGGGCCGGGCGATAAGATCGTGATTGGCGGCGTGGTGATCCCCCACACCCAAGGGCTAGTGGCGCACTCGGATGGGGATGTGTTGCTGCACGCTTTGTGCGATGCACTGTTGGGCGCTTGCGCCCTGGGAGATATTGGCCGCCACTTTCCCGATACCGACCCACAGTACAAAGGGGCCAATAGCCGCGAGCTGTTGCGTTTGGTAAACCAAAAAGTACGCGCCACCGGTTGGCAGCTGGGCAATGCGGACATGACGGTTATCGCCCAAGCACCGCGCATGGCGCAGCATATAAGCGCCATGTGTGAGGCCATTGCCGCCGATTTAGATTGCTCACTGAACCAAGTGAATGTGAAAGCGACCACCACCGAAAAACTGGGCTTTACCGGCCGCGAAGAGGGCATTGCCGCCGAGGCGTGCGTGCTATTAAAACCATTGGTCGGAGCGCCGTGTGCCTGAGCTATTTGATACCGATTTTCCCCGCGCTTACGGCGAGCTGCTAGGCGAGGCAGGGTTTCGCTCTGTTAATGCTGACTTTAAGGTGTTTGAAGAGTTGGGTTTTGTCCCGTCGGGCGAGGGCGAGCACGTTTATTTAGAGATCGAAAAAGACGGCGACAACACCGCTTGGATCGCGCGTCAAATTGCCGCACTGGCCGGTGTTGAGACTCGCGATATTGGCTATTGCGGCCTGAAAGATCGCCACGCGGTGACACGCCAGTGGTTTAGTGTGTATTTACCCAAAGGCGCCGAGCCCGATTGGCAGATGCTGGAAACAGACACCTTGCGGGTGTTAAACCGCGCGCGGCACAAACAAAAACTGCGCCGCGGGCAACATCTGTGTAACCGTTTTAGCATTTGGTTGCGCGATGTTACGGCTAATCACGCGCTTCTCGATCAGCGCCTGCAATTGCTTTTTGAGCAGGGGGTGCCCAACTACTTTGGCCCACAGCGCTTTGGTATTGATAGCGGCAACTTGGCGTTGGCCCAGCGGATACTGGTTGATCAGGTTAAAATCAAAAACCGGCCCAAGCGGCAAATGGCCATCTCGGCGGCGCGCTCATACCTGTTTAATTTGGTATTGGCCGAGCGTGTAAAACGCGATTGTTGGCGCCAGCTAATGCCGCAAGAAACCGCACTAGAGGTTGCCGGGCAGGCGCTTCCCAGCGGGCCCTTGTGGGGGCGCGGTCGGGCGCCCGTAACCGGCGCCGCCCAAGCGCTGGAGGTGCAGGTGTTGGCCGACTGGCAGCCTTGGTGCGAACCGTTAGAGTTTACCGGCCTTAACCAGGATCGTCGGGCGTTAGTCGCTAATCTACAGGACTTAAACTGGCTGTGGGATGGCAATGACATACGCTTGGATTTTGCGCTGGGGGTGGGCTGCTACGCGACCTCTGTCATCGCCGAGCTGGTGACGGCAAAGCTCCCCGAACGGACCCCAGAGGCCTGATTTAAACGGCATTTATGCTATAGTGGCGTCATCAAAAAAAGGCACCGGGCTTTAGCCTGGGCCGTATTAACAGGGGTAGACGGTGAGCAATCTGATTCTGGAAGGTGTGGGTATGACGTCGCTACGCACCCGCGAGCGGCTAGTGCAGCGGCTGATGGAGCAGGGCGTCAGTGATTTAAAAGTGTTGGATGTTATCCGCAATACCCCGCGTCATCTGTTTTTGGATGAGGCCTTGTCACACCGTGCCTACGAAGACTCTGCTCTGCCGATCGGTTTTGGTCAAACGCTATCACAACCCTATATTGTCGCCCGCATGACCGAGGTTTTACTGGGTGCGGCGGGTGGCTCGCTTAAGCGTGTACTAGAGGTAGGCACCGGTTCTGGTTATCAAACCACCGTGCTGGCACAGTTGGTTGAGCAAGTCTACAGCGTCGAGCGCATTAAGCCTCTACAAGATAAAGCCCGTCAGCGGTTGCGCCAGCTAGGTTTGCGCAACGTTGTACTAAGTCATGCCGATGGCGGTTTTGGCTGGCCAGATAAAGGTCCGTTTGACGGTATTTTAAGTACTGCCGCGCCGCGCTTTGTGCCGGAAGAGCTCAAGCAACAGCTGGCCCCCAATGGGGTGCTGGTTATTCCCGTCGGGGATCGCGAACAGAGTTTGCATTTGGTCTTGCGCGTGGGTGAAACCGACGAGTTTGTCACGAAAGTCTTAGAGCCTGTGCGTTTTGTCCCGTTGTTATCGGGAACGGCACGCTGATGGCTTCCACTCCGATTATTGCAACCTTATTAAAAGGCATGGCTATGGGGGCCGCCGATGTTGTGCCGGGCGTATCCGGTGGCACCATCGCTTTTATTACCGGTATTTACGAGCGTCTGTTAGCGGCGCTTAAATCATTTACACCCGCCGCGCTGCTGGTGCTAAAGCGCGAGGGGTGGCGCCCCTTTTGGGCCTATGTGGATGCTACTTTTTTGTGTGCGCTGTTTGGCGGTATTTTGCTCAGTATTGCCACCTTGGCCCACGGCATTGAGTTTGCGCTGGCGGAGTATCCGCTGCAGGTGTGGGGTTTTTTTAGCGGCCTTATTTTAGCCTCTACGATTTATATTGGCCGGCAGCTGCATTGGCGTGCTCTGGTTGTGCTGGTCGCTTTTTGTGTTGGCGCGCTGGCGGCGATCTGGCTTGGCTCGGTTAAGCCGGTCAATATACCGATTAATACCCTGACGATTTTTGCCGCCGGGGCCATCGCTATTTGCGCGATGATCTTGCCGGGCATCTCGGGCAGCTTTTTGCTGCTTATTATGGGGGTGTACCCCGTTATTATTGCGGCGGTTACGGAGTTTAACCTTAAGTTACTGCTGACCTTTATGGGCGGCTGTGTCGTGGGTTTGTTGTTGTTTTCGCACTTATTACACTGGTTTCTGCAGCGCTATCGGCAACCGACTTTGGCGTTTTTGTGCGGCGTACTGGCGGGCTCTTTAAGTATTGTTTGGCCGTGGAAGCACGCCGTGGTCACGGTTGTCGATCGCCACGGTGAGACTGTACCTTTGGTACAGCGCAATTTAATGCCATGGGACTACGAGTCAATAACCGGTGTTAGCAGTGCCTGGCCTGGCGTACTTACGCTGTTTGTGGTGGCGGTAGTCATGGTTTTTGCGCTGGAATATGGCGCCCGAAGGCTACAATTAAAACGTGCGGCGAACGCCGCATAGCGGCAGCGCTTAAAGGCAATGAAGAACCTGTCGGGTCGCCCTTAGTTCCGATGTCGTGCCCTTTATTTAAGATAATTTTTAAATAATGGAGAATTGCTAATCGCTAAAGTAAATAAGCCGACAGGGGTAAGTGAGTCCATGAGGCAGGCCAAAATGTGGACGCAGGTCACATTATGCGGTTGGCGCATAAATCGCCTGTTCATTATACTGATCACCCTGCTGCTTTGCGCTTGTAGCTCGGCACCGCCCGCGTCTGTTGCTGACCGGCAGCAGCCTCCTACTCGTAAAATCTTGTTGCACACGGTTTCTTCCGGTGAAACGCTCTATTCGATTGCGTGGCGCTACGGTTTAGATTTTCGTTCGCTCGCCCGTCACAACGGGATTGGCCCGCCCTATACGATCTATAAGTCGCAACAGTTGCGGCTGGATATCGATGACGCCTCTAAGCGTCGCCCCCCGCCGTCGATTGCCGCCGAGACCCGGCGCCCCGTCGCGACCCGTAATAACACCACCGTGGTGGCTCAAGGGCCCAAAGCCAGGGTGGGCACAACGGTGAATAGCGCGCCGACACCCCAGGTCGAGCGGGCGCCACGTTCTGAAAATAAAACACCTGCCGCTACTAACGCCAATCCGCCGCCGTTAATAAGTGGCCCCGTGCAATGGCGCTGGCCCGCCAAAGGGCCGGTGATCGGTGGCTTTAGTAGTTCGAGCGGGTTAAACAAAGGTATTGATATTGGCGGTAAAGTAGGGGACTCTGTGATGGCAGCCGGAGCGGGGCGAGTTGTTTACGCAGGCACCGGTTTGCGCGGGTACGGTAAGTTGGTGATCGTCAAGCACAACGAAACCTTCCTGAGTGCCTATGCTCATAATCAGGCACTTTTAGTACGCGAGGGAGACAGCGTAAAAGTCGGTCAGCAAATTGCTAAATTAGGTTCCAGCGGTACCGATAAAGAGAAATTGCATTTTGAGATAAGGCGCGATGGTAAGCCGGTTAATCCGCTAACGTATTTGCCTAAGCGTTAATGGATTTACGTCTTACGCCTAAAAATGTTTAATATGTAGTCGCGCTAATCCTGAGTGTGAGCCACACGGTTGTGGCAAAGTGGTACTGTTGGAAAGATTGTCAGCCGGAAGTGTGGCGACAAACTCCGGTATGGATCCTGAAGGGGGCCTAGCATGCCAGTACAAAATAGGGAAATAAGCACAGCCAGCCGCAACGAACATATCCTTGCTCACGCCGAGGATGGCGACGTTACTGAAATTACACTTGAAGATGAGCCCAAGCGCACACTCGCGAAAGCTCGAAAACCCTCACCTGATCGATTCTCCAATGACTCCTCCTCGCTTGACGCGACCCAAATATATTTAAATGAAATAGGTTTTTCGCCGCTACTGAGCGCAGAGGAGGAAGTGTACTTTTCGCGCAAATCGCTGCGCGGCTGCGAGGCCTCGCGCAAGCGAATGATAGAAAGCAATTTGCGCTTAGTGGTGAAAATTTCTCGCCGCTATGTCAACCGAGGCCTGGCGCTCTTGGACTTAATAGAAGAGGGCAATCTGGGTTTGATTCGCGCGGTAGAAAAGTTTGATCCAGAGCGTGGGTTTCGTTTCTCAACCTATGCCACTTGGTGGATTCGTCAAACCATTGAGCGGGCGATTATGAATCAGACCCGTACTATTCGTTTGCCGATCCATGTGGTGAAAGAGCTGAACGTGTACTTGCGTGCGGCCCGCGAGCTGACGCAAAAACTCGACCACGAGCCCTCAGCCGATGAAATTGCCAAAATGCTAGAAAAGCCGGTAAGTGATGTTGAGCGCATGCTGGGTTTAAACGAGCGGGTAACGTCGGTTGATACACCTATTGGTAGTTCTTCCGATCGCACCGTGGTCGATACCATCACCGATCAACGAGAATCCAATCCCGCAATTTTAACTCAGAACAGCGATATCAATGATAGCCTGGATTTATGGCTGGATGAATTGAGTGAGAAACAACGCGAGGTCTTGGCCCGCCGGTTTGGTTTGCGTGGCCACGAAATCAGCACACTGGAAGAAGTTGGCCGGGCGATTGGGTTAACCCGCGAGCGAGTACGGCAAATACAAGTCGAAGCGCTGCGCCGATTGCGCGATATTATGGAGACGCAAGGCCTCAGCAGCGAAAACCTGTTTGGCGTGTAGTGAGCCTAGCTTTTACATGTAGGTGTTAGCTCACATTGGATCTGCCAGCTCTCGGCCAAAGCGGGGCTGGCAGTTTTACAGTGAATTGCGCGTTCTTTTAAGGTGTTGCGCTGTGCAACACTATCAACGATTTTATATCCCTTCCCTAGGTTTCCTGTCGCAGACGATTAAAGAGCGCCATCATTCGACAAATTTTGATAGCAGGCGAATATAAGCGACTTGATAGCCGTTGGAATTTTCCGTTACCTGCCAAGAGTTAACCGGCCAGCCGGTGTTAAAATCGGCGTAAGACTTCATGGGTGGTTGATTGTGGGGCGGCGATAGTGGCGCCATGCCACAGCGGGCGTTGTTGCCCGAGCCGCCGCAACTGGTGGGGCAGCATGCATCCCAATTGTATTGCGGGTTGGCACCGCCGACCACAAAGCCCGGCGCCGGCCCATAATTTGATTCAGTGACTGAATCCCAATCGGCGCTGCCGTCGGTAAACCAGCTGTGGTAAAAACTATCGACTGAGTCTTCGGCTCCATATGCCCCCATATTGGACAAATAGACTTTCCCCATGGGGTTTACACCGTGTAGGTAGTGCAAGTAATCCAAGGCGACGTCGTCAATAGCGTTGGCAGAGGCTGTTGCAATGGCAAATTTTTGCAACCTATAAAAGGTTGCCCCTTTCACAGCCATGGTACGGCTGCTGCCCCAA
Organism: Gilvimarinus japonicus; assembly: GCF_042847215.1. Lineage (GTDB taxonomy): Bacteria > Pseudomonadota > Gammaproteobacteria > Pseudomonadales > Cellvibrionaceae > Gilvimarinus > Gilvimarinus japonicus. The sequence goes on from NZ_AP031500.1 coordinate 1,495,460, forward strand.
GTAAAATTGCCATCGCCGATAAATGCCCGGTAGGCGTCTGTCTGGTTGTGGATGTCGCTCCAGTTTTCCGCCCCTTGCATTGATTGCTGATATTGTTGGTTCAGGGTGTCAGCGACCGAGCTCGTGGCATTGGGTAAGCGTGCGTACACCAGTAATGCGTGCAACAGTTCTTCGTTCCATGGTGACACCCAGTAAATGTCGGGCCGGTTGGCGTCAACATAATCGCGATAAGTGCTATCGCCGGTTGTCGCAAATAAGTAAATAGCCGCCGCGAGCTTTTTGTCCTTGCGGCCACTGTTATCCACCTCTTGCTCGCCGGCGGCTACACCATTATCTGAGTTACGGAATGTCACTGAGGGGTTGGCATCCGCCCAGCGCCAGGCATCGATCGCCCGCTGCTGTAAATGGCTGGCGTAGGTCTTTAGCGTATCATCATCAAATTGGGTAAATAGCTCGGCGCCCAAGGCAAAGGCCGCCGCTGCGGCCAGTGAGGCGTTGGTGGTCGCCGGACCATAGACGCTGGGGCCATCGGCGCTGGAGGGTGGGCTGCCGTGATCTAATCCCATCACCGAGAGTACTGAGCCATCGCTTTCTTGCATTTTAACCAGCCAATCCATGCCCCATTTTATTTCATCGACTAAATCGGGGATGCCATTGCCGGATTCGGGCAGGTTGAAATCATCGCTCCAAATGGCCGGGCGATCATTGTAGGCTTCCATTAGGCTGAGCAAATAACCCGCGTGCCAGCTGGTGTATTTATTATAATCGCCGGCATCATACCAACCGCCGCTTAAATCCCGCTCGGTACTGGCATCATTGGTAGCGTTATACAAACGCGCCTCGGTATCTTGCCCCGGTTTTATATGGCTGGCCTCGTCGGCCCAGGCCGCCTCGGCGAAGGGTGTGCGTTTGGCAAAACCGGCGCGCTGGTAAAAGAAGGTGCGCACGGCTTGAATGAGTACGGGACGGTAAACATCGCTGCCAATACGAAATTCGGCTGAGCGCAAATGGTTGTCCGCATCGACTATTACATAGTCGCCGGGCTCGCGTACGTTACTAAAGTCCAGCCACCAGACTTTATCGCCTGAGGTGGTGTTTACCTCGCCATCGCCCCACACGACGGGGGAGCCCGTAAACACGATTTCACCACTGGCTATATTGACCACCTGATAGCTTGCGCCCGGGGTATACTCGATACCGGCGTCAAAACCTTGCTCGGGGCGGCGCAGCACCGCCGTTTTACTGGAATTAGGTAAATAGCCGAATTGGTCAACGACAATGCATTTGACGACTGGCAAGGATTCGGTTGATGGCTTCACTGTGGTGTCAACGCCGCAACCGCGCGCCGTTAACTCGCCCGCTGCGCTAGCGGACGAGAAGGCGCTAGACGCAAGGCTACTGCTTATGGATGACGAGCTAATCGCACTAGAAACTGCGTCGCTGCTAGTGTCGCTGTTTGCCGCAGAGCTGGAGCTGCGCGCCGGGGTGCTACTGGCGTTTGTAACAGAACCGCTAGCGCCGCCCCCTCCGCCGCAGCTGGTGAGAGTGGCCGCTAGCATGTGAACGACGATTAACCGCGCAATACCCATAAGGCTTTCCTGTTATCGTTTTTATGGTCAAGAGTATTGAAACCCTATCGGACTGCGATGTTTTTGTAAATATAAAATCGGTTTTTATACTTGATTTTCTGATGGTGCCGCTTGTACGGAGGGGCGGCGCTCAGGCCTGAGTGGTGACGTGTGCTAAGCACGAAAACTTTGATGGCTTACTTGAGCGAGTGACTGCTTAGTCAATAAGGGGCTATGAGCGACAGTAGAAACTTGAGAGCGTCTTAGTCTAGCTATCAGTGTGAGATTTACAGGCATAAAAAAATCCAGAATTTCACTGAAATTCTGGATTTTTTGTAGGCCAATAACACGGCTGAGGTATTAGCGCTCTAGGTATTGCAGTTTGCCTTCGACGCCATCCCACTCTTCGGCATCGGCCGGAGCGTCTTTCTTCTCGGTAATATTGGGCCATACCTCAGATAACTCGGCGTTCAGCTCCAGATAAACCTCTTGCTCTTCGGGCAACTCATCTTCTGAGTAAATAGCGTCTACCGGACACTCTGGCTCACACAGAGCGCAATCGATACACTCATCTGGGTGAATAACCAAAAAGTTGGGCCCCTCGTAAAAACAATCGACCGGACAAACCTCGACACAGTCGGTGTGTTTACATTTAATGCAGTTATCCCCAACTACGAATGTCATTGTGCAGACTCCACGATTACAGGTGCTTGGTGCGTAAAGGGGGGCATTTTACCAGCATTCTCAGTTTTTGGTAGATCAATTGTCATGAATTCAGCTGTTTTAAGCGATACAAAGCCTCTAGTGCTTGTCGCGGGGTTAGCTCATCTGGGTCGATCTCGCCCAGCGCTTCAATGGCAGGGTTGCTGGGGGCGTCAAACAGGCTGGGTTGTAACGGCGACGGGCTAGGTGCACTTGTCGCTACCGAGGTCGGGCGCTCATTGTTCTCGAGCAGCGTCAATTGCTCGGCGGCGCGCTGCAGCACGGCGGTGGGGATGCCGGCTAGCTTGGCAACTTGAATCCCGTAGCTTTTACTCGCTGGTCCCTCCTGCACTTTGTGCAAAAATACAATATTGTCTTTGTGCTCGGTGGCGTTAAGGTGCACGTTGGCAATATGCGGCAGACTTTCGGGTAGCTCGGTCAGCTCAAAATAGTGGGTGGCAAACAGCGTGAAGGCGCGTACGTTTTCGGCCAAATGGCGGGCGCAAGCCCAGGCCAGTGCCAAACCATCAAAGGTGCTGGTGCCGCGGCCAATCTCATCCATTAATACCAAGCTGCGGTCGGTGGCATTGTGCAAAATATTGGCGGTTTCGGTCATCTCAACCATGAAAGTCGAGCGGCCACCGGCCAGATCGTCGGACGAGCCAATGCGGGTAAAGATCCGATCGACTAAGCCGATTTGGGCTTTAGCTGCAGGGACAAAACTGCCCACGTGGGCGAGCAGCGTAATAAGCGCTGCCTGACGCATGTAGGTCGATTTACCGCCCATGTTGGGGCCGGTGACAATCAGCATGCGGCGCTCGTCGTTAAAATCTAAATCGTTGGGGACAAACGGCCCGTCTAATACCTGCTCCACCACTAGGTGCCGGCCATCTTTAATGTCGAGCCCCGGCGTGTGCACCAGCTCCGGTCGGCACAGCTCTAAGTTAATCGCGCGCTCGGCAAAGTTGGTGAGTACGTCCAGCTCGGCGACGCCGCCGGCGGAATCTTGCAGCGCAATCAAATGCACATTGAGTTTTTCGATTAGCTCATCGTACAGCGCTTTCTCGCGGCTGAGGGCTCGGCTCTTGGCCGAAAGAGCTTTGTCTTCAAACTCTTTGAGCTCGGGGGTGATAAAACGCTCGGCATTTTTTAACGTTTGCCGGCGAATATAATCGGCCGGTGCGCCAGCCGATTGCGCGCGGCTTAGCTCAATGTAATAACCGTGCACCCGGTTGTAGCCCACTTTAAGGGTGTTAATACCGGTGCGCTCGCGCTCGCGGGTTTCCAGGTCGACCAAATATTGTCCGGCGTTATTACTGATGTTGCGCAACTCGTCCAGCTCACTGTCGTAGCCTTCGGCGATGACTCCGCCGTCGCGAATCACCACCGGTGGGTTTTCGACAATCGCGCGTTGCAGCAGATCGACCAGCTCTGGGAATGTCGCGATCAGTTGCGACAGCTCAAGCAATCGTGGCGACTCGCAGGATTTAAGCGCGGCTTGTAGCTCGGGATAGCAGGCCAGCGATGCGCCTAGCCGAGACAAGTCCCGCGGCCGCGAGGAGCGTAGTGCCAGCCGGCCTAAAATGCGCTCCATATCGCCAATGCGCTTAAGCAGCTCGCGCACCGGTTCAAACTTGTAGTTGTCGGTTAATACACTGAGCGCTTCTTGGCGTTCGACTAATGTGTGCATATCTCGCAACGGGCGATTCAACCAGCGCCGCAGCAAGCGTGCGCCCATGGCGGTAGCGGTGTGGTTAAGTACGGCAAATAAAGTGTTTTCGTCGCCGCCGGTCAAATTTAGATCGATTTCTAAGTTGCGCCGCGTGGCGGCATCTAGGGCGACGGCTTCATCGCGATTTTCGTAGGCCAAGCCGCGAACATGGGGTAAATCCGTGCGCTGGGTTTCGCGCGCGTAACCCAGTAGACAGCCGGCGGCGGCGATGGCGCTGTCTAAATGGTCGCAGCCAAAGCCCGATAAATCCTGCGTGCCAAACTGGCGGGTCAGCAGCCGCTCGGCGGTTTCCAGTTCAAACTCCCAGGGGCCTCGGCGGCGCACGCCTTTGCGATTCTCGGTCAGCTCGGGTAACTCTAAGTCATCACTGATCAATAGCTCGGCGGGGCTTAAACGCTGCAACTCGCCAGCGGCGGCATCAAGGCCGTCTACCTGGAGCACCAAAAAACGGCCACTGGCCATGTCGAGTGAGGCAATGCCGTAAGTGTCATTATTGCGGTGCAGCGCTACCAGCAAGTTGTCGCGGCGCTCGTCCATTAGGGCTTCGTCGCTGACGGTGCCGGGTGTTACCACGCGCATCACTTTGCGCTCGACCGGCCCTTTGCTGGTTGCCGGATCGCCAATTTGCTCGCAAATGGCGACCGATACGCCCGCGCGCACTAAGCGCGCCAGATAACCTTCGGCGGCGTGATAGGGCACCCCTGCCATAGGTATAGGCTCGCCGCCGGATTTGCCCCGCGCGGTCAAGGTCACATCCAGCAACTCCGAGGCTTTTTTTGCGTCGTCAAAAAACAACTCGTAAAAATCGCCCATACGGTAAAACACCAGTTCGTTGGGGTGTTCGGCCTTAATTTTAAGGTACTGCTGCATCATAGGGGTGTGGGCGGTGGCGTCAGATTTTGCGGGCATAATATTCCGTGCAGTTATGGGTGAGCAAAAACAGTAGCTGCGCATTTTACGGTAATCATAATGGACTTGCACTGAATGAAGGCCCGGAATACCTTAGGCCACCATTAACCGTTGTTTAGTCGGTAGCCGCTGAGGGTTTACCGTAAGGGAGTCATCATGTCTGAGGCTAAAGCGGATGCGACGCTGCAACATTTGGCCGCTGAGTTAGGCGCGCACTTGGCCGAGCGCGGTTGGCGGGTAAGCACCGCTGAGTCGTGCACGGGCGGCGGCGTGGCCAGTGCGATTACCGCTGTGGCGGGCAGCTCGCAGTGGTTTGAGGTAGGGTTTGTGACCTACGCTAACAGCGCGAAAGCGCGTTTGCTGGGGGTTAAAGAGGACGTTCTTGCGCAAGAGGGCGCTGTTAGTCGTGCCGTGGTCGAGCAAATGGTGGCGGGCGCGCAGGTGGTCAGCGGTGCCCAATTGGCGGTAGCTGTCAGCGGTGTTGCCGGGCCCGATGGCGGCACGCGAGATAAACCTGTGGGCACGGTATGGTTTGCCTGGGCTGATGCGACGGGCGCAATTGTCTCAGAGTGCTATGTTTACCAAGGGGATCGGGCTCAGGTGCGACATCAGGCCTGTGTAACCGCGCTGCGTGAGCTGGTGAGGTTGGCGAAAGTGTAAATACTACTGTATAAATCAATAGTACTGTTTTCTTATACAGGTTTTTACTGTATGCTCGCTAGCATAGCCTGACAATGAACCCAGCGCTTTAAATGTGGGTCACAACGATAACAGGCGATACGCGAATTTTGAATTTAACGTTGAGGTGTGTCATATGGATGCGAATAAAGAGAAGGCGCTACAAGCGGCTTTGAGTCAGATCGAACGTCAGTTTGGTAAAGGTACCGTGATGCGCATGGGTGACCGTGAGCATGTGGCGATTCCCGCTATTTCTACCGGTTCTCTCGGCCTAGATGTGGCACTGGGTATTGGCGGTCTGCCTAAAGGGCGAATTGTCGAAATTTACGGCCCCGAATCGTCCGGTAAAACCACCTTAACGCTGCAAGTAATTGCCGAGGCGCAACGCGCTGGCGGTAACTGCGCCTTTATTGATGCCGAGCACGCCCTAGACCCAATTTACGCCGAGAAACTCGGTGTAAAAGTCGATGAGCTGATTATTTCGCAGCCCGATACCGGCGAGCAGGCCTTGGAAGTGTCCGATATGCTGGTGCGCTCGGGCGCCGTTGATGTACTGGTAGTGGATTCGGTGGCGGCACTAACGCCCAAGGCCGAAATTGAAGGCGAGATGGGTGATCATCATGTTGGCTTGCAGGCGCGCTTGATGTCGCAAGCGTTGCGTAAAATCACCGGTAATATTAAAAACGCCAATTGTTTGGTGATTTTTATTAACCAAATTCGTATGAAAATCGGTGTTATGTTCGGCAGCCCCGAGACCACGACCGGCGGCAACGCGCTTAAATTTTACTCATCAGTACGTCTTGATATCCGCCGGATTGGCTCGGTAAAAGATGGCGATGAAGTTACCGGTTCGGAAACTCGCGTTAAGGTGGTTAAAAACAAAGTGGCGCCGCCGTTTAAGCAAGCCGAGTTTCAGATTCTGTACGGTCAGGGTATTAACCGTTTGGGCGAGGTTATCGACTGTGGTGTTAAACTGGGCATGGTGGATAAAGCCGGCTCTTGGTATAGCTACAACGGTGATAAAATTGGCCAGGGTAAAAACAATGTGGTTAAGTTTTTACAGGAGAACCCCGATGTGGCCAAAGAGCTTGAGGGCCGAGTGCGCGCTGAGATGCTAGGCACAGCCGAAAAACCTGTTGAAGGCGAGGTCGTCGAAAAAGAGCAGGAGCAAGAAGCCTAACCGTCAGCACTGTTTAAAAAAGCCGCATTTAGTGCGGCTTTTTTGTGTTTACTGTTATGTATTGCCGAGTGTCACAGTGTAGAAAATACGGTGAGCGAACATCAGGGGCGCGATGTGAATACTGATATAACGCCAGAGCAACTGACAACCAAGATGCGCAATAGCGCGTTGGGTTCGTTGGCCCGGCGTGAGCACTCGTGCTACGAGTTGCGACAAAAGCTGCTGCATAAATTTTCCGACCCTCAGCGCACGGAAGAGACAATCGCGTGGGTGAGTGAGCTTGGTTATTTAAACGATGAACGCTTTGCTGGGATGTTTGTGCGCAGCAGCATTGGTAAAGGGCGTGGTCCTGAGCGCATTAGCCGGGAGCTGCAGCAAAAAGGGGTGGCCAGTACGGTGATTGCCGATGCCTTGGCGGACAATGAAACCGATTGGGTAAGTTTGGCGGAGGAGATTCTCAGCCGTAAATTTCCGCACCCTGTGCAAGATTACAAAGATAAAGCCAAGCGAATGCGCTTTTTGCAATACCGCGGTTTTTCTATGGCGCATATTGGTGAATTAATGTGATATCAAATCAAAATAAGTAAAAATATCATTAAGGCTATTGAGTCGTGACGCTACCTTTACCTAAAGAGCACCCAACGGCCGCAGTGGTCGCAATTGCTGGATTAAACATCATGCTAACCGAGTAGTATCCGGGTTATCGGTACGGATGAGTAAATTGGTGGGAATTCCACTGAGCCATGCCGAATCACTGCAAATGATTCACTACGAGCCGACCCAAGAGTACGCGGCACATTTTGATGCATGGGACCCCGAAACCGAGCGCGGCCAGCGCTGCATGAAAAAGGGTGGTCAGCGTTTGGTGACTTGCCTGTTGTATCTTAATGATGTCGACACAGGTGGGGCCACTGGGTTTCCGGCGCTAGGTTTTGACCTCGCAGCGCGGCGCGGCCGAATGGTAATGTTTTACAATTGTTACTCAGGCTCTAATAAAAGGCATCCGCATAGCTTGCACGGGGGCTTACCCGTGCAGCGCGGCGAGAAGTGGGCCTGCAACTTATGGTTTAGGGAAGGTCCTGTTCAGCCCCAGCCCCACGTTAAAGCGCGGGTCAAAGGTCGTTAGCGTGACGTTTGAACTTGCTGCCTAAAGCCCATAAAAACGCTAACACGGCACCGCTTAAGGCCCCGTAAACATGCGCGATGGAGACTACTGGCCCGGCAATTAATACCTCGGTAGCACTATTGCCGCTGGGAATAATCTGCTCGTAACACAGTTTAATAATAATGGCGATAATCCCCGCCCAGCCTGCCGGTTGGTTTTGCGCACACAGTGGTGCGAGTCCAAATACTAATAAGCCATGCAGCACCCCCGATAACCCGACATAGTAGCTAATGTTGGGCTGCCAAATATACATTGCGAGGGAAATGCTCAGGGCGATTAAAACGCCGGCTGTTATCCAAGAGCGCCGGCTGCGCTCGATTCCAACCCAAAAAATAATGAGCCAAAGCCCCGCTAGGTTAAGCAGCGCATGTATTAGGTTAAGGTGCACCACGTGAGCGGTTAGCAGGCGCCAAATATGCCACTGGCCGATGGCAGAGCGTTGATATTGCAGTGCTGGATTAATGTTTTCAGCAACAAGGGTGAGGCCCAATATCAATAGGGCACTGGAGACCATAAATAAGGCGATTGCAAGATGTCGTGAACGCATGACGTTACTATAGCGTAAATATGGCCTGTGAATACACGTTGCAGCGCCATGAAGTATCTCTTGCTGGCGGCACTACGGTTAATCTGCCGGGTGGAGATGTCTGTTACAGCCCCCCATAGACCGCATGCGCGCTAACTGGCATAATCAGCGCCCAATTTTCATACACATGCCCAGATGACATTCCCGCACAGGGAGCTTGCCATAGGTGGGTGTGCGCCTATCATCCCGACTGAACTCAGAGGATTGCTATGCAACCATCGGTGAAACCGCAAAACCCTAACTTCTCATCTGGCCCCTGCAGCAAACGTCCGGGCTACGACGTTAACCAGCTAGACCTTGCAACTTTAGGTCGCTCACACCGCTCAAGCTTGGGCAAAGCGGCGCTCGGCCGTGCGTGTGAGCAGACCGCTAAAATGCTGGGGTTGCCCGAGGGCTATCGCGTGGGCATTGTCGCCGGCTCTGATACTGGTGCCGTTGAGATGGCCATGTGGTCGATGCTGGGTCAGCGCCCGGTGGATGTAATGCAGTGGGAGTCGTTTGGTAAAGGCTGGCTCACCGATGTGACTAAGCAGCTTAAGCTGGACAATGTCACGGCGCTTGAGGCCGATTACGGCGAGCTGCCAGATTTGACCAAGCCCAATTTTGATCACGATGTGATTTTTACCTGGAACGGCACCACCTCGGGCGTAAAAGTACCCAACGGTGACTGGATTGCCGACGACCGTGAAGGCTTAACCATTTGCGATGCCACCTCGGCGGTGTTTGCCATGGAGCTGCCCTGGGAGAAGCTCGACGTTATCACCTTTAGCTGGCAGAAAGTGCTGGGCGGTGAGGGCGCTCACGGTGTGCTGATTTTGGGGCCCCGTGCAGTTGAGCGGTTAGAGACTTATACCCCGCCCTGGCCTATGCCTAAGCTGTTCCGTATGACCAAGGGCGGCAAGCTGATTGAAGGTATTTTTGAAGGCGCGACCATCAACACGCCCTCTATGTTGTGCGTGGCCGATTACCTGGATGCGCTGGATTGGGTTGAGTCCATCGGCGGCACCAAAGCGGCCATCGCTCGCAGCGAAGCGAACTTAGCCGTATTAGAAGAGTTTGTCGCCGCCAACGATTGGATCGAATTCTTGGCCGCCGATAAAGCCACCCGCTCTAACACTAGCGTGTGCTTTAAGCTCGACGCGACCGAAGATCAAGTCAAAGCGCTGGTTAAGCTGTTAGACAAAGAAGGCGTTGCTTACGACATCGGCGCTTATCGCGATGCGCCTCCTGGGCTGCGAATTTGGTGTGGTGCCACCGTCGAGGCGGCCGATCTTAAGGCTTTGATGCCGTGGCTTGAGTGGGGCTATAAGCAAGTTATCAGCGCCTAAACTGCCTTAAGCACAAACAAACCTCACAGGGCGCGGTCGGCCGCGCCCTTAAATGTCTCATTCCTAGACATTGGAAATAGCTATGTACAAGATCAAAACCTACAACAAAATTTCAGTCAAAGGCTTAGACCGTTTCGACCGCTCTAAGTACGAAGTCGCCAGCGATATTAATTCGCCCGATGGTTATATTTTGCGCAGCCATAAGTTGCACGACGAAGCGCTGCCCGAGTCTGTAAAAGCCGTGGCTCGCGCCGGTGCTGGTACTAATAATGTGCCGGTTGCCGAGTACAGCAAAAAAGGGGTGGTAGTATTTAACGCCCCAGGCGCTAACGCCAATGCGGTAAAAGAGCTGGTGTTGTCCGGTATGTTGCTTGGCTCGCGCGGTATTATTCCCGGTATGAACTGGGCCCAATCGCTCACGGATATGACCGATGCCGCCGAAATGAGCGCCTTGATGGAAAAGCAAAAATCCAACTTTGCCGGCAGCGAGCTTACCGGTAAAACCTTGGGGATTGTCGGCTTGGGCGCAATTGGCTCACTGATTGCCGATACCGCGCTGGCATTAGGCATGAAAGTAATCGGCTACGATCCGGCTCTATCGGTCGAGGCCGCATGGCGCTTGCCGAGCCAAGTAGCCAGGGCTGAGAACTTACAGTCGTTGTTGGCGCGCTGCGATTACGTGACGCTACACGTACCGGCGATCGAGGCGACCCATCATCTAATTAACGAGGAGTCGCTTAAATCGGTTAAAGAAGGCGCGGTGCTGCTTAACTTTGCCCGCGAGGCCATTGTCGATGCCGCAGCTGTGGTGCAGAGCTTGGATGCGAAAAAACTGCGCATGTACATTTGCGATTTCCCCGAGCCCATCTTGCTGGGCCGCGATGATGTATACGCCATGCCGCACATCGGTGCCAGCACCGCCGAGGCCGAAGAGAACTGCGCCATTATGGGTGCCGATCAACTGATGGATTACCTGGAAAATGGCAACATCAGAAACTCGGTCAACTTCCCGGCGGTGCAAATGGAGCGCTCGGGGCCGGGCGCGCGTATTACCTTTTGCAACGATAACGTCTCGGGCGTGCTGGGCCATGTGCTGTCGGTGTTAGCTGACAATAGCGTCAACGTGGTGGATATGGTGAACAAAAGCCGTGGTGACATTGCCTACAACATTATCGATGTTGAGCAAGCACCGGCCGACGATGTGGTCGCCGCTATTAAAGCCGTCGAGCACGTAATCACCGTGCGAGTCATCTAAGAAAGAGTGGAAAACGCGGGATGGGCAGCAGGTAACGAATGCCGATAATTGCGTCCATCCAGCGTTGTAAATACCTATGTACAAGTTTGTGTTTTTTGTACCGGAGTCACACCTAGAGGCGGTTAAACACGCGGTGTTTGCCGCCGGTGCCGGTAAAATTGGTGACTACGATCAATGTTGCTGGCAAACCCTTGGTGAGGGGCAGTTTCGGCCTCTTTCTGGCAGCCAGCCGTTTACCGGTGAGCAGGGCCAACTCAGTCGCGAGCCCGAGTGGCGAGTCGAGTTGGTGTGCAGCGCCGCACATATTCGCGCCGCAAAGCAGGCCTTGATCGCCGCTCACCCCTTTGAAGAACCCGCCTATGATATCTGGCCGCTCGCCGATGTCTAAACATCGTTGGCGTGCGCTCGCACGCCAACTTCACTCCTTAGATGAATTGCGCCAATATCGCCCGAGTCGCGGCGAGGCGGCGGTACTGATTGGTCTTGTCGAACGGTCCGAGACGGTAGAGGTAATACTCACCGAGCGCGCGGCGCATTTATGGAGCCATCCTTCCGAAGTGGCGTTTCCCGGCGGTAAATTTGAGCCGGTTGACCGCGATCTTATCGATACCGCGCTGCGTGAGGCCCATGAAGAAACTCGCTTAAGCCCCGATCGGGTGGCTCTGCTGGGCGCCTTACCGGCCCGCCATACTCTCGCTGGCGTCCGGGTAACAGCGGTGGTGGCACAAATTGCGCCGGGCGCTGCGTTAGTGGCCGACCCCAGCGAGTTAAGCTCGATTTTTCATGCGCCTTTAACACTGTTTCAAGCCGCTCAGGCGGACCGGCTCGATACCATCGAGCGGCATGGGGTGCGATACCAATTGCCCGCTTACCTCCATGAGGGCAAAAACATTTGGGGGTTAACCGCGGTGTTGGCCACTGAGGTGGCGGCTCTGTTTTTGGCTCCCCCCGGCTGATCCGGTTGGTCTATAATCGGGGAGGGGCATCAGGTATGATCGTTGGAGGCCCGATAACAAAAACTGGGAGTTAGGCGGTATGACATTAGATTGTAATCGCACCGTGGTGGAGGTGTTCACCGAAACCTGTAGTCAGTTTGCCGACAGTCCGGCATTTACTTGTCTGGGTCATACGTTGACCTTTCGCGAGGTCGAGCATTTATCCGGTCGCTTTGCGGCCTTCTTGCAACAAAAAACCAATTTAAAGCCCGGTGATCGCATCGCCGTCCAGTTGCCTAATGTGCTGCAGTACCCTGTGGTTGTGTTTGGTGCGTTGCGCGCCGGTATGATTGTGGTTAACACCAACCCGTTGTATACCTCGTCGGAGTTAAAACACCAACTAACGGATTCGGGCGCTCGGGCACTGGTGGTGCTGGCAAACGTGGCCAGTGCGGCGGCGGATGTGGTGGCCGAGACCGATGTAGAAGAGGTGATTGTTACCGAGCTTGCCGATTTACACCCACCGCTTAAATCGTTGTTGATTAACTCGGTCGTTAAGTACATTAAAAAGCTGGTGCCGGCGTTTAGTTTTGCCTCGAGCCGCTCCTTTAAGTCGGTGATGAAGGCAACTAAGGCCGAGGTTCAGCCCCACCATGCCACCCCAGAAGACGTCGCTATTTTGCAGTACACCGGCGGCACGACCGGGGTCGCGAAAGGCGCGATGCTGACTCACCACAACCTCGTGGCTAATATGCTGCAGGTCAATCAGCAGATGGGCGATGTGTTTCGTAAAAACCAAGACATTTTTATTGCACCATTACCGCTTTATCATATTTACGCCTATACCATTCACTGCATGTGCGCCTTTTCGCTGGGCAATGAGAATCTTCTGATTCCTAATCCGCGGGATATTCCGGGTTTTGCTAAAGCGCTAAAGGGGGTGCCTTTTACGTGTTTTGTGGGGCTTAACACCCTGTTTAATGCTCTGTGCCGCAACGAGGATTTTCGCGCATTGGATTTTAGCCATATGCGTTTGTCGTCGTCCGGTGGTATGGCGTTAACCCATCACGCTGCCAAACAGTGGGAGGAGGTCACCGGCACGCCTGTGTGTGAGGGCTACGGTCTTACCGAAACCTCGCCGGTGGTTTGTATTAACCCGCGTTACGGTATTCGTTTGGGGACGGTGGGGCTGCCCGTGCCGCAAACTCAGGTTAAAGTGATCGACGAAGAGGGCAGCGAGCTACCCGTCGGTGAGGCCGGTGAGCTGTGTGTCAAAGGGCCGCAGGTGATGAAAGGGTACTGGCAGCGCTCCGATGCGACCGCCGAAGCTATTGATGCACAGGGCTGGTTTAAAACCGGCGATATCGCGACTATTGACGCCGACGGTTACGTCAAAATTGTCGATCGCAAAAAAGATATGATTAACGTCTCGGGCTTTAAAGTCTTTCCTAACGAGGTTGAAGACGCGTTGGCTGAGCATCCAGATATTATCGAAGCGGCAGTTGTCGGCATGGAAGACGAAGAAAGCGGAGAACTGGTGAAAGCTTTTGTGGTCAGCACTAATTCGGCGTTAACTGAAAAACAGGTGCGGGAGTTTGCGCGGCAATCGCTAACCGCGTATAAGGTTCCGAGCTCGGTTGAGTTTCGTGATGAGCTGCCCAAGACCAATGTGGGTAAAGTGCTGCGTCGCGAGCTGAAATAGTTATCTAGCGTAACCGCCCTCAATCAATAAACGTATTGCTTGCCACCAAGAAATACAAATCGCAGCACAGGCACTGATGTAATAACACAATGGTAGATTTGATTTTTTTGCATGTGGCTCTTAATGCGTTTAGTGACGTAACGTTTTCTTTTAAACCGATGAGTGCCGTATGAGTCGCACGGCACTTATTTTGTCCGGCGGTGGCGCACGCGCCGCGTATCAGGTGGGGGTGTTGCAGGCGCTTGCCGAGATACTGCCCGCCGACACCGTTAACCCTTTCCCCGTTATTTGCGGCACCTCCGCCGGCGCTATTAATGCCATTGCCCTGGCGGCCCACCCGGGTAACTTTCGCGAGTCGGTGACCGAGCTTGCCGAGATTTGGCAGGGCTTATCCATTGGCGATGTGTATCGTCACGGTTGGTCTGACTTTGGCAAAGGTTTTGGGCGAATCTTTCTCTCGCTGTTTAATGAGGGGGTGGGCCGACAGCGGCCATTAAGCTTGCTGGATAACGCTCCTTTGTGGGATTTACTGGCAAAAAAAATAGACTTTGCCAATATCGCGCGCAATATCGAAGCAAGCAAACTACACGCGGTGTCTATTACCGCCATGGGTTATAGCTCGGGCCGCTCGGTGAGCTTTTTTCAGGGGCAAGAGGAGCTTGCCGGCTGGAAACGGTTTCGTCGCGCTGGCGTGCCCACTGATATTCGGCTTGAGCACTTACTTGCCTCTTCGGCCATTCCAACTATCTTTCCTACCGTGCGTATTGCTCAAGAGTATTACGGCGATGGCGCGCTGCGGCAACTGGCCCCCATTAGTCCGGCGCTGCACTTGGGGGCGGATTCGCTGTTTGTGATTGGGGTCAGTGGTAACCGCAGCCCTAGTCGCGGCCTTAATAAAGCCGTTATGCCGGTGCGGCACTCCCCCTCAATGGCGCAGATTGTAGGGCATTTGCTTAACAGTGCGTTTGTCGATGCGCTAGAGAATGATATCGAGCATATGGAGCGGCTTAATCACTTGCTTGAGCTTATTCCCCCCGAGGTTCGGGCCGAGCAAAACCTCGGGTTAAAACCGGTGCGCAATATGATTGTTTCGCCCAGTAAAGGGGTTGATGCTATTGCCGGGCGCAAAGTGCGCTACTTGCCCCGCAGTGTACGATTCTTTTTGCGTGCTATTGGCGCGACCACCAAAAGTGGCGGCGCGACTGCTGCCAGCTACTTGCTGTTTGCTAACCCGTTTATTAGCGAGCTGATGGAGCTGGGGTATCAAGACACTATGTGGGAGTCGGCGAGCGTCGAGGCATTTTTTACAGGGCAAAAAAATCCCCAACTCTAGTGTTAGGTTGGGGATGACAGGTGGCTTAGCGGTGAGCGTTAGTCAGTTGTTGCCACTTAAATAGGCCAGTGCTCAAGCGTCAGAGCGTCCTCGTTGGCGACTAAGCACCACGCATTGTCGTGCCAGTCGCCCAACACAATACGCTCGGCAGGTTGTTCATCTACCGTTAGGGGGTGGCGCTCGGGTCGATGGGTATGGCCGTGAATCATTAAGCTGGCGTTATTTTCCCGTAAAAGCTCAACCACTGCCTCTGGGGTAACATCCATAATGTCCTCGGGCTTTGAGCTGTTCATGGTTTTACTTTTTGCCCGCAATTGCTCGGCCATCGCGCGGCGCACTTGCAGCGGCTGTGCCAGCGCTTGCGCTTGCCACTCGGGTGAGCGCAATTGCGCACGCAAGGCCATGTAAGCTTGGTCGCGGGTGCATAAACTGTCACCGTGCAATAAAACCGTGGTTTGGCCGTACAGGTCGATGACGGTTGGGTCCGTCAGCATGGTGGCACCCGCACGCGCGGCAAACACATTGCCCAGTACAAAGTCCCGGTTGCCAGGCATCAAATAAATGTCAACGCCGCTGTTGGCAAGCTCGCGTAATTTGGCGGCGACCTCGTGCCCCAGTGGCTCGTCGTCATCATCGCCGATCCAGGCGTCAAAGAAATCGCCCAAAATATACAGTGCTTTGGCGCCGAGGGCGCGCTCGCTTAAAAAGTCGTAAAATGCCTGCACCGCAGCCGGTTCGGCCGCGTGCAGGTGCAGGTCTGATATAAACAGCGTGGTCATGTGCTATGCAGCAACAGTCACGCTTTCGATCATAACGCTCTCAACCGGCACGTCTTGGTGCATGCCTTTGCTGCCGGTTTTAACTTTGCGAATTTTTTCTACCACGTCCAAACCGTCGGTGACCTTGCCAAACACACAGTAGCCCCAGCCCTGAGCGTTTTTGCCCGAATGGTTCAAAAAGTCGTTGTCCTGTACGTTAATAAAAAACTGCGAGCTGGCGCTGTGTGGATCATTGGTACGTGCCATAGCCACGGTGCCGGCAAGGTTTTTTAAGCCGTTGTCGGCTTCGTTCTCGATGGGGGCTCGAGTTTCTTTTTGGCTCATGTTCTCATCCATGCCACCGCCTTGCACCATAAAGCCATCAATCACACGGTGGAAAATGGTGCCGCTGTAAAAACCGTCCTCGGCATACTGCTTAAAGTTAGCGGCGGTTTTAGGCGCTTTGTCAAAATCCAGTTCTAGGGTGATATCGCCGTAGTTGGTGTGCAGGGTAATCATAGTGGTTCCTTAAGGTCTACCTGAAAAAGGCGCTAATGATACGATGCCGGGGCCGGTTACGGAACCCATATTGCGTTAACTTGCCAACTTGAAGGCGGATTATGGCGGACACCTCGCCGAGTTTGTCGCTTATGTGTAGACTGCTCAGCTTGGCTGAATGGTCCACACAGTCATGAAATGAGCGCTGAATAGCCAAAACACGACCTAACCAGTATTA
Source organism: Gilvimarinus japonicus (assembly GCF_042847215.1). Taxonomy (GTDB): domain Bacteria; phylum Pseudomonadota; class Gammaproteobacteria; order Pseudomonadales; family Cellvibrionaceae; genus Gilvimarinus; species Gilvimarinus japonicus. The sequence goes on from NZ_AP031500.1 coordinate 1,512,027, forward strand.
AGGAGCGACGACCACCTTGGCCAGAGGCAAGTTTATAACCATTGAGGGTACCGAGGGTGTGGGTAAAAGTACGAACCTGACCTTTGTGCACGAGTGGCTAACCGTGCGCGGTATTGATGTATTGGTGACCCGCGAGCCGGGTGGCACGCCGCTAGCCGAGCAATTACGCGAGCTGTTATTGGCGACCCGTGAAGAGCCGGTGGCTCATAAAGCCGAGCTGTTGATGATTTTTGCCGCGCGTGCGCAACACTTAGAGCAAGTGATTAAACCCGCACTCGCTCAGGGTACTTGGGTCTTGTGCGATCGCTTTACCGACGCCACTTACGCCTACCAAGGTGGCGGCCGGGGCCTGGATAAAACCGTGATTGGCGAGCTAGAACACTTGGTGCAAGATACCTTGCGCCCCGATCTAACGCTGATACTTGATATCGCACCCGAGCTGGGCCTACAGCGCGCGGCGGCACGGGCCGAGTTGGACCGCTTTGAGCGTGAGGATATTGCGTTTTTTAATCGGGTGCGAGCGGCCTACCGCGAGCGCGCCGATGCCAACCCGGCGCACTACGCGCAAGTGGATGCAAGTCAGACGTTAAACGAGGTTCAGCGGGATATTGCGGGATGTTTGGCGCGCCTGTTAAGTGAGCCGCCGAGTCTATCGCTATAGATCGGGCGGCTCACAGGGCCTGCTACGTCGGGTTGTCGCGGTTAAAAGCGCATGCCCAGTTGCAAGGCGCCGCCGTAGGTATTTTTATCGCCCGCGGTGAGTGCGATGTCTACATTGACCACATTGAAGGGGCTGAGGCCGACACCAATGGAGTAGGTGTCTTCAAGCGTGCCTTCTAAGTCTGTTTTATAGCCCAGGCGCAACTGAGCCCAATAGTTGGCCCCAAACTCGGCGCCCACGCGCAGCTGTTGCACGTCATCATGTAACGCGAAGTTCTCGGCGGGCATTAAATCTAGCGCCGCCTCGGCATTAAACCACTCAATATCGTAACCGAGGGCCGCCACGGCTTGTGGTTTGATGGATAACGTCTCACCCTCAACCACGGTTTTGACATCTTTGCCAATGATGTTATTGAGCACAAGGGCGTAACTCATGGGGCCCTTAAGGTAGGTGGCGCCGGCGTCTAAGCTAAAAAAGTCACTGCTGTAGGTGTAATCTTCGTGATTGTCTTCGATCTCATCGACGTCAAAATCGTTGACGTTATCGCGGTAATAAAAGGTTTCAACATCGACCATTTTGGGGGTTACGCCGACGAGTAAATCGCCCTCTTCACGCCAGCTGAGGCGTTTGCCAAGTGCCACGCCATATTCCGTGACGAGGGCGCCTACGGTAGTTACCTCAGAGGTTAGCTCGTCGCTGGAGAAGGGCGCATCGACACTGTTTTCGATCAGCGTGAAGTCACTGTCGCTGATGTCAGGTATAAAACTGCCGGTCAATGAAGCCCGGGCAAAGGCGGTAGCAGCTAAAACCTGGTTGGGGATGGCCACCGCTATACTCGCACCGCCTTCAACGTACGCGGCGCTGCCGTCAATATCCTGCAGTAGCTCGTTAATCTTCTCAGCGTCATCTGAGTCTAGAGAGGTTCTGTCGTCACCAGTGCCGTTGTAACCATAACCTTCGTACTTATCGAGTAGGTCGTCCAGGTCATCAACATTCTCGATGAGATCATCAGGGTCTGTTGCGAAAGCCCCCAGATTTAAATTTAGCGCGAAATCGTCTTCTGCCTTAAAGTTAGCGGCCAAACTCGGGTTAAGTAATGCGCCATCGACAAAGTCGCCAGTCGCCCAAGCGGCGCCCGCTTTTCCGCTCAGTCGTCCGTTACCGTTATCTGCCGCAAAGGCAGACTGGGAGGCGAGTGCTACTAAAGTAGCGAGTATTGCTTTGTTCATTGTTCTACAGCTCCATGATTTAGATAAATGCGCCAAAACGCGCGGCGATTCTAAACACTTGGCGCATAAAAATACATAGTCAATATTGGGGGTGCAGAGCATTGCGGAAGGTGTGGGGCGGTAAGAAGCGGTAATATCGGTGAGGTTAGGAGGAGCTAGAAAGGCGCCAAAGATTCAATCGTCAATGGCTCAGCGCTGATAGGGTGTGCAAAATTGATGCGCTCGGCGTGCAGCAATAGCCTGTTACTTGCGGCAATGACCGCCTCGGGCGCGTAGAGCGTGTCGCCCACAATGGGATGGCCCAGCTCGAGCATATGCACCCGCAACTGGTGGGAGCGGCCGGTGACCGGTGTTAGCGCGACGCGGGTTTGCTGGGTGTCCGTGTCGCGCGCCAAAACCCGGTAATGGGTGAGGGCGGCTTTGCCATTATCCCAATCAACCATTTGCTTCGGGCGGTTGGGCCAGTCGCAAATCAACGGCAGCTCGACGGCGCCTTCGTCTTGCTCGATAATACCCGCCACCACTGCAATATAGCGTTTACTGACCTGCCGGGTTTCAAACTGGCGGCCGATGTGGCGCAGCGCCTCGTAGCTTTGCGGCACAATCACGATACCCGAGGTCGGCTGATCTAGGCGATGGACGATACGGCTATTGGGGTGACTCACCAGCAGACGATTAATCAGGCAGTCTTGTTTTTCTGGACCGCGCCCTGGCACCGTCAGCAAGCCCGACGGCTTATTGGCGATAACCAAAGCATCATCTTGGTACACGAGCGGCACAGACGGTGTGGGCAAAGATGGGGTCATAGCGATACAGTCATAGTAGGGCTCGGCAGTCAGGTGGTGGCCATTATCCCAGACATCGCCATTCGTACAAGGGCGATTATCGCCAAATGTGCTGCCACTTGGTAAGCTGCGCGCTCGCAACACTGGATGAACAAGACATGAGTGACTTCCCCGCACTGCCGTACCCGTGGCAACAAGAGTTATGGCAGGGCTTTGTACAGCAGTTTAGTGATAGCCGTTTACCCCACGCGCTAATGCTCTCGGGCAGCCCCGGTCTGGGTAAGCGGCACTTGGCGACGGCCATGGCGCAGTATGTATTGTGCCAGCGGCCGGTGTCTGAGTCCGCTTGTGGTAACTGTAAGTCCTGCGAGCTAAACCGTGCCGGTACCCACCCTGATTTTATCCAAGTGGCACCAGAAGAGCCCGGCAAGGCGATTAAAGTGGGTGATGTAAGAGCGTTGACCGAGGCGCAAAATAAAACCGCGCAGCAGTCGGGCTATAAAGTGGTGACCTTAATGCCGGCCGAGGCCATGAACAGCAATGCCGCGAACGCGCTATTAAAAACGCTGGAAGAGCCGGCCGCCGATACTTTATTGATTTTAGTTACCGACTCTCCCAGTGGTGTGTTGCCCACTATTCGCAGCCGCTGTCAGTTGCGCACCATGGCGATACCGCCCCACGAGCAAAGCTTACACTGGTTGATGCCGCTGGTGTCGGGCTCGGGCCATAGTGCGGCCGAGCTGTTAGCGTTGAGCCGGGGGGCGCCACTGGCCGCGCGCGATTTACTGCAAGGGGACGCACTCGATCAACGTGAGCGCTGGGCCAGCGATTTGTGCCAGCTGACCTTAGGCCAAACGGACACCTTAAGCGTTGCCGCCAGCTGGCAAAAAGGTGATGGTCGTGCTGCGGTTGACTGGTTTAGCGCGTGGCTACACGACTTGGCGTGTTGGCAGGTAGGTGCCGAGTGTGCGCGCTTTGCCGATATTGATGCCGGTTTAAATGCAACGCTAAAAGCCATTTCACCGAACTTGCTGCACCGTTTTCAAGAAAAATTGCTACACAGCAAAAAGCTGCTGGCCAGTGGTGCTAACCCCAACGTGCAATTACTGTTAGAAGAGCTGCTGATGGATTGGGGTGTTTTGCTAAGGGCGCGCGGTTAAACGCTTTACACTTGTTGGCAATTTGCTGAACCGTTACCCACAAAAAATTCAGACTCTATGGTAATGTTTGTACTCTCAATCTTGCCCATCGAGTAAATCGCTATGATAAAAAACGCTACACGCATGCTTCGGTTGTCGCTGTTAGGCTTAACGTTAAGCCTGTTGCCCGGAGCGCTGTTTGCCGCCGAGCCCGCCGGTGATTCGGCCGTATCTGAAGAGGATGCGCAGTTTCAGCTCTGGCTCGATGAGTTATACCAAGAAGCGAAAGAGCGCGGCATTAGCGAGCAAACCCTAAAGCAAGCCTTCTCAGAAATTACCCCGCCGGTAAAACGCATCATTAAAACTGATCGCAATCAAGCCGAGGTGGTGCAAACGTACGACAGCTACCTGAGTGCGCGCTTAACCGATTGGAAATTTGCCACCGGGCGCAAGTTGATGGCCGAAAACGCCGAGGTGCTCAATCAAGTCGCGCAAAAATACGGCGTACAGCCGCGCTTTTTGGTGGGAATTTGGGGGATGGAAACCAACTATGGTACTTACCCCATTAAAGAGCCCATTTTTAATGTATTGGCGACGCTGGCCTACGACAAACGCCGTGGGCCCTATTTTCGCAAGCAGTTTTTAGCCGCCCTCGATATGCTCGACAGCGGCTTCCCGACCTACGCTGAGTTGAAAAGCTCGTGGGCCGGCGCTATGGGGCAGTCGCAGTTTATGCCCGATAGCTATCAGCAGTACGCCGTCGATTTTGACGGCGATGGCAAACGCGATATCTGGAACACCAAGGCTGATGTGTTTGCCTCGATCGCTAACTACTTCAAACCCCGCGGTTGGCGCGATGATCAAACCTGGGGCCGGCCGGTACAGTTGCCCGAGGGCGGCGAGCAAAGCTTGCCCGCCGAACAGGCGGCCGGTTTAACCCCCGATGCTGACTGTAAACGCTTTAAAAGCTTAGGCGTATGGCGCGACTTGCGCGATTGGCAAAAGCTGGGGGTGCGCCGCGCCGATGGGTCAGACTTGCCCAATGTATCAATTCCAGCGGCGTTGGTATTGGCAGACAAAGGCGATAATAAAGGTTATATCGTCTACCGTAACTTTTGCACCATCATGAGTTTTAATCCGTCGTTTAAGTACGCGCTATCCATCGGCTTACTGTCGGATGAGTTAAAATAATGCCCAGCTCGCCCATTAGCATCGATTACTACAGCGATGTGCTCTGTGTCTGGGCGTGGGTGGCCCAGCAGCGGGTGGATGAGTTGCAAGCACAGATGCAAGACGCGGTGGCGTTGCGTTACCACTGCGTCGATGTGTTTGGCGATGTGGCGGGCAAAATAGCCACTAACTGGGGCGAGCGGGGCGGTTATGAGGGCTTTGCCCAACATGTTGCTCACGCGTTAAACGAGTATTCTGATTTCACCCTGCATCCCGATGTGTGGACGCGTGTGCGCCCGGCAAGTTCGGCCAGCGCGCATTTAGTGATTAAAGCCGCTGAGCTTGCGGCAGGTGTTTCCGCAGGGGCGGCCCTGGCGTTGGCTATTCGCCAGGCGTTTTTTGCCCACGCCCAAAATATCGCCCAGCTGCCGGTATTGGCGAGCATTGCCGCAAACGCCGGCTTCGGTTGGACTGAGCTGCAACGCTACATCGACAGCGGCGCGGCGATGGCCGCCTTAATGGCCGACTACCAAGGCGCGCGCCTTGCCGGCATCAAAGGCAGTCCCTCGTATGTGCTCGACGGTGGGCGGCAAACTTTGTTTGGCAATGTCGGGTATCGGGTGATACGCGCCAATGTCGAGGAGTTGCTCAATCGGCCTCCGGATAGCGCAAGCTGGTGCTAGCGGGCCCGGCGCTGGACACCGTGCGGCTTATCCATTACCTTTGTGATAGATATTATCTACACGTATAAATAGCCTAGCGCTGTAGCTTACAGCGCTTATTGATCGGATCGACTCTATGCAAGCACTCGGCGGCGCCCGCAACGGCATTCTCTCACTGACCATTAAAGACAAAGCCGTACTCTATGCCGCGTATATGCCCTATGTGCTAAACGGCGGCCTGTTTATCCCCACTAATAAGCCTTACAAGCTGGGTGATGAAGTCTTTATGCTGCTTAACTTGATGGATGAGCCGGAAAAAATCCCCGTCGCGGGCAAAGTGGTGTGGGTCACGCCCAAAGGCGCCCAAGGCAACCGCGCCGCCGGTATTGGTGTGCAATTTACCGACGAAGACAACACTGCCGTGACCAAAATAGAGAATTATTTGGCCGGCTCGCTCGAGTCAGACCGGCCCACCCATACCATGTAACGCGGCGCTGTTCGGCGCCGCCTGTACCCAACCCGCGTCATTTAATACACACAGCCAAAAAATGGTGACAATATGCTAGTGGACTCCCATTGCCACCTGGACAGAATTAATCTCGACCCCTACGATGGCCAGCTCAATCAAGCCTTGGCCGCCGCGCACGCGCGCGACATCAAACAAATGCTGTGCATCAGCATCAGCTTAGATAACGTCGAGCAGGTTATTCAGATCGCCCAGCAAAACCCCTCGGTATTAGCCTCTGTGGGGGTGCATCCGTGCGATGTGTCGGCCGGTACCGCCACCCGCGAGCAATTAACCGAGTGGGCCGGGCGCGATAAAGTCGTCGCCATTGGCGAAACCGGCCTCGATTACTACCACGAGACCGACAGTATCGATGAGCAAAAAGCCAGTTTTGCGCTGCACTTAGAGGTCGCCGGGCAGGTGGGTTTGCCCGTCGTGGTACACACCCGCAACGCGCGCCAAGATACTCTCGATTTAATCAAGGCCCACGGCAACCCCGAGCATGCCGGTGTGTTGCACTGCTTTACCGAAAGCTGGGAGATGGCCCAAGCCGCCATGGAGATGAACTACTACATCTCTCTGTCGGGCATCGTCACCTTTAAAAACGCCAAAGAGCTGCAAGAAGTCGCGCGCAATATGCCACTCGATCGCTTATTGGTCGAAACCGATTCGCCGTACTTGGCACCGGTGCCGTATCGCGGCAAACCCAACGAGCCACAGTACGTGCGTGAAGTCGCCGAATTTGTCGCCGACCTTAAAGGCATCAGCTACGCTGAATTGGCCGAAATTACCACCGAGAACTTTTATCGGCTGTTTAATCGGGCGCAAGCGCACCGCCCGCAGTAGCGCCTTCATAAAGCAACCCACTAAATAACAGCACAGTTTAAAAACCCTGAGGATTTGCCCGTGTCACTGGAAACCATCAAACAACAAACCCGCGCCATGCTGCAGTTGCAGGACGACATGAACAGCAAAGTCCACTCCGCGTGGCGCGAGCAGGGCAACGCCTGGTACCGGGCCATCTGGATCGAATGTGGCGAGCTGATGGATCACTACGGCTGGAAGTGGTGGAAGCACCAAACCCCCGACACCGAGCAAGTCGCACTAGAGCTGATCGATATTTGGCACTTTGGTTTAAGTATTCTTTTACAAAGCGGTGCCAGCGTTGATGAGATTGCCGATAAAGTGGCAAGCGAGCTGGATATCAACACCGACCAAACCGACCTACGTTTAGATGTAGAAGCCTTTACCGCCGCCACCCTTAACGATCAAGCGTTTCATTTAGAACTGTTTGGCCGTTTAATGGCGGGCGTTAATATGAGCTACGCCGAGCTTTATCGCCGCTATGTGGGTAAGAATGTGCTTAACTTTTTTCGTCAAGATCACGGTTATAAAGACGGTAGCTACCGTAAAATTTGGGCCGATGGCCGCGAGGATAACGAGCATTTAGTGGAGGTAGTTGAGGCTTTGGATGCCTCTGATGTGGGTTTTTCTAAAGCGGTTTATGGGGCTTTGGAAGGGCGCTACGTTAAGTAGTTAAGTCTGGCTTTGTCAGCTTTTTCATATGCCCGTATAGCCGGGCGTGGCGAGTGAATTTTCTTGGTCTGGGCAAATCAAACTAACGAAATGGCCTCTCCTGCACTGCGTCCATGCAGCTATAACGGGTTCCATCGCTACGGCCGATTTTAGAGGGCTGTCTCGACATGCCATCCGTGGCCTGATGAGACTTGCGCAAACGCAGCCCAGGCTGCTCTCTCTGTCGCTCCGCGCCATTCACCTTGTTCCTGTTTGCTTACCCCTAAAATAGACCTCCGTTCGGCTGGTTGCAGGGGGTTAAAAGCGGTGCTTCGTAGCACCTCTTCGCGATTTGTTTAGAATCCAGTGGGCACCCAACTAAATGGTCTGCTGACGTAAAGATGTCGTAACCGTGTCGTAAAACTTTCGTCATTAACGGAGCTTGTTTTCGGTCAGAATAAATTGCCAATAACCGAGGGCAAGAATATGGATTTGAATATAGATACCAATAAACTGATAGAGCTTCGTACTCAAAAAGCTTGGAGTCAACAACACCTGGCCGAAGCGGCCAATATCAGTCTGCGTACCGTGCAGCGGATTGAAAAGAGTGGCGTGGCTTCTAAGGAGTCGGTGTTGGCTTTAGCGTCTGCTTTTAGTATGACGGTAGCTGAGTTGGTGGAACAGCCAAAAAAGAAACGTTACTTACACATGGCTGTTGGCACTACAATAGTAATGATGATGACTGTAGCGTCTTTGGTTTTGTACGCTACAAGCACTGAGGTAGACTCGATTACTCTTGCTGTTAAAGTCTTGAAAAATAACGAACCGTTCGCCGATGTACGTTTTTCCGGTTCCGTGGGCGCCGAAAGCGAGTACAAACTGAAAAACCAACTAAAAATAACAGTTGTGCCTCTTAATACCCCCGATGGGTCAATATTACTTGAAGCTAAAATCTACGAGTTACAGGCGAATCAGCAGTATAAATTAATATCAGCGCCTTCTGTTTTGGCAGAGTACCGTCAGCCTGCTTCTGTTAAGGTTTCAGGGCAAAGCGGTATAGTTTATGGATTTGAGATCACGCCCGAGGAGTAAATAGGTTTCGCCTAGCTACGAAGCACGGCTTTTCAGTTCCCCGCGACTGTGTCCCATGGAGGTCTATTTTAGTGGCTAAGTGAACAGGGCAAAGTGAAGGCTGTGAAGCGGCAGAGAAAGCAGTGTGGGCTGCGCTCACGTAAGCTATCACTTAGGCAAGTGACAAAATGAATATCTCGCAGAGAGGGATTGGCTTGGGCCACGGTCTGTCTCTGCAGCCGGTTAAAAAGAGAAACGTGCGTTGTCACGCTGGCGAGATCTGTATATTAATTACACCGATTCTGACTGTGCCAGTCAATGATTTTGCTTTTAACCATAACTGAAGCCAGAGCAGCTCATCCCCAGATACCGCCTTTATTCCTAACCAAACTGACTCGATCTTGAAAAGTGTGTGAGAGCGCAATAATCGTGTCGCATACATCCGTAACGCGTTGAAAATGATTGATCGGGCCTTGCCAGATTAGTATTGGTTCTACGGTCATGTCTCTTACACGGTTTGTCGTCGGTTCGCGAGTTTTTTAGTATCTCTTTTGTCATCGTTGCGATGTGACACTGAGCGCGCCGCCATATGTGTTGCATAAGCTCTTCCCATATTACGCTTTTGCGCAAGGTGGGGCGCCGTCCTCTCCCGGTTGGACAATACTGGTTCGAGCTGTCGTACACGTGTTGTGTTATTGGCACGGGGCGATGGAAACCGAATCTACGATAATAATGAGGACTCCCCCCATGAAATGCAAATTGAGCGTTGCCATCAGCCTAATGATTGCATTGTCCGCCTGTGGCGGCAGCAACGATAGCGGCTCGTCGTCCAGTACCCCAGTAGCGTCTAGCTCTAGCTCCAGTTCCAGTGAAAGTAGCTCCGCCGACAGCAGCTCAAGCAGTAGTGAGCCAGTTGCGAGTAACGAGTGGCAACTGATATGGGAGGATAACTTTGACGGCGATGCAATCGACTCCAGCAAGTGGGAGTTTGAGACTTCTTGTTGGGGCGGTGGCAACAACGAGCAGCAGTGTTATACCGATCGGGCTGAAAATGCCTACGTTGCCGATGGGATGCTCACCATAGTCGCTAAACGCGAGGACTTTACCGGCTCTAACTCTCCCAGTGGTGAGGGTGGTCAACAGACGACGTTGCCTTACACGTCGGCCCGCTTGCGCACGCGTGGTTTGGCTGAGTGGGCGTTTGGTCGCTTTGAGATCAGTGCCAAACTGCCCGCTGGGCAGGGTACGTGGCCGGCGATATGGATGCTGCCGACCAATTCGCCCTATGGTGTTTGGGCCTCCAGTGGCGAAATTGACATTATGGAAGCGGTTAACCTAAAAGCTCAGTCGGATGCCCCCGGTGCTGCCGATGGGGATGTAGAGTCACGAGTACACGGCACTTTGCACTATGGTAGTACGTGGCCAAACAACGTGCATTCGGGGGCTTATTATCAGTTGCCCGATGGCGCCAACCCCGCCGACGCCTTTCACGAGTATGCGCTTGAGTGGGAAGCCGGTGAAATTCGCTGGTACGTGGACGATGTGCACTATGCGACTCACCGGGATTCAGGCTGGTACTCTCAGTACGAGGTGGGGGGCGAGCTGATTGATGCGCCGGAAGGCGCGCCTTTTGACCGCCACTCTCCTTTCCATATGCTGCTTAATTTGGCGGTTGGTGGCAACTGGGCCGGCAACGTCAATGAGACCGGCATCGACGAGTCGGTGTTCCCACAAACCATGGAAGTGGATTATGTGCGGGTATACGAGTGTTCGGGTGAACCCTCTACTGGCCAGGGTTGTGCCACCGTAAGTGACGATGCCGAGTTGATAGAAGGGCATACACCACCGGCACTACAAGGCTCGGAGTTTGCCACGCCGCCATTATTTACCATGTTTGACGACGCTCTGGTCGCCGGTTTAGAGGTTAACAGCTATAACCCGACAGGAGAGGTGACTTGGTCGAGCGATATCGTCGAAGAGGGCCGGGGCTTTGTGTTTAATTACGCCAAGCCGGCGGTGGACGGTAATGTTTACTTTCAGGTAAGCGATGGCGCCGCTGATTTATCCTCATGGGTAGATGGCGGGGTATTGGCGTTTGATTACAAGGTGAACAGCGCGGCCGATGGCAGCAACTTGTTGGTAAAAATCGACAGCGGTTGGCCCAACGCCAGTGATACCACGGTACCGGTTGCGCCCCTGGGGGAGTGGCGCAGTTTTAGCATCGGTGTCGAGGCGCTTCGCGCTAGCGGCAACTCACTGGCCGGGGGCTCTGCCAATATCGAGTTGATTGCCAATATGTTTGTCATTGAATCCAACGGTGCCATTGATGTGTCGTTTGACAATGTCCGCTTAGAGGTGCCCGCCGATTAGCCCTGTGGCACCACCGCGCCTCGGTGCGGTGGTGCCAGTGACGCGATGCCGCTGCACGCGGTAAATGCGGTCAGTTTGACGCCTTTGTCTACTCTTTAAGCCCGCCTCGCATACGTCCCCCTCCTATAGATGAAATTTTTTCTCAATAGCTTATAATACCGGCCCGTCCGGACGCGGTAATGCGTGAGCCCTAACTGCTTACTCGTCTTGGTCATCTGGCTAGCGCATATCTTGCCAGCGTTGCGAGAACCCGGCTGCGTCCTCAACCTTGGGCGCCGGTTAGGGGTTCTGCGAGGCTCGCCGCCTTAGCCCGATTAATTACCTCACTGACAGGTGGTGCGGCAACCCCGCTTAAGCCTGCAAACTACGGAGAAATAAAGTGAAAGCACCCGTTCGAGTTACCGTCACCGGCGCCGCTGGCCAAATCAGCTATTCCCTGTTGTTCCGCATCGCCTCTGGCGCCATGTTGGGCGAAGATCAGCCGGTTATTTTGCAATTGCTGGAAATCACTCCTGCGCTGGAAGCCCTAAAAGGCGTCGCTATGGAGCTGGACGACTGCGCTTTCCCGCTGCTGGCCGGTATGGTTTGCACCGACGATCCTAATGTTGCCTTTAAAGACACCGATTACGCTTTGCTGGTAGGTGCGCGCCCACGCGGGCCAGGCATGGAGCGTAAAGATCTGCTGTCGGCTAACGCCGCAATCTTCTCGGTACAAGGCAAGGCCATCAACGATCACGCTTCACGCGACATTAAAGTGCTGGTAGTGGGCAACCCTGCAAACACCAACGCTCTGATCGCGCAGCGCAACGCCCCAGACATTAACCCCCGTCAGTTCACCGCTATGATGCGTCTGGATCACAACCGTGCTCTGACTCAGCTGGCACAAAAAACCGGTAAAACCATCTCTGATGTTAAAAACCTGGTGGTCTGGGGTAATCACTCAGCGACTCAGTATCCGGATGTTCACCACGCCACTGTCGCCGGTGAAGACGCCATGAGCCTGATCGACCAAAGCTGGTACGAAAACGACTTTATCCCCACAGTACAACAGCGCGGCGCGGCGATTATTAAAGCGCGCGGTGCGTCTTCTGCAGCGTCTGCGGCTAATGCGGCTATCGACCATATGCGTTCATGGGCGCTGGGTTCTGCTGAGGGCGATTGGGTCAGCATGGGTGTATACAGCGATGGCAGCTACGGCATCGAAAAAGGCCTGATTTACTCGTTCCCTTGCGTGTGCAAAAACGGCGACTGGGAAATTGTACAAGGCGTAGAGAACAACGAGTTTTCGAAAGGCCGTATGCAGGCTACCGAGCAAGAGTTGCGTGAAGAGCGCGACGCGGTTGCTGACCTACTGCCATAAGCGGTAAGTTGCTTTGCCCAAAAAAGCCCGCCTGAGCTTACTCAGGCGGGCTTTTTTATAGGGTGACTCTACATTAGAGCCGGTTAGTTACCCTGCGGCCGATCGGAGTAGTAAGTGCGGCCGCTCTCGTCGGTGTGGCGATAAATGGTTTTACCGGTTTCGTCCACTTCGGCATTGTCGGCATCTTCAATGCGGTATTGGCTGTCGGCGTCGACTTGCTCGATCGATTGCGCGCCCTCGACTTGCTCGATCGATTGCGCGCCCTCGACAAAGATGATCTCGGCCAGTTCGTTTACTTTGGGGTTCAGCAGTAGCGGCAGTTTATTGTCAGATTGCAATTGCTGTTTAAACTCGGGGTCATGCAAAATAGCCTGCACTCGCGGGTCGTCTTTTTTAATCTGGTACTGCTGGTAGCCAAGGGCAAATTTTTTCGCCGTGTCGCGGGCATCGTCGCGGTTGTCGATGTCCATGCCGGCGTCTTGCATCAGTTGGCGCAAGTCGTCGTCTTCCATCAAACGTCGAAACGCCGGCACTTGCATCAGCTCGTCGACCTTGCCTTGCTGCATTAAACGCTGGGCGCGAGCGTCTGCCATCAGTTGGCGCATATCCGGGTTATTACTCACCCGACCGACTCGGTCCAGGCTCTCTACCGGATCGGCCACGACCGACTCGGTAATGCGCACGGCGTTGTCACTCTTGCCCGATAACGCAAGCAGGCCCCCGGCCGATTTGCTGACGAGTTTACGGGCGGCGGCATCTACCGGCGTGGTGGTTCTGGATTGTGTTGGAGTCTCTTGTTTAAGGTTTTGCGCCGAATCGTATACACCAAACAAGTACACCAGCAACAAGCCGATAAGGGCACCCGCCGCCGCGCCAACCGCTGCGCCGCCAAGCCTTGATAGCGGGCCCGGCTCTCCTTCACCCTGGGATGGCGTAAGCTTGGCCAGAATCCAAAACAACAGGCGAATGGTGATAAGTGCCGCAAAAAACAGCGCGACTGAGCCGACAAGGTAAGCCGCGATTCCTGTGAGCGAGGTGTACTGCTTGATCAGCTCGGCCACGTCTTTGCTGTAGAAAAAAGTCGCGGCGTAAGCACCTGCCAAGGCAACTATGCGTGCTAGCGACCCCCAAAAACCATTAAAATAGCCGCGAATGGCAAAAAACGCCGTGGCGATACCAAAGATTATTGCCGAAACACCCATAGATCCGTCCAGTTCATTGTCATTATGCAAGAGCAGATCTTATCTCACGGGGGCGGCCGGTTCCAGATAACAGCCATAAATACATACGCTTAGGCGTTACGGCCTAAACCTAAAGAGGCGCTTCCATGACCTTATACCGCTGCCCCAGTTGCCAGGCGCCACTCGAGCGCTGGGAGGCTACCTATCGCTGCGCTGCCAACCACAGCTTTGATATTGCTCGAAAAGGCTATGTGAATTTACTGCTGGCGCATCAAATGGCCTCAAAGCAGCCCGGCGACAATAAAATGATGATCAACGCCCGGCGGGAATTTTTATCGGCCGGGTTTTATCAGCCGTTGGTCGATAGGCTCGTGCAATTGTGCCGCGAGCACAGCCTGCAGCAACTGCTGGATGCCGGCTGTGGGGAAGGGTATTACGCTGCCAGCCTTGCCGCTGCCGGCGTTAACGTGGCCGGGGTCGATATTTCTAAAGAGGGGATTCAGGCGGCGTGTCGGCGCAGTAAAAGCATCGACTGGTGTATCGCCAGCGTGGCGGAGCTGCCTTATTTGGATGGCGTTTTCGATTCGGTGTTGTCGGTATTTTGCTTTGTCGACGAGGCCGAGTTTGCGCGGGTGTTAGCGCCCGGCGGTTTGGTGGTGTTTGTGGGGCCGGGGGATGACCATTTACCCAACCTGCGCGCGGCATTATATGATGAGGTTCGGCCCTATCGCAGCGCCAAGCAGCAAGCGTACTTTGCTGGGTTGAGCTTGGTCAGCCAAGAGCGTTTAACGTTCGATATTCAGTTACACGATGGCCAACAAATAGCCAACCTGCTGAAAATGACCCCCCATTACTGGAGTACCAGCCCCGCCCAACAGTCGTCATTGTTGGGTTTAACACAGTTGCGGGACACTGCTGATATGAGTATTCAGGTGTACCGTAAGAACTAACGCCTATTAATTCGGGTGCCATCTAGCGGATATGTGTATAATGACGCCAGCGTTATACATGGGTACGTCAAATTTTAATGGCTATACTATACCGGTGCTAGCCTGCCGGGAGAACGACGCGGAGATATTATGAAACGTTCAATAACCTACAAAAATAATGGTTTCACTCTCATTGAGCTGATCGTCGTGATCACCATTATCGGCATTCTCGCCGCGGTGGCGATACCTCGCTTAAGTGGCTTAGAGCGCGAAGCGCGTATTGCGTCTATTCAGGGGTTGTTAGGTGCGGTTAAGTCGGCGTCATCTTTGGCACACGCCACCTCTTTGGTGCAGGGCGAGCCCGCCACCATCGATATGGAAGGGCAAACCATTAATATGGTTAACGAGTACCCGGCCGCAGGCGCCAATGGCATTGCCCTGGCTGTAGCCTTTGATGCAATCGACTACACCTTTACCGGCGGTAACCCGTCGACTTTTGAGTTGGCGGGTTATAGCGGCAGTGATTGCGAGGTGCAGTACAACGCCGCGGATGGTACGGGTGCACCACCGGTGATTGTCGCCGAAACGAGCGGCTGTTAACGGCGCGCTCATAAAGTTTTTTTGTAAAACCCTCTTGCCGAGCTCGCTCGGCTTTTTTATGCCTGTCGATTGGCTTGGCGAGCTTCTTAATCCTGCCTTATCAAAATTAACTATTGTAAAGCTCCCTTGTGTTGTCCGGATGCGGCCTCCATTTCAGTAGGGTATTTTTCTCACAGTGATTTTTAAGGAGTAGGGTATGTCTGGTTCTGTTCAGTTACCGCAGCCGGGTTTGGGAACGTTTCGGCTGCAAGACGATATTGTGATCGCCTCGGTAAAGTCTGCCTTGGAGTTGGGCTATCGTCATATCGATACCGCCGCAATGTACGATAACGAAGCCGCCGTGGGGCGAGCGATACGCGAAAGTGGCGTACCGCGCGAGGAGATCTTTGTTACCACCAAGATATGGTTTGATCGCCTCAGCGATGATGACGCCATTACCGCATTGCAAGAGAGTTTAACCAAGCTCGATATGGATTACGTCGACTTGGCGCTCATTCACTGGCCCTCGCCCGACAACGAAGTGCCGATGGCAGAGTATTTGGGCGCACTCGACAAGGCCCGCGAGCAGGGACTTTGCCGAGCGTTTGGGGTATCCAACTTTACCATCGCGCAAATCGACGAGGCCTTAGGTTTGCCTTGTGGTAAACGTATTGCGACCAACCAAGTTGAGGTGCACCCGTTACTGGCCAATACTAAACTGGTGCAGCATTGCCAATCCAAAGGCATTCAAGTGACGGGTTATATGCCTTTGGCCGTGGGCAAAGTGATGGATGAGCCGGTGCTGCAAAAAATAGCCGCAGCCCACAAGGCGACGGCGGCACAAGTGGCCCTCGCTTGGGTGGCCAGCAAAAACATTGTGGTGATACCGTCATCCACCAAAGCGGCGCACCAAAAAGCCAATCTCGAGGCGCTGCGTATTACCCTTAGTGCCGACGAAATTGCGCAGATTGACCAGCTCGATCGCGGTGAGCGAGTGGCCAACCCGCCGTTCTCGCCCAAGTGGGATCAGTGATCGCGCAGCGCGTGAATTAGTCCTTCTTTGTCTAGCGTCGAGCGGCCGCTAATATCTAGCTCGGCTGCTCGTTGATATAACGCTTTTTTACTCCAGTGCTCGTAAGGCGGCGCATGCCCACCGCGCACCCCCGTGCGGTGGCGCGGCGAGTTGGCAATGCGCGCTGCTTTTTCTTTGCTCGCCCCTTCGCGGCGCAGCGCCTCATACTGCTCGTCATCTTTGATGCTGGGACCGTAGTCAGTTTTAGCCATATTCAGCTACTCCGTTATGCAATGGTCGCGGTAAGTATCGACGCCAGTAGGCAATTGCCCTCCAGCTACTCGTTTTAGCCAGTTTCAATGGATGCATAATTCTCACCAGTTTTTCTATTGTTATCGGCTGTTTGCCGCTCTAGCGGCAGCGTTCGATAAGGTGATTGTTTTTGCGCCTCTGTGTTAAGGCAATCGCGTAAGGCTTACAACAAGATGCAAATTGTTCTGCCCCCGATTGATTTTGCGGTGGGTGATACAGGCCTTACTCGTTAGTGGGACATTTTGGGCATCCAAATCCGCACTGACGCCGTACTGTTCTATGGGCCTTTAAAATAAGCAAAAACTCTCTGGGAGAACGCATGGATTCGAGCCACATTAAATTACTAAGCGCTACCGCAACGGGTGATAAACGCGCCTTTGCCGAGTTGTACCAAAACACCTCGGGGCGGTTGTACGCGGTGTGTTTACAGCTGTTACAGCGCAAAGATCTTGCCGAAGAGGCAATGCAGGAAGCCTATGTGCGGGTTTGGCACAACGCCTGTGATTATCACAGCGATAAGGGCTCGGTGATCGTCTGGATGATTAGTATTGCGCGTTATCGCGCGCTGGATATTTTGCGCTCGGCGGCTCACAAGCGAGAGCGCGGTGAAACAGACCATGAACCGAGCAGTGACCACACGCCAGAAGTGTCGTTGTTTGATGAGCGTGAACGCGCTCGCATTGATGAATGTATGGACACGTTGGACGATGTACAGCGCCAGACCATTCAGTTGGCGTATTTTCGCGGTTTGACCCACTCGGAGTTGTGCGTGCATACGGGCTCGCCTTTGGGCTCCATTAAAAGTTGGATTCGCCGTGGTCTGCAAACGTTAAAGAGGTGCCTTGAGCGATGAACTATCTAACCGAAGAGCGCAAAAACAGCCTGTCATCTGAGTATGTGTTGGGCACTTTACACGGCGCGGCGCGGCTGCGTTATCAAACCTTGTTAATTAATCACCGTCCCATGCGCCAAGCCTTGTGGCGCTGGGAGCGGCACTTAAACGGGTTGGGCGCGGCCCTGCCCGAGCGTCAACCAGACCCCGGCGTATGGCAAGCCATTCAGCGGCGGCTGGGCTTTGCGTACAGCGACAGAGATGGCAAAGGCGACACGGTTGTATCGCTCCCCCAAACTGATATCGGCCGAGTTGCGGCAACAACGGTTAATCGTTGGCGCTGGCTGGCCAGCGCCGCCAGTATTGTGGCCGTCGCATTGGCGCTAAATTTATGGTGGGGCCAAGCTGAGGTTTCAACGGCGCCCTCACAGGTAGCTGTGGTGCAGGGTGCGCAAGCTGAGGCCTTGTGGTTGATCGAGCTAACTGAGCGCGACATTCAAGTTCAGGCGACCGAACAATTTAGCCCTGTCGGCAATAAAGACTACGAACTGTGGTTGGTGGCCGCCGATGGGCGTGCGCCAGTGTCGCTGGGTTTATTGCCTAAAGATGGCCGCTTAACGCTAGCGCGCAGTGATTTATTTGATCAAGTGCAAGTGGCGGCGCTGGCGGTAAGTTTAGAGCCTGTAGGTGGCTCGCCCAATGGCGCGCCTACACAAGTGCTTTATACCTCACAGCTTGTTGCGCTTTAAGATATCTACGTAAGCCAAGGGTAAGTTTTGTG
The DNA here is from genome assembly GCF_042847215.1 of Gilvimarinus japonicus. Classification (GTDB taxonomy): domain Bacteria; phylum Pseudomonadota; class Gammaproteobacteria; order Pseudomonadales; family Cellvibrionaceae; genus Gilvimarinus; species Gilvimarinus japonicus. The sequence continues at coordinate 1,530,120 of NZ_AP031500.1, forward strand.
CCCTTGGCTTCTTTTGTTGCTACGCTGTTAATGATGTTAATTCACCGTTACAGCAATTGATTTCGAATCGAAATTTATAATGCTCTAAAAGTAGTCTCTAGTTATAACAGCCCGGCTATATATCTTACAAAAAGCGTCAAAACGTAAAAAAAGCCGTATTTATTAAAATAAGTAAAAATAAATGCATCCAAAAGTAAATTTCATCCGTTAGGACAGTGACGATCATGTTAATCAAGGAGAAAATCATGCAAAAGTACAAGTTGACATGTGCCATCGCCGCCATTTGCGGCAGTTTAGCGATGGGCGCAAACGCCTCAAGTCACCGTGAAGCACCAAGCATTACGCGAATGCCAACGGTAGATTCCACAGATTTTTACGCGTTTAACAGTTATGAAGCAGGACGTGACGATTATGTCACCATGATTGCAAACTATATTCCTTTGCAAGATGCTTACGGCGGTCCTAATTACTTTGCTATGGATCCCAACGCGGTTTACAGCATTCATGTCGATAACGACGGGGATGCGGTGGAAGACATTACCTTTCAGTTTCGCTTCGATTCAATGTTGCCTGCCGATGGTGAAGGTGTTGCATTAGAGGTGGGTGCCGAAGGCGAGAAAAAATCCATTGCGGTACCACTGAAAAACGTGGGCGGTATTTCCGCGGGTGATCAGTCGAAGGCTAACTTTTCTGAGCATTACTCGGTCACTATGGTCACCGGCGACCGTCGTACCGGTACGGCGATGGAGCTGGAAGAGGCCAACGGTGGCGGCGCAATGTTCACTAAGCCGCTCGATTACATAGGCAATAAAACTTTTGGCTCTGAGTCAGGTTACTCTGATTACGCCGACAGCTTTGTGCACGAGGTGGCATTGCCCGGTTGCGACATGAACGCGCGAGTTTTTGTCGGTCAACGTAAAGACCCTTTCACTGTTAACCTCGGTAAAACCTTCGATCTTGTAAATTATGTACCGGTTGAAGGCGATAGTGCTCCAGGCGCTGACGATGGCGGCGGTTTCCCTGGTGGTATCACTCAGTCCATGGAAAATGATGACCTGCGCTGGAAAAACGTGACCGCGCTCGCCATCGAAGTCCCCAAAAGCTGTGTCACGGGTTCCGGTAATGGTGTGATCGGTAGTTGGACAACCGCGAGCTTGCCGCAAGCGCGTATTCTTAACCCGATGGCAACCTTCGACAAGCCAGAGGTTAACGGCGGTGCGCTGACACAAGTATCGCGTTTGGGTAATCCCTTGGTTAACGAGTTGGTTATCGGCTTAAAAGACAAAGACACTTTCTCGGCCAGCGAGCCAAAAGATGACACCCAGTTTGCCGATTATGTGACTCACCCAAGCCTACCCGAGCTGCTCAACATCTTGTTTAAAGATGCTGTCAATCAAACTCTTGATACCGATTTTGCAACGTTGGCGCCGACTAAATTTCCGCGTTTGGATTTAGTTACCGCCTTTTTAACCGGCTTTGAAGGTGTTAACCAGCTCGCTATGGTTACGCCATCGGAAATGCTGCGCTTAAACACCGGTATTGCTGCCGTACCCGCTGAGCAACAATCAGCGTTTGGTGTGGCGGGTGATGACTTGGCCGGTTTCCCTAATGGCCGTCGCCCTGGTGACGACGTAGTCGATATCGCACTGCGCGTTGTAATGGGTCGTCTGTGTCACCCAGTGCCGGTTGCGGGCGAAGACACTGATCTTGGTCTTTGCGCACCGGAAGATGCGGTCGTCGGTACTGTACCATTTACCGATGGTGCGCCCACCAATGCTGGCATGATGGACACGTCATTCCCGTATCTGGCCGATCCTATCGCCGGGTCTGAGTAAGGAGGACACTATGAACAGCATTACACGCACTGCATTAATTGCGCTGTCCAGTAGCCTGCTGTTGGCCGGTTGTGGCAGCGACGATGATGACGACTATAACCCCGATCCAATGCCAGAGCCCGAAAATCAAGCGCCTATGGCGGAGACGGCAAACTTTACCACTGAAGCCGACACGGTACTGACGGATATGTTGTCAGCCACCGACGCCGATGGCGATGAGCTGAGCTTTATGGTGATGGACGAGCCAAGCAATGGTCAGGTGATGATCGAGGCTGACGGTAGTTTTATGTACACGCCAGCGGCGACCTTTACCGGTACCGATAGCTTTAGCTTTACCGTATCCGATGGCGAAGACACCTCGGGCGCGGCAGAGGTAAGCATTACGGTCGATGCCATGCAGGTATCGTTTAGTACTTACAGCCGCTCGGTCTTTAATCAGCAAGCAATGGACGAACCTTTGCCGGTTAATGGTCGGGAGTTTGAACAAGACGTTACCGAGGCAAATGCCTACGACGACTTGATTCAAGACGCTGACTAAACGGGTATCATCGTTCTACCCCGGGCTTTAAAAAGCTCGGGGTAGGGCACATGGAGATATTACATGCAAATAAAGAGTCACTTGGCAACGTTGGTTTTACGCCGTTTACACGTTGTTTGCAGTCTGCTGCTGCTAAGCGTCGTGGCACCACTAAAGGCCGCGCCTTATACGCCCGCTAATACTGACGAAGTGTTGGCCGATTGGGGCGAAGCTGTGGAGCGAGTAGAAACACCTTTAAAAAGCTCAGAAACGACGACTGATACCACCACCTTAGCTCTGACAAGAGCTGCCGAACAATTAGCTGGCGCCGGTAAGCCGGGCCAAAGCTACCGTTATCAATTGGCCGAGCGATCGCTTGCACCGCTTGCCAACAGGCTGCCTGATACCCCATCACAGCAGCAAGAGTACTGGTTACTGCACGCCAATGTGTTGCAACACGGCCACCGCTTTAAAGAAGCGCTGCAAGAGCTGGATACCCTGTTTGTTCAAGCCCCAAACCATGTCGCCGGTCGTCTTATGGCCGCGCGTATTAATATTGTTTTGGGGCAGCCCAAGCGCGCCCGTGACCACTGCTTGGCGCTATTGGGGCAGACTGATTTACTAACCGCCGCCGGATGTTCCCTTGAGGCGCGCTCTTACATTGATACCCATAAAGACAGCTCGCTGGCAGATAGCTACCGTGAACTGAGCGCGCTTATTGAGCGCGAAGGCTTACCCAGCGATACCAGAGGCCCCTGGTTGGCGCAGGTGCTGGCTGATATGGCGACCCGGCTTAACAAACCGGTGCAAGCGGCCCGCTGGTTGGATAACTTTAGCCCCCGAATCAGCACTAACTACTTGGCTCAGTGGGCCGATATCCAGCTGACTCTTGGCAACAGCGCGGAGGTTTTACAAACCTTGGCGCCGGTGGTGGATGCGGCTGGCGTGATGGATGATGCGCTGTTATTGCGTTTAGCGATTGCCGAGAAGTCCCTGAACTTGTCTAGTGAAGTAGCGCCTGCTACTAGCGATAGCCGCAGTGAGCAGCCCCGAAGTTTGCACGAATCACTCAACCGCGATGTGTCGCGCTGGCAGGCACTGATGCAAGCACGAGTTGCCTTGCGAGAAGAGCGCGGTGATCGGGAGCATGCCGCGCAAATGGCCCGCTACTACTTAGATTTGCGGCCCGATGCCGAGCGCGCATTGCACTGGGCTAAGTTAAATACTGTAAGCTCCCGCGAGTACACCGATAACGAGTTACTGCGCCGTGCTGAGCAGCTAGCCGGTCGCGAGTCTTCCACTACTAACGAGGGTTAATTGTGCGGATTGTCTTAACACTGTTTTTACTGCTGCTAGGCTCGCAGGTTGTTGCCCACCAATTGAGTACCGGTTATTTAACACTGCAGCCAACGTCAGAGCACTCTGGCGCTTATCAAGGGCAGTTGCAATGGCGGTTATTTGACTTAGAGCGCGAGTTAGGGCTCGACACCAACCGCGACGGAAAATTAACCTGGGCCGAGGTGCAAGCAGCGCGTGGAGCCATTGCCCCACTTGTGAGTCAGGCGTTTAACATCCGTGCTAATAGCGACGCGTGTGACGTTGATGTGGGGCCTAAGTGGCAAATCGATAAGCATTACAATGAAGCGTATTTGTGGCTACCTTTGCAGGTGCAATGTGAATCTGCTGAACCTTTGCAGATAACGTATCAGGGCTTTTTTGATATCGACCCAGAGCACAAATTGTTAGTGAATATGGTGTCGCCAGAGCAAACGGGGGCCGTAAGTCGGGTGCTTAGCGAACGCTCGCCTACAGCTCAGATCGCGTTAACCGATGGCCAGTGGCCCGGCTTTGTCGAGTATGTCTACCAAGGCATTATCCATATTCTTATTGGCCTTGATCATATTTTATTTTTATTGTGTTTGCTGCTCGGTTGTGTGCTGATTCGTCGGCACGATCATGGCCGCGCCCCGTATTGGGAGGGGCAACATTCTAAACGCGCTATCTTGTGGCAGACCTTAGGCATCGTTACCGCGTTTACCTTGGCGCATTCCATCACCTTAACCGCGACGGCATTAGATTTAATCAGTTTGCCGAGTCGCTGGGTCGAGGTCAGTATTGCCGCTACCGTGATCTTGGCGGCGCTAAATAACGTGATACCTGTTGTACTGCGCCTTGGCTGGGTAACCTTTGGCTTTGGCTTGTTGCACGGTATGGGCTTTGCCGGTGTTCTGGGCGAGCTTGGGTTGCCACCGAATGGGCGGTTACTGGCCGTGCTGGGCTTTAACCTCGGTGTCGAGCTAGGTCAACTGGCGATTATAGTCGTGGTGTTGCCGTTGTTAATGTGGGTGCGAAATTCGCGCTGGTATTGGCGCTTTGCGATGCCAGCCGGCTCTTTGGTTATCGCTTTGGTGGGTGCTAACTGGTTGATTGAGCGGCTCTAAATCGACTTGTGAGCTTGCGTTGTTCGCCCAACAACTGGCAATCAACGGGGGTGTTTGGTAAAGTCTGGATCACTGTTTGACTCAGTCATTGGCACCGGAACCTTATCTCACACATGTATCGACGGCTTTTGCAGTTATTGATGTTGGTAATACTGGCGCAGTCTACCTTGGCTGCGGCCGATGCCCATGTGTTGCACGAAGTTACCGGCGAGGCCTCTCACCAGCACCTTTTTGGCGATAACACCCTTGATGCCCACAAGGGCGTTGCGCTGAAGACAGCTGACGCGCCGCACGATAGCGACGTCGGGGACGAGCAAAGCTGTCATCACCACTGCTGTCATGGCCACAATTTTAAATACCTCAATGAATCACTAACACTCGCGGTTTTGGCGCCCGATCTTATTACCGGTTGGGGTTATGCCGCTCACTATGTGCCACCCTTGGTGGCTCCTGAGTTTCGCCCTCCCATCGTTTAATCCTCTGATTGTTTAACTCAATGTTTTGCGTACCGCCTCAGGCGCTGCGCCTGTTAATCAGTGGATATTACTATGAAATTTTATACTGCGTTGCTGTGGGTCCTTATGGCTTGCAGCGCAACGGCTAGCGCCAGTGCGTTAACGTTTGAGCAAGTTTGGCAAAAAGTTGTTGAGCATCATCCGTTAATAACGGCGGCCAACAATAGGCTTGAAGCCGCCGAGTTTAATCGTCGGTCGGCCGGGTTACGGCCCAATCCCCGACTGGTGTTTGAGGCGGAAAATTTTTACGGCTCGGGCGAGTATGAGCGCGCCGGCCAAGCCGAAACGGCATTTATGGCCGAGCAGACCTTTGAGCGCGGCGGCAAGCGCGAGGCCAGAAGCCGTCTGTCGAGCCACAATAAAACCGGGCAGCAGCTAGAGTCCCGGCGGCAATTGCGCTTATTGCGCCAAGAGGTACGCCGCCGGTTTAATCAAGTGCTATTGGCCCAAGAGCGTTTGCGGCTCACCGAGACGCAACAAGAGATCGCCACTAACAACACCCAAACCGTTGCGCGTTTGCACGAGGCCGGCGCTGCCACCTCCGATGATTTAGCCCGTGCCCGGGTGCAGCTGCAAAGTATTGAGTTGGCGCTAACCCGCGCGCGACAACAGCAGCTTAGTGCCTCGCAACAGTTGGCGGCGCAATGGGGTGATATGTTCAACGCCGAGGTGATTGTAGCGGCGGGTCCACTGTTGTTTATGCGCGAGGAGTTAACCGTCGATCAAGTATTAGCGCCGCTCGATATTGGCATTGACCAAAAAATTGCCGAGCAGAAAATTCGCGCGCAGCAGGCTGAAGTTAACCTAGAAAAAGCCAACGCTACTGTGGACGTCACCTTGGCCGCCGGTGTGCGTCGTTTTAGCGCCACTGATGAATACGCCTTTACCGTCGGCGCCAGTGTTCCGCTGCAGATATTTAATAATAATCAGGCGGATATCGACAGCGCCTACGCGCAAATGCGCGCTGCGCAAAGCGATGCCGATTACCTAAAGCGAAAAATCAGTGCCGAGGTGTTGGCGGCATTTCGCCGTTGGCAGCAAGCGAATCAAGCATTAAGCACCTTAGAGGTTGAGATTCTCCCGGCGGCAAAAAATGTCCTGAGTGCAACCCGCAAGGCTTACGAGCGTGGCAGCTACAGTTATCTGCAGGTGTTAGATGCGCAAAACTCGCTGTTGCAGGCCGAGCGTCAGCGGCTTGAGTTACGCGCCGATGCCGCCGATGCCATGACCATTCTTGAACGTTTTATCGAACCGCTGGCACCGATAGATTCACTATCGGTCACAAGTGTTGCCCCGCAGGAGATAACCCCATGAGTCGATCTATTCTCGTCACCTTATTGCTGCTGTTAAGCGCCACCACCGCGTTGGCCGCCAAAGCGCCCCACGGCGCGAATGAAGGTCAGTCAGAGCAACACCATAAAAATGAAGTGAATTTAGCGCTTGATGTATTCGATGAATTAGGTGGTTTAATCGCAACCGCGGCTGCAGGTCGCCTGCGTGACGACAGAGTGCTACCGGCTGAAGTGCGTTTGAATACCGAAGCCGTAGCCCATGTAACCCCACGCTTTGCGGCGCAAATTACCGCTGTTAACGCCAATACCGGCGATCAGGTAAAGGCAGGGCAAGTGCTTGCGCGAGCTGAGAACTCCGATACTTTGGCAAGCTTTGAGCTTACATCACTCATCAATGGCGTGGTGATAAACCGCCACGTGACGTTAGGTGAGCACCTGCAGCCGACGGATACGGCTTTTGTCGTGGCCGATTTGAGTCGCCTGTGGCTCGACATTGCTCTGTATCCCAAACAAGTGGCAAAGGTTAAAGCCGGCATGGCGGTGCACATAACCACCAGTTACGGCCCCGCACCGCTAGATGCCGAGATTGATTACGTCGCGCCACTGGTGAATGAAGCAACCCGTACCGGTATGGCACGCGTGTTTTTAGATAATGCCGATGGGCAGTGGAAACCGGGCATGTTTGCTAAAGCGCGGGTTGCTTTGTCAGATTTTGAGGTGCCGGTACGGGTGCCGCAGACCGCGGTGATAGAACTCGAAGGCAACTCGGTTGTGTTTGTCCGCGAACAAAACCATTGGCGCGCGCAGCCAGTTACGTTGGGGAGCAAAGATCGCACACACAGTGAAGTGCTCTCGGGGCTCACCGCGGGCCAGCAGTATGCGGCCGAAGGCGGGTTCTTTTTAAAAGCTCAGTTGCAAAAGTCCGAGCTTGAAGCCGGTCACCATCACTAGCGTTTAAACGCGGAGGATTTATGCGATCGATACTACAAAGTGCGCTTAACAATCGCGTGCTGGTGATGATGTTATCACTGGCGGTTTTGTTGAGTGGTTTTTTTGCTTACCGTAACTTGGCGGTGGATGCCTATCCGGATATCTCGCCAGCGCTGGTGCAAGTGTTTGTGGAAACCGAAGGTTTAGCGCCGGAAGAGGTCGAAAAGTACGTCACTTACCCGATAGAAAGTGCAATGAATGGATTGCCCGAGCTGGACCATGTGCGCTCGGTATCCAATTTTGGTTTATCTGTTGTCAATATTTATTTTTCCGACAGCACCGATATTTATTTTGCCCGTCAGCTGGTGGCCGAGCGTTTACAACAAGCGCGCAATCAAATTCCAGCGGGGTTTGGTGATCCGGTGATGGGGCCGATCAGTACCGGCCTGGGGCAAATTCTATTTTATGTCTTGGAAGATACCAGCGGCAATTACAGTGAAGTAGAGCTGCGCGAGATTCAGGATTGGATCGTTAAATTTAATTTGCAAACAGTATCCGGTGTTACTGAGGTGCTATCCATTGGCGGTGAGGTAAAACAGTTTCAGGTGCAGCTCGATCCGCTGGCCTTGGTGCGTTTTAATGTCTCGCTGCCCGAGGTAAAAGCTCGTATCGAGGCCAATAACGCCAATGCCGGCGCGCAGTTTTTGGTTAAAAATGACGAGCAGTATTTAATACGCTCGGTGGGGCTGGCGCGCAACTTGGACGATATTGGCAAAATTGTTATTAAAACGATTGATGGTACGCCCGTGTATTTAGAACAACTGGGCGATCTGGTCATTGGCGGTGAAATTCGCCGTGGCTTAACCACTAAAAATGGCCAAGGTGAAGTCGTGGTGGGCATGGTGTTAAAACTGCTGGGTAGTAATACCGCCGAGGTGATCGACTCGGTGAAAGCGGAGTTGTCCAACATTAACGCCAATTTACCCGAGGGCGTTAGCGTTGCGCCTTATTACGATCAGGCGCAATTGGTGCGCGCCGCGCTTACCACAGTTACCAGTGCGTTGGTGCAGGGTGTGGTATTGGTGGTGCTGGTGTTGCTCGCCTTTATGCGCGCTGTGCGCTCGAGTTTAGTGGTGGCGCTGTCAATTCCGTTTTCGGTGGCGGTGGCGTTAATTGCCATGCCGTGGTTGGGAATATCGGCAAATCTAATGTCCTTAGGGGGGCTGGCGATTGCCATCGGCTTGATGGTCGATGGTGCGGTCGTGGTAGTCGAGCAAATTGATCAGCAGTTAAAAAGCGGTGCGCAAGAGTCTCGCCGGCAGCTGGTGCTTAGCGCCTGTGAGAGCGTTGCCCGACCGATTTTATTTGCCATTAGCATTATTATTATTGTGTTTCTACCGCTGTTTAGTTTGCAGGGGGTCGAGGGGGCGACTTTTAAGCCATTGGCTTATACCTTGGCGCTGGCCATGGCCGGCTCGTTGATTTACGCCTTGTTGGTAGCGCCAGTGGCTGCTTTCTTGTGGATGCAAAAACCTAACGCCCCCGGCAGTAATAACGCCAACTCACGCGGCAAGCTGCGCGTGAGTTACGAGCGGGTTGTGGGGTTTGTGGTGCAGAGGCGGCCGCTCGCGGTGGGCATCGCGGTATTGATGTTGGCACTGGGGGCGGTTATTGCGCCGCGCTTAGGCTCTGAGTTTGTACCGCGTTTTAACGAGGGTGACTTGCTTATTCGGGCCACCATGTCGCCGTCTATTTCACTGGAGAAAGCGCGCGCGTCTATGTTGTTGTTTGAAAAACAATTGCTGGAGCGCTTCCCCGAGGTGACCCAAGTGGTGACCCGCGTTGGCCGGGGCGAAGTCGGGGCCCACGCCGATCCGGTGAATAACGCCGAGATTTTTGTCGCGTTAAAACCGCAAAGCGAATGGCAAAGTGCCGACTCGCTGGATGGTTTGTATCGCGCCATGAGCGACTCATTTACGGATTTTCCCGGTGCTAAGTTTAATTTTACTCAACCCATTGCCGCCGCTGTGGATGAGCTATTAACCGGCACCAAAGCGGAGCTGGCGGCCAAGTTATTTGGTGACGACTTAGCCGTGTTGGACGACAGGGCGCAGCAGATCGCGCAAGTGTTGCGTGGTATTCGCGGCGCACAGGATGTGCAAAAAGATCAAATCGCGGGCACCGGCCAACTCAAAGTGACACTCGATCGCGAGCAGATCGCCCGTTACGGGCTTAATGTCAGTGATGTGCAAGATACCATTGCTTTGGCGGTGGGTGGCGCTAAAGCTGGGCAGGTGTTTGAGGGGGTGCGTCGGTTTGATATTTACCTGCGGCTTAATAAAAGTGCAAGAGACAGCGCTGAAGCTATCGAGCAATTAACGGTGCGCACCGAGACCGGTATGCAAGTGCCGCTACAGGAGTTGGCGGCGGTTGAGTATGTGACCGGCCCCCGGCAAATTACCCGGGAAAATAGCCAGCGCTTTATTACCGTACAGGCCAATATTCGCGAGCGGGATATCGGCTCGTTTGTACAAGAGGCCAACGCGGCGATTGCGCGCGAGGTGGATTTGCCGCCGGGCTATTTTGTTAAATGGGGCGGGCAGTTTGAGTTGCAGCAAAAAGCCAATCAGCGTTTGATGATTGTAGTGCCTATCACCTTGGTACTGGTATTGCTGATGCTGTACATCAATTTTGGCTCGCTGCCCAATGCGCTGTTGATTATGCTTAATATTCCTTTGGCGTTGGTGGGCGGTATTGTTGCCCTGTGGCTGGCGGGGTTGAGTTTGTCGGTGCCTGCCTCGGTGGGGTTTATCGCGCTGTTTGGCATTGCGTTAGAAAACGCTCTGGTGTTGGTGAGTTACTTAAACGAGCAAGTGCGTCAGGGGGTGCCGGTGGCCCGCGCCTGTGTTGCGGCCGCCAGTGCACGGTTGCGTCCGGTCCTGATGACGGCGGTGACCACCGGACTTGGCCTGATCCCGCTGCTGTTTGCCACCGGCACGGGCAGTGAGGTGCAGCGGCCGTTGGCCACAGTGGTCGTGGGTGGCTTGGTCACAGCGACTTTATTGACACTGTTGGTGATACCGGCGTTGTATCCGTGGTTTACAGGCGCCAAAGCGCAGAAGGCCGAGTAGGGCGTAAAGGAGTGCAAGTTTGGCGCTGCGGGGGTAAACGTGGCGCCCAAGGTTGCTATACTGACGGTGTCTTTAGTGCTACGAGTTTGCTATGAACACCAACACCCAGACAATTTCTCAGGGCCTATTGCTGTTTTGGCTAACCCCCACTCAGCGATTTGCCCTGGGGACGTTTAAAATCAAAGAGATCGTTCCCTTCACGCCAGTTCGGCCCATGCCCGAATCTGCTCCCGCTGTTTTGGGGGCGGCCAATATTCGCGGCGTTACTTTGCCGATCATCGATTTGGCGGCCGCCATGGGCGGCCGCGGTTTAAACGATGACGAGCAGCGCAGTGGCTTTATTATTGTCACCGATTGTCAGCGTAAGCGGGTAGGCTTTTTGGTGCGCAAGCTCGATCGTATCGTTCAGGCCCAGGGCAAAGATATCGAGCCGCCGCCGCGCCAGTTGGGTCGCAGCGCCTACCTGACGGGCGTTACCCGGGTCGACGACGCACTGATACAGCTGGTGGATGTCGAGCGCATTTTTGCCAATTTTGATGCGGCGGAGTCGAGCGTACCGGGCGACGATTTAAGTGCAAAAGCCGTCGCCCTGAAAGCGTTAAATATTCTTGTGGTAGATGATTCATCGGTGGCGCGTAAGCAGCTGGGCGACGCCCTCCAGGCGCTCGGTGTTGAGTTTCGCATTACCGATGACGGCCGCGAGGCGCTAGAGATGATGCAGGCTGACGCTCGCAATGGTCGCCCGGTAGATTTGTTGGTCAGCGACATCGAAATGCCGGGGCTTGACGGTTACGAATTGTCATTTGCAGTACGTGACGACCCGGCACTGGCGAATGCCTATCTTATTTTACATACCTCAATTTCGAGCGAGATCAGTGTGAGTCAGGCCCATCAGGTGGGCGCCAATGAAGCCCTGACCAAGTTTGATGTCAATGAGTTAATCGCGGCTATGCTGCGGGCGGTAAAGTAGCGGTTGTTGCTTTTAATCTCACCCGCTTACTAACTGACCGATTTAATCCAGAGTCAGCGACTCGAGCGTGGCGATATCGTCGGCTAACGGCAATTCGTGCTTGGCCAGTGCTAAGGCTCTCTGCGAGTGAGCTTGGGCGTGTTCGGCAAAGGCGCCACCTTTAACGGCGAGCGCCGCTAGTGCCTTTTGTAAGCGTATGTGCACCTCGATTAAGCCGGCGCCGTCCCGGGCGATGGGGGCAAAAAAATCATTAAACAGCTCGGCCAGCTCAATACGCTGCACCCAAACATTAGGGCAGGGAATATCCTCCAGTTTGGGCTCCTCGGTGCCTTGGGTGACCTCCCAACCTGAGATAACTCGTACACCGCGCCCAATCACATCAATCGCCGTGCCCGGATCGTTGACCGCCGGCGATAGCGCCCTTGAGGCGATCTCGGCGAGTACCAGCAGGCCAAAGCGCGGGTCTTGATCAAACGAGCGCTCGTCGCGAATGGTGTAAGTGTGGTCAATTACTTCGGTCGCTTGATCGATGGTGGCCTGTGTATGGTTTAGGCAATAGGCCAGCGCCCGACCGGGGTGAACAAACGCGCCCGGTAAACTGGCGATAAACACTTGCGTGTCATTTTCTTCGGCCCAACGGTTAATCGCTTTAATGTCGATATGCTGCACGTAACCGATGCGCTCGGAGTAAATCGCCGAGGCTTTCTCGGGTATGTCGGCAAGGGTGGCGAGCCTGCGACCATCGAGCCAAGGGTGGGCAATACGGCGCTTGACCGCGTTGGCCGCGGCTTCCTCGACCCGGTCAGTCGTTTCCCCGACCCGGCCTAAGCTGGATAAGTGATTAATCCACAGTAAAATAGTGCCGACAATTAACACCACCACCGCGATGGTAACCACAAACAGAATCACTCGGCCCTGATCGCCGTAAACGCCTGTGTGCAGGGCGATAATCCCCACCAGCGAGTACACAAACGAGCCGACAAAAGTCGCCAAGGCGTTTTGCGTGGTGGAGTCTTCCATCAATAGCCGTGTCGCGCGCGGGCTAATATTACTGGTAGCGGCGCTGTAGGCGGCCACCATCACGCTGAGTGAGAAGGTGGTAACTGCCAGCATGCTGGAGGCCAGAATCGATAAAATTCGGTCAACCGCCGGTGCGCCAATGGCGCCGGACAGCTCGGCGGGGATCCAGCCTTTAAAGGCGATGGCTATTAGCGCGGTTGCCACTGCCAACACCGCAAATAACACGGTGCGCATCCACAATTGACGGCTGATTTGTAATAGCTTCCAAGCCCACTGACTTAACATCTAATGCTCTCCGAAAGGGGAAGCTAAGTGTGTAAGTGTTGGCCGCTAAATGCAATGCGAGGAGACAAAAAACGCGTATTAGGCCGTTTTGTTTGAGGCTGTTAGCGGATTACCTTAAACTCGCGCGTCTACTTTTTGTTATCTCGTCATCATAGAAGGGCCGGTATGCCACGCGCCCTTTAGAGTAAGGATGCTGCTATGCGCTTTTCTGTTTTACCTACCCGCCGCCCGTATCAAGCTGCCGTGGTGCCGGCTTGGCGTCGCACGTTCATGGGGGCGGCTCGCCGTGTGGCTGTCACGCTGTTGCTGCCAGTGTTTGTCGGTACGCCAGCTTTAGCCGAGCCTGCCGCGACACTCTCAGTTGATGCTATTGCGCAAAAATACGGTGCATTGCGCAGCGCGTCCATGCTTGAAATATCGCCTAACGGTGAGCTAATAGCCTTTCGCAAGGTACAAGAAGATGGCGATTTGGTGATAGTTTACTCCCTCACGAAGGGCAAGATGGTGGCCGGTGCCAATGTGGATGAGCTGAACCCGCAGGATTTGTACTTTATCAATGACGACTATCTGGTGATGGTCGCGTCAGAGCGCCGCAGGTTAATGGGGTACCGTGGCGAGCTCAACCTCAGCACGGCCTTTGCCTTAAATGTACAGTCGGGCGAGATGGAGCAGCTGCTGCGCCCGGGCGATAATATTGTTCGTGGGCAAACAGGCTTGGGTGATATTGCGGGTATTTCTGCCGACCATCGCTATCTTTATATGCCAGCTTTTGTGGGGCGCAGTGATTACGATCAAAACCCTCGTCGCTCTTTAATGCGTGTCGATCTGCATTCGCCAAGACGGCCCAAAGTGGTCGAAAAGGGTGACGCAGATACGCTGGATTACTTTTTGGACGATGACGGCAAGGTCTTGGCCCAGGAAGTCTACGATAACCGTGACGATAAATACTCCATTGAGGTGCCTGATGGCGATGGTTGGCGCACGATTTTTGAAGAAAAAACAGACATTATTGCGCGCACAGGTGTTGGTTTAACGCCAGACCGAAAGTCTTTAATCGTGCTTGCCCGTAACGGCAGTAGTGGTCGAGTCGCTTATTATCAGATGTCATTGGCGGATGGCAAAATAGCCGACGAACCCTATGGTCGCGATGATGCCGATATTGAAGGGGTTATTACAGGGTTGGATGGCATCGTTTACGGTTTACGGTACTCGGGTTTTACGCCGAGTTATGAATTATTTGAGCCAAGCAAAGATGCTTTTTTAAAAGAAGCGATCGTCAAGTTTGACGGTCACTCGGTATTTCTTAGCAGCTGGAGTGATAATTGGAACGAGTTGGTTATCTACGTCGAGGGACCAACCACGGCGGGGAGCTATTATTTGGTGCGGCCGGGAAAGCCGGCGCAATTTCTGGCAAATTCACGCGCTAACCTCAAAGACGAACCTCTCAACCCCCGTGTGGTTTATCGGGCGAACGCGCGCGACGGCATGGCCATTCCCACTGTCTTAACTTTACCGCTGCAATATGCAGACAATCCTAAAAATATGCCAACGGTACTCTTGCCTCACGGTGGCCCGGAATCTTACGACCGGTTAGGGTTTGATTGGTTGGCTCAGGCATTGGCCACCAGTGGCTATTTAGTGCTGCAGCCGCAGTTTCGCGGCTCTGCGGGTTTTGGCCTAGAGCATATCTTGGCCGGTCGCGGCGAATGGGGTCGTAAAATGCAAGATGATCTTACCGACACTCTGGACTATTTTGCCAAAGCGGGGTTGGCCGATCGTTCACGCGTTTGTATTGTCGGTGCCAGTTACGGCGGTTATGCCGCTTTGATGGGCGCCAGTGTAACCCCCGATTTATATCGCTGCGCCGTTTCTGTAAATGGTGTGAGTGATTTAAACGAGATGCTTGATGAAGATCGCAGTAAGGCCGGGGATGATCACTGGGTGGTGAGTTACTTTGAGCAGTCTATTGCCAACGGCCAATACACCCAGGAGGACTTAGAGGCGATCTCGCCGATAACCCACGCTAATGCGGTAAAAGTACCGGTGTTATTGATTCATGGTGAAGACGATGAAGTCGTCTCTATTGATCAATCTGATGAGATGCACGATGCGTTGGAAGACGCGGACAAGCCGGTGACTTTTATACGTTTAAAAAATGAAAACCACTATTTACTGCAGAGCGAAACTCGTACTGAAACCTTGACCCATGTGTTGCGGTTTTTACAAGAAAACTTAGGCACTATGGTTGTGGCTAATAAAGATTGAAACTTCAGTCGGGCCCCATTATTGATGGGGCCCGTCATACCCTAGCGTACGCTATACTTCAGCGTTACTAATTGCCCTTCTTTTAAATCTGAAATTTCGGCGCCGGGGTGTAAACCCGATATCGCAACGAGCTCTGGGATATCGATAACCCGTGGTGCGCTGCCATCTGCGGGGCGGATAAGTGCGATGTTTTGCTCCAAATTAACCTCCAGAATCTCGGCTTTAACCAGAGTCTCAGGTTTGGGGATTCTATTAATTTTTAGCTTTACGTTTTGCCCTACCTCTACAGATGCCATATCGGTAGACTTGTATCCATCTAAGTCGATTTTGGGTGTGCCGGTAAATCCGTAAGTGACCAACTTGCCGGTATCGTCAGCCAGTACGGTCAGGCTGTTGGTGTTGTAATCAACGGATTGCACCACTCCTTCAATGGTAATATCCGCCGCCAGTGCAAATCCGCAGGCCGTTAGTGCGAAGCCCGCAATCAGCGAAGTAACAGTAGTACGTGCAGTAACAATAGACATCTTCAAATCCTCGACAATTGTCTCAGTAAAAGTAAGTAACGCTGTAAAAGGTGAGTGGGCAAATCTCATCCTTATTGCTGTACGCAAACGTTTGTTAACGGAGTGTCGTCTGCGTGGTAAACATAGTACTGATACTTTCTATCTTTTTGTTACCTAAAGTTACTTATTTTTATATTTTATTCTTATTTAAATTGGTTTTAACCTTTTTATATTCTATAAGTGAATTAAAAATCACTGTATTGGTGCGGAATGCGTCATGCGCGTGCTTTTTTATATAGTTGCTGTGGTAATAGGTAACATTTTTTGGTGCGAGCGCTATTTGTTGTGCACAGTAATAACGCTTGTTGTTTTGCGCGTGACATGGGTTATTGGTGGTAGCGATACGTCCCTGAGGCGAGCAACGATGAGCTTGCCAGTGGGCGTTCGGTAATAGGGCGGTAGTTGATGCTGATCGGTAACCGCGACAGTAAGAGGCAGGTTTTTGAGGTAAGCGGAGGTGCGGACCTCGCCAGAGGCCCGCACGCAATTGTTATTGTGGCGCGTACTTAAAGGTCACTTGCTGACCTTCTTGTAAATCTTCGATGCCAGCGCCTTTGTGCAAGCCAGATACACGAATGGCATCTGGCAGGGCAATAGTGCGTGGCGCACTGCCATCGGCCGGACGAATCAAAGCGACATTTTGCTGTAAGTTTAGCTCCAGTATTTCACCTTCAATAATGCGGCTCTGGGGTTGCTCGGGCTCAATACTCGACAGCTTGAGAGTTACTTGTTGGCCGGGCTGAACATTAGCCATATCGCGCAGGGCTCGGCCGCCTACCCGTACCTTAGGTTCACCTGAAAAACGATAGGTCAGCTTCTCGCCAGTTTTGTCGGCGATGATTGAGACGCTTTTGGTTTCTAAGTCAACAGATTCAACAACGCCAGGTACTTTGCGCTCGGTAGCGCTGGCACCTGCCGCTAAGGCAAGCGAGAAACCCGCGATTAACATTTGCAAACTCGAGCGATTAGTGAAATTGAACATGGTTGGTTACCTCGTATCAGTCAACGCTAAAACAGCTTAAGAAGGGGATCACCCTCCCGGTTAAAGCAAGCGTTATCACCTGCTCGATCACCATTTTACATATCAAGGTTACATTGATGTTACGAGAGGTAACGTTTGTGGGGTTTGCTATATGTGTCGATGCCTGCCTGCTTGTCACGCACTCCCGTGGGTTGTCAGTATTACCCAGAGCATTTGGCGATTGCCTGCGTCACGTAAAGTAACGTATGGGAAGGGGTAACTACAGTGCTGCGAGATCTGGCATCGACACTGAGGTGGGCGGTGGCCAAAGGATAGGCTGGGTAAAAATAATAAAACACCTATTGCCATAACCACATTTTGCGATTAGCCTGATATTAAATATCATAATGTTGTTTTTATAAGGGTACTGGGTATCCTTGGGCGGAGTGCTGCTACTAAAGCTGGATGCGCTCGCCTCTGTGAATACAACTAAAATAAATAAGGAGAAGACCATCTTTTGAGCCGGTTTATTTCTACGCGCACAGCGCTTGCCGTAAATGTTGCACTGGTGGTAAGTGGCATGCTTTTCAGGTGGGCAGCGAACGCACAGTGTAATTTAACAAGCTTTACTATCGCCTCGTTTCCAGGCGTTTCCTCTTGGCCCCGATTGTGAAATCGGGGCCTTTTTTATGTAAGAGGGCAAGGTTGTCAATGTCATCACTACGGTTTGCGTTAGCGTGGCTTGCGCGAAATAAAAGATCGTAGCAAGAATGAAAAAGTAAATAAAAACGGAGTTTGTGATGAGGCTAGTCTTATTGTTAAGTGTCATGTTTATGTTGGTCAGTTGTGGTGGGTCAGGCGGTGCTCCGGCCTCTGTAAGTTCGACGACAAATTCAGTGGTAGGCTCGGTAAGTTCTGCGACCACCAGCCGCGAGCAAAGCTCGGCGGCTTCGGTGTCCAGTCACTCTAGTTCGAGCGCTGCAAGTGATGCTTGCCCTGAGGGGAGGCGCATAGTTGGTTACTTTCCTAGCTGGCAAGGGAGTGTGGTGGATATTCAATACGATTACTTAACGCATATTAATTACGCTTTTGTAATGCCTAAATCGAACGGTGCGCTTGAACCTATGATGACGGGAGATGAAAACGAGCTGATGGAGTTAGTGACGCTGGCTCACGGGCACTCGGTAAAAGTGGGTATTGCGGTAGGAGGCTGGAACGATGGCGACGACAGTGCATTTGTTGCCTTGGCCCGCAGTGCCGCGACGCGGACGTTATTTGTGCAGGAGATCGTCGCTCTGGTTGAACGTTATCAGTTGGATGGTGTGGATATGGACTGGGAATATCCAAGTACCGCCACGCAGGCGGATAACTTTTTGCTGCTGATGCAGGAGTTGCGATTGGCGCTTAATAGGTTAGAGCGCGAGCAGTTTTTGAGTGCCGCGGTAGTCGCCCAGGGAGATTGGAATGGGCAGTATATTCTTAATGATGTTTTTGCCGAGGTGGATTTTTTAAATATTATGGCTTACGACGAGTACGGCGCGTTGGAGCACTCAAGTATGGAGTATGCCGAAACCAGTTTGGACTATTGGATTGCACGGGGTTTGCCGCGATCCAAAGCGGTGCTAGGTGTGCCTTTTTACGCGCGGCCCAGCTGGGTGGCGTACCGTGAGTATGTTGCTAGCGATACCGCCAATGCCTGTATCGATCGTGTTGCGGAAAATTATTACAATGGTTTGCCAACAATTCGCGCCAAGGCGCAGTTAGCCCGCACTAATGCCTGCGGTGTAATGATGTGGGAGTTGAGTCAAGACACCGTTGATCAAACGTCTTTGTTAAAAGCCTTGTGGGAGGTTAGCGAGGGAAGTTCGCCGAGTTATATTTGTCCTAACTAAAACCGTAATGGCTAAAAAAGCAAAACAGGCGCTCTTCTCCTGTGGGCGCTTGTGTCGTCTCGTTTAGTAAGCGTTGCTCTCTGCTAGAATGTAGCCATTTAGTAGACCTTTAATTCAATGCTTGTTTTGAAACGTTATGACTCAGTCTAAGTCCTCCGTACCTACCAAAAAATCTCTGCCAGTTTGGTGGAGTTCAGAGCTGTTGCCGAACCGGCTGTTGCATAAGTTTATGGATCAGCTTGATGCCGGACGCAGGCCCTATGTGAAAGTCACGCCTAAAACGGTACCCGAGCTGTACGATTTTCAGGGGCAAGACGTTGAGTTTTTGTGGGCGCTGCTGAACGATCTTGATCGCGAGTACCATATGCTGACAATTAAGCGGGCGCGGGTTAACCCGCAGCAGGAGCCTTACGACAACGCGCAAATTTACTTTTTACCCGATAAAGAGCCGCTGGTGCGCGAGTGGCTAAACCGGCCGGCACTCGACCCCTACGCGCTTACCTGGGCGCACGAACTTAAACGGCAGCAGCATAAGTTTGAAGATGGCGGCGCCGCGCTGGTGGGGCGCCATGTTCGGGTTAAGGGTATGTCTGCCGCGCAAGTGGTGCGAGCTTTTGCTGTGCTTGGGCAAGAGTTGCAGCGGCCGGTGACGCTAAGGGCGTTGTCGGCCCGCTGCTTTGCGGGCGACTCTAAAGCTCTAGAGTCGTATGAGCTATTGGTGCGTGCCTTGTATCCGTCGCTGTCGCAACAGTTGCAGGCCCGTCCGGTCATGCTGGTGGTGCATCTCGGCCAGCCGCTGGCACATATACTCTTTGTCGAAAACCAAGATACCTTTTTGGCCCTGGCTCAGGCGGACTTGCCTGGCATTACGCTGGTGTATAGCGCCGGTTTTCGCGGTAGTGCGACGCGGGTGCGGGAGCCGGGGCAGGTGGTGTTTTCGTATCTCAACCCAGATGCAGATACGGCGGGTTTTAAGCGGGCTTGGTTTGATGGCGAGGCAAGCTCGCTGCGGGTGAGTTTTTGGGGGGATTTAGACTACGCCGGAATGGCCATTTTAAAAGCGCTGCGTCAAAGCTTTGCGCAGCTAGAGGCGTGGCAGCCCGGTTACGAGCTGCTGTTGGCTCGATTACACGCGGGGCTGGGTCATACGCAGGCCTCGGGCGTTAAAAATCCGCAGCCGGACCCAGGGTTGACCGGGTGCCATTACGCCGATACGACACTCTTACCGGCCGTTAGGCAAACGCAAAGCTATGTGGATCAAGAGGCGGCCTCGCTCTGTGAGCTGCAGTGTTAGTTAGGCTTTATATTCCTATATAGGTATTTTAGTTCTATTAATTGCCTTATATGGGTATATTTTAATGTTTGTATTTACGATTTTATGCTATCTTTAAAACTCGCTTATTAACCTTGGTGCACTTTTGTTGCGAGGTGTTTATGCCGAGTACCGATTACCAGTTAGGCATCGATGATGATGCTAAACGGGCCTTTGAGATCTTTGCTGGTAACCTGAAACAAGCGCGCAAGGCGCGAGGCTGGACGATTCAAGAGGCCGCCTCTCGGGCGCTCCTGTCGGTGAATGCCTACCGCGCCGCTGAGGCCGGTAACTTAGGCACCGCCGCGGGGGTGTATCTCGCCGCGCTTAATGCCATGGGCTTGGCCGACGCCGTGGCCGATTTAGCGGCGCCACACCGCGACGACATAGGCCGACAGATTCAGTTGGCCAACGCTAAGCTGCGGGGGCGTTAATGGCCTATCAGTCGGCTTACGTCTTTGCTCGGCTCGCCGCTGGTGAGTGCCGCTTGGCCGGTACTATAAGCTGTGCGCCGCCGTTGGCGGAATTTGTCTACAGTAAGTCGTGGCTGGCCGAGCCCGAGGCTTACCCCCTCGATCCGGTAAATTTACCTTTAATAAACCGCACCTTTCGCACCCAAAATCCCAAGGGCACCTTTGGCGTTTTTACCGACGCCGGGCCGGACGATTGGGGCACGCGTATTATGTTGATGCACCATAACAGCAGTCCACAAAACGAAGTCGAGCGTTTGCTGCGCACCAGCGGTGGCGGGGTCGGTTTGCTGGAGTTTAGTTTGTCGCGCAGTTATCCACGCCGCGCCCCCCAGTTGCCCGGTGTCGAGCTGCTCGATGAGTTGGCTGCCGTCGCGCAAAAAGTACAGGCGCACGAACCGCTCACGCCCGAGCAGTTAGCATTAATTGAGCCCGGCTCATCCATGGGGGGCGCACGGCC
Organism: Gilvimarinus japonicus; assembly: GCF_042847215.1. Classification (GTDB taxonomy): domain Bacteria; phylum Pseudomonadota; class Gammaproteobacteria; order Pseudomonadales; family Cellvibrionaceae; genus Gilvimarinus; species Gilvimarinus japonicus. The sequence goes on from NZ_AP031500.1 coordinate 1,550,979, forward strand.
TAAAGTAGTCGTGGCCGATAACACTAGTCAGTGGTTGGTAAAGTTCTCGCGCCAACAGGATTTGCTGAACATCCCCGCGCTGGAGTTTTTAACCATGGAGTTGCTGCGCGAGGCTGGACTTCGCGTGCCTGCAACCGGGTTGCGCGAGTTGGGCGGTGGGCATCACGCGTTTTTAATTGCGCGGTTTGATCGGCTCACGTGCCAACCGGTGCACTTTGTTTCGGCTAACAGCCTATTTAACACCTCGCGTTTGCGTATGGTGCGCGACTCGCGCAAGAACCCTTACAGTTATATTAACTTGGCGGCTGTTTTGCGCAAACACTCGGCCGAGCCAGTGCAGGATTGTCGCGAATTATTTACCCGTATGCTGTGCAATATTTTGCTTGGCAATACCGACGATCACGCTCGCAACCATGCCATGATGTACTTGGTGGGCGATAGGCGGTGGCGGTTATCGCCGGTATACGATGTCCTGCCAACCTTAGGGGGTGTGCGAGGTCATCAAGCTATGGGTGTGGGCGCGCAAGGCGCCGATGCCACACTGGAAAATGCCCGCTCGCTTTGCCGGCTGTTTTATTTTAGCGATGCCCAAGCGCGCAGCGAGATTGAGCGATTACGCGCGTTAGTAGCTACACTACCTAAGCGCGCCGCTAAGGCGGGAATGGCAGCCGGCGAGGTTCATATGCTTGAGGGTGTGTTAAATCTAGGCGCCTAACGGCGTTGCGGACTTTAATGAATTACCTCGCTATCGATTTATATCGTCTAAACTTATGTAAAGTTTGCCACCTCTGGGTATCTGTTTTATCTCTGCAGGCACTGTTATCGCGGCATCAAACTGTGATGGTGTCGTGATATCAAAGGGTGACGATTTTTGTTGGCCGGTTTTCCCCTTGTAATAACGACGCTGCAGCCTCACCTAATGGCTATGGGCAGCGGTAAGTGCTGCGTTATTTTCAGGTGTTACCTAACACTCTTGCATTGATAGTTTCCGAGGTACGTTATGTCTCAGTCTGCATCAAGCAATCGTCAATTACTGCTTGCCTCTCGCCCCCAGGGCCGACCAACAGTCGACAACTTTACACTGACCGAGGCGCCGCTACCGAAGCCTGCAAAAGGGCAAGTGTTGTTGCGCACGGTATTTTTATCTATCGACCCTTATATGCGTGGCCGCATGAGTGATGCTGAATCTTACGCCGCCCCCGTCGCTTTGGGTGACGTAATGGTGGGTGGTACTGTATCGCGCGTGGTTAGCTCACAGGCAGATGGCTTTGAGTCGGGCGATTGGGTTGTAGGCTTTACCGGTTGGCAAGACTACGCCACCGCGAGCGGTGAAGGCTTAGTAAAGCTGCCGTCAAGTTTGGCCGAGCCCTCTCACGCACTGGGTATTTTGGGTATGCCGGGCTTTACTGCCTACATGGGCTTGCTGGATATCGGTAAGCCGCAGGCCGGAGAGACTGTTGTCGTTGCCGCAGCGACTGGGCCGGTGGGCGCAACAGTGGGGCAAATAGCCAAGATTAAGGGGGCTCGCGCGGTGGGTGTCGCTGGCGGGCCCGAGAAGTGCCGCTACGCCGTCGAGACTTTGGGGTTTGATGCCTGCCTCGATCATAAAGCGCCCGACTTTGCCGAGCAATTAAAAGCCGCCTGTGGCGATGGTATTGATGTGTACTTTGAAAATGTGGGCGGCAAAGTATTCGATGCGGTAATGCCGCTGCTAAACACTAAGGCCCGTATTCCGCTGTGCGGCATGGTTTCTATGTACAACAGCACCGGCTTGCCCGATGGCCCGGATCGTTTGCCGCTTTTGATGGGCACGCTGTTGAAAAAGCGTGTCAGTGTTAAAGGCTTTATCGTGTTTGACGACTACGGCCCCGAAATGCCCGAGTTTATGCAGCAAATGAGTCAGTGGTTAAGTGAGGGCAAAGTTCATTATCGCGAACAGCAGGTAGAGGGGCTAGAGCAAGCGCCGCAGGCACTGTTTGATGTGCTTGACGGTAAAAACTTTGGCAAGCTCGTGGTGCGCGTCGGCCCTGACGAATTAAGCTAATGACGTTTATGCTTGCGTCCAATTAAGCGGTTTAAATAATGGCTTTAATGAAACAAGGAAATCCAATGACGCTTATCGTAAGGGTTTTGCTGGCTGTATTTTGCCTGTTTGCGGCAGTCGCGTGCTATGTTTTCGGGGCTCCGGCGGGTGGCGCGATATTTTTACTCATCGGGCTGTTGCTTGAAGGTTTGTTTTGGTTTGGTTTGCTGGGCCACTGGCGTCAGCAATCTTCGGTGCGGTAGCGTCTTCGGGTGGGTGGTAAATCGACACCACCCGTGCTGGATATCAGGATAAGCGACGGCAGGCTACTATTTTGTCATATACGTTATTTATTTTTATATTCACGAAAACTCAGAGGTAAACATGAAAGTACTAATGGTCCTAACATCGCACGATCAGCTGGGCGATACCGGCAACAAAACCGGTTTTTGGCTAGAAGAGTTTACCGCGCCTTACTACGCGTTTTTAGATGCGGGGGCCGAGCTAACCTTAGCATCGCCTAAAGGCGGTCAACCGCCGCTGGACCCCAAAAGTGACGATCCAGATGGCCAAACAGAAACGACCAAGCGTTTTTCTGATGACGCGATAGCGCAAAAGGCGTTAGCGAATACCCAAAGGTTGGAAAATATTAACGCCGACGATTATGACGCAGTGTTTTACCCCGGCGGCCATGGCCCCTTGTGGGATTTAGCTGAGAGCGCTAAGTCAGTCGCGTTAATTGAGTCTTTTGCAAAAGCGAATAAGCCCCTCGGTTTTGTCTGTCATGCGCCAGCCGTTTTGCGCGATGTTAAAGGCGAAAACGGTGAGCCGCTGGTAAAAGGTAAAAAAGTCACAGGCTTTAGTAATAGCGAAGAAGACGGCGTAGGCTTAACCGACGTTGTCCCATTTTTGCTGGAGGATATGCTTAAAAGTAACGGCGCTGAGTACCAAAAAGGCGATGACTGGCAAAGCTTTGCTCTGGTTGATGGTCTTTTGGTGTCGGGCCAAAACCCGGCCTCATCGGCGCAGGCGGCCAATCTTTTGTTGGCGTTGTTAGCCTAGATATAGAAACTTAAATGTAAATTTTTACCCCAAACCCTGCGTTTAGCCCAAAGGCTTTGCGCGGGGTTAGCGTTTACCGTTACGCGCATCCAGTTCTCGTTGCATATTTTCCAGCATGTTTTCTCCCGTCGAGGATTTCCCGTCACAGTTAGACATATACCAATCTCGCGCAACGCCGCGTTTTTGTATCGCTTGCGCTTTTAAACAACTTTCATAGCCTAACTCCGCAACCGTTGTCCTGTTGGCATTGGTCCAGGTGTGATTGTTGGTGGCGCGCGCCCTTGGCTGTGAAAGCCGTTGTGTTTTTGCCTTGTTAATTTTTTGCTGTAAATGCGGGTGAAAAACCTGATGGTTTGTCGCTGCAGGCGAGGCTGTACCTGTTGTACTGGGTGTTAGGTTTAATAGGTTAGGGTTTGTCGTCTGAAAATTCTTACTGTTTGCGGTATCCGGGGGTAGAGTGACGGCCGGGGTTCGGTCAGAAATCGTAGTGTGTTGAGCTGATACTGGTTCCGGTTCTGGTTGTAGCATCTTTGGGGGTTGAGGTGCCGGAGCTTGTTTGTGTCTGTGCAGGGCGACCTGAATCACCGGCATTAGGTCTTCCATCGGGTTGGCGTCACCCAGTTTTCGCATTTGATGCTCTGGCCAAAAATAAAATGCAGTACCGTGCATTACCACGGAGATCACAAGTGTGACGCTTAGTAACCTAGCATTTTTCGGTTTGGTTGCGGGCTGCTGTGATAGCTCCTTCCCCCATTCAGGCACAAAATTGAGAACTGGTTCTGGCAGTTTTGGTTGCCGCACAAATGGAGGTCGAGTATAAACCGCTCGAAAATAGAGTTGTCGGATATCCATGTCCACAGACATTTAAGGGCGCTCGGTTATTCTTAGTCGCTGCTAAGACAAGCCGAACGAGGGATAGTTTCGATGGATTTGCGGTGGTGCGGTGGAGAAAAATGCCGGTAGGCTATGCTGTATGGTCGTAAGAAAATAAAGTAGCTCGTGCGGCGGTCCGCACGAGCTAGAGGGGCGTTAAAACGTAAATTTAACACCGCCGCCAAAATAATTAACGTCTGCGACATCTATGTCGTAAAAATTGGCCTCACCAATAATGGATAATCGTGGGCTTAGCATATACTCGCCGCCAATACCGTACGCGGCATCGGTGCCGTCGATTGTTTCTGTCTCGCTAAATTCAGTATTGCCTGAGGAGGCGGTTATTTCGGCTTCAAACTCCCAAGCAAAAATACCGGCCTTGCCGTATAGCGAGAACTTTTCAGAGATAGGGATGGAGGCAACAAATGTCGCTTCGGCGCCATAAATACTGATGGTGGCGTCTTCGTCAAAGCCATCAAAATCGAGTTCTTCTTCGAAATCGAATGATCCCAAGTAAGTCGCTCCACCCTGCACAGCAAAGTATTTGTTGATTTGATAGCCAGCTTGCGCACTCATTCCAAGAGCGTTATCCAGCTCGTCCTCATCGGGGGTTGATAAACCGCCAGTACCTCTTACGTAAAAGTCGGCCAGAGCAGATTGTGTTGCTAGGCTTAGTGCGAAGCCTGAGGCGAGTAACCATTTGATATTAAGCATGAGTGTTAACTCCTTGAGAGATGTGCACAAGCATTGTTGCTTACGCTCCTTGGGGCGCGGATTCTAATAAGCTGGACGCATAATTTCAATGGTAAGTTGTGGCGCTTATCGGTTAAGGCTGCATTTAGGCGAGTCGCTGCGCAATCGGCTCCTCGTCTCTAAGCGTTAGCACCTCAACCCCATTGGCGGTCACAGCCAGGGTGTGTTCCCATTGAGCCGATAGTTTTTTGTCGCGGGTAATGACGGTCCAGTCGTCTTTTAAGGTTTTTGTTTTAGCTGAGCCTTGATTAATCATCGGCTCAATGGTGAAAGTCATGCCTTCTTGCAATACTAAGCCGGCACCTGGGCTGCCGTAGTGCAGCACCGACGGTGCCTCGTGCATCTGCTGGCCAATACCGTGGCCGCAGTAATCTCTTACCACGCTAAAACCGTTCTGGTGAGCGTAACGGGCAATGGCGTAGCCTACATCACCCAGTGTATTACCCGGCTTTACTGCGTCAATGCCACGCCATAGCGCCTGGTAGGTGGCGTCGACTAACGTGCGGGCTAAAGGTGTGACATCACCAATGCAATACATTTTGCTGGAGTCCGCGATATACCCGTCCTTTTCCAGCGTAATATCAATATTGACAATATCACCGCTTTTTAATGGTTTGTCTGTTGGCAAACCGTGGCACACGACATAATTGGGTGAGGCGTTTAAGGTATATGGGTAATCGTACTGACCAAGGCTTGCCGGGCGTGCGTTTAAAGCTTCGCGAATATACTGCTCCACCCAGTTGTTAATCGTCATGGTGGTGACGCCTTCCATCATGCGTTTATCCAGCTCGGCAAACACCTGCGCTAACAGTTTGCCGGCACGGCGCATTTTGGCCAGTGCCTCGGGTGATTTTAAAATAATCTCATTCATTGCAACTGCCTCGCGTGAGTTCCGTCCCAGTTAACTCAGCCCGAATCAGTTCGGCAAAGGTTTTATCTTGGTTAAGCTCCGCCAGCCGCCCGATTTTTAGCCAAAACTCCGCCTGTGCGTTAATCGAGCGCTGCATCACGCCGCTGGCGTGGCGCAGCTCGTCGTGCAGTGCGTCGGATACTTTTACGATACCCATGGTGGGTGTGCCTCCAACTGTAAATATGCGAAGTATATATGAATCGTATACTATGGTGTGTGAATAATTGTTTAGGGACGGCGTAGCAGAGGTGTAGATGCGTGTGGCCAGCGGCAGGTGCTATTGCGCCATTGAATGATGATAGTATTCGTACTTCAAAATGATTCTCTTCAGCTGGATCAGGCACAGACGTTCGGCCTGTCTTTAGCAGACAGCCGTGATCAATTTTTACGTGGAGGGAGCATTCATGCCAGTTTGTTTTGATATTGGCGGCACAAACATTCGCTCGGGTTGGCCCGACCAAGAGGGGATTGTGCAAATCGTTAATCAGTGCGCCACACCCGATGCTTCACTAGAAGCATTTTTAACGGTGTTGGTTGCAATGGTGCAAAGCGCCCCAAGCGCGCAACAAGATTTTGTGGCCATTTCGATTACCGGCTTTGTAAATACTAAATCCGGCGAACTCACGATTGCGAATATACCTTATTTAAAAAACCGAAACCTTGCCGAGCTATTAGAAGCGCGCGTGAATGTGCCGGTTGTGGTCGCCAATGATGCGGACTGTTTGGCACTTGCGGAGGCTCATGTCGGTGTCGCAAAAGGTGAGCGCAATGTCTTTGCGATTATCTTGGGTACCGGAGTGGGTGGCGCTTTGGTGCTGAACGGCCAAGTGGTGACAGGCTTTGGCGGAATTTCAGGCGAGTGGGGACACGGTCCTGTTGTCGACCCCACTGCCGGTGGCTTAGTAGAGCATATGGGTTATTTTCAGTGCGGATGTGGCCAAACAGGATGCTTAGATACGGTCGGTGCTGCCCGTGGGATGGAGAGTGTGCATAAAGCGTTAAGCGGCACGACGATCGGGGCAAAGCAAATTTTGCATGGCTGGCGTAACGGTGAGGCTGACGCGGCAAAAACAGTCGAGGTATGCACCGAAATGCTCGCCCGAGTGCTTAGCGTAGTGATTAATACGTTTGGCCCGGGCTCTGTGCCTGCTGGCGGTGGCTTGGCGAACGCGCAGGATTTTATCGCAAAAATCGATGCAAAAGTTCGCGCTATAGTGTTGTCGCAATACGATCGGCCGCTGGTTGTTCAGGCGCAGCATGTGGCCAACGCCGGTCTTGTGGGGGCGGCTTTTTTACGCCCAGATAGCAAGGTGGGGAAGCTGTAAATGGCGAAGGTTATTTTTGAGGTGTGTATTGATGCGCCACAGGCACTTATTAATGCCAAGCAGGGCGGCGCGGATCGGGTAGAGCTTTGCGCTGCATTGGTAGCTGGTGGGCTTACGCCAACACGTGCGCTGATGCGTTTTGCCACGGCCGAGGCCGTGCCCGCCCATGTGATGATTCGCCCACGGGGCGGCGACTTTTGTTTTACGGCCGCCGAAGTACAGCTCATGCTCGATGATATCGCGCAAGCGCGAGATGAAAACATGCAAGGCGTGGTGCTTGGGGCGACGCATCAAGATGGAACACTCGATTTAGAAACATTGGCAAAGCTCGTAGCGGCTGCCAGCGGAATGGACATCACCTTGCATCGCGCGTTCGACTTGACGCCAGATCCATTCGTGGCACTAGAGCAGGCGATTGCGTTAGGCTTTAATCGTATTTTAACCAGTGGCCAACAAAAAACAGCCTTGCAAGGCAAACAGCTACTGGCACGTCTCATCGATAAAGCCGATGGGCGCATCGAGATTATGCCTGGCAGCGGCATTAATGCCGTTAATGTCCGCGAGTTGGCCACACTAATGCCACTGACTTGCGTACATGCCTCGTGCTCGGAGTTTATACCGCAAGCGCCAGAAGCAGCGATAAAACTTGGATTTTGTGCCACTGAGGGGCGGCGGCAGACCAGCCTTGATGTGGTGCAGCGGATGACTGATATTTTGGTTGCGCTTGGGGCTTAGCCTGACCTTTTGCCTATTAAAATGAGTTGCAGTGTCGTTTAAGGTTGTATTGTGCGCCATAGGCGGGTTTTTTAAACTGCCTTCCGCCGCTTTGGCAGATCCCTGCTTAATTACCCTTTTAGTAGGCCTACGTTCGACGGGCTGCTAGGGATAAAAAGTAGTGCTTCGTGGCGGGTTTTAATATGTAGCGTGTCGGCTATACCGGTGCGCCGACAGTGTTAACATTAAGTTACATAATTTAAGAGATTTTGCGTGTAATCTGGTTGCATGTCACTGCATGGTAGGCTGGTTTTTTCAGGGCTTATTTGCAGGTTACGGATCAAACAGCAACATTACAGGGATCACTAATGCGTCTTATCAACTATATTATTATCTTGTCTGTTCTTCTCGTTACTGCGTGTGGCGGTGGGGAAAGCTCTTCCAGCAGCTCGTCATCAGTATCCAGCTCTTCCAGCAGTAGTGAATCTAGCTCTAGCAGTTCAGTGGCGGTTATTTCACCCGAATCTGTCCCAGCAAACCTTACCCTGCAGTTAAACCCGGTAAAACACTTTAACTTTAGCTGGGATGCGGTTGAGGGCGCGGATTACTATCAATTATTTGAGAACGCCGACGGGGCGTCGGGCTTTATTCGAGTGGCCGACAACATAGAGGCCACCAGTTATGACCACGAAGTGGCGCTGTATTTGCGCACCCATGCCAGTTATTTGGTTCAGGCTTGTAATGTCGCCGGTTGCAGTGATGAATCAGAAACGGTGAGTGTGAGCGGTAATCTCGCTGAGGCGGTGGGTTACATTAAGGCGCCGGTAACATTAGGTGCTACGCTCTTGATGAATGATCAGAACGTTTCTCAGGGGTTTGGCGATATCGTAGCGTTATCGGGCGACGGCTCGATATTAGCGGTAGCCACACGTAATGATCTTGGCGGTGTGACGGACACTAGCGAAGATGCAGCGGTGCTTTTTGAGCAGGGGGGAGCGGCGGTCTATGTATTTACTAAAACCGATGCCGGGTGGCAGCAAACCGGCAGTGTTAGCGAACTGAGTGCTGATGTTACCTCGTTGGCATTATCTGATAACGGTGATGTGTTAGCGATCGGGCTGAGAGGAGAAAGCGGTGGTAGTACGGGTATCAATGGCGATGAGTCCGATCAGAGTGCTAGTGCCAGTGGCGCAGTTTATGTATACCGAGACAACGATGGGTGGGAAAAAGAAGCGTATATAAAAGCGTCTAATGCTCGCGCGTCTGATTGGTTTGGCTTATCGCTTGCGCTGTCTGCCGATGGGGCGACACTCGCGGTAGGTGCACCCGCAGAAAGAGGCCTTGCCACAGGAGTTAATGGCGATGAAGCGTTGCGCGATAGCGCCTCTTTTTTTATTGGTGCTGCCTATGTTTTTACCGATGGTGATAATGGCTGGGAGCAAGAAGCCTATGTAAAAGCCATCGGAAGTGGAACAGAGCCAGAAACTCAGTTTTTTGGCGATGCGGTAGCGTTGACGGCAGATGGCTCGTTACTGGCGGTTGGCGCGAGGCGCTCAACCTTTACCGCCGGGGCGCCAGAAGGTATCCGTTATAACGGTGTTCACCTCTACCGAAAAACAGCTGGCCAGTGGCGAGCTGACACTATCGTAAACTCATCCGAGCCTTCACTTGGTTCGAATTTCGGTACTTCAGTAGCACTTTCTTCTGATGGAGCCGTACTTGCAGTGGGGGAGGATACCCTTGGGGCATTTTCTGACCTTGACCTTTTTAATAAAGGGAGAGTCCATACTTATGTTCAGGTCGATGATCAGTGGGTTTTCCAGACGATATTGCAGCCCGAAAATGGAAACAAGTTTAATCAGTTTGGTCATAATATTGCGATGTCTAGTTCGGGCGATTTAATCGCTGTATGCGCTCCTAGTGATTACGGCGATTCGGTAGCACTAGAACCTGACTCGGGCGCGGAGACGCTGTCTGAAAGTGGAGCCGCTTATGTTTTCACCGAGCAAGACGGTGAGTGGTTGCAGCAGTCGTTTATTAAAGCCCCAAACCCCGATAGTGGTGATTATTTTTGTGGTTCGTTAGGCTTGAGTGCTAATGGCTCGACACTGGCGGTAGGCGCGCGTGGTGAAAGCGGGTCGGCAACGGGTGTTGGTGGTGATATGAATAACGACGCTAGTGGTGCTGGCGCGGTGTATATGTATTAAAGTGGCGGCAGGGTATATAACCGGCTGAGTGGGGTGCGGTTCAGTGATTCCATTCGCGAATGTTTTGTGCTGCCAAAGACGACTTACGGCTGTACACTTTTCGACTTTTCCTTCGGCCGCCGGGTGGGTGGCTGAAGGAAAACCGGTTGAAGGTTCAGCCGTCGTAAGTTGTTTGGTACCTAGAATAATAGAACGTTGCACAAGCTATGATTAAGCGGTGAGAGCTATTTTAGTTGGAGCTACCTCATTGACATAATGTTTATATTTTTTTCTGGCCAATCAAGATGCAAACGCACGTTGACTTAGATTGAGCTAGAGCCTCAGGGTTGGTTTGTACTAATTTATTCCGAGTTATGGTCGTTAATCTTTTGATTCTTTTTTTACTAATTTAAATAGCGCCCGGCTCAAATACCCTATATTTACGTTTGGGTGAGATGAGTCTAAATTGGGTTGGGCGTTATTTTTGGGTTTGTTCAGCTAGCGAAGCAAATCTTTTAGGTCTACGTTCGTGTTAGAAACGTCGGCTTTTTTGGGTTGCTTTTTGTCGGCAATGAATTTTGTGCCTACCACATAGGCTTTGGCATTGTTAACGGCGTCTACGGCGAGTAACTCGTCGTCTTTAAAATACCACGTAGAGAATTTGTGTTGGCCGTTTTCGCTTTCGTCGCGTTTGATGATGTTGTTGTAGCCTTGAGATAAACCTACCATTTGCAATTTGACGTCGTATTGATCAGACCAAAACCAAGGGAGGGCGTCGTAATCGGCTTCTTTGCCAGTCAGTGCTTTGGCGGTCGTTTTAGCTTGGTCGACAGCGTTTTGTACGGACTCTAACCGCAAAAAGCGGTCGTAGTGTTTGTTGTGGTGGTAGGTACAGTCGCCTATGGCGTAAATGTTAACATCGCTGGTGCGGCAAGAGGCGTCTACCTTAATGCCGTTGTCTATTTCTAGCCCTGCCTCTTCGGCCAGCTCTTGATTGACCCGAATACCCACGCCCATGACTATAAGATTCGCAGGGTAAATTGAGCCGTCGGAGCAAACGACTTCTTGAGTGTCGGCTGTTTGGCGCAGCTCTACCACGTTTTTCTCGGTGTGAATTTTGACATTATTATCCGCGTGCAAGCGATGAAAAAACTCGGACATAACTGGCGCGGTTACCCGGGCTAAAATACGCTCTTCACGCTCTAATACTGTGACTTTCGCGCCCATTTTTTGTAGCGATGCCGCGGTTTCTAAGCCAATGTAGCCGCCGCCGATAATCACAACGTGTTTGCTGTCGCTTTGCGCGAAGGCGCTGCGAATCTGATTGACATGTTCCGCGGTACGCATTGGGAATAAATGCTTAACGCTGTCGATGCCTTTTATGGGCGGGATGATAGGCCGCGCACCTACGGCGAGTACGAGCTTGTCATAGTGTTGGCTGCTGCCGTCTTCAAAATTTACCAACTGTTGGTGATGGTCGATGGCGGTGACCGTATGGCCCAGATGTAGCTTTATGCCGTTGTCTTCATAGGCTTTGAGCGACTTTAGCAGGATTTTTTCTAATCCGGCGTCGCTCAATAAGTGTGCTTTGGACAAAGGCGGACGGTGATAGGGCGGGTTGGGGTCTTTATCGATAACGTGGATATCACCACTCCAGCCCTCTTTTCGTAGGGCAAAAGCGAGGTTAACGCCGCCGTGACTGGCGCCGATAATAATGCAAACATCGTTGCCGGATTGTGGGTTTGTCATGGCGGCTTCCTTTTTATTCGTGGGCGACGTGCAATACGATGCCGTCCAGTTGGTCGGAGATATCGATCTGACAGCACAGGCGGCTGCGCTCGTTGGCCGCATCGTCGAGCTCAAGCATGTCTTTTTCTATTTCGCCTGCCTCGCCGACACGTTCAAGTGAGGTGGGGTCTACGTGTACGTGGCAGGTAGCACATGAGCAAACGCCGCCGCAGTCACCATCAATGCCCTGTACACCGTTTTGTACCGCCAGCTCCATCACAGAGCCCGCTTCGCCCTCGCAGACTATGGTTTCGTTTTCGCGAGTAATAAAAGTAATTTTAGCCATTTTTTGTGCCTCGGTATCCACGGTTGATTGATTTGTAAGGCGTTACGCAGGGTGAAACGCTACGTTCAGAGAGTGATAGCCCACTTTGCGCTCAAACTCGCCCCATTGCTCGATGTTTTCGTCGGCGCTTAGAAAGTCGATATGATCGACGCGCTGGCATAGCTCATCGATCAGAACTTGCATAATTGTGCGAGCGTGGGTGGCTCCCAGACAATTGTGGGTAGCAAAGCCAAAAGCCACATGGGGGTTAATCTTTCGGTCTAGTACTACCTCGTTGGGGTTTTCAAATACGGTCTCGTCGCGATTGGCCGAGGCCCAGCAAAGCGAGATGCGGCTGTCGGCTGGCACCGCATGCTCACACACGGTTGTGTCTTCGGTGGTAACCCGGCCCATATGGGTTAAAGGTGAGAAGTAACGAATTAGCTCTTCGATTGCGCGGGTTCGAATCTCCGGCTCATCGCGTAAACGCTTAAGCGATTCTGGATGGTCAGCGAGGTAGGCCAGGGTATTAGTGACCATATTGATTACGGTGTCGCGGCCACCGGCAAAGGTCAGAATAATAATGCCTTTGATTTGCTCGCGGCTGAGTCGTTCGCCATCCACCTCGGCCGCCAGTAGGGTTGAAAACAAATCCTCGCTGGGGTTGATTTCGGCTTCATCTATTTTCTGCTCAATGTAATCGTACAGCTGCTGCGCTTTACCGGCATCCAGCGGGTCGTCTTCGCTGCGAAACACATGGGTGCCCCAACCGATAAAGGTCTCGGCTTCGGCCTCTGGCGTGTTCATCAGCAGCGTCAAGGCGCGCGACTGTAGCAGTAGTGAGAAACCGTAGATGGCTTCTATGCTGTCTTGCTGGTTTACGTCATGTATTAGTGTACGGATTTGCTCGCGCAGTTTCTCGCGATAGTCGTCTTGCAGTGGGCGTTTAAACCAAGGGTCTAACAGCGCACGGAAGCCACCGTGCTTGGGAGGGTCTACCTCAAAGGGGATTTGCCGGGTATCGCGAATATTCACCTCAGAAGGCACGACAATACGGCCCGGAGTGGCTTCGGAGGAGTAGGTTTTCCAGTTGTGAGCGCATTTGCGTACATCCTTTAAACGCAGCACCATTTTAACCGGATCGCTCTGATCGTCGATATCACTCACGCCCTGTTCTACACGTGCTTGTTTAAACGGGTCTGGGTGGTTTGATGGCTTCACGGTTTGCCCTCCGTTCATTATGGGAGCCCTTTTGTGGACAATGTCATATTAATGACATCTTATGGCAGGTCTTTAGTGCTATATAGGGGTTCTTTGGCTAAAAATATTAGAAATATGCTCATTTAGCCCTGGTGGCGATAATCGTTCAGCATTTGTACGAGTTCGGGTGCTATGCCTAGGTAAATAGCGGCGTGTATAAAAAGCTCGGGGGAGACACTTGGGTCGTTTTCTGCCATGCGTAAGATGTCGTTGCATGATAGCCCAAGTTGTGTGGCGAGGTGCTCCGGGCCTGTGGCAGGCTGCTCTGCCAGGTGGCATTTAAGTGTCAATGAAACGCACTGTAATAGCTCGGGGTTCATCGTGGTTACCGCTTTATTGTTATGGAAAGGCAGCCCCTGGGGGCTGCCTTAAAGTTTACAGTGTATTAAGTGCTTGCTCCGACTCGTAAAGTTCCAACACCGCTGAGCTAACGTAGCCGCCGTTATCGCTGAAGTTCAGTGTTAGTTTATTGCTGGAGGCAAGTAGTTCGAGTGGTACGGGTATCTCTAAAGTACCAAAAAAGCTCTGGCGTCCTTTGCCGTCCAGGTATTGATCGTCGCCTCGGATATCGTTGGGTACCTCAAGGCTCTGGCCATTAAAGCTGATGCTTGGTTTTAGTGATAAGCCGTGGTTGCGACCGACGCTGACTCGCAGTGTCAGCTTGCCAGCGGCGGGTGGGCTGAGCTCATTAAAGGCAAACTCGATGTTCTCCCCGGCGCTAATGGCTTGCTTGTAACGGTCGGCATAGATGTAGCGCTTATTTACGGTATTAACGGCCTCGCTAACCTGGCTGTTAAAACTAATGACCATACTGGCCTCGGGCCCCAGAGTGATGGCCGAGCTAAAATCAGCTAGCGAGCTGTGCTCGATTACCGGAGTGCGCTGGTTTTGCGTAGCGCCGTTGTCACCTAGATAGAGGTGTTTTATTTCAATGTTTTGGGTTGAGAGACCGTCGGGCAGATTGAGGTTAAAAGTCTGCTCGTCAAAGTCTAGGTTGGTAAGTACCACATAGTGAGTGTCGCCATCGACATAGGCATCGACTAGTAGATCGCGATCGGAGCTGGCGGTGTACAGGCGCTCGCCTTTAACGTCTTGCCACAGTGCGAAAAAATCCACCAATTCTGAATAAACCCACTCTTCACCGGTTTCTCCTTCACCCTCTTTTTTCTGGCGCATTAGGCGCGAGGGGTAGGGCACATCGGCGGATTTACGCCCCCACTCGGCTTTAACCGTAAAAAAAGGTATCGCCATTTCGATTTGGTCGGCGCGCTGCATAAACTGCATCATCATCGCGTTGGCTGACTTTACAATCAGCCAGTCGCGGTAGGGTACCCAAGGGCCGTTATCCAAGGCGTGAGTTTGTGCGCTGTACTCAGAGATCAGCAGTGGTTTTACCTCACCTTCGGTCATCACGCTGTATTGGTTGAGCATGTCGAAGGTGGCCTCAAGGTTCGAGCCTTTGCGGTAGCGCTTAACTAAGCTGCCACCGTCACCACCGGGGAAGATCGGGAAGTCGTAAAAGTGAAGCGATATAAAATCCATGTTCTCGCCCGCGATATCCATAAACAGCTTGTCTCGCTCTTCCCAGCGCTGAAAGTTGTCTTTTTCAAAGTCCGGGAAGGCCGCGGTGTAACCGCCCAGCAGCACATCGGGATTGAGCTTGCGCACGGCGTCGGCCACGGCGTTGTGGAATGCAAAAACCTTGGCAGGGTCTTCGGGATTGTCGGCGGCGGTCACAAGATCGTACAGCGGCTCGTTCATCACCTCTAGGTACTTGGGCTTTGGTTGGCCCGCCTCGCCCGCGCTTTGACGGAAGTAGTTAGCCAGAAACAAGCCCATATAGTCGCCAGTGGCGGTGCCAAACGGCGCTTCAGGCGTATTGGCTTGAGAAAGTGCCCAGCCCTGGCCGGTTAAGGTGCCGTCGGGCCAGTAGGGGTGTTGTTGTGCGGCCACCACCATCTGGCTATTGCGGTGCTCTTGGGCTCGCTGTTGTTGGCCTCGCTCGTCGGTACGGAAGTCGTACCAGCCTGTGGTTTCCCCACCAATACGCTCCGCATCGGTGGCGCTGGCGTAGTCTGGTCGCAAAGGGTCCTCGGCTATTTGCGATAGTTGCCAAGCCATGCTGCCAGTGTCTCGGCCAAAGTACACATCATAGGTCTCGACAAACTCGGGCATTAGGGCGTTGCCGCCTACGCTCTCGTCATTAGTACCCAACCACCAATCATTTTCAGTGTGAGAGGCGTGCAGGGTAATGAATTTTTCGCGCTCAAAGGTGGTTGAGTCCCCAATATGCAGCCGACTGGTTGGGTCGACAAGTACCTGAGTATGGCTAACACTTGAAGAGCTAGAGCTAGAGCTAGAGCTAGAGCTAGAGCTAGAGCTAGAGCTAGAGCTAGAGCTGGAAAGGCTGCCGTTACCGGAACCTCCGGAGCCCGACGAGCCGCCGCAGGCGGTTAGCGTAAGGCTGCAGGCGATCAACGCCGATAAATAGAGCGCTTTGTGGGAGTGGATAGTCATAGATACCTCTTAGGATGATCGACGCGCTGCGTCGGTGCATTTATTGTGATTATGTTTACCCAGGCGTGGGTGGTCGGTTGGACCGTACCTCCCTCTGTTCTTTTATTTTTGTGCTATTTCAATAAAAACGATTATTTTGCTATAGCACTAAGTGTATAGTATATTGTATACAATCGCCAATGTGCGAGCGTTAAAGGCAGGCGCGTAAGCCGTGCCAGGCGCTTACGCGTTATCCATAATAATTAGGCTTTGGTAACTTCTATGACCTCCTATCAGTTTGCCGCTATTCGTTATGCCGCCATTGTGGCTTTTGGTGGATTTATATTCGGCCTGGATGCCGCGCTAATTTCAGGGGTGGTGCGGGATATCACCGAGGTGTTTGACCTCTCTGCGTTTCAGGTGGGGTTGGTTGTGGGCTCGCCCGGGTACGGGGTGTTGTTTGCCTTGTTTCTTGCCGGCTATTTGGCCGATAAATTAGGCCGCAAAAAAACCTTACAGATTATTGCTTCGTTATACGTTGTTTCGGCCGTTGCCTCGGCCATTGCCCCTAGCTACGAGACGCTGGTGGCGGCACGATTTTTAGGCGGATTGGCATTTACCTCATTATCGTTGGCCTCTATGTATATCGGTGAAATTGCCCCGCCCAAAGCGCGTGGCAAGCTGGTTGCCATGAACCAAATGGCGATTGTGGTGGGCTTGTCGGCCGCATATTTGTCGGTGTTTGCGGTTCACTGGATCTCAGAATTGCAGCTCTCGTGGGTCAGCGCGCTGATGATCGATACGCAAACTTGGCGTTGGATGCTGGGGGTTGAGATTCTCCCCGCGTTGATTTGGGTGTTGCTGCTGTTCTCGATTCCCGAGAGTCCGCGCTGGCTGGTGTTGCGCGGCCGCATCGATGAGGCCGAGGCGGTGATGGCAAAGTTGGTGCCGCCAGCGGAGCTTGCCCTAGAAATGCAAGGCGTTCGCGAGAGCTCAGCTCATGGCCACAAAAATCACAGTGTGTGGCATCAGTTGCAGGACTTATTTTCTCCTAACGTTCGCAAGGCGCTGATTATTGCAGTGGTGATTGCGTTCTTTCAGCAAACGGTGGGTATTAATGCGGTGATGTTTTACGCGCCGATTATTTTTGAGCAGGTGGGTCTCGGTACCAACGCGGCCCTGTTTAATGGTGTTTATATCGGCCTAATTAGCGTGTTGGCTACGGCGTTGGCGCTGGCACTTATCGACAAGCTCGGGCGCCGGGCTTTGATTATCGTTGGTCTGGTGGTGGCGGGGGTCAGTCTGCTTTCGTGCGCCTGGGCGTTTAGTCAGGCCACTTATGGTCTGACGGGCGAGACATTGGCGAGTCTGGCAGAGCACCTTGATGTATCGAGCCTGCAGGCGCTTCAGGGGGTGACCTTCGACAGCGATCTAAGCTTTAAAGCGGCGCTGGTTGAGCAGCTTGGCCCGAAAGTGGCCCGCGATAACGAGGCGGTGCTGTTTCAGTATGCGGCCAATATGAATGCCACTGTGATCTTGTTTGGGGTGTTGGCCTTTATTGCTGCGTTCCAGTTTTCTATCGGGCCGGTGATGTGGGTACTGTTTTCTGAGTTGTTCCCTATTCATGTTCGTAGTGTGGCGATTCCGGCCATGGCGTTGGTGGCCAGTATCGTCAGTGCCATGGTGCAGCAGTTGTTTCCGATTCAGCTTGAGGTGATGGGCTCGTCGGGGGTGTTTTTTACCTATGGAGTGAGTGCCGTGCTCGCTTTGATACTGCTTGCCTGGCTGATGCCTGAAACCAAAGGTAAGAGTATTGAAGAAATTGAGCAAATGCTTGCGGCAAAATAAACATTCACATTGTTGACAATATACAATGCTTGGGGGTAGTCTGTGAGTATAGTGGAGAGTACGGGTAATTCGATGAAAGATCTGGTGGTGGAACAAACACAGCAAATCGCAAGTGCAACGCAATGTATTGCTGAGGTAAATGTGGAGTACTATCGGGTACCTCTAAAAGAGGTGCTTGCCGACGCTAAGCACGGGATGCATACACACTTTGAGTTGGTGCTGTGTCGAATCGTCTGTGACGACGGGCTTGAAGGTGTGGGTTACACCTATACCGGCGGTAGTGGTGGTCGCGCCATTTATTCGTTGTTGGCAGATGAGCTGGCGCCAATGCTAAAGGGTATGGATGCAGGCAAAATTCAGGCGGTTTGGGAAAAAGTTCAGTGGCACTTGCACTATGTGGGGCGCGGTGGCTTGGTGAGTTTTGCCCAGTCGGCGGTTGATATCGCGCTGTGGGATATTCGTTGTAAACGCCTTGAGCAGCCGCTGTGGAAAGTTGCCGGTGGATTAAGCAACAAAACTCGCTGCTACGCGGGCGGTATTGATCTGAATTTCACCCAAGAGAAACTGCTGGCGAACATTCAATCCTACCTGGATCGCGGCTTTAAAGCGGTAAAAATTAAAGTGGGTAAAGAGGATTATCGCGAAGACGTTGCGCGTGTTCGTGCGGTCCGTGAGCTGATTGGTCCGGACATTACCTTCATGGTCGATGCGAACTACTCTATGACAGTTGAGGGGGCAATTCGCTTCTCAAACGCGATCGCGGATCAGGACGTTACATGGTTTGAAGAGCCGACTATTCCCGATGACTACCAAGGTTACGCACGTATTGCCGATGCGACCGATATCGCATTGGCCATGGGCGAAAACTTACACACCATTCATGAATTTACCTACGCCATTGATCAAGCAAAACTTGGCTTTGTACAGCCCGACGCCTCCAATATCGGGGGGGTTACCGGTTGGTTGGCCGTAGCCAATTTAGCGCAAGCGCACAACTTACCCGTGTGCAGTCACGGTATGCACGAACTGCATGTTTCATTGATGGCGTCACAGCCCAATGCTGGGCAGCTAGAGGTTCATTCCTTCCCGATTGACGAGTACACCAAACACCCCCTTAAGTTGGATGCCGATGGTTTGGCGGTAGCCCCCGACATACCGGGCACAGGGGTAGTGTTTGATGACGCACGGCTAAAAGATTATTTAATTCACTCTTCTAATTGAGGTTTCGTATGCAAGCGGCACGATACACAGGTAATAAAACCTTCGACGTAGTTGAAGGCTCTAAAGTGGCGCCCAAAGCGGGTGAGGTCTGCATCAAAGTAGGTTTTGCTGGTATCTGCGGCACCGACATGCACATTTATCACGGCGTTATGGACAAACGCGTCTCTATCCCCCAGACCATCGGCCACGAGATGTCAGGCATTGTTGCCGAGGTTGGTGACGGTGTTACCGACTACAGTCCGGGCGATCGTGTGGTGGTGCGTCCGCTGGATCACTGTGGTGAGTGTCCTGCCTGCGACGCCGGGCACTCCCATGTTTGCCACAACCTGAAGTTTATGGGTATTGATACCACAGGTGCTTTTCAGAGCTTTTGGACTGTTAAGTCACGTACCTTACACAAGCTGCCCGAGAACGTAAGTTTAAAGCAGGGCGCGTTGGTCGAACCTCTATCGGTAGCCTGTCACGATGTGTCCCGCGCCGGGCTTAAAGCCGGCGAAAAAGCGGTGGTGCTGGGCGGCGGGCCAATTGGTCAGTTGATCGCCGCGGTGGCCAAAGGTATTGGGGCCGAGGTTATGGTCTCTGAGGTTAACGCCGATCGGTTGGCTTTTTCTGAAAAACTAGGCTTTGAAACCGTTGACCCAACCAAGCAAGACATTGGTGAAGTGGTTAAAGAGTGGACCAATGGCAAAGGCGCCGACGTGGTGTTTGAGGTAACAGGTGTGCAGCCTGCGGTGGATACCATGACCGAAATTGCCGCCGTGCGTGGCCGTATTTGTATGGTTGCTATTCACTCCGAGAAACCACAGGTTAACTTGTTCCACTTCTTCTGGAAGGAGCTAGAGTTAGTGGGTGCACGTGTGTACGAAGCCAAAGATTTTGACCAGGCGATTGATTTGATCTCGAGCGGTAAAATCACTATCGATAACTTTATTAGCTCTGTCTCACCGCTGGATAAAATTGGCGATGCCTTTGCCGGTATCGACTTAAACCCGGCGGGTATGAAAACTCTTATCGACTGTGGAGCGGAACAATGAACGACTATTTTGATTTAAGCGGTAAAGTCGCTCTGGTAACCGGTTGTAAGCGCGGCATTGGGCGCGCCATGGCCGTGGCCCTAGCCGAAGCCGGCGCTGATGTGATCGGCGTGTCGGCCTCATTAGAGTTGCAGGGCTCAGAAGTGTCGAAAGACATTGAAAAAACAGGTCGTAGGTTTTCGGCCTACCAATGTGATTTTTCCGATCGCGATAACCTAAAAAGCTTTATTGCTGAAGTTAAAAAAGATCACCCCAAAATAGATATTCTGGTTAATAACGCCGGTACTATTAAAAGGGCGCCGGCAGCTGAGCATGGCGATGATATCTGGGATGAGGTCATTGAAGTTAACCTTAATTCACAGTTTATTTTGAGCCGTGAAGTTGGCAAAACTATGGCCGAGCGTGGCAGCGGTAAAATTATCTTTACCGCCTCACTTCTGACCTTTCAAGGCGGTATTACCGTGCCGGGTTATGCGGCTAGCAAGGGTGCCATTGGCCAGCTGGCCAAAGCCTTGTCAAACGAATGGGCACCCAAGGGCGTTAATGTGAACGCCATTGCGCCCGGTTATATTGCCACTGACAACACCCAGGCACTGCGCGAAGATAAAGACCGCTCGAAAGCCATTTTAGAGCGCATTCCGCAAGGTCGCTGGGGAACCCCAGATGATTTTAAAGGCCCTACGGTATTTTTAGCCTCGAAAGCATCTGATTATATGAATGGCAGCGTCGTGTTGGTAGACGGCGGTTGGATGGGACGGTAAGCGTTATGATTAAAAATAATCTTAACTTTATTGGTGGTCAGTATGTTTCCTCCAGCTCTGATGAAACACTGGAAATTCTGAACCCCACCACGGGTGAACGGGTCGGTACTATACCGGCCGGTACCACCGAAGATGCACAAGTAGCACTAGAAAGTGCCAGTGCGGCGCAAAAGCTGTGGGCAAAGCGCACCGCGCGCGAACGCGCAGAGATAATGCGTAAGTTCGCTCAAGCGATTCGTGCGAAAAAGCCAGGGCTGGCCGAGTTGCTGGTGAGCGAACAAGGAAAATTGTTATCGGTGGCCGAGGCTGAAGTGGAAGCCACCGCGACTTTTATCGAGTACGCTTGTGATAATGCGCTGACGATCGAAGGTGATATTTTGCCGTCGGATAACCCCGGCGAGAAAATTTATATTCATAAAGTTCCGCGTGGCGTCGTGGTAGCCATCACCGCCTGGAACTTTCCGTTGGCACTTGCCGGGCGTAAAATCGGTCCGGCACTGGTGACCGGCAACGCCATCGTCGTTAAACCAACACAAGAAACGCCGCTGGCGACGTTAGCGTTGGGTGACATTGCCAACGAGGTAGGCTTACCCGCTGGCATTTTAAATATTGTTAACGGTGTTGGTTCTGTGGTTGGGCAGCATTTGTGCGAGAGCCCCATTACCCGGTTGATCACTATGACTGGTAGTACCCCGGCAGGTAAGATCATTTATCGCACCAGTGCCGAGCACCTTACTCCGGTCATGTTGGAGCTTGGGGGTAAGGCACCGTTTGTGGTGATGGAAGATGCCAACCTAGATGAAGCGGTTCAGGCCGCTTTTACCACACGGTTTGCGAACTGTGGTCAGGTTTGTACCTGTGCCGAGCGTTTGTATGTGCACGAATCTGTTTACGATAAATTTGTCGACAAACTTTTGCCGATGGTAAAGGGTATTAAGCTGGGCAACCCTATGAATCCCGAAACTACCATGGGGCCAAAAGTAAACGCTCGCGAGATCGATAACATTGACGCGATCGTTAAAAAAGGTATTGCTCAGGGCGCCAAGCTGCTGGTCGGTGGTGATGTGGCGGATGTGCCAGAGTACCCTAACGGTCATTGGTATCAGCCCACGGTACTGGGTGAAGTCGCCCAGGATAATATCCTGGTGCACGAGGAAACCTTTGGCCCGATTTTGCCAATCGTTAAAATTAAGTCTATCGACGAGGCCATTACCTACTCTAACGACAGTGAGTACGGCCTATCCACTTACTTGTTCACTGAAAATATGCGCTATATCCATCAGTACATTGATGAGGTGGAAAGTGGTGAGGTCTATGTGAACCGGGGTATCGGCGAGCAGCATCAGGGCTTCCATAACGGTTGGAAACTCAGTGGTGCCGGCGGTGAGGATGGCAAGTACGGGCTCGAACAGTACTTAGAAAAAAAGACTGTTTACCTTCAGGAATGAAAGGGTCCGATAGGGGAGTCGTTAACAGCGGCTCCTTTATCGTATGCGCCGAGTGAAAAAGAGAAATTAACGCACCTCGATCGCATCACCATAGGGTGTATCTAGCGAGACTGCTCAGCGTATATAGGTAGTATTTACTCAGACTTATTAAAATAAAGTGGTAGCTATGAACGTTTATAAAACTATAACTCCATCCGTTTTATTCTTTTCACTGTTTCTTTCGGCGTGCAACACAGAAGATACTCCAGCGGCTGCAGCCACTACCGAGGCGACAGTTGAAGAGAGTGCCGGTGCTGATCAGCCGCTGGCGGTGTTGTACAACTTTGATGATGCGCTGGACTCAACCGTTAAATCTGCTTCTGCCAATGTAACCTTGGTGGGTGATGGCTCAGATAAATCCGTTAAAATTGACTTTCTGTCAAAGGAGAATGGTTATTCGGGTATTACCTTCAAACCTGAGTCCCCTTGGGACTGGAGTAAGTTTGATAGTTTTAGCCTGAGTATGGACTTAGCTAATGATGGCGAGCAGTCGACGCAAATCTACCTGAACTTAAAAGATGGTAAAGGCAATGTAGCCACCCGAAGTGTGGTGGTGCCAAGGGGAGGCTTTAAAACATATTACGCGAAGCTTGCCGGGCACGACATTGAGTCGGCCGGTGATGCCGACGCGACTGAGCTAAACTTCTCATCTGGCTTGCGCTCAAACCCGCCCACTTGGCGTGGAGAGGCTACACACTTCATCTGGATGTGGGGTGTTAAAAGTCTGGACGTATCACAAATCACTGAGATTTCAATCAGTGTTCAGGGCGCGGTGAGTAACAAGACGATTAGCATCGATAACGTCCGTTTGACCGAAAACCCAACAATGGATGAAGAGTTCCTAGTTGGGATAGTCGACGAGTTTGGTCAAAATGCGAAATATGACTACGCCGACAAGATCGATAGTCTGGAGGAGTTGCATCAGGTACGTGATGCCGAGCTGGCTGCGCTTAATGGTAAGCCTATGGTTGATCGCTCGAAATTTAGTGGCTGGAAAAATGGCCCCAAGCTTGAAGCGACTGGGTACTTTCGCACTGAGAAAGTGGATGGCAAATGGGCTCTGGTAGATCCAGAGGGCTACCTATACTTTGCGACCGGTCTAGACATCATTCGTCTGTCTAATTCTACCACCATGACGGGCTATGATTACGATCAAGAAAAAATCAATCAGCGTGACGACGGCGACCTAACCCCGGAAGATTCTATTGGTATGCTCAAGGTCAGTGATGAAGCCAAGAAAACCCGGTTTGTGGCCTCAAAGACCCGTGCCAATATGTTTACCTGGTTGCCCGATATGGACGACGAATTGGCGAATCACTATAGCTATCGCCGCGCCGCGCACTCTGGCCCGCTGGAGCATGGCGAAACTTACAGCTTTTATCAGGCCAACCTAGAGCGTAAGTATGGCGAAACCTCGCCTAATAGCTTTTTGCAAAAATGGGAGCAGGTTACCAAACAGCGTATGTTGAACTGGGGGTTTACCTCGCTGGGCAACTGGACCGATCCGCGTTTTTACAGTAATGAGCAAATTCCGTTTTTTGCGAATGGTTGGATTATTGGCGACTTTAAAAAAGTCTCCAGCGGCAATGATTTTTGGGGGCCTTTGCCCGACGTGTTTGACCCGAAATTCGCCGAACGCGCCAAGGTGACGGCCCAGCAAGTCGCGGCAGAAGTACAAAATACGCCCTGGTGTGTGGGAGTGTTTATCGATAATGAAATGAGCTTTGGCCGCTCTGAGTCAGATCAGCTGCATTACGGTATCGTGATTAACACCCTGGGCCGCGACGCCGCCAGCGTACCCACTAAGGCTGAGTTTAGTAAGGTTATTAAAGCTAAGTACGACACGGTTGCGGCGTTTAATAACGCATGGAATCTCCAGCTGGTTGATTGGGCCGAGTTCGATAAAGGTTTCACTCCGGGTGAGATCACCGCCGCGCAACGTGAAGATTACGCCTTATTGCTCGAGCTTTACGCTACTCAGTATTACCGTGTCGTGCACGATGCCGTCGAAGATTCCTTACCCAACCATTTGTACTTAGGTTCGCGTTTGCCCGATTGGGGCATGCCCATTGAGGTGGTGCGCGCTGCGGCAAAATTCGCCGATGTGGTTAGTTACAATGTCTACAAAGAAGGCCTGAACAAGAAAAAGTGGGAGTTTCTGGCTGAGATCGACAAACCCAGTATTATCGGCGAGTTCCATATGGGGGCTATGGATCGTGGCTTATTTCACCCGGGGTTGATACACGCTGAAGATCAGGATGATCGCGCGCAAATGTACCGCCGTTATATGGATACTGTGATTGGCAACCCGTACTTTGTTGGCGCTCACTGGTTTCAGTATATGGATTCGCCGCTAACGGGTCGTGCTCACGATGGTGAGAATTATAACGTGGGTTTTGTTGATGTAACGGATACGCCTTACCCAGAAATGGTGGACGCGGCAAAGGAGCTGGGTCGCGATCTTTACGAGCAACGTTACGGGGATAAGTAAATGCAACGCAGACGCTTTATTCAGTTAGCGGCATCCGCGGGTATAGGCGCGAGTATGGCGCCCAGCCTAGCAGCAATGGCTGCGGCCGAGCGCAAGGCTCAGGTGGCGACGCCTAGCGATTTCTTGGCAATTGAACAAAACTCGCAAACCTGGCTCGGGCGTGATTTCTGGGCCAACCGTTTACAGGATTGGCAGGTCAGCAATGGCCGCATTGAGTGTGCGCAAAGTGACAAAAGCTATGAGGTGCGCACTGTATCGCTGTTAACGCGGGAATTAACGGATGCTCATAAACCTGCCCGTATTCGCGTGACAGTAGGGGCGCTGGAGCCGGATAAAGCGGGTTTTTGCGGGTTGTTGCTGGGCGTGGGAGCGGGGCAGTTAGATTATCGCGCTAGTGCGTTGGCACAGCGTTTTTCCGGTACTAATGGTGGTTTTATGGCCACGCTCAATAACCAGGGGGATTTGGCGTTTCAAGACTTTTCTGAGGCGACCAATACGCTGGCCTTTGAGTCACTGACCCGCACCGGTGCGACACCTATTGGCGCGGTGGATCATCGCGCGATTGTGCTCGACTGCCATATTGATCCTGTCTCTGATGGTCGCTTCGATGTGCGCTTAATAGCGCTTGATGCAAAAACCGAGCGGGAAATCGGCTTTGCCGTACGTACCAATGTCGCGGCCGAAGAGCTAACGGGCGGTATTATGTTGGTATCATCGACACCGGCAAATCAACCGGGCACGGGCTGGTGGTTTCAAGACGTCGCCACCGCCGGTGAGAAGATTCTGGTGGATGATAAGCGTGCCGAGGGGCCGGTGTTAGGCTGTTTGTATAGCTTGAATCAGCACGTTATGAAGCTTACCGCGCAGTTTTTTCCGCTCAATACACAAGAGCACCCCAATGCCGAGCTGCAACTAAAAAGCACTTCCGGAGAATGGACAACACGGGCTTTCGCCGCTATTGAAGATGGTTTTGTGGCGCGGTTTCGGGCTGATGACTGGCGTACTGACCAAGCAGTGGATTATCGTATTGTGGTGCCTGGTGCTGCGAAATACCCGCCCTTTGAAGGGCGCTTTCGACGCGACTCGGGTGGCACTGATGAGCTTAACGTGGGGTTGTACTCTTGTATTATTCCCACCGCTAAATCGTTGGATGAAGGCCATTACAAAAAGCTGATTCCTGAAGAGCAGGTGTTGGGGCGCTATACTTCTGACAATATTTTCTTTCCACATAATGAACTTGTCGCAAACAGTTCATCCCACGATCCGGATTTGTGCTTGTTTGTTGGTGACCAGTATTACGAAACTTATCCGACTCGTTATGGGCGCGATACTCCGCAAGCTAAGCTCGATACCCTATATCGCTGGTATTTGTGGTTATGGGCGTTTCGCGATATGACTCGCAATCGCCCCGCAATAGTTCTGGTGGACGACCACGATGTGCTGCAGGGTAACCTGTGGGGAAATGCCGGGGTATCCGGTGGTCCCAAAGAAGAGGACGGCGGCTTTAAATGGGATGTAGACTTAATGCGGATGGTGTATCGGGTGCAGTGCAGCCATAACCCTGACGCATACGATACGACGCCTATTAATGGCTGTATCCCGGTTTACTATGGGTCGTTTGTTTATGGCGGCGTGAATTTTGCTTTTGTTGAAGACCGCAAATTTAAAACGCCGCCCGATTACGATTCCAACCCGTTAAAAACCGCGGGGGAGTTACTCGGTAAGCGTCAGGAGCAATTTTTAGATAATTGGGCAAAATCCCGCCCTGGGATGCCTAAAGCTATTATCACGGCCTCTATGTGGGGATCACCACAAACCGATGAGAACGGCCAACCCCTACTAGATTACGACGCCAACGGTTACCCGCCCGATGGGCGCCGGCGGGCAATTGCTCTGGCTAAAAAAGCGCAAGCTGTGGTCTTGTCCGGTGATCAGCATTTAGGGATGTTGGCAGAGCAATGTCTGGACTCGTTTGACGATGGGGTTCTGTTTTTTTCGGGTCCGGCTTCGGCGGCGTTTTGGCAACGTTGGTTTGAGCCGGCTGAAGCTCTGGAGCATCAACGCGATGGCAATCGAAACAGTGGTGACTTTGTCGATACCTTTGGCAATAAAATGCGAGTGCTGGCCGTCGCCAACCCCAAAATTAGCCACGCCGACTTTCAGGACGATAACACCACCTGGGGTAAATTTTTGGCGGATCGGCAATTAAAAAGTGAAGGGTATGGCTTGGTGCGATTCAAGCCCGCCAGAGGCGAAGTTGCTTTCGAATGCTGGCCCTGGGATGCCGATCCCGCGAGCGACTCGCAATTTTCCGGGTGGCCTTACCACTACAAGCTTTAATTACTTAGTGTTTTTTAAGGGGCTTCGGCCCCTTTTTTATTTCTTTAATGAAACTCCCTCCCTCTTCTAAGTTGCAGAACTGTGAGCTGATCGGCCTTTCTGAGCAAGGCTTGTTCGGTCGCCTTTACTTAAATTATCGTAAACAGTAAATTGTTAACAATAGGTTATAAGTAAGACGAATTGTCGTGCCTTGACGCGACAGCAGAATACGGGCGATAGAGTGTAGCGAGCGCAGGAGCGTAGCTGCGCCAGATGTCCTCTCCCTAGGCTGTCATGCTTGTTCAGCCGATTTGCTTGCAGGCACTACCAACGGAACCGGTAGGTTTGCTAAGTACACCTAGGTAAATAATAAAACAAATGGAGGTAATTCCAGTGAGAGTCAAACGTTTTTCTCGTTTAACCTTGGCCTGTGCAATTTCATCGGTCGTGGCCGGTGCAATGGCGTCAACTGCATTAGCGCAAAGTGTGCAAGTTCAGGCTGAAAACTTTACGGCCCAAGGGGGCACCTATGCTGACGGCCAGCCTCAGGCGGTCAGTACTTATAGCGTTAATGGCGTGCAGGCCATTAACTATGTTAACCGTGGCGATTATGTCGAGTACGAGGTAAACATCGCTGAAGCCGGTGTGTACACCGTGCAATATTTAATTGGTACCGCGGTGCCCAGCGGCGCCGAGGTGGAGTTGTCGGTTAAAACTGGCAACACCTGGCAAAGCCAGGGTACAACCACGGTACCCACCGGCGGCTGGGATAACTTTCAGCCTTTAGACGGTGCGCACGAAATCACTTTGCCCGCGGGCAATGTCAGCATTCGTTTAACCGGTAGCGGCGCCAACGACTGGCAGTGGAACCTCGATGAGTTCGCGCTGACCTTAATCCAATCTGAAGTTGAGCCTGAAACTCCCTCCGATATCAGCCAGGAGGCGGAAGACTATCACGCGGTGAGCGGCACCTTCGCCGACGGCCAGGCCGCACCGGTTAGCACCTATTCGGTTAATGGCAGTACTGCGCTAAATTATATTAACCGTGGCGACGCGATCGAGTATCAAATTTCAGTTGATCGCGCCGGTATTTATGATTTGACCTACTTTATTGGTACGGCGATTACCTCGGGTGCGCAAGTTGAGTTTCAGGTTAAACAAAACGGCAACTGGGTGTCACAGGGCGCTAAAAGTGTTACCGCCAGCGGTTGGGATAACTTTCAGGCGCAGACCGCCGGTCATACCGTTCAGCTCCCGGCCGGTGTGGTAGAGGTGCGCTTGTTGGCCTCCGGCAGCAATGATTGGCAGTGGAACATCGATAAGTTCGACTTGGCGTTTGTCAGTGACAGTGATGCCAGTTCTAGCAGCGTGAGCAGCTCTAGCAGTGTCAGCAGTTCTAGTTCGTCGATCAGTAGCTCCAGCAGCTCGGTCAGCAGTTCCAGCACGTCAAGCAGCTCTGTGAGCAGTAGCTCTAGCTCATCGGTTAGCTCTGGTAGCTCTAGTTCGCAAGTGCCTGGCGGCGTTGTTACCGTATCGGGTGACTTCTCGCTTGAGGCTGAAAGTTTTAATGCTGTCGGTGGTGAGGTAGAAATTTACAGCGTTGATGGCGGCCATGCCGTTAACTACTTTAATGCCGGTGATTATTTAGAGTTTGACATCGATAACGCCCAGGGCGGTTTGTATGAAGCGGTGTATCGCGTAGGCACCGGTAACGCTAGCGGCTCGGCGGTAGGTTTGATGCTGACTGATCACCAGGGTGATCTGGTCCTTAAGAATAAAACCGATGTGGTAAGCCAGGGTGGTTGGGATGTCTTCTATGATGTTACCTCAAGCACGCGTTTCAATGTTTACCCTGGCATCAGCAAGGTACGTATTACCGGCGCCGGTACTGAAGACTTCCAGTTTAATATCGACAATATTGTTTTCAAATATTTAGGTCCTGTCGATGACAACTTGGATGGCGACGGCGACGGTGTAGCCGATATCAATGATACTTGCCCTAGTACGCCGAGCGGTGAAGCGGCCAACGGCGAAGGGTGTTCGCCCTCGCAGCTGGATACCGATGTTGACGGTATCAACGACGCCGACGACCAGTGCCCCAACAGTGCAATGGACGCCTTTGTAAACTCTGTTGGTTGCGCCACCAGCGGCGGCGATGACGATGATTTTGACGGTGTGTTTAACTGGGATGACCAGTGCCCCAACACGTTCCGCATGAATGTGGGCCCTGATGGTTGCCTCGCTTCCGGTCGCGACAGTGACGGCGATGGTGTGGTAAACAGCGTTGATGTGTGTCCGGCCACTCCGGGCAGCGAGTTTGCTAATGGGCAAGGTTGCTCATCCTCGCAAGTAAGTACGGTAGAGTCGGTAGACGTCCACGTGAATGCTAATATCGAGCACATTGTTAACGGTGTGTCTGACTTTGGCCGCGATCGTCATATGACCGTTCACAGCACCGTGTTTGAGCAAGACTGGGAAGGTCACGCCGATAAGCTGAACTACCTGCTGAACGAGCTTGATGTATACATGGGGCGCGATAATGGCTCGGCAACTTGGAAGTTTCAGGACACGCAGGAAGATCCAAACCGCCCCAACATGGCCGATTTAGAGTGGATGGAAGGTCGCGGCGCGGAACTGCGTCAAGCCTATGAAGACAACCCATTCTACTCGCGCTTCCCCGACTCTAAAACGCAGATGATTGCCGGTACTAACCCGCACCCTGTGTACCCAACCCTAAGCTGGTACGACAATGGTAAGACCTGGTCGGGTTGGCAGCCGATGGATATCCAAACCTCGGCCGAGTGGGTGGGTAAATACCTGGAAAGCTACTTTGCCAACAGTACAAACGGCAATGTCGGTGAGCCTACCCCGACTTATTGGGAGGTCATCAACGAGCCGGATATGAAGATGAAGACCGGTCAGTTCATGGTCACCAACCAAGAGCAGATTTGGGAGTACCACAACCTGGTCGCGCAAGAGATTCGCTCGCGTCTGGGCAATGAGGCGCCACTGATTGGTGGTATGACCTGGGGCCAACACGATTTCTATCGTCGCGATGGTATCTCGCGTTTTGCCGATGATTCTTACGATCAGTGGATTGTGGCTGATGATCCGGCCGCCGAGGCTGAATCGGAAGCTTTCTTTGAAAGTCGCATGGCAACTACTGTGGATGACACTCGTGCGCTGGATTGGTATCAGTGGGACGTGATGTGGAAAGGCTTTATGGATGCCGCCGGCGACAACATGGACTTTTATGCCGTACACATTTACGACTGGCCCTCGGTTAACGAAGGCGGCAAAGGCACCTTGCGCCGTGGTGGCCACGTACAAGGCATGCTGGACATGATGGAGTGGTACGACGTGCACGAAAACGGCATGAGCAATCGCAAGCCCATCGTGTTATCTGAGTACGGTGCTGTGCAAGGTGGCTGGGATTACCTACCGCACGAGCCGCGTTACGATGCTGAAGTGCTGAAATCTTTTAACGGCATGTTGATGCAGTTTTTGGAGCGTCCGGACTATGTGACTAAGTCTATGCCTTTCACGCCCGCTAAACCGCTTTGGGGTTATGTAGGTGCGCAAGATGGTTATACCACGGTTGGAACGTGTGGTTACAAAGAGGTGCCAGATTGTCAAAACCGTTACCATTACGCCATGATGATTGAAGAGAACCTCAACCAAGGTGATTGGACGTGGTCAGATTACATTCGCTTTTACGAGCTGTGGGACGATGTTGATGGCACCCGTGTGGATACCCGATCATCGGATGCGGATGTGCAAATCGAATCTTACGTAGATGGCGATGAGGTATTCGTTATTCTGAACAACCTGGAAGACGAATCCACCACCGTAAATCTTAACTTACACGGCCTGTCGCTGGGTAATGTATCCAAGGTTGAAATGCGTGATATGCACTTTGATGCCAATCACAAAACTCAGCTGGATCGTCGCTTTATGGACGAAGCGCCAAGCACGGTAACCCTCGCACCGGACGGCACTATCGTCTTGCGTTACACCATGAATAACAATGTGGTGGTCAACGAGCAGGTGCAAGAGAAGAAGTACTTTGGCAACAGTGTTAGCGGCGGCAGCGTACCACACCGCGTATCCATCGCCGGTGGCGCCGTACCTGTCTCCATCGATAATGTACAAGTGCCAAGCGGTCCGGCCGAGGCAATGCTGCGCTTAACCGTTGCTATGTACATGAGTGAAGACGATGTGCCAAATGGCAACCTGACCATTAATACCCTGACCATCAACGGGGTAGAAGTGGATACGCCAATTGACTGGCGCGGCCCGGCTGATTACCAAGCTGATCGTTACTTCGCCACACTGGAGATTCCGGTGCCGGTCGAGGTACTGCAAAGCAATAATGATATTCAGGTGGACTTCCGCCACAACGGTGAGTTGACGGTTGCCAACCTGGTTGTTTGGGACTTTACCACCAGTCCGGGTCGATAAGCGTTAATTGACCTGAACTTTGGCGCGGAGCTTTGCTCCGCGCTTTTTTGTGTCTGCTATTTACCCTCCGGTCTCTCTTGTATTGTAGCCGGTCGTTTTTAGCAATTGCATAATACGGCCGCACAATACAATCGCTGTTGTTCCTAACAATACTGGAAACAGCAAAAAGCCCCAGCTTTGACCGCTGAGCATAATAAGTATTGGGTTGGCGCCAGCCGGTGGGTGTGTGGTGCGCGTGATTAACATAGCACTAACGGCTAAGCCACTGGCTAAGCCTAATGATAATGGCGTTACTCCCATCAGTGCGCTGACGGCCACACCGATGGCGGCCGTAATTAAATGGCCGACAATAACATTCTTAGCGTGAGCTAGCGGGCTTTCAGGTAGACCAAAAACTAAAACCGCAGTAGCGCCAAACGGCGCCATAAGCAGTGCAAGGTCAGAGAGTCTGTGCTCGGCAAGGGCTAGGGCGCCAATGGCCAGGGCTGCTCCTAATCCAGCGTATATCGCCATAAAATATCGGTTCATAAGATTTCCATATATCAGGTAGACCGTATTGTCTACTTGGTTCTATGGTAGACAATACGGTCTACTTTTGTCAATATGTGCTCTTCAATGGAGGGGGGGTGTATGACAGACAAACGGCAAATCTTGATTGATACCGCACTGCAGTTGTTTTACCAAAATGGGGTTAACTCGGTAGGGATTAACGAAATACTTAACGCCTCGGGTATTGCCAAAAAAACGCTTTATCGTCATTTTTCAGGCAAAAATGCGTTAATTTTGGCGGTTCTTGAGCAGCGCCACCGGGTATTTACGCAGTGGCTCGCCGGGGTGCTGCAAGGCGCACCCTCTGACAGTGAGGTTGTTGAGCGTTTATTTAATGGCTTGTCAGCGTGGTTTGAGGGGCGTGTGTCGGCGCTCGGTAACTATCGCGGATGTTTTTTTATTAATACTTGTGCGGAGCTGGGTGATACCGACAGCGAGATTTCTCAGTTCTGTCAATATCATAAGCGGCAGGTACGTCAGTTAATAGGTGAGTCTCTGGGTGGCAAAAATAACGAGACTTTGTTGGATGCGATTTGCTTGTTAAAAGAAGGGGCGATTAGTGCCGCCTACGTGGCACAAGATAAGTGGGCTCCCGATGCTTGTATACGTATTTTGCGCGCCTTGTAACCGCCGTCGGGCTTGGAAGGGGAGTCAAGCATTGGGTGCACCTTAAAAAGGTAAGGTGCACCATCAGCGGTATTATTTAATATTACCGAGTAAACATTTCTTCGCTTTGGCCAAGCTTTTTTCTTTTAGTGCATCGACAATTGCTTTGTGCTCTTCTACGCAATCTTTAGGTGAAGACAGTCGCTTATAGTTCATGCGCATACGCAATACAATGGGGTACCAAAGGTTTACTAATTCTTGGCCGCCACCTTTATAAACCAGCAGACGGTGAAAATCGATATCGGCTTTGGTAACTTCGGTAAAGTCTTCTTTGACAAAAGCCTCTTGAATTCGCTCAAGAATTTCATCAAAGTGGCCGAAGTCTTCTTCCGTTAATGTGTTTTTGATATTCGATAGGGCATGCAGCTCGATTTTGCGGCGAATATCAATCATCAGCTCTTGCATGCCAGTATTGAGAGCGCTGTTAACGGAAACCCCGCAGTTACTTTTAGAGACCAGCAGTCCCTCTTTGGTTAGTTGTAACAGCACTTCGCGAATAGGGCCCCGTGACACACCAAATCGCTCAGACAGTGATTGTTCACTTAACCGTTCGTTGGGTTCTAATGTGCCCGAGATAATGTCAGATCGAATTTGGTCGGCGATCTGATCTTTAACGGATATAATTTTATTGCCGAACATAATTGTCATTGTCTCTAATACAAATTTCGCACTCTAAGATTAGAGGGTTCATTGTGGATTGTCAATTGTTTACAGTGGTTCGGTCTGACCAATTATTGTTAGATGGTCTACTATTGTCCGTCAAAGTGCCGATGGTGGCAAGTGGCTAAGGTGTCGGGCGCAGGCTGGGCGGCCACAACCCGTAGGGGGCCTCCCCCTACGGGTTGCTGGTTAGGCCAGTTTGTGGGTTTTGTCAAAAAAGCGCAACGTTTCGGCCACCTGCTTGTGCCAGTAGGCCCACTCGTGACCACCGCTACCTGCTTGAAACTGATGCGCAATGCCGGCAGAGCTTAAACGCTCACTTAATGTGAGGTTGCCGGGGAAAAGAACATCCTCCGTGCCGCAATCGAGCCGCATAGGGGGGAGGTGTTCTTGCATCTGGGTAAACCAGTAGAGAAGGTCGGGTTCTTGCTCGTTATCGCACTGATAAATGGCAAGATCTTCATTAACAAAGTGTTTAAAGTCTTCCAGGCAGGTGATAGAGGAATGCGCCGAAATACCGCTGACTTGACGCGCGTGTTTGGCGCCCAAACGCAGGGCGCCATACCCGCCCATCGATAGTCCGGATAAATAGACCTTGGAGCTACCACTTACACAGCTCAGTGACTGTGTAAGGGCGGTTAGTACGTCGTCCATTATCCAGCTGTCAAAATCCAGGCCGTTACTTAGGGGTAAATAACCACTGCCAGCGTAATAGCTGCCGTCCTCGGGCATCACAAGTAGCATCTCGTCGATTTCGCCGCTTTCGCGCAGGCTCTCGTATACTTTGTGCACGCCACCTAAGTCCATCCATACCCAATGGTTGCCGTAAACGCCGTGCAGCAAAACAACAATGGGTAGGTTGGTCTTATCGCTATTGGCGTTGTAACAGCTAATGTTACCCCGGCCCTTTAGTGCCGATGAATGTACGGTTAAGTACTTCAGTTTACCCCCAAGCTCGCCAGAGCCCTTGGAGGCCTCAATTTGTTGAATCGTCATAAGCGCGTTTTACTGTTCGGGGTCAATGATAATCACACCTTTCGCTAAGCGGCCGGCCAGCATATCTGCAAAGCCGTCGGCGACGTTTTCCAGTGTATAGGTTTTGCTGATGAGTTCGTCCAGCTTGATTTTTCCCGCGCCGTATAAATCGTACAGGCGGGGGAAGTCACGGCTGGGGTTACATTGACCGTACAGCGGGTTGATGTAAATTTTATCCCATTCAAACAGTTCACAGTCAAAATCGATACGCTGTTCGATTCCGCTGGCCTGTACCGCGGTGCCGGCGCTGCGAATCAGCTTAAGCGGGGCCGAGCCAAGGGCGGGTACCGCGGTGCACTCAAAGGCGTAATCGGCGCCGCGGCCGTTGTTAATGGCTTTTACGTCGCGGGCCACCTGATCAAAGTCTTTATCGTCTTTATTGGCGCGTACGGTATGAGTGGCGCCAAAGGCTTTGGCTTGCTCTAAACGCTCGTCGCTAATATCGATGGCGATGACTTTTGCCGCACCCGATAAGGCCGCACCTTGTATCACATTTAAACCAACGCCGCCGCAGCCAATGACACAGGCGGTAGAGCCCGCTTGCACCTTAGCGGCATTAACGGCCGAGCCCCAGCCCGTCATCACGCCGCAGGCGAGAATGGCGCCCACGCCAAAGGGAACGTGAGCGTCCAGTTTAGTGATAGCCTCTTGGCGTACGACGGTGTACTCGGACATGGTGCCTAAATGAAAAGAGCGCTCCACCGGTTTACCGTTAAGCTGGCTGGCGGCACCGTGGGCGTGACCACATAAGGTATCGGAGCATACTGGCGAATGGTTTTCGCAGATGTGGGTGTTGCCCTCTAAGCACTGAAAACAGTGGCCGCAGGGAATGGCCCAGTTAAGTAATACCCGGTCGCCAGGCGCCAGGTTGCTCACTGAACTACCCACAGCGTCTATCACGCCCGAGCCTTCGTGTCCCACCACAAAGGTTTTGTCCCAGTTCTGGATCGAATCCCAGTCGGTATGACACAGGCCGGCCGCTTTCAGTTTTACACGCACTTCGTGTGGGCCGGGCTCGCCCACGTCGATGCTGCGTAGCTCAAATTTGCCGCGGCCGTTGGACACTAGGGCTTTTGATTGTGGCATAGCTCCCCTCAAATTATCAGAAATTTGAGGTATTTGACCACTGAAACAGGGGGGTTACTATAATATCTCGCCCTAAAGTGTCAGATGTATGACATGCTGCTGGTGGGCGATAAAACGAGTGTTCGGCGTGGGAGTGACTCATCAATGAAGAAAAGTAATATCTACTGCGAGCCATTTTGTATTCGTCAGGGGCAAAACTTTGAGGTGCACCATGTGGTGTACAACCATGGTGATCCATACTCCTGCTTTATGCACTTTCATGAGGTGCATGAGTTGATTGTATTTGAGGAGATCGAAGGCAGCTTTTTTTATAATCAGGGGGAATCGGCGCTAAACGACTACGATTTGGTGTTTACTCCCGCGTTAGAAACCCACGACTTTGAATTGACGGAGCGGCCAAAAAGTTGGCACATCGTCCAGTTTTTACCCTCCGTGCTAGAGGACCCGAAACTTGCAGGCGCGGCCGATTTTTTCCGTTACGGCATGCACATGCGGCTCCCCGCGGAGCGTAAAGCCCAGGTCGCTCAAGCCACACATTGGTTGTTGCAAGCCTACGGTGAAAACCCTTTCAGTGAAAAATCCCAGCTTTTATTGGGGTTGTTGCTTACCTGTGTGGCTGAGTGTGCGACCCCAGTGCAGTCGCCTCATACCCAGCCTTTACAGCGGGCGGCAGGTTTTGAACGCCTGACCCCAATTATCAATTTATTTCGTCACAAGCGTTCGGTTGAGCTGTCGCTGAAAGAGGCGGCCGAGCTGTGTCATTTGTCACCCTCGTACTTCTCGCGTTTATTTAAAAGTGTGTTTCGCTACAGCTACAGTGAATATGGTATTCGCCATCGTTTATATAGCGCGGCTAGATTGTTGGTGCAAAGTGAGCTCAGTATTACCGATATCGCTTATGAGCTAGGTTTTTCTAGCCCCTCTCACTTTATATCGCTGTTTAAAAAGCAGTTTGGGGTAACGCCTAAAAAATACCATGATCAAGTGGTAGTGAAAGGGGCGTAGGCTGACATAACCGAAACACTGCAAGCCGAAACCCAGCCTTACATTATCAAATAGCGCCTAGGGCGAAACCTATTTGCTTGAATCAGTCATTGCTAGAGAGTATATTGCATACAATATACAATGATTGAGGTGGGTTATGTCTGATGGTGGCTCGGTATTGGTGACAGGTGGCGCTGGCTATATTGGCAGTCATGTCTGTGTAGAGCTAATTAGCGAAGGGTTTACACCCGTGGTGGTGGATAACCTATGTAACAGCAATCGCGAGGTAATGGATCGCATCGAAACCATTACCGGTAAGCGCCCTGCACTGTATGTCGAAGATATTTGTGATCGCGCCGCATTGGATAGGGTTTTTGCCGCCCACAATGTCGAGGCGGTGATGCATTTTGCCGGGCTTAAAGCGGTGGGCGAGTCGAGCACCATTCCCTTGTCTTATTACCAAAACAATGTCGCCGGTTCACTAACGTTGTTTGAGGCGATGGCGGCCCATGATGTATGCAAGCTCATTTTTAGCTCCTCGGCCACGGTGTACGGCGACCCGGCCAGTGTGCCCATCGACGAAGACTTTCCCATCGGCGCCACCAACCCCTACGGGCGCACCAAGCTGATGGTAGAGGAAATTCTGCAAGATATGTCCCGCGCGCCCAGCGCTAAATGGAACACCAGCTTGTTACGTTATTTTAATCCGGTGGGCGCGCACGAGTCAGGTTTAATTGGCGAAGACCCGCTGGGCATTCCCAATAACCTGGTGCCCTATATCGCGCAGGTGGCGGTAGAAAAACTGCCAGCTTTGCAAGTGTTTGGCGATGACTACAACACCCCCGATGGTACTGGTGTGCGCGATTACATCCACGTGGTGGACTTGGCCCGTGGTCATGTGGCGGCGCTGCAAAAACAACAGCAGCAAGACGCTGGCTGTCGTGTGTACAACCTGGGCACCGGTAATGGCTACTCAGTGCTTGAGGTGGTCAACGCTTTCTCTAAGGCTTGCAACAAAGCAATCCCCTACAACGTAGCGCCGCGTCGCGCCGGCGATATTGCCCGCTGCTACGCTAAAACCGAGCTCGCCGAGCGCGAGCTCGGTTGGAAAGCGCAATACGATATTGAGCGCATGATGGTCGATACCTGGCGCTGGCAAAGTAATAACCCCAACGGCTACCGCCAAAGCTAGTTCTGTTTACGAGAGATCTCATGAGCGTATTAAACGATAAAAGTCATCGCCGCTTTAACCCGCTGTTGGGGGAGTGGATTTTAGTCTCTCCGCATCGGGGCAAGCGACCCTGGCAGGGTCAGCAAGAAGCGCCACAACCAAGCGGCGCCGCAAGCTACGATGAAAAATGCTACCTGTGCCCAGGCAATACCCGTATTACCGGCGATGTAAACCCAGACTATAAAGGCACGTTTGTTTTTCAAAACGATTTTCCGGCGCTGCAAGCGAATAACGACGACGAAAGCTCAGATGATGAGCTGTTCCGCTATCAGGCCGCCAAAGGTGAGGCGAGGGTAATTTGTTTTTCGTCCGATCACAGCAAAAGCCTGCCGCAGTTGAGCGAAGCGGAGATCGGTGGAGTGATCGATACCTGGCGCGAGCAAATGATCGAGCTGGGCGAGCGTTACCAATGGGTTCAGGTGTTTGAAAACAAAGGCGCGGTGATGGGCTGTTCTAATCCCCATCCACACGGTCAGATTTGGGCGCAGGATACGCTGCCCACTGAGGCGGAAAAGATTGACCGAAATTTAAAAAGCTACTATCAGCGCCACGGCCGTAACTTATTGCTGGACTATGTAGAAAAAGAAATTGCCAAAGGCGAGCGCGTGGTTGAGGTAAACGAACACTGGGCAGTGCTGGTACCGTTTTGGGCGTGCTGGCCGTTTGAGGTGATTTTGCTGCCGCGCTTTGCGGCCAAAACCTTTGCCGATGTAAGCCCGGAGCAGCAACAAGCACTTGCCAGTATTTTAAAGCTGGCGCTGACGCGCTATGACAATCTGTTTCAGTGCAGTTTTCCGTACTCTATGGGCTGGCGAGCTCAACCGTTTAATGGCCATGCGAACGATCACTGGCAGTTGCACGCTAGCTTCTTCCCGCCCCTGTTGCGCAGCGCCAGTGTAAAGAAATTTATGGTGGGTTACGAAATGCTGGCCGAAGCCCAGCGTGATATCACCCCCGAGCAGGCCGCCGAACGCTTACGCGCCTGCAGTACGACGCATTATTTAGAGAGCTAACATCATGCAGAAAAAAGTAACCGACCGGTTTTTATCGATCTACAGTAAAAACGCTACCAGCGCATATTTTGCGCCGGGACGGGTGAATATCATTGGTGAGCACACGGATTATAACGACGGGTTTGTGTTTCCTTGTGCTTTAGAGTTTGGTACTTACATTGCGGTATCGGTGCGTGATGATAACCTTATGCGTGTGTGTGCGGGTAATTTTAATGACGAATTTAACCAGTGGACATTAAATGCGGATGTTGCTACCGATCCTAGTTGTTTGTGGTCAAACTATTTGCGTGGGGTTTGCTCGTTGCTGCTGGCGCAGGGGAACTGCCTAAAGGGGATGGATGTTTACGTAGAGGGTAATGTCCCGCGTGGGGCAGGGCTCAGTTCCTCAGCGTCGTTATCGGTGGCTTTTGCCAAAACGCTGAGTGAGATAAATAACCTGGGTCTAACCATTAACGATATAGCGCGCGTGGCACAATCGGCCGAGAATGATTTTGCCGGCTGTAGTTGCGGCATTATGGATCAATTGGCCTCAGCCGGCGGCAAAGAAGGGCATGCGCTACTGCTCGACTGTCGCGATCTATCGTTTGATTTGGTGTCTATCCCCGAGGCGTTGGATATTTTGATTATCGACTCGCGGGTTGAGCGCAACCTGGTGGGCAGTGAATACAACGATCGCCGCGCCGATTGCGAGCGCGCGGCTCAGGCGTTGGGTG
The DNA here is from genome assembly GCF_042847215.1 of Gilvimarinus japonicus. GTDB lineage: Bacteria > Pseudomonadota > Gammaproteobacteria > Pseudomonadales > Cellvibrionaceae > Gilvimarinus > Gilvimarinus japonicus. Next base: position 1,590,193 of record NZ_AP031500.1, read on the forward strand.
TGAGCATCTTGCGCGATGCCACCCTGGATATGTTAGAGCAAAAGCGCGAGCAACTGGACGAGCTTGCCTACCGCCGTGCGCGTCACGTGTTGACTGAAAACGATCGTACCCAACGCTGCGCCAGTGCCTTAAAAACCGACGATCTGCCCACGGTGTATCAAACCATGCGCGATTCGCATACCTCGATGCGCGACGACTTTGAGATTACCGTCCCCGAAATCGATTTTATTGTAGAGACGATTGACGCTCAGCTGAATAACGACGGCGGTGTGCGTATGACCGGTGGCGGCTTTGGCGGCTGTGTGGTGGCCTTAGTGCCCAACGAGAAAGCGCAGGCGATCGAAGCCGACGTTAAAGCTAAATACGCCGAGAAGTTTGCCAAGGAGCCCAACGTCTATCACTGCAAAGCAAAAGACGGCGCACGGGTGCTGTACTCGTAAAACACCTGCGCCGCTAACCCGGTGCAGCCCGTAGCGTTGAAAAAGCCAGACACAAAAAAGCCAGCACGTGTGCTGGCTTTTTTGTGAGGTTAGCTTGGGCTTATACGCCCGAGCCACCGGTTTGCTGAAACGTGCCGCTTTCCAGTACCTGGCGCCGGGCCTTGTACTGACAAATATAGTTCCAGTTCCAACTGGCATCGTACTTATGGCACAGGCCCCACTCGATGCCGGCCATGGCGTCGTCGGAGCTTTCATAACCGGGCTTGCGGTACATGCCCATGGCCTCGGGGGCGCCCTTGATGTGCGACATAATGTCAAAGTTGACGCCATCCTCGGCCCACTGACAAGTGTTTTTTTCCGGGCCGTCGGTGGTAAGGATGCACGCCATGCCGTTGTTGTAATGCCACACCGCCACCTCGTGACCACTGTTGGTCACTGGGTTTAACGGCGATTTTGTGTAAGGGCCTAAAATATTGTCGGCAATGGCGACGCCGTGCTTGATCTCGCGGCCGCCAAAGTTCATGCCTTCGCCCATGATTTCGCCTTTGTAATACAGGTAGAACTGGCCTTTAAAGAACATCAGGCAAGGGTCGTGTACTTTGTGGCTGTCAAAGTCGCCGCGCTCTTTTACGTGAAAGCGGTTGTCTTCGTCGCCATCCCACACGCCGTTTTCGGCGGGGCTTAAAATGGGTGCGTCGGACTTGCTCCAGGGACCGTAGGGAGAATCGCTGTGGGCGATAGCAATATGCTCTTTACTGCGGTTTAGGTAGGGCGCCTGCACTACCTGGTATACCAGATAGTAACGGCCTTCGTGCTCCAGTACTTCGGGGGTAAAGCAGGCGCGGTCGTCGTAGCGGCCAGACTCGCCGGGTACTACCGCCGGGCCTTCTTCTGTCCAGTGGTAACCGTCTTTGGAGCTGGCGTGCCAGACTTCGGTTTTGTCCCAGGGGAAGACTTTATCGTCGGGGTTGTCGCTGCCAAAGCCCACTGTTTCGCCTTCGCCTTTGGTGTAATACACATGCAGGGTATCGCCGACGTTAATCACGGCGCTGGGGTCGCGGCGGATGACGCCTTCTTGGTAGGCAAAGTCGCCACCTAGGGGCTCAATGTCAAACTCAAAAACCCAATCGGCATTGGTGCTGTCGTAACCGCGCTCCAGCGCGCGCAAACTGGCTTTGCTTAGTGGTTTTTGACTGTTTTTTTGATTTTGCATGAGGTTGCTCTCGTGTTGCAGTGCAATGGGTACGACGTCTTGGCGGTTACGCCATCGTCATGTAAGCTGGCCCGCTGGCGGTATTATCGTTTGCCATAATAGCACCTGAGTGACCGATCACCTTGGCGGACATTCGGCAGCCCGCGGCAATTGCCTCCGGTGTGCTCGAACCGCCAATTCTGCTGGCAAGGTAAGCGGCGTTAAATGAGTCTCCAGCGGCGGTGGTGTCGACAATGAGGTTTACCTTGGGAACCTGAAACTCGCCTTGCTGCGCGCCGTTACGGTAGAGAATAGAGTCGGGACCGTTTTTGATAATAATCTCTTGTATGTCGTAAGCGGAGAGTAGCTCACAAGCTTGTTGGGCGCTCTCGCAACGGAATATTTGTTGTAAGTCATCCATGCCGGGTAGGGCGATATCACAGGCACTAAAGGCCCAGCGGTATTCCGTAAGGTATTCGCTTTCGGATTGCCACAGTGCTGGGCGAAAGTTTGCATCGAATATTACGGTTGTGCCTAGTTTTTTTAAGTCGGCGACCCAGCGCTTGAACGTAAAGCGGCTAGCGGGATCCAATATAGCAAGGCTAATACCGCTAAAAAACAAGTGGTCGGGGGTGGCTATCGCGTACAAGTCGATTAGTTTAATTGCATCGCGGGCCGCCGAGTTGCTGCGCCAGTAAGTAAACTCTCGTTCACCGCTGCTGTCATTTTGCACCATATAAAGGCCTAGGTGTTTGCTCGGGTGGGTCGCCATACAGTCGGTGTCCACACCTTCGTGTTCGAGCGCGGCGCGCAACCCTTGACTCAAAGCATCGCTACCCGTGGCCGAGAGCATTTTAACCTTTAATGCCGGTGGAGCCAGGCGGGCCAGGTATACCGCCACACTAAAGACATCCCCGGCGTAAGCGCGACGCATTAACGGGCCCTCTTTAGTGGTGAGCTCCAGCATCGACTCGCCAAAAATCAGAATGTTGCTCATAGAGAAAGTCCTTAGCGGCCAGGTGAAATTTGCTATTGCGACCATGGGGTCGGCTCTTTGTTTTGTTTATTGTATACAATAAATAGTTGACATGCGAGCATTCTTGTTGGATTATATAGGTGTGCAAGTTGAGATTGATTGCGAATGATGCCGGTTTGGGCAAGAGGTATCGCCGGGTCATCGGGTTAATCTGGGCTGTCATCCTTATCTCCGGGTAGTTGTTTGGCAATTATTTGTTGGGCAATACGCTTATACATGGGCTCTACTCATTTTGGCCGCAACGCTTAGGAGTTGCGGCTTTTTTTTGCCCAGAAATAAGCTAACTATTTATACTGCCACATTATTAAAATACACAAGATCAGGGCCGAGACTATGCAAACGCCACAGGTAAAAACAGCCATTGCGGGGTATCTCAGCAGTGGTAAATGTGCTCGACGTTACACCTTGACCAACACTCAGGGTATGCAGGCGGTAGTGGTGGATTACGGCGCAACTTTATGGCAGCTTCTGGTTCCCGATGCTGAGGGCAATAGCGCTAATGTCGTGCTGGGTTATGATGAGATTGGCGATTACGAAAAAGGCAGTTCGTATTTAGGTGCGCTTGTGGGGCGCGTTGCCAACCGAATTAAAGCCGGCGAGTTTAGTCTTGACGGAAAGCGTTATGTTTTGGCCAAACACGCTAACGATGTCAACCAACTTCACGGTGGGCGGGTTGGCTTTGATAAACACCTTTGGCAAGGCGAGGTGTTGGCGGATAAAGACGGCGCGGCGGTTGCTTTTAGTTTGCTTAGCCCCGATGGCGATGAGGGCTACCCGGGGCAGTTGTCGGTGCGGGTGGTGTATCGTTTAACCGACGCTAATGAGCTAATTATTTCGTACGAGGCAACCACAACGGCTCCCACGGTGGTTAACCTGACCCAACATAGCTATTTTAATTTGACGGGCAATTCCGCCGTCCCTGTTTATGATCATCGCTTGCGTATTGCGGCGGGGCATTATACGCCCACAGATGCCACGGGAATTCCCTCGGGCGATATCGTGCCGGTGCTGCACAGTGCGCTGGATTTTCGTACGGCTAAAACCATCGGAGAGGCGTTGCACAGTGGCGACCCGGTATTGGCTGATACCCAGGGGCTGGATCACAATTATTGCGTATCGGGTAATCTTGGCGAGGTCATCGCCGAGGTGAGTGAACCGTTAAGTGGTCGCACAATGCAAGTAAAATCGACCTATCCAGGTATGCAGTTGTATAGCGGTAACTTTCTTGCCGACGATGCGTGCAATAGCCGTAAGCCAATGGATAACCACAGCGGTTTTTGTTTGGAGTGTCAGTATTACCCAGACGCGCCTAACCGTCCGCAATTTGATTCTATTACTTTGCGTCCTGGTGAGGTTTACCGCGAAGTCACAAGTTACCAGTTCTCTTGGTAACTTGTGACCTCTAACCGTGAGTGGCGTTAATCTCGGGTGAGAGGAAGCCCTAGCAGTGTGTCGTGCGCGGTAATATACAAATAGTCTTCTTTGGTGTTGAGGGCGCAGTTGGCGGTTAAGCGCCCCGTGTGTATTTTAGCCAGCAATTCACCCTGTGGGCTAAATAACCATACGCCGCCCGGGGCGGAGGCGTATATCGCACCGCTTGAGTGAACCGCCATACCATCTGGAACACCTTTATCATCGGCTGTGCTCGCGTTGCGGGCATCAAACCAAACGCGTTTGTTGATGGCCTTGCCGTCGGATGTCAGGTTGTACGCCAGCCATATGGGTTGCTCGGCGTCCGATACAGCCACATAAAGCGTGTTGTTATCCGGTGATAACGCTATACCGTTGGGCGCCTTTACGGTGTCATCCAGTAGCGTCAGCTCACCGTCACGACTTAAACGAAACACACCACTGAACGCCAGTTCCCGGCGTGGGTCATTAAAGCCGTCGGTCAGGCCGTAGGGTGGGTCGGTAAAATACAGATTGCCAGCGGCGTCCAGCGTTGCATCATTGGGGCTGTTGAGACGTGAGCCCTCATAAAAACCCGTCATTGTTTGGTAGTGGGCCTTTGGGGTATCGAGTGGTGCTTGCATCCGAGCCACCCGCCGGTCGCCCTGTTGCAGTAAAATGAGTTGTTGCTTGTTGTCCAGTAAAAGCGCGTTAGAGCCGCCGTTGTCGTCCCCGCTGAACAGCTCGGTGGCGCCGGACTTGTCGAGATAGCGGCTAACCCCTTGGTGTGGGGAGTATTTGAAAATAACGTTGTTGGGAATGTCGGAGAACAGCAAATAACCCCCATCCTCGACCCACAACGGGCCTTCCGTCCACGCGTAGCCCGACCCGAGTGTTGTAAGTTGAGCTTTCGGGTTTATGTAATCGAGTGCTTTGGGCGAGAGTATTTCAATGCGAGTACTCGCCGCGGCATCGGTTGTTTTATTGGGTGGGCTTGCACAACCGGCTAACATCAAGATTAACAATGCGCCGAAGGCAGAAGCAACGTATCTTTTGTTCATGAGCGGCGCGCCTTCTTCTGCTGAATAAGTTTATTTATATTGCCTATGGCGGCGAGCATTAAGTGGCATGCTTGTAAGTAACCGCGTTGGTGAAATGTTGCTAAGGTCTCACCCTCAAGCTCGGCCAGCGCTTGCTCGTTAATGGTGTAGAGGCCGTCGTAGTTTTTTCGCTCGCCATCGTCGAGCGTAATACTAATTTTCGCCGCTTCGATTAAGTTGTTATCGCGTAGTGCGTTGATAAACTCGGTGGTTGCCTGAGCGCCATTGATAAGCGTACTGAGCAGGCTTTGCATCCTTTTAAAGTACTCGGTTGGCGTGCCATCGCTGTTATAAATTGCTTCACCTTTTTCGCCCCCAGAGGTGACTCTAGGGCTGTCCAAGTCGATCATGGCGACTCGGCGGAGCGGTTCGTCAGCGTTTTGTTGGCTTGCCACTAAAAATGGTTGACGGCGCACGTGCAAGGGTAGGTAGCTGGCGTTCCAGTGCTCCCCATTTAAATACAGGTTTTCGCCGCGGCTAAAACCGAGCAATGCATACAGGCCAAACTGGCCGGTTTGATCATCTTTGGTAAAACACACTGGGTAATCGATGCACAGGCTTCTTAACTCTTCTGCAATTACCGGCACCAAGTGCACCGCCTCGCCGTACTGGGCGCCCCGTTGGGTTAGTACGCGAATGTCGCGATGGGTTGCGGAATCTAAAACCGTTGGTTGAGTCATGGTGCATTCCCTCAATTTTACTATTGTTGAATGTGGCGCGACCGTGATTTATACGGAGGATAGGCCGTACTGATAAATTTTGTTGAGCAGTTCACGGTTACTTGGTAGGGCGCTGATAAGCTGTTTGGTCGCCTGGGCGTTGTGCATAAATTCTGCCGCGGCTCGTTGTTTTTGCACGGTGGATAATTGCCGTGTGGCAACGTCAGTGTCAAAACCCATGCCGTAAAGCACATACTGATAGCTGGCGGCGGGGAATACTTCGGTAGCGTGATCGAAATCGCTGTCCCACGGGGCCTGATGGCGCCAAAGCTCGAGCAGCTCTTGTAGGCTTGTGGGGATGGTGTCAGGGCGACGATTATCAATCCAAAAGTCGCTGTCATCGCGCTTACTGAGTAAATAGTGCAGCTTGAGAAACTCGATAATTCGCTCCCAGCGGTAACTAAACGTTTTGTTAAAGCGCTGCGCCACTATATCCATGACAGCACGGTTGCTGGGCAATTGGCTGGCGATCATATCGGCGGATATTTCTACCAGTACCAGCGCCGAGGCTTCCAGCGGCTCTAAGAAGCCGGCCGATAAACCCACCGCGACACAGTTGTTTTGCCAAAACTTAGTGCGGTGGCCCGGCTCGATAGGAATGTCTCGCACGGTGAGCTCATCCAGCCGGTGTCCGCTTTGCTCTGCATATTGCGCCAGGCGCTGGTAAGCCTGGTCAGCGCTGGTATGAGCGCTGGAGTACACGTGCCCGACACCGCGGCGGCTACTTAAACCGATATCCCAAATCCAGCCAGCCTCCTGTGCGGTCGAAATAGTATGCGATGCGATCGGGCTATCGGTTGACGGGTAGGGCAGATGTACTGCCAGCGCCCGGTCAATAAATAATATATCTTGGCAGGATTTAAACGGAACCTTGTAGTGCTCGCCGAGTAACAGGGATTTAAAGCCGCTACAGTCGATGAATAAGTCGCCCGCAATCTCGCGGCTACCCTCTGTGGTGTTGTCGATGGTGAGCGAGGCAATATCGCCGTTAACAGAAGAGTTTACGTCGGTTACGTTAGCCTTGATATGGCGTACACCGAGATTTTTAGTACAGTGCTTTTGCAAAAAAGACGAAAACGCGCCGGCATCAAGGTGGTAAGCGTAATTTGCGATGCCTGAGTATTCCGCCGTGGTAATGTTTTTGGGCGCTAACCCTTTAAGACACAGGGCATCTTGTGGGCATACGGATTCAGAAAATGATTTTTCCCGTTTTTGTCCGAGCCAGTGGGGAGCCAGATTGATGTCGTTAAAACTGCGCGGCAACATCAGCGGGTGAAAATATGTATCGTCAGGTGCGCCCGTCGTCCATTGGTTAAACTGCGCACCTTGTTTAAAAGAGACATGACACTCGCGGATAAAGTCCGTCTCGCGTATCCCCATTTTTTTTAACGTACTGCGCATGGTTGGCCAGGTTCCCTCGCCAACGCCAACGCTGGGTACGTTGGGCGACTCTATAAGGGTAATGCTCGGCGGATCTTCAAAGTCCTTGATAACCCGCGCCGCAAGTACCCCCGCGCATAGCCAACCCGCAGTGCCTCCACCCAGAATGATGATTGAGTTTATCGCTTGTGGCATGGGGCGCCTCCGAGGCAATGGCGATGAATTATTAACCGCTTTAAGAATAGCTCTTAACCTTAGTTAAGCGTTAAAAGCCATTGTTAAATAGGTGATCTTATTGCTATGTCGCTGTCGGAAAAAAGGCCGGCGCTAACGCCGGCCTTTTACTTTACTAAACGTCAAGCTTTAACCGAGGGTTAAAAGTTCGCGCGTACACCCAAGGTGTAGCGAGAGCCAAACTGCTCGGCAGACAATAGCTGCTCGGCGTAGCGGCCGTGTTGACGGCTGGTTTCTTCGGTGATATTTAAACCTTCAACAAAAACACTAACGTTGTCGGTAATATCGTAGCTGGCGTTTAGGTCCCACTGACCATACGCTTCGGTAAAGGTGGGTTCATTACCGTTTTGCGGTTGACCTGTACTTAACAAAAAGTCATCGCGCCAGTTGTAGGCTAAGCGTATTTGAAAGCCGTGTTTTTCGTAAAAACCAATTAAGTTGGCCGAGTCACTTAAGCCAGACAGGGCCAGAGTTTGGTCAAACGAGGTGATGTCGTACTCGGCATCACTGTCAACGATGGTGGCGTTGGCGATGGCACCAAAACCGCTACCGCCAAACATATGTTGCAAGTTGAATTCCCAACCGTCGACTTCGGTATTGTCTAGGTTGCCAGGGGTTCCAACGTCCCAGGTAATGATAGGGTCGCCAGCTTGCGACTGACAGGCCTGATTGGATGCATCTGGGCAGCCAGGGCGGGCGTTGGCACTTGGGTCGCGCAGTGGGTCGCCGTTTATGTCATAAATCTCACGTTTTTCAATAGTCGAGCCCAGGAAGTTATCAACGTATTTTTTAAAGTAACCCGCCGAGGCATAGCTGCCCTCAGCGTAGTACCACTCCACTGAGAAGTCTAGGTTGTCAGATTCGTAAGGTAGCAAGCTAGGGTTGCCTTGCGACGCTTGGAATGGGCCGCCAGGGCGTGCGGTGTTGATGTTGGTCGAGGGGAACAGCGCTGAAATTTCCGGCCGTGCCAAGGTTGTGCTGTAAGAGGCACGAGCCACCCAGTCTTCGGTCAGCTCAACTTTAACGTCTAAGTTAGGTAAAAAGCGTGTGTAGCCGCCTTCCAATGATTGCTCTGAAGGGGTGTCATCAAACACCGGGCGCAACTCATCGTCACCCACAAAGCCCATGGCTAAAATACCATTTTGTACGGAGGTACCTGTGGTGTCGGTATCTTCGTAGCGAAGGCCGGCATTAATGTCGACAGGCAGATTGTTAAAGTCCGTAGAGAAATCAAACGATATATAGGCCGCAACGGTTTCTTCTTCGACCCTGTTGATGGTGGCAGGGTCGACACTGAACAGGCCTTGGTCGTCAATGATGTCAATAAATTCAGCCGCACTGTAATCAGCTAAATACGGAAACAAGCCTTCGGGACCGTCTAGCTGGTCACCAAAATCACCCAGTGGGTTAAAGGTTAAATCGAGTCCGCTGATGTCGGCATTTAAGCCAAATACGGCGGTAAAGGTGCGATACGCATCGACATTGTACTCGGTGCTTTCTACACCAAAACGGATGGTGCGCAATGCTCCGCTATCGGCGTTGTCCCATTGCCCATCAATTTTGTACTGCTTGATGTTGTTTTCAACTTCATAGCCGCGCTTTTGATATAGGTCAGTGGCGATATTTTCTTTATCAAACGCACCGTAACCGGTCTGATCTTGCAGTGCCGAATCATCATAGATAATGGTGGGCAGATCGGTGCCGTTAATATCGGCGCCAATATCCACCAAGCCAATGGCGCCATTGCCTAGATCGAAGCGAGGGTTTTTCAGGTTGGCAATAGTTTCTGACTGTTCGCCATCGGGCTGCGAGTGCGAGGTTGAATCGTGGGCATCAAAGCTCAGCGAGAGCGTGTCGGTCACATCCCACTCAACATTTAAACCGATCGAGTCGTTCTCAGTCAGGAAGTGATAATCCCAGGCCCAAAAGTTTAGCTCGTCATTGGGGTTGCGAATTTGCGTTGAGGTACCATTGGCATCGGTCACGCTTTGCGGACTGTCAAACCAGTAGCTGGTACGGGTCATGTCAATGTTTTCTTCGTAGTTAGATACTACATAATCCAAGCTGGCGGTGACGTTGTCTACCGGAGCAAACTGTAGTACGACCTGTGCGTTTTCACGGGTACGCTGGTGGTTCGAGACGTCAACACCAAAGGTGTAAGGTGTCCAAAAAGAGCCGGTAGGGTTTTGCTCCAAATCAATGGCGCTGGTATCGGCCGAACCATAGTTGCGGTTCCAAGCCTCGGTGCCTACACGCTGGCTTTGGCTGTCGCGCTCTGAGTAAGAGCCAGACACCAACAAGCCAAACATATCGTCGGCAAACGTGGTGCTGATCATTGCGGATACTTCGGGAGTAACGTCATCACCTTCTTCGTTACTGAGATCCATCATACCTTTTACCGAACCTGCGGCGGTAAAACCGTCGTAGTCAAACGGGCGAGCGGTTTTGATATTGATGGTGGCACCAATGCCGCCCGAGGTGACATTGGCACGGCCAGACTTGTAGACCTCGACGCCCGATACGCTCTCGGCGGCAATTTCTTTGAAGTTGAAACTGCGGTTTACGCCTTCGGAGTCTAACGCCGTTGAGTTTGGCATTTGGCGGCCATTCATGGTGACCATGTTGAACGCCGGACCAAAGCCGCGCACGGTAACTTGGTTGCCCTCGTTGTTAGAGCGGTCAATGGAAACACCAGTCACGCGCTGTAACGATTCGGCCAGGTTAGTGTCGGGGAACTTACCGATGTCTTCCGCCGAAATCGCTTCAACAACGCCACTGGCATCACGCTTAATATCCATCGCGTCGGTTAATGATCCGCGAATGCCAGTAACGACTACCTCTTCAAGTAAATCGTTATCGCCTTGAGCGTATACGTGGGCACATGAAACGGCTGCGATTGCGGCTGACATTGTGCGCACGGCAAAATGATGATGGAACTTAGCCATGTTAGCTCTCCTAGTGTTGGCTTAGTTATTATTGACTGCGACGTATCGTAAGCAGCGTCCAGTCGCCCTTAAGGTTTAAGAAACCATAAGGGGTTGCTTATGGCGCTAAATGTAGACGTAAAGACCCATCTGAATTAGCGCTTAATAAGGTATCGCATAATTTACCGAAACTGACCCAATTGTCAACAAAATACAGTCTACATTATGGTTGAGAAGTGTAATTTTGCAATGGCAGCCCGCAGCAGCGGGCTAGTGGTGGCGCGCAATACGTTTTACTTAAAGCGCTTGGGGTAAAGCTCACTATTGACGGTGCGAGCGGCGTTAACCAGCGGTGTATAGGGCCTGTCGGCTACCGTGACAAAACCTACATTGTAATTTTCGCCGTCGTAAGCGCGCCCACTAACGGGTGAGTCCAGGTACTGAAACCAGTGCGCCCCGACAAAGTAGGGGTTGTCGATAACACTGTTCATATACGCGGTATACATGGTCGCGCGGTCTTGTTGCGATTGTGCGTGAACTAACCCCGGGTTAAATAGGCCGCTGTCAGTGGCACCGATATGAAACTCGCCAATAATGGCCGGTTTATCCAGCTGATCCAAAAATGCCCAAAAATCCGAGTCGAGCCCCTCTTTATAGTAGTTGTAACTGATAACGTCGGCGTACTTCGCGGCGGCGGCGCGGACCTCAGGGGTCATTCCCCAGTCGGCAAATCGCGCTCCCATGTAAAGATGATTGGGCAGGTGACGTTTAACAGCGGCATTTACAACGCGAAAGTACTCGCTGGCATAGATCTCGGTGAGCGCCGATAGGTCGGCAATCACACTTGCATTAAGCTCGTTTAATTGGACACCTTGAACAATGCTATCCCAGTGGGGGTAATTGCTGTTCCATGCTGAATTTAATGACTCTATGTTCGAGTATTTGTCCGCTAGCCACTGAGTAAACCTCGCCTTTGTTGGGCTGTCGCCATCCGGTAGGCTGAGTGTGTTGAGGGCAATACCGTAGCGGGCCTCTAAAGAGCTCTCAGAGCCCCAGCTTTTTTCGTTGTCGATAAACACCCCAATGCACCAAGGGCTGTTGTTTACCTCTTTGGCGACGCGCTTTAAGGTGATGTCAGCGCGCTTGGCAAACTCTGGGTCAAAAGGGTCTGGCAGCGGGCTCCAGTAATCGTTGCCGCTCGAAACCGTTTTAAAGTCGCCAATAATCCAGCCGTTGGCAAAGTAGGGAATGCGATCCAGTTGATAAAAATCTGGATCGAGCCAGTTTCCAAACGAGGTAAACCCCCAGTTGAGCATTCGGTCAACCGTGGTGTCGCGCCATTGCTGCATAAAGTCTGGCTGGGTTTCTGTCGCGTATTTACGCTCCAGATTGGCGCGATAAAAGCTATAACTCTCGCCTTGTGTTAATGGTCCGGAGTGAACCGAGCGGCGGTAGCCGTAATGCTTGCCCAGTGGCTCATGGTAATCGGGAAGCCAGGTAAATAAATCGGCGCGCAGTTCGGAGGCTACTTTGCGCGATTTGATGGCGGTATCCGGAACCCGGTTTAGGCCCTGAGAATCTTCGGGGGTAAGCTCGTTACCGCTGCGCGGTTGAATGAGCGAGTGATCAAAATCGTAGCCAGTCAGCGTGGAGGTGTTGGCCATGCGCACATTGGCGATGCCGTTAGAGAAAAACAAGTACCCCTCGGGGTCAACCAGCGTCCATTTATTCTGGTATTTTGCCACGCGAAAATAGCCGCTGGCTTGGAGTTTTGGGCCATCCTTCCAGCCGCTAAATGTCGAGCGGTCGGTCAGTGACCCTTGCGCTAATGTACGGCGCTCAGCTTTTTTATCGGCAATTAGCTGTGCTTTGCTAGCAACGTGGTACTCGCTGTTTTGTTTCGCATTTTGGCCAAACTTATCGATTAACCCAGTTAAGTAGTGAGGGTCGATTTGATTTGCCCGAACCAGTTGTGCGTTATCAATGATAAGTGTTTTATCTTCTAATAGTCCGCGTACGGTAAAAGATATTTCGTTAATGGCCGCGAGATCAAGTTGTTTTGTACCATGACGCCATATCATCGGAGCGGCGCTGCTTTGCCATTGTTTAGGGTTGGCTCGCAGACCCGAATCGGTGCTTAAGTCGGCGCCGCGCAACTCCATATAATAGGTGTTGCTTGAATGTGCCGGCACCACAAAACTGCGGTTGTGAACGTGACCCTTGGCGTCGGTGGCCGTCGCGTACAGTTGTGTCGATTGCCCAGATGGGTTGCTAATGTCCAGCGCAAATGCAAACTCGCCCATAGAGTTCCATTGCCAGGGTGAATATGGTCTTAAAGTAAACGACGCGCTATGATGGGATTTTGAATGCAACGTGATTTTTGCCTGGCCATTGCCGGATTTTTCGGTTGATTCGACACTACCGTGAGTGATTTTCAGCGCGTCGGGTAAGTCGCCATGATCAAAGTTGTATAAAGTTGTAAGGGTGGTAATGCCGCTGGGTGGTTGCGCTTGCTGCGGCGAGCAGGCCAACAATAGTGTGCACCCGAGTGGTAATAGCAACGATGTAACGCGTGATTTTATAAACATAACGAAACCTATAGTGGTGTAAGTAAGACGGCTATGGTTCAGTTGGCCGCCGCGAGGGAGTAATAACTTGCTGCGATCGCGAGGTTAATTATTTGGCTTCCTCGGGGTGTCGACGCTGAAAAATTGTCACTCACCCCGCTGCCCGCCGCTGTGTGTGTCAGCCATTCGCTTACGCGATTCATAGAAAACGCATTATTAAAATGGCCGCGAGTCAACGGCAAATAGCGAATGTTATCCAGTTTTATTGGCACCAAAAACGCTCAGAATTTTGCTACACAAAGGCGAAATTTGTCGCCGGTACCTTGCCTGTGCGAGTCAAGCAGTGATGCATAGCTCATCGATTACTTACCATGCAATTGGCGTTAAGTTGGACTCTAAAAATGTTCCGCTGTGCTGCATTGATAAGGCGGTAATGCTTTGTTGTATTTCGTGTGATGCGGTCTCTATGCTGGTGGGGGCATCGGGGCCGCCCATAGCTGTTTGTACCCAGCCGGGGCTTATGGCGGTTACCACAATGCTTCTATCGGCAAGTTTTACGGCTAAGCGGCGGGTAAGCACGTTCAGCGCCGCTTTGCTCATGGCGTACTCTTCAAAGGGGCCTGTCGGGTTAATGTTTTCGTTCAGAGAGGCTAGCCCCGAGCTCAACTGCACAACTTTGGCCCCCGCGCGCAGTTGTTTATCTAATGCTTGAATTAACAACGCCGGACCTGCGGCGTTGGTGGTGTAACTGTCGATAAAGTGTCGGCGGGTCCATTTGCCAAACTCTGCGTGGTTGGTGGTTCCGGCGTTATTAATCAGTAATGCAATGCTGTGAGCGCTTAACGTACCCGTAAACTCGGCAATGGATTGATCGCAGGCTAAATCTAACGGGAGCAGTGTCAGCATTGGGTGAGCCGCGCGCAGCGCCGCCAGTTCGTCACTGATAGAGCCGGGACGGTGACTGGCGATTACGGCGTTGCCGGCGTCGAGGTATTGGCGGGTTAGGCCGAGCCCAATGCCGCGGTTGGCGCCGGTAATAACAACTAAGCTCACGGGGTGTCCTCTGCGTTTGAAAATACGGTTTCTATGTGGTTAAGGCTAAGCCCTAAAGCTTGCTGGGCAATGCTATCGGCGTTGTCGCCGGCCAAGATGCTAACTATCACTCGTCCTTGTAGCTCAGCCATAACGACAATACGCCGCGCGCCATCGCGCAGCACAATGGGGGCAAAATGCTGTTGCATTAAGGCTAAATCATCCGCAAAGCTGTCGGCTTGGGTGGGTGTTGCGATCATCCAAGTGACTCCTATCCAAAGCATAAATCGGGAGAGCTTCATGGATCGATACCTATTCGCTGGTTTATCTGAGCGGCCGTTGCCCGTAAAGCTTGCACGATCGAGTCTTGATCGTGGCTTTGCCCTAGGTTGGTGGTAAGGGATGAAACCGCTACTGCTGCCAGCAACCCCGATGTTGCTTTGCCCACGAAGGCCGCGCAATCGGTCACACCTATGGTGATTTCGCTGGGCGCGCAGTGGTGGCCACTGGTGCGGATCTCGGCCAGCTGGTTGCTGAGAGCTCGCTTTTGTTGCGCGCTTAATGCTTTATAGTGATTGTCTGCCTGCAGTAATCGCTGCTGTTCTTCGCGATCAAGGTTTGCTAATAGCACCCGCCCTGAGGTGGTGCTAGCCAGCGGAAATAAAGTGCCTTCAGATATCGACAGTGACACCGGATGTGGGCTTTTTACCTGACTAACTACTATCAGCTGACTCTGGTAGGGCACGCTTAGATGACATGCCTGACCTACGGATTCAGCCAGCTCTTGCAGCGGTATCCGGGCCGCGTTGGTGAGTTGCTCGATGGGTGAGTGGGTGTGCGACAGCGCGTAAAGCTTAAGTGACAAGCGGTACTTTCCCGAGTTCTCATCCCGGTTTAGATAACCCCGAGCCTCTAAGTTGACCAGTATTCGATAAATTTCGTTAGGGCTACGTCTAAGCCCAGCCGCAATTTCAGTTTGCGAGCGAGCCGCGGATTCGGCGGATAAATACTCAATAATATCTAAGCCTTTATCCAGCGCGGGTGCAGAGTATTTTGTGGTTTTGTTCATAGGGATGCATTTGCTGTAAGTGATCTCGCGGGTATGCGACCTAGCTGCTATCGTCTTATTTTTGCATACAAACATATTGTATACAATCTATTGTTGATTTATATTGGCACCAGGCGTTTATATATAAATTTACATCTGGTGTAGCTATGACCCAAACAATAATCGAATTAAAAGGTATTACCTGGAATCACACTCGGGGCTTTATCCCCATGACAGCCACCGCCCAACGGTTTGAGGAATTAAACCCAAATGTGCGTATTAGTTGGGACAAACGCTCGCTGCAAGCGTTTGCCGATGAGCCGATTGATCAGCTCGCCAAGCGTTATGATTTGTTGGTAATCGATCATCCTTGGTCGGGTTTTGCCGCTCGCACCGGCGTGACTGTACCGCTGGACGATTGGCTGCCCGAGGCGTTTCTCGCCGATCAAAAAGCCAACTCGGTGGGCCACTCTTATGAAAGCTACCGTTTTGATGGGCGCCAGTGGGCGTTAGCGATTGACGCGGCAACCCCCGTGGCAGCCGCGCGTATGGATGTGTTGGCTGATATGGAGGCAAGTGTCCCCAACACTTGGGATGACCTTTTAGTGTTGGCTAAGCGCGGTGCAGTCGTGGTGCCCTCCATTGCCCAAGACACCTTGATGAATTTTTATATGTTGTGCTGCACCATGGGGGAGGACCCCTGTGTGCACGAAGACGAAGTGGTTAGCCAGCAAATGGGCGTAAAAGCGTTACAGATGTTGCGTGAGTTATCGGCGCTTCTGCCTAAAGGGTGTTTTGATTGGAACCCTATTCAAGTGTATGAGGCGATGACGGCGACGGATCGTTTTGCCTACAGCCCTTTTGCTTACGGATATTCAAATTATGCTAAGCCGGGTTACGCTCAAGGGCTGCTAAAGTTTAGTGACATGATCACTCTGCCCGGCGGCAATCGTTGCTGTACCACCTTAGGTGGGACCGGCCTTGCCATATCGGCTAGCTCGTCGCATAAAGATATTGCCGCTGCCTATGCTCAGTTTGTTGCCAGCCCGACAATGCAACAAGCTCAGTTTGTAGAGTTCGGCGGTCAGCCAGGGCACCGCCAAGCGTGGCTGGCGGATTACCCCAACAAAACAACCAATAATTATTTTAACGATACGCTGCCGGCGTTGGATCGCGCCTTCTTGCGCCCGCGCTATCACGGTCATATGTTTTTTCAGGATAACTCGGGCGCACCGATCCGCGAGTACCTGATGAATGGCGGCGACGAAAAACAATTGCTGACCAAGCTCAACCAACTTTACGTGCAATCTAAGAGCCAGAACCCATGAGTTTACCGTTAGCCGGTGTAACCGTGCTTGAATTTAGCCAGTATTTAGCCGGCCCTTATGCGGGCTTGCGTTTGGCTGATTTGGGGGCGCGCGTTATTAAAATCGAACGCCCCGGTAAGGGCGATGCTTGCCGTCAGCTGGCCACTAAAAATTTGTGGGCTGATGGCGACAGTGTGTTGTTTCATACCATCAACCGCAATAAAGAAAGCTTTGCGGCCAACCTTAAAGATCCGGCCGATGTCGCCACGGTAAAAAAGCTGATCGCTCAGGCGGACGTGATTACCCATAATTTTCGCCCCGGTATTATGCAGCGTTTAGGGCTGGACTATGAATCGGCAAAAGCCGTAAACCCCGAGCTTATTTACGGTGAGGTGAGTGGCTATGGCGATGCCGGGCCCTGGAAAGACAAGCCCGGTCAGGATTTGCTGGCACAATCGGTATCGGGCCTGGCCTGGGTTACCGGTAACGGTGATCAGCCGCCCACGCCGTTTGGCATCGCTGTGGCCGATATGCTCTGTGGTACTCATTTGGCTCAGGGTTTACTGGCGGCACTGGTGCGTAAAAAGCGCTTTGGGGTAGGGGCTAAAGTCAATGTTAGCTTGCTGGAATCTATTTTGGATTTTCAGTTTGAAGGCTTAACCGCCTATTTAAACTCCGATAACGAATTACCCGAGCGCAGCCAAATTGCCAACGGCCACCCGTACGTGGGCGCGCCCTACGGTATTTACGCCACCGCTAATGGCCACATTGCTATATCCATGGGAGATTTAAAAACCCTTTGCGATGCTATTGGGCTTTCAGGTTTGGAGGATTTTTACGGTGTCGATGCGCAATTTTTTGAGCGCGATAATATTAAAACCACCTTGCAAAAACATCTAAAAAACCGCACCAGTGGCGAGTGGTTGCAAATGCTGGAGCAGGGCAGGTATTGGTGCTCTGAGGTGCTCGATTACGAGGCTCTAACGCACCATGAGGCTTACCAACTGCTGGGTATGGAGCAAACCTTACAGCGCAATGGTGCCAGTTTAACAACCACGCGTTGCCCCATTCGCTACAACGGCGAGCGCATTTACAGCGATAAAGCGGCGCCGAACGTGGGCGCCGATAACGAGCGGATTCAACAGGAGTTTGCGCTGTGATTAAACCCCTGCAGGATATTACCGTACTGGATTTTACCCAGTTTTTGTCGGGCCCCTCGGCCAGCTTGCGCTTGAGCGATTTGGGTGCGCGGGTGATAAAGGTCGAACACAAATACAAGGGTGATTTATGCCGGAACATCTACGCCTCGCATTTAAACATTGCCGGGCAGTCGGGTTTTTACCAAGGCATTAACCGCGCTAAAGAAAGCCTGGCGCTCGACTTAAAAGAGCCGGACGATTTTGCCCAGGTGAAAGCCATACTGCCCCACGCCGATATTGTGGTGCACAATTTTCGCCCCGGCGTTATGGAGCGTTTAGGCTTGGGTGTGGCCGATGTTAAAGCCATCAACCCGAATGCCATTTACGGCGAGATTACCGGCTATGGTCACGAGGGGCCCTGGCGCGATCGCCCAGGGCAGGACTTACTGCTGCAAGCGCTGTCGGGGTTGGCAGGGTTGAGCGGCGATGAAAGCTCGGGCCCGGTGCCCATGGGGCTCGCTATTGTCGATAACCTGGCCGGTGCGCAATTGGTGCAAGGCGTATTAGCAGCGCTTTACGCCGGCGAAGGCGCTCTAGTGCAAGTGAGTATGTTAGAGGCGGCGCTGGATTTTCAGTTTGAACCGCTCACGCTTTATTACCACGATGGTGAGCCGGTCGATCGCGGCCAGGAGAATGCCGCCCACGCGTTAGTTGGTGCACCCTACGGTTTGTATAAAACCCAAGACGGCTACCTAGCACTGGCCATGGGCTCGATACCATTTTTAGGGGAGTTATTAAATTGCCAACCACTGTTGGCGTTTACCGATGCCGGGCGCTGGTATGCCGAGCGCGACGTCATTAAGGCGATTTTGGCCGAGCACCTACAGCACCAGAGTACCGCCCACTGGTTAAGTATTTTAGAGCCGGCCGATATTTGGTGCGCCGAGGTGTTTAACTGGCAGCAACTCGTGGCTCACGAAGGTTTTACTGTGCTGGATATGGTGCAAGAGGTGAACTCTCCTGGCGGTCGCTACTTAACCACCCGCTGTCCTATTCGCCTTGACGATCAGTTGCTGACCCAGCCAGAAGGTGGCCCGACACTTGGGCAACACAATAGCGCCCTGCGGGCTGAATTTACCGGTGCCAAACCATAACGGATACACGATGATTACGCTGACTAAAAATGGCCGTGTGTTAGAGCTAACGTTTAACCGCCCCCCGGCCAATGCCTACACCCTGGAGTTTATGCAAACCCTGGCGCAAAAGCTGGACGAGATAGACGCCGAGCAAGAGGCGAGTGTGGTGCTGTTAACAAGCACCAGCGATAAGTTTTTTTGCGCCGGCGCCGACATTAAAGCGTTTGCGCAAAACACCACCGAGCAAAACCATCAGCTGGTGGGCCAGGCGCGCGCCAACACCGCGCAAATGGAGGCCAGCGATAAACTGTTTATCGCCTGTATTAGCGGTCACATATTGGGCGGCGGGCTAGAGCTGGCAATGGCCTGCGACTTACGCTTTGCGGCTCACGGTGGTTATCTGTGGGGGCTGCCCGAAATTAAACTGGGGCTTATTCCCGGCAATGGTGGCAGCCAGCGTTTGGCGCGCTTGGTAGGCATGAGCAAAGCTTTAGAGCTGTTAGTCACCGGAGATACCTTTTCAACTCAGGAGGCGTTTGAGTTTGGGTTGGTGAATCGCTTAATGAATGTCGATGAGCTATTGCCGCAAGCACGCGAGTACGCGCAGCGCGTGGCAAAAGGCCCGGCGTTAGCGTTGGCAGCAACCAAGCAAGCGGTGCGCGGCGGTGTACAAATGAGTTTAGAGAACGGCCTGGCCCTTGAGAAAAAGCTGTGCGATACCTTGTACGACACCGAGGATGCCGCCGAAGGGTTTAATGCCTTTATTGAAAAGCGCGATGCAATATTCACCGGCCACTAATTGGCGCCTAACCGATGTGAGGACATAATAATGGCAACAACGCTAACACATTACCCCTGTTATATTCACGGCCAATGGACCGACGCCAGCAATGGTGCAACATTTGAGGTGGTCAACCCCGCTAACGAGCAGCCGTGGGCTACCGTGCCCGACTGCACCGATGCCGATGCTGAAACAGCCCTGAAAAGCGCGCGCGAGGCGCAGCCTGCCTGGCAAGCGTTGCCGCCTATTCAGCGGGCGCAATATTTGTTTAAGCTGGTGGATGCTCTAAAAGAAAAGCGCGATCATTTTGCCAAGCTGTTGGTGATCGAGCAGGGCAAAACCTTGCCCGAGGCCTACGGCGAGTTTGACGATACCCTTAACTATATTACCTATGCCGCCGAAGCGGCGCGCCGTATCGAAGGCAATATTTTTCCCTCAGACAATCCCAACGAACAGCTGTGGATTCAAAAAGTGCCCTACGGCGTCACGCTTGGTCTGTGTGCCTTTAACTTTCCCCTGGCACTGATTGGGCGCAAAGTAGGTCCGGCGCTGGTAACCGGCAACACCATGGTCCTTAAAGCCCACGAGGCAACTCCGGTAACCGCCTCGGAATTTTGCAAAGTGGTGGATGAAGTAGGTTTTCCGCCGGGGGTAATTAATCTGGTGAGCGGTGCCGGTATTGCTGTTAGCTCTTATTTGGTGTCCAACCCGATAACCCGATTGGTATCGCTTACAGGTAGCACGCGGGCAGGGCAAGCCATTTATAAATCGTCGGCCGACAATGTTTCAGGTTTGGTATTGGAGCTGGGCGGCAAAGCCACCTTTATTGTGCTGGAAGATGCCGATTTAGATCGCGCCGTCGAGGCAGCTGTGATCTCGCGCTACGCCAACTGTGGGCAGGTGTGCATCTGTGCTGAGCTGGTGCTGGTGCAGGAGAGTATTGCCCAAGAGTTTACTCGTCGCGTGGTCGAGCGCGTTAAAAAACTCACCTACGGCGATCCGGCGACCGACGTCAACATGGGCCCCAGTGTGACAGGCGAGAGTATTAGTCGGGTAGAGGCGATGGTGAACGACAGTGTCGCCATGGGTGCCAAAATTGAAGTAGGTGGCAAACGCCCTGCGGGTAAAGCTTTTGAAAAAGGTTTTTGGTTTGAGCCCACGGTGCTGAGCAATGTCAGCGCCGATATGCCGCTGGCAGAAGATGAAATTTTTGGTCCCGTATTGCCGATCATCTCGGTCAAGGACTACCAGGAGGCGCTGCAGATCAGCAATAGCCGAGAAGAAGGGCTCTCGGCGTATATTTTCAGCAAAGACATCCCCACCGTCATGCACGCGATTAATCACATGGAGGTGGGCACCGTGTTTGTGAACCGTCAAATTGTCGGTTACATCCAGGGTTACCACTCGGGCCATAAGCGCAGCGGCACCGGCGGTGAAGACGGCGTTTACGGTATCGAAAACTACCTGCAAAAACGCGCCGTTTATTTTAACTACGATTAACTGAGGTCACTATGTCACGCATTAACCTGGATTTAAGCGGCTTTCGCTGGCAGATGGAGCGCATGCGCCCGGGCCAGGGCGAAAAAGAAGGGCTGCACTTATTGCCCGCCGAGTATCAGGGTACTCACTTTAGCTGGAACTTTGCCAATGTGCCGGGCGATGTCTATACCGATTTGCACCGCGCCAACGAAATTGCCGATCCTTACTTTGGCCGCAATATGCACCGTGCCAAGTGGGTGGCCGAATATGAATGGTGGTACAGCCGCCGCTTTGCGGTACCTGACGACATGCAAGGCAAAAAAATTCGCCTGATATTCGAAGGCGTTGATTACAGCTGCAGCGTGTGGTTAAACGGCCACTTTTTAGGTCGTCACGAAGGTATGTTCTCGGAGTTTGAGTTTGATATTACCGATGCCGTCAGCTTTGCCGATTGGCGCGACGGCTCGAACATGCTGATGATTAAGCTGGATCCTCCGCCCAAGAACTATCGCAATTGCGGTGGTAAAAAAGTCAACTTCTCAGGTGATTACTTTTCAGGGTTGGTGCCCTTTGGTATTTGGCGCCCGGTACGGGTCGAGGCTACCGACCAAGTGCGCATCGATAACCTGCGCACCGATGTTACCGTGCAGGGTGACAACCAAGCGCAAGTTGAGCTGAGCGCGCAGATTGTTAATCATACAGGTACCGATCAAACCGTGGAGCTTGTGGGTACTTTAGCGGGTAAAAACTGCGACGGCGTGGCGCAGAGCTTTAGCCAAAGCGTTACCGTAGCGCCCGGCGAAAACAGCGTTAGCACAACCCTTAAGGTCGAAGACGCTAAGCTCTGGTGGCCCTGGGATATGGGCGAGCAGAATTTGTATCAGCTGGATGTCGCTCTGCAGCAAGGCGACAAAGAGCTGGATGCCACTTCCGAGGTGATCGGTCTGCGTCAAGTCACCATGGACTTTAACCCAGGCTACACCCGTGATGACAACGAGTACCCCTGGACATTTTTTATCAACGGCAAGCGGCACTTTTTACGCTCGGCCTGTTGGGGCGGGCAACCGTCGTTTTTGTACGGTCGCAACACCCTTAAAAAGTACGAAGATCGCGTAGCAATGGTGCGTGAGGCCAACATTAATAACTTGCGTATTTTTGGCTGGCACCCGCCGGAAATTCCCGATTTTTATCGTCTGTGCGATGAGCTGGGTATTACCGTGTGGACTAACTTTACTCTGGCTACGCAGGCCTACCCAAGTGATAAAGCGTTTGTCGATGGCGTGTTGCACGAGTGTATCGAGACGGTTAAACAGCGTCGCAACCACGCGTCCAATATCTTTTGGATGGGCGGCGAAGAGGTGTTCTTTTCTGGTGCTCACGAGGAAAGTGGCAATAAGCAACTGATGGAGGTGATTGGCGATGCGGTGGCTGAGCACACCAACATACCTTACGGTTTGGCCTCGCCTTTAAGCTCCGCTTCAGCGCAGAACATGGGCTTTAAACCTCATGAGAGTATTCACGCGAACGAGCACTACTACCAGGGCGGCGCCGAGTTTATGGAGGAGTACTACCCCTCGCTCGACTGCGCGATCATCCCGGAGCTAACGGCGGCCTCTGCGCCTAATATTGAAAGCCTGAAAAAGTTTATCCCCAGCGATGAGCTATGGCCCATGGGGCCCAGTTGGGCCTATCACTGGGCCGATATCGATATTCTTAAAAATCTTAATTTTGAAGTCTTTGGCGACTACAAAATGGATTCGCTGGAAGAGTTTGTCGAGGCGACACAAATTGCTCAGGGCACGGTCATTCAGTTTGCGCTAGAAACCTACCGCCGTCGCAAGCCCAAAATGAGTGGTGTTGCTTTGTGCCACTTTATGACTCATGTGCCCGATATTAAATGGGGCATTATTGACTACTACGGTGAGAAAAAACGCTCTTTTGAGTGGTTGAAACGCACCTACCAACCGTTGTTACCGAGTTTGCAGTTTGACAAGCGCCGCTGGAATGCGGGTAGCGAGTTTAATGCGGGCTTGTGGGTGGTGAACGATTACCAGCATAGCTTTGAAGGCGTAACGCTCAGCTGGCGGGTGCTCTATCAGGGTAATGAAACCGGTGTTGCTGGTAGCCAGGCGGTGAATGTGGCGACTGACAGTTCCGCTCACTATGTGGATATCGCCTGGCTGCTGCCGGATAACGCCGAGGGCACTTTTGAGGTAGAAATATCGCTTAGTGATGCCTCGGGTAAAACCCTTGCCGATAACCACTACACCTTGCTGGTGGGTGATCAGGCGGCAGCCAAGGCCCAAAGCCTTAAGTACTTGGCCGAAGCCACCGAGCGGTTAGAAAAGTGTGGCCACAGTGTGTATCGCTACTGGCCTGATATGTGGGAAATGGAATAAATCCACTGCCCCGTCGCGGTGCGACGGGGCTCTCACTACTAACTCGATTAAGGTGTCCGATGTCTTTTCATGTACTTATGTCTCTAGCGGCTACAGGCAGTATCCTCACTCGAGCGGGTGAGCCCGAGACTGTAGAGATTGGTGTTGCAGGCTGGACGTTACAAGCGCTGGATGATAGCGGAGTGAGTCTGCTCGTACTACGAGCTGAGCCCGAGGCCGATTTTTTTGAAATGCATACCTCAGATGACGCTTGGCTAGCCTATGTGGTGCGTGGGTGTGCAACCTTGCTAGCGGGCAGCGAGCCCGACGATATTACGGACGGTATTGATTGTACTGCCGGTAGCTTTATTACCTTTGATGCCCGCACGCCCCATGCGTGGCAAACCGACGGTGGCTCGTTTGAGGTGGTCCTTGCCAAGCTGCTCACCTGAATGTCACCTCGGAGGCTCAGAATAAATCCATGGATCAATAAGCCTCTCCTGTGTAAAAACTCGTATTCGCCTCTTTACGTATGTTCTGTCGCAAACTTGAGTTCTGGTTGTTTGCAAGCGGTAGGTTGCTGTGTTTTACTATTGATTATAGTAGACAATAAACAATAATCTATTTTGAGGCAATTATGACAATACTCCCTCGGTTAAGTGCGTTTGCCGCTCGGCTTATGGCGCTTTCTTTACTGTTATCTGTTACCGCATTTGTCGTGTCATGCGGAGGAGATGACTCAAGTACACCAGAACCTGATCCTATTCCTCAGCCAGAGCCAGAGCCGGACGTAGAGCCGGAGGCGTCGATTATTACCGATGAGTCGGATTATCAGATGTCTTACGTTGTGGCAGAAAGCTTGGTACAAAAGGCGGTTTTAGACGTTGCTATTGAGTCGGGCTACTCTCATATCAGTGTACTGGACGGCGACCGGGTGTTGCTGGACAGCGTTAATATTCCGGCGGCGGGCCAACATCAGTTAGTCGCTTTGGTTGAGTTTGCAAGCGCAGGGGAAAAAACACTGACATTTAAAGTCCGTGGTGAGCCAGTCACGCTGAACTCAATAGAGTTTCAAGAAGTGCCGTTAGAAAGCTTTCCTGTGTTCTCAGATATATCCGCTCAGGTAGGGTTGGACACAGAAAATACCTTGAAATACGGTGGTCCGAGCGTTGCTGACCTTAACAACGATGGTCACTACGATATGGTGTTAAACAACCACAATGTGATCCCTGCACAGGTATTTTGGAATAATGGTGACGCCACGTTAACCGAGCAAGAGCAGCCTTTATTTTCATGGCCACCAGATTTACACGGCTCTGCCGCAGGCGATTATGACAATGACGGCGATCTAGACTTATTGCTGAGTAAAGGCGGTGGCAACGGCACCAATCCTGCCCCCCCTTTTTTGATGCGCAACGATGATGGCGTTTTTACCCAGGTAGAAGGCACTTCCGGAATCACTAAAGGGGCACGCGGGCGCTCACCACGCTGGATTGACATGGATCTTGATGGCGACCTCGATTTGGCGCTCATCAATGCAGCGGGCATTAATGGCGAAAGTGGTGAACAGCATATTTTTTATCGCAATGTTAATGGATCTACATTCGAGCCTGTTAGAGTTCCCGGAATAGAAACAGCTCCTGCGGAACGTATGTTAGTGCTTGATTTTGATCGAGATGGTATTGACGACATATTACTGTTCTCGCCGGTATCCTTATGGCGTGGTAATGGCGACTTTGGGTTTACTAATGTAACAAATACCTGGCTGCCTGAATCCGTACAAGGCTTGCATCAAGTTCATGCGAGTGCCGATGTCGATCTCGATAACGACGGAAACTACGATCTATACTTGGCCCGTGGTAAACCGTATTTTCAGATGTCGAATAAATCCGTCGACTATGACCCAGACCGTAAGCAGCTGGATATCAATGACGAGGGTAACGAAGGTCGCACCGAGTTTACCTTTACCGCCCCAGACGCTATACAAATGCAAGAGCTTGATTTGACCTACCGGGGATATGACGGAGGGTTTCCTATATTTTTAGGGGAAAATAAAACAGCGCATGATATCGACTTTGAGTCACAGCTAAATATTTCTCCGGCCGAGGCTGAAGGTTGGCCTGAAGAGCGCACCGCTAACGGTATTTATATCGGTCATATTGGCAACGGTGAGTGGCGGGTAGAGACCGTTCGCAACCAAGATGTGTACTGGAAAGTAGATTTTACTCTAACGGGAGTTAGCAGCGTAGAAACCCCTTGGGAGCCTAATAACCGTAACGTACAGGATGTTCTTTTGCTAAACAAAGGTGATCGCTTTGTCGAGGCTGATGAAACCTGGGGAATCCCGAAAGGGGGGAATCATTGGGGGGTGACCCACGGTGATTTCAATAACGATGGCTTTAATGACCTTTACCTGTATCGGTTTGGCTTTATGAAGCATCCCGTGGCCGATTACCTGCTGGTTAATAATGGTGGCTCTGGTTTTAATATTACTACGATGCACAATGCCTTTGATCCGCAAGACGGTGGCCATAGCGATATGGGCCAGGCGTTTGACTTTAATCTTGACGGGGGTGTGGATCTATTAAATGGTAGCGACGAATACGGTAAGTGGTATTTGTATCAAAACAGTAAGCAAAATTCAGGAAACTACTTTTTGGTTCAGGTCGGCTACAGCCCTCTGTCAGGTATAGACCCTATCTCAGCTGAAGTGGTTGTGAAAACGGCGTCCGGTACTTACATTAAGCGTGTTGGCTCCGCCGGTGAAGTGCACTCGCAAAGTCTGATAAACACCGTTCATTTTGGCCTGGGCGACGCTGAAACAGTCGAATCAGTGTCAATTCGCTGGCGTAATGGTGAGGTTATCGGTGGCGCGAACATCGCTGCTAACACCTTATTTCGGACTGATGAAGCCGAACTTCCTGAGCCCGAAAGCATAACGATCGACCCGACTACTGTAGACTTACGCGAAGGCCGTACTCAACCCTTAACGCTGCAAGTAAGTCCACCGAATGCTGATCCCGCTGTTTCCTGGCAGTCGAGCGATGATTCTATCGCGAGCGTCGATGAGCAAGGCGTAGTAACCGGGCACCAGGCCGGTTCTAGCGTTACGATTACCGCAACCTCTACTCGCAACCAGCAGCAATCTGAAGCCTCGGTAAACGTGGTGGATGATTTTGATGTTCCGGTTGAAGGTGTCAGTGTTACTCCGGAATCGGCGTTGGTCTTTGTGGGCACAACGGCCGAGCTTAGCGCACAGGTTTCGCCCGCTAACGCCGATGATAAAAACGTTCAATGGGAGTCGAGCGACTCAGCGGTCGCGGCGGTGGACAACAACGGCATTGTGACCGGCGTGGCCAATGGTGTGGCAAGTGTTAGCGCTACAACCAATGATGGCGGCTTTAGCGACAGTGCCGCTATATCGGTAGAGACTTTTGCTGATCCATCGATAGAGTTCGTTGACCTTGATTATTATACCGATAGCACTTTCTTCACCAATGAAAGCCTCAATGTGAGTGCCAGCTATCATGCAGGTTCGGGTCATACAGTGGTGGACTCAAGTATTGGGGGAGTGCAATTTATGTTGCGCCACCTCAACGCCTCTTGGGGGGTAGAGCAGGATGTGGTCGCCGTGTTTTCTTCGGCGGTAGACACAGTTTCAGGCACCGCTACAGCAATGATTCCATTGGAGGGGTTAACGCCTACTGCCGATCTTCCTGAAGGGGATTTTTACTACCTATTTGCGCGCTTCACCTCCAGTGAGGGTTCAACCCCTAATCAAGGTGTATGGCCAATTAACATAGAATACTCCCCCTAGTTGTGTTGGCAGAATCTGTCATATTATCGATTACGGATTCTGTCATTTTTTAGATACCTTGTGGTTCGAGTTATACCGGCAACGCTGACGTTGTGTTCATGTATAGAGTGTTTAATCCCTAGAGTATCGATGCGAAGGAGTGCCTTTCATAATTCCGCTAGCTGATGTTATCGACCATTCTATGACATTAACAATTCTTGGCGGGACAAATTTTTAATGCAGGAAAATCACGCTCTGATTTTTTACTAAGTCCGCTCGGGCTATCATTACGCTGAAAATCAGTAGAACGAGGTAAACAACCCATAGTCACTGGGTGCAGCGTAGAGTTTTATAATGTTTAAATCCAAAGCGAGAAAAGCGATTTAACTTTGTGCCATCTTAATGGAGCAGGGCGCTCCTTTGTGCAGTGATTTAAACTAAAATCAAGAGGCGGTTTGGTAGATGGATCAGTCACCTCTATCCATCTTAGCCAGACCAATCAGTACTATTTTCAGGGAGTTGAAAAGTCACTGGGTAAACCGCCCCATAGCCCGGAATAGGATTGGCTGACTCTAGTTAAAAATTTAAAATTGATGTGTTATTTATTCTCCCTGCCAACAACTAGTGTTAAGAGCGGCAAATAGCCATCATTTACCGAGGGGAGTAATAATGAATAATAACAGCGTATTGGCTTTGGGAAAGGACTCTTGTGTTGTCGCGGTGTCTAAATAACCGCCACCGCGACGCACATTAGGTTAGCAAGAGTAAGAATCCCTACCCATTTTTGAATGGCAACGTACTAATTAGTCAAAGCTGAACTGTTGGTTAGTGTTGCCGTTGCATTGCCATTGGCGAATGTCCGCGCCATTCGCAGTAGAAGCATCGGCAACGTCCAGACACTTATTGCTATGGCGTGCGCGTAGCTCTACATACCCGTTGCCGAGATCCACGGGTTTAACGTGCAGGTTTTGGCCGTTAAAACAATCCCACTGAATCACGACAGCACCATTAGCACTAGAGCTGCCGCCTACACCAACACACTTATTGTGTTTCGTGCGTAACTCGTACCAACCGCTGTCGACAGGGACGAATGTAAACTTTTGGTTGGCGTTGTTAGTGCCGCAGGCCCACTGCTGGATGTTGGCGCCATTGGCGGATGAGCCCGAGGCTAAGTCAATGCACTTGCCACTTTGACGACCTTTAATGCTGGTGGCGCTTGCTGGCACATCGGTGTTTTCGCCGTTATTGCCGCCATCAACCGGCTTGTAAACACGTATCCAATCCACCCAGTAGATACTTTTGTTGGTGTTAGCCAGTTCGGCGTCAGTGGGGGAGATGCCATTGTCTGAGCGCCAGTCTTGGTCTTCGGTGTTGATGATCAGGTGCATAGGCTTGCTTAAACCTGTGCCGTTGGTAAAACCGTTGGGGTCGATAATGTTGGGGCCGGATACACTCCGTACCAACTGGCCATCAATGTAGTAGTCGAGATTCCATGGGTCTTTCCAGTGCACGCCAATACGGTGAAAGTCATCGCTCCAGACCGTGCCCTGACCATCGGTGTACCAGCTGCCGGCATCGGTTGGTTGGTAGTCCTGAAGCGGGTCGCGGATAAACACATGGTGGCTCAGATGAATACGCTCGGCGAACCACTCCTGGCCTGATCGGTTACTGCCATAGGCTTCGAGTACATCAATCTCCTGGGTCGAGTCGGCGCTTAGTAGCCACACATCCGAGGCCAGTACCAGTTTGCTGATTTTAGCTTTGGTTTCTACGTACAATGGATAGGTAAAAGTATCGTGAGAGGTGATGGAGCCCGCGCGAACTTTATCGGTACCTGGCTTGCGCGTTGCGGCTATACCTAAATTGCCGCCGGTTACGTAGGCGTGGCCGTCGGTCCACTCGGTAAGCCCGGGGCCAGTCCAGGGATTAATAAAACCTTCATGCCAGCGGCGGGTGAATTCACTGTGGTAGTTATTGAGCGATGATGAATAATTAAAATCGTCGGAAACCGCTTGCAGCTCCCATACTTTGCCGTTGCCGGCATTGGCGGGTACCGGGGTGTTATCCCAGTCGGCGGCAAGGGCGTGGGTACAGCTTAGGCCGAGAACGGCCGTCAGTAGTGCTCTCATGGTGGTGCCTCACTATGGTTATTATTAATGTCTCGCGTTATACGCACACCGATAGTAGGCATTAGAGAAGGACAAAAATATAAGAAATAACGGGAATAATATGATGTTGATGTGGTGAAATTTTTAGTATGACGAAAGTCACTGCCGGGCAGAAAAGGCTCCGCGGTATTGCCGCGGAGCTTTGGTTTTAAAGAAACTCGTCAAAAAAATCGACGTGATTGTTTAAGTGGTTAAAGCCAAAAATCCAGGTGTCCTCAACAGTGTCTGAGAAGTCCATACCACCGTTTTGGATATTGGGGTTTTTCCAGCCTGGGTGATGGTCGATGCTGTAATCGGCCACACGCTTCGCTTCGGTCCAAATCGCGCCTACGCGGGAGTGGTTTAACACACGGCTCCACTGGCTGGTGTCAGAGCTGTTAAAGCCGGGGGTGCCATTGCCGCGTGAGTTGCCATCGCTGATTTTTTGGTAATCGGTGTTGTTGCGCACGTAAGTCAAGTCGGCGGGAGTGGTTTTATCTTGGTTCCATTCACTGTGCTGAATAACATGAATACGGGCGTTGGTGTTAATGGCGCCCATATTTTGTTTTACCCTGCGCACTAGATCGGCACTGAAGTCCGACTGTCCGGCCTCCTGAATCCAAATGTCGCCGCCGTTATTGAGTACACCGGAAGCTTTTTGATAAACGGTGTTTAACGCCCCCGCGTAATCGGTGTGTGCATCGGACCAGCGGTTGGCACCAAAAGCAATGTTAAACAGATGGTCGGCCTCGATAAAGGTGCCGCCCTGAGTGCCGTATGCGCCGGCTACTGCGTGGTAGTTAACCGCGCTAAAGCGCGAGTCGCTTAAAATGGTGCCGACAGCGGCTACCGTGTGGATATCATCCGGGTCGGGGCGGCTATCAAAGTTAGCCAGCAGCAGATCTTGCGCCGGATCAAAGCGACCGATCATAGGCGTTGAAGGCGTGCCGGAGTCCTGTGCCAATTCAACCCAGTTAATGTTGAAATTACCCGCCTGAATTTGTACCCGCAATGTGTGTGCACCGGCACTTAAGTTACCCAGTGCAATCTCTTGGGTTTGCCAGCTTTGCCAGCCCCCCGTGGCGCCAACGCTGGCGGCGTTGCCGCGAGTCTGGCCGTCTACCTCAAGTGTGTACAACCCACCTCCAGGCTGCGATGCGACCCGGACTTTGGCGGTGTAATTACCCGCTTGCAGTACGTTAATATCAAACTCTAACCATTCGTTGGCGGCTGTCCAGCCAACGTTGTACTGGCCGCCGTTGTCGGCGGTGTTTTGAATATCAACACCATCGTCACGGTACTGCCCGCCTAGGTTTTGCGCGGTGGTATCCGAGTAGCGGTGATAGTCTTGCGCTTGAATAAAGCCGGGTACCGGTTGACTGTTGTCGGGCGCAGGATCGGTAGGGACATTTTGGCCGCAGGGTTGGCTGCCGCACATACACACGCTAAACAGCGATTGGCTGTTGGCACAGTCGGTTGCCTGGGGGCCAAATTCATTTTTACATTGAGCGGTGTAATTACACTGATCTTCGGCGAGGGCATGGGTGCTAAAACCGCCGCACAGGGCGACGATGGCGGCTGCCCGCGTTAAGTAACGTGTCATAGTCATAGGTGGCTCCGTTAAAACATTAAGATGTTTCGGGTATTGTTAATATATGATGTTCAGCAAAAGCGCCAAGCGCGACCATAGTAGATTTAACGAAGTGGGCTAACTGTCTAATTGTTCACAATTGACAGCCTGTGCACAAAGATTGACGCAATATCAAACAAGTGGGCGGATGAGTCTTCATTGAGCGGGCGAACTAGTAGGGTGGTTTGTGTGGACGAGATGGCTTTTGGTTTGAACATTAACGTTGGAGGCATCTGTTAAGGACCCGCGTTTAGCAGGGTAGACGATTATAGCTGCGCGTGGGTACCCGCTTGGGTTATTACATGCTTAGTATTTTATTTCGTGGTTGTGCTTTTTTCGTCACGGTCAACCGCCTTAGTGCGGATATAAAAAAGCCCGCACTAAGGCGGGCTAAAGGCTTGCTCTGGATAATTTTTACGGAAGTTCGATCAAGCGAACATTGTCAATACGGTGATTTTTACCTTCACCCCAGACGTTAACGCCGATGTGTAACTCTTGTGGGCGATCACCCCAGTTATCAATGGCGGTATTTCTGTCTGGATCGATAACGGTTGCAAATTGATTGTCAGGTAGGTGGTTTTCAAAAATTCCGAAGAATGCTCCCCCTGCCGTAGTGGTCTCGTTACTGGCATCGGTAGGGTCCAGGATGGAAACGCGAAACTTAACCGGCCCCTCAATGCCTTCTACGGCGATATCCATGCTTAATAAGTAACGTTTGCCATTTTGAATTGTTCCCGCTGGCAAAGTCAGAATGTTACGTTTATCACCGCTAACCCCTGTTACGAGCTCACCGCCAGATACGCTGGCGCCTTCTGCGAGAGACCAGTCTGCGGCGCCATTAGCGAAAGTGGCATTGTCTTGACTGATAAGGTTGTTACCCGGGTCCATTGAATATTTGAATAGGCGAACATCGTCCATCTCGATTGCACCGGTTGATGCCGCGAGATTGATCTTGGTGTTTGGAGCACCTAAGAAACGGATGGCGTAAGTTCTGGGGTTTGCGCCATGGGCGAACCATCGTGTACTGGCCAGGGTCGCTCCGACTTCGTCGCCAACATCCCCCGCTACGCTCATGGTGTAGCCACCCCAAGCTTCTCCTAAAGAGGCTTGAGCTTGAACTACGTAGCCCGCTCCGGTTTCAAGAGCGTTACCAGCGAGATTAGGTGTTAATTTATCGCCAATGATCATGCTGGCAAATTGGCTGCCGCTGTAATCTAAGCCGAAAGCAGAGGTTGTCGCAATTGAAGGCGTGCCCTCTGTGGTCCAGCTGTCAAAATCACTCTCAAAGCCACCGTTGTTTAGGACGTTAGGAATTGGCTCTCCTGTAACGGTTACCAGAACCGTGTTGCTAACACTATGGTCGCTGTTGCCGTCGCTAAAGTCATAGCTATAGGTGAAGGTTTTAGTTTCGCCTTCGGCGACAAGTGCCCCAAAGTCTATGCCGTCTACCGCGAGCATAACTCCCTCTGAGCGATTAAAGTGCAAATCCGGGCCCCCGTCGGTAGGGGTAAACGAATCCCAGTCGATAGTTAGGGCATCGCCGTTCGGCTCAATAACATAAGCTGGACTGGCTAGGTTAACCATTTTTAACGCAGAGTTGGTGCTTGCAGATATTTCGACTGGGCCAACCACCACCGGAGGGGCTGGCTCGTCGGTGGCTTTAACTACAACAAAGGTAGCGTTGCGTGGCAGTGAGTTGTTGTGGTCTTTGACGCTATAATTGTTGCCGCGGAAAATCTCCGCTTCACCGGGGGCTAACCCGTTCATGATGGCAGTGGTATCCAGCGATAATATACCTGTTTCCTCGTCGACCGTATAAAGACCACTTTGCAGGTTTTCGGCGGGGATGAAGTCGCTGATTGTCAAAGGCTCTTCGTCTAGGTCTACAACACCGGCCAATAAATCAACCTCGGTAATACTGGCTCTGTCAACCAAAGCAAATAAGTCGTCAAATTCTGGCGCAAAGTCTTCACCCGTAACGGTGATGGTCGCTTTACGCGCTACGCTATCTTGCCCATCGCTGACGTTGTAGGTGTACACCATTTCCAGAGTGTCGCCGGTATCGAGCATGGGAGCGATTTCATCGGGCGATACTCCGATGCGCACCATTTGGCTGGCATCAAAGCCGGTCGTGTCCTCTAGGCTAGCACTAAGATCACGTACACGCAGGATATCGCCGTCGATATCGGTAGCGCCTGCCAGTAGGTCCACCATACGGAACGCGTCTTTTTCACTCAAGGTCAGACTAATATTGCCGTCGTGAGTGGGGGCGGTGTTTGCTCCGGTGTTGCTGTTGCTATTATCGTCATCGCTTCCGCAACCAGTCAGTGCTAATGCAATCGCGCTAGAGAGAAGCAGTTTTTTAGTCGAGATCATTGTCATTGTATTCACCATTATTCTTGTTCCAAGGGCGGGGTAGCCCCGCCGCTGACTATGTGGTTGCCTTAGAAGCGAGCGCGCAGACCCAAACGGTACGTAACGCCGGTTTTGTATTCAGCGTATGTCCGCGACTTTGTTGCGTCGCCGCTTAGTGGGTTGCCCTCGTCGGTGGCCACAAAACTGTAACCGGTGGCCGAATCCGGATCGTTGATGCGGGTAACGGCAAGCTCACGGTTGGTGAAGTAGGTTCGGAAAGCCGCGTCTGTCACGTTGATTGCCTGGAAGGTTAAATCCACGTTTTCGCTAATGGCGTAGGTGGCGGCCAAATCGATTTGATCGCGACCGTCGTTCCATAAACTGCCTTGGTTCCACGTCCGACCTTGTTGCCCGGTGTTCCAGTCGGTGCCCACCAATGAATCGCTGGAGCCGCGATAGCTAATACGGAACTGATGACCATCTTGCTCCCAGAAGCCGGTCAGGTTGTAGGTATGCTCGGGAGTCTCAGCAACAGGGTAGGCGGGTAACAGTTTGTCAGGATCAAAAGTAGAGTACTGCTGATCGTATTCACTGTCTTGATAGGTGTAGTTCGCTTGCACACCTAAACCACTGAGAAAGTAACCTGGCAAAAAGTCGTAGGTTTGCGTATAGCCAATCTCTAGGCCGGTAATGCTGGCGCCTTTGCCGTTGTAAAGTTTGGTTGCACTGTAAACGCCGCATAAGTCACGTAAGTCGTCGCTGAAGCGGTTGGGATCCGAAGGGCTCCAACCGAAGTCGGCGGTGGCGCGCAGAGGCATACAGCTGTCTAGCGCTGAGTCATCTGCGGTGTTAAAAGTATCGGCGACTAAATCTTCTGGGTTGACGGTACCTTCCAGCTCGCGCAAATCAGTCATGTAAACCAGTGCCGATTCGGTATCGGTAAAGTTGCTCATGTCTTTTTGGAAGACGGCGGCACTGACCATACCTGAGTCGCTAAAGTACCACTCTAGTGACACGTCGAGGTTGTTAGACTCAAGTGGTTCGAGCTTGGTGTTGAATTGCTTGAATGTGCCTACTTTTTGGTCGCCCCAGTAGCCGCTTTCATTGATGCTAAAACCTGAGCGCAAGTTGTCAATGGCCGGACGGGTCATGGTTTTGGAGATGGCAAAGCGACCCACTAAATCATCAGTAATAGCGTAGTTTAAGTTTAAACTCGGCAGAACATTCTCGTAGGTATGCGAGTTGACTGACGAGAATGATTTAAGTTCGTTATTGATTGGGTCAATAAAATCGTACGCATTAGCATCAGGGCCATCGATTGCAACAGACGGATCATAGCTAAGCATAGGGCTGCCGTCAGAGGCAAAGTTGCCATCGCGTACAGTAGAGACATCAGCATAGCGCCACATGGTGTACCAGCTAATTTCCTGACCTGGATCGGGTAAACTTGGGTCTTGCTGGAATGCAGCCCAGGCCGCGTAACGAGGATCATGACAAGGGCCTTGGTCGGGGATTGCCGTCCAGCCTGATGGATCTGGACCGCTGGAGGTGTCCCAGCCTGTACCGTCTACACGTTGGAACTTGTTCTCGTAACCTAGACCGTCGCCAGTTGGGTCGGAGAATATTGGAGCACGACACTCGGGTAAAGAGGTATCGCGTAGTTCGCGCAAATGTACTAAGTCAAATTCACGTTGCAGTGTCTCTCCGTTTTGCCAGAAATCTACCCCACCATAGCCGCTGCCTTTAACTTCGGTTTCGACGTAGCGTACCCCTATGTCACCGGTTAAACGGTCATCAAAATAGGAAAAGTTGGCCTTCAGGTAAATAGCAGATGTATCGATATTGGTGGTTCGAGTCTCTGTATCGTTCGGGGTGCGAGTGGTGTTTTCATCGTCAAGCACCAAGTTTTTTGCCGCCAGCGCATCAACAGGAACCCAGGTGTCGGAACCAGGCGCGTTATAACCTAGTGACTCCATGAAGTCACTGTATTCTAGGCCATCGCGAGCGGCGTAGGTTGCGCGAACATCGCGAAGTGCGCCACCGGGGACGGCGACAATATTACCATCTTCATCTTCTACTACGTTTGTTTTTGTGACGCTACCAAAACTAAAGGTTTGGTTGTCGACAAATTTTTCACGCTCAGTGATCTTGGCGCCAAACTCTAAGGTGGTGACGCCGAGTGTGTCGATATCCCAATCAAAGTCGATTTGGGCATTCTTTAACTCATCGCTCACGTGAACTTCTTTCTCGGATAAGAACGACAGGTTTTGCGACATAATGTCAGCTGGGTTGTAGCCAGTATACGCAATGTTATCTTCGTACCCGGGCACAGTGGGGGTTGAGTCGATCTGCTCACCTAAATCTAAAAAGCTATTGCCAAAAACCAGGTTACACTTTCCGGTCGAACAATCGTAACCGGTAGGCTGAATATCGCGGCCTGAATCCCATAATAGCTGGGTGGGAACTTCAACAAAGTTTTGCATTACCGCGTAAGCGTTTGGCAGTGTATCGGCCGTACTTTTTGAGTAACCTAACTTGGCAGCGGCACGGAAGGTGTCGCTAAACTCATGGGATATATCTAAAGTCGCACTGGCATTTTCTTTATCGTTGCCGCCGGTAGAGGCGACTACGTCACCAATGCCAAAGCGGTTTATGTTTTTGATAAAGGTGTTGGTATCAGTGTTAATGGTGTACCAATCTTGTTGCGGATCGGTAAATGGTGCCGCCGGGCGATAGTTTTCGCTGATTGACAGCTGACCTTCGGTAAAGTTGTCGTCGTTGGCGCGGCGAGTTTTAAAGGCGTCTTGCTGCTGAGTTTCTTCTTGTACGGTATAGGTACCGTTAAACATCAGCTCGGTGCGCGCGGTAGGGGCCCACTGAATGCCTAAGGTGCCGCCGGTGCGATCGTTGGTGTTTTTGTTTTGCTCATAAAAAGTAGCTGAGTGCTGAATAGCGCGGGCGCCTGAGATTATCTCTCCATTTTGGTCGCGGGCGATATTGACAGTTTTTGACTGCTCAAAGTTTTCTACGCGGAATTGGTCACGGCGCCAAGTGTTGGTCTCATCAAACAAAGTGACAGCAACACCAAGTGTTTCATCTAAGAATGTGTCCGATGCAGAGAGCTGAACCTTATAATCACCTTCCTCACTGTAATCGTTATAGCGCCCTTGAACGGTCACTGAACGAATGTCTTCGCTCTGATCCAATGGCCGCACAGTCACCAAATTAATAGACGCGCCCAGCGAGCCTTCGTCGTGATCGGCACTTGGGGTTTTAACAACTTCCAATTTCGACAAAATGTCGGATGAATAAGAGCTGAGGTCAACCGCTTGGCTAAAATCAGTCGAGGTAAGTTGTTGACCGTTTAATGAGATGTTGTTTTGATTGGCTGATGCGCCCCGAACCGTGACCTGAGAGCCTTCACCGTTGCGGTTAACAATAGAAACACCGGTCACACGCCCCAGCGCATCGGCGATGTTTTGGTCGGTGTTTTTACCCATGTCTTCGGCGTTGATGGTATCGACAATATTTTGCGCGTCGCGCTTATCATCTATCGATTGTTTCAGCGCGCCGCGAATACCTGTTACGACAATCTCTTCAAGCATGTCGCCTTCGGCTTGATCAGTGTTTGCGGCGGTTGGCTCTTGCGCGAAAGCGTTGATGCTGTGCGCTGCGAGTATTGCTGCTGTGAGCGCAGTCAACTTGAAACGATTATTGGTGGTTGACATCGTGAACCTCTCCACTTGTATGCGTTATTTTTATGTCTGCCTAAGCCTTAATGGGGCCGGGCAAAGGTTTGGTAAAGAATCCGAACGTGGCGGAAAACCTATTAATTCGATATTCCCATAGCCCAATAGTTATCCAATTGTTGCTCATTGTCAATAGAATATTGTCAACAATGTTGTGTTTTCTTTACGTAACGTAGAGAGCGAAACCTTTAAAGACGGCGTGTGTGTAAAGTGCCAAAAAGGTGGATATTGATAGATTGTTGACAATTTGCGTGGGTTCTGTCAGTTTTCATCTACTTGGCTGCGATAAGTGTGGCCTACGCCTTTTTGCGGGACATAGAATAATACAACTCGCGGTGTGGATGATTGCTGAAACGCCAATGTAAGGCCAGCCTGCCGGCGCGGGGTGGATACTTAGGAATATAGCCTATGAATCGGATGATTGATGTCATTGTCATAGTGGGCGGTGGCAGCGCAGGTTGGTTAACGGCTGGGTATGTGGCGCGCGAGCACCGTGAGCGAATTGCTCGAGGCGATTTGCGGGTTGTTTTGTGTGAGTCGCCCAATATACCCGCTATAGGGGTGGGCGAGGGCACTTGGCCTACCATGCGCGCTACCTTGGCGCGGCTGGGGATATCCGAAACGAGTCTAATCACTCGCTGCCACGCCTCTTTTAAGCAAGGGTCGAGGTTTTCTGGCTGGCATCACGCTAGTGCGCCAGGGCATGATTATTATCATCCGTTCGCGTTTGCGCCGGGTGGGGCAGATGGAGCGCTTGCCTCCTATGGCGCTCTCACCGACCAGTGGAGTGATTTCTCGCGCTTGTTTGGTGCCCAGCAGAGCATTTGTGAGGCCCAGCGGGCGCCAAAACAGATTACTCACGCCGAGTTTGATGGCGCGCTAAATTATGGCTACCACCTTGATGTAACGGCGTTTGCGCAGCTGCTAAGTGAGCACTGCCAGGCTGAGCTGGGGGTAGAGCATGTATTGGCCGATGTGCAAGAGGTGCTTCGGGACGAAACGGGCGCAATCGCAGCCCTGCGGCTGCCGGGTGATGAGCGTTTATCGGGTGATCTTTTTGTCGACTGTACCGGCTTTAAGGCCCTGCTGTTGGGCGATGCGTTAAAAGTGCCTTTTCGGTCCGTGGCGCAGGTGCTGTTTAACGATGCAGCCTTGACCACCCATGTGAATTACCCTTCCGCTGATAGCGAAATCGCCTCTTGTACCCACGCGAGCGCGACCACACACGGTTGGATATGGGACATTGGCCTGTCTAGCCGGCGGGGCGTGGGGCATGTGTTTTCCAGTCGTTATACGGACGTGGCGCAAGTGGCCGGTACTCTATCGGCGTATCTTGGCGTGGATGAGGCGAGTGCCGAGTTTCGCCATATTTCCTTTTCGCCGGGTTGTCGTGAGCGAGTGTGGCAGGACAACTGCGTTGCTATTGGTCTATCAGCCGGCTTTGTCGAACCTCTGGAGGCGTCGGCATTGGTTATGATCGAGTTGTCAGCCATGGAGTTAGCTGAGGGGTTGCCCCGTCATAGTTCGCAACTGCCGGTTGTGGCCAAACGTTTTAATACGGCCTTTGCGTATCGCTGGGATCGTGTTGTCGATTTTTTAAAGCTGCACTACGCGCTCTCTAAGCGCGATGATTCAGAGTATTGGCGCGATAACCGGGCCGCTACTAGTGTGCCGGAATCTTTACAGCAGTTGTTAACCTTGTGGCGCTATCGAGCGCCGCAAAGTAATGACTTTCCCATGGCTCGCGAAGTGTTCCAGTCCCTTAGCTACCAGTATGTGTTGTCCGGCCTAGGTGAGGCCCCCCTGTTGGGGGAGCAGGTGTCGTCGGCACTGGACGAGAGAGCCCAGCGGGCACTTGCCCAAAATAAACAAACCATAAACCATCTTATGAGTCAGTTGCCGGGTAACCGGGAGCTGATTCATAAAATACACCGGTTTGGGTTGTCTACTATTTAACCGTTAGGAGTTTGCTATGAGCCGCGCTGCGGAAGTACTGGATAGCACCAAGCATAAAAAGCTGCGTGTATTAGCCAATTGTTGGGCAGATCAGTGTTATCAGTGTGATAGCGTTAATGTGGTTATCTCTGAGTTGCAAAACCTAGTGCACGAGTACCCGATACTGATCGCCAAAAACCCAACCAGTGGCCGATTTCAGTTGCGCGCCTTGCTCGGGTTGGGCGATGGCAAAAACCTTTATGTTCAAGATGGCATCTGGCGGGCAGGTTGCTATCCATTAGAGGTTTTAAGCCGGCCGTTCCGGTTATGTGTGCCAGATGCGAATGCCTCTGCTGCCGGAGTGATTGCGGTTGAGCCGGACAGCGAACTTTTTAGTGAGGAGGAAGGCGAGCCGTTGTTCCAAGAAGATGGCTCTCCAAGCGCCATGCTGCAGCGCATCACACAGGTATTTTCGGCTCTGCTTAATGGTCAACAGCAAAGTGAAGATTTTTTAGCTCGGTTGCATAAATGGGGGTTGATTGAGCCAGTCAGTATTGGTGTTACGCTCAACGATGGTACCCAGAAAGCCCTTGAGGGGTTATACGGCATTAACGAAGATAGCTTAAAAGCGCTACCAGACGAAGCCCTGTCGGAGAGCCATAAAAATGGTGATCTCTACGCAATCCACTTAATTCTGAGTTCGAGCGTTCATATTGAAAAACTAGCGCGCTGGCAATAACGAGCACGAGGGTAGGGGTAATCAGTTTAAGGCAAGAGCTTGATAGGCCCCGTTTTTTGCCGAATAAACTGTCTAGCGGCTATCACACTGGTTGATCTTGGTTGCCTTTACAATGCTTAAGGTTAGGCGTATTGACTTAACTAGCCCTGTATCTATGATGACTCTACGGCGATGGTGAAAACACCGTGGTGGAGTTGCTTGAAAAACGACTCCCAGATTCTCTTCTTAATAATAATCCGCTATTTATTTAGGGCTATGCATGCGACCTATACGGCTAATTGCCACACTTTTCTGTGTGATTTTCTCCGCCTCTGTGACCGCTCAGGCTGTCGATATTACTCACGATCAAAACTTGTGGATGAATGTTTCCTCGTTTGGTGAGGCTCACTGGCTGGGTGATGAGATACATTTGCTCTCGAGCGATAATTGGTTTCTGCTGACCAAAAAACGCTACCGAGACTTTACCCTAGAGCTTGAGGTTATTGTGCCCGAGGTGGAGGGTGAGTTTATTAACTCAGGTATTATTTTTCGCGCGCAAACCGAATACTCGGCCGACATAGAGAGTCAGTTTGCTTTCGGTTATCAAGCT
This sequence comes from Gilvimarinus japonicus, assembly GCF_042847215.1. Classification (GTDB taxonomy): domain Bacteria; phylum Pseudomonadota; class Gammaproteobacteria; order Pseudomonadales; family Cellvibrionaceae; genus Gilvimarinus; species Gilvimarinus japonicus. The sequence goes on from NZ_AP031500.1 coordinate 1,630,414, forward strand.
GAGGTCGACCCTTCCGATCGCCGCTGGAGCGGCGGTTTGTACGAGCAGGCGACCCCGCGGCAGTGGTTGTTTCCGGCCCATGCCGAGCGCTCGGCACCGGGTGAGCACTTAAAAAAGAACTACTCCCCCGAATGGACCGAGGAGAAAGCGGCCGCGTTTAAGGCGGGACAGTGGAACCACTACAAAATTAGCGCCCGTGGGCCCGACATAAAAATCTGGGTGAACGATGTACTAACCACCCACGTTAAAGATACTCATTTAAGTGAAGGTTTTATTGGCATTCAGCACCACGGCAGCCAGGGCTTTGCGCAGCGTGGTGATACCGCCTATACCGTTAAATTCCGCAATATCTCTATCGAAGAGCACTAACATGAGCCACCTAAAACTTCTCGTGACCGCCTTAAGCGTGGTGCTTTGTGGCGCAATGTCTGTGGCGGCTGAAGAGTCGGACGCGGGCTTTAAGGGTGATCGTGACGGTCATGAAATGCGCGATGTTATCCCAAAGCATGAAATTCCCGAAGCTCCGGTACTGAGCGTCGAGCAAGCGCTAAAAAGCTTTAACCTGCAACCTGGGTTTGTGGTGGAACCGGTAGTGTCCGAGCCCAATGTGTTTAACCCGGTAGCCATGAGCTTTGATGCAAAAGGCCGAATGTGGGTGGCCGAGATGACCACCTATATGCCCGATGTGCGTGGTGAGGGGGAAATGAAGCCTGAGGGTAATATCGCTGTGCTGGAAGACACCGACGGTGATGGTGCGGTGGATAAACGCCGTATTTTCCTTAGCGATATTATCTTACCGCGCACGATTTCACTGGTAGAGGGAGGCATTTTCTACGCGGATCAAACATCCCTGTACTTTACCGAAGTGCTGGAAAAAGACGGCGTTCTAACCCCGGGTATTCGTGAGGTGGTGGACCCGAACTATGCCGAGGGCGGCAATGTTGAGCACAAGCCTAACACCATGCTCTATGGTATCGACAACTGGTACTACAACGCCAGAAGCAATAAAAGGTATCAAACCCTACCGCTTACGGCCGAGCTGCCAGAAGGTAGCGAAGAGATTTACCGCAATCAGTACTGGAAGCTAGTGCGCGCCGAGACAGATTATCGGGGCCAGTGGGGCTTAAGCATGGATGATTATGGGCGCCTGTACCATAACGGTAATAGTTCGCCTATTCATGGCGAGTATTTACGGCCAGGCTCGCTCCGCAAAAATCCGGGTTATTGGCCAGAAATGCCAGCTCACTCTATAGGTGATATTTACGTTTACCCCAGCCGTATGAACCCCGGTATTAACCGCGGCTATATGGAGGGCATGCTGGTAGCCGATGGGCCCGATCGCGGCAAGCTTGTGGGGTTCACCGCCGCCAGTGGCAGTCTGGTGTACCGGGGCAGTAACTTCCCGAAAAAGTTCTACGGCATGGGGTTAACTCCAGAGCCCGCGGCCAATTTAATCAGCGCGCGCTTTATTAATGAAGGGGAGGGGGAGCTTACGGGCAAGCCCGTTTACCCAAAACAAGAGTTGTTTACCTCACAAGATGAGCGTTTTCGGCCCGTTAATTTATACAATGCGCCCGACGGCACTGTGTACATACTGGATATGTACCACGGTATTTTGCAGCATAAAGAGTTTTTAACCAGTTACCTTGCCGCGCAAATTGATGACCGTGAGCTGGACAAAAACAATAACACCATGGGGCGCATTTATCGTCTGCGCTGGCAGGCCAATGAGGCGGCCAAAGTGGCCAATTTAGCGGCGGCTAACAACGCCGAGTTGGTTGCCTTACTGGGACACGCTAACGCTTGGCAGCGAGATACCGCGCGTCGCTTATTGATAGAGCGCAACGCTATGGCCAGCGCGGCATCGATCCGCAAACAACTTGAACAGTTGCCAGACCCCGTGGGAATCGTGAATAGCTTATGGGCTTTGTACGGCTTGGGCGAAATCGATCTTGCCACGGTAAAAACCTTTATGGCCAGCGAGAACGACCAGGTGGCCATGGCGGCAGCTGCGGTCGGCGAGGCTCTCCCGGAAAAAGACCACAAGGCTTATCACACGCTGTTGCTGAGCCTGGCGCAATCGGGTTACCCGCGCGCGTTACAGGCGGCGGTATCGGTATCGGCCATCAAAGGCGGCACCGATGTGTCAAAGCAGGTGTTAGATGCCTATCTTGATAAACCCTACACCCGCGAGGCGGTGATCAGTGGCTTGGGCGACGATGCCGATGCTTTTATCGCCCGTATTGAAGGTGATTACCCTGATGCACAGGTGATGTACGCGCTCAACAATTTAGGCAAAAAGCGACAGGATGCCAGCAACCGCGAGCAACTTTCCACGTCGGGTAAAGCGCTCTATGACGAGGGCAAAAAACTGTACAACGGTCGCACCGCTTGCGCCGGCTGTCACGGAGCGCACGGCAATGGGGTGCCGGGGCTGGGGCCAACGTTTTGGAACAGTCAGTGGGTAAGCAATAAAGAGACACTGGCTAAAGTGCTGCTGCACGGCTTAAGCGGCCCAATTTGGGTGGATGTGCACTACTGGAATACCCAAGCGGTGATGCCGGGCTTTGCCGCTCGGGCCGATATTAGTGATAAGGACTTGGCCGCTATTGCTACTTACATTCGCAACAGTTGGGGCAATACGTTGGATTCTGACAGTGCCTATACCGAAGCTGAGGTTGCCAAGGTACGCGCTAAAACCGAAGGGCGAGCCACGCCCTACAAAGCAGCAGATTTTTAACGAGCGGTAACACGGTTAAAAAGACCCCGCCCGCGGGCGGGGTAAAGTGTGCCCAAGCGGTTATTGACCGTAGCGTTTGGGGTAGAGGTTGTAGTTAATGTCCTTGGCGGCTTTGATCATCTCTGGGTAGGGGATGTCGGTTACCGTGACAAAACCAATGTTGGCGTTTTCACCGTCAAAAGCGCGGCCGGTAACAGGTTCATCCACATACTGAAACCAGTGTGCGCCTACCATGTAATCTTTCTCGAGTACGCTCTCCATATAAGCTTTATACATACGCGCGCGGTCTTTTTGGCTGGCGGCGCTGACAATGCCCGGGTGGTAGTTGTCGGAGTCGGTGGTGGCGCCGATGTGAAACTCACCAATTACCACAGGCAAATCGATGTCTTCTAAAAAGGCCCATTGATGGGTTTGCATGCCTTCTTCATAAATATTAAAACTGAGCACATCGGTGTATTTCACCGAGGCCTTAATAATTTCGTCGGGCATGCCCCAGTTGGCCATACGTGCGCCCATGTACAGGTGATGGGGCAGGTACTCTTTAAGGGTGCCGTGTACCACCTCAAAGTACTGCTCGCCCAGCGCCTCTAGCAGTGTCGATAAGTCGGCCACTTGCGCCTCCGAGTGCTGCTCGGTGCTGGCATTTTCGGCAAACTCGCTCCAGCTACTAAAGTCGGTATTCCAGGCGCGGTTTAACGCCTTAATGCTGGAGTACTGTGCTTGTAAGCGTTTGGTAAAGGCTTGTTTGGCCGGGCTTTGAGCGGCGTCTTTGCTCAGGGCGTCAAGAATCACCCCGTAGCGCTCTGCGACGCTGCCTTCGCGCTCGCCCCAGCTTTTTTCATTGTCGATAAAAATACCCACACACCAGGGCGATGCCTGTACGTCTTTGGCAATCACTTCGATGGTGGCACGGGCGCGCTCGGCAAATACCGGATCAAAAAAGTCGGGCATTAAGCCCCAGTGGTTGGTGTGGCCCGATAGCGTTTGATAGTCGCCAATAATCCAGCCGTTGGCAAAGTAGGGTATCTGCTGGTTGGGGTAAAACGCCGGGTCCACCCAGTTGCCAAACGAGGTAAAGCCCCAGCTGTTCATCCGGTCCAGAGTTACTTCTTCCCATTTTTTCACATAGGATTCGGGCGCGGTTTCGCCGTAGCGACGCTCCAGGTTGGCTCGGTAAAAGCTGTAAGTTTCACCGTGAGGCACCGGCCCTTTGTGGGTCGAGCGGCGGTAACTGTAGTGATCGGCCAGCGGGTCGTCGTAGCCGGGTAGCCATTCAAACATATCGTGGCGAGTCTCGTTAATCACATAGCGGCTTTCACGCACCTCGTCCGAAACCTTAATAATCCCCATGGAGTCTTCCGGGGTGAGTTCATCGGCGTGCACCACGCGTACTGACGGGTCTTTAAAATCCACCCCGGTTAGTGTGGTGAGGTTAGACATACGCACATTGGCCGGGCCATGGGAGAAAAACAAATAGCCGTCCGGATCTACCATCCACCACTTGCCATCGACTTTTTCGGTGCGAAAGTAGCCGGTTGCCTCAAGTTTAGGGCCATTTTTGTAGCCGCCAAAACGCGAGCGATCGGCGGGCCCCGGCTGCTCGGCCAGCTGTTTTAATTCGCGTTGGGCAAGCGCTTTAAGTTCGGCCTCGGTCGTCACTTTCAGGGGCGAGTTCTTTTTAGCGGCCTGGCCGAAGCGATCGACCAAGTGGGTGGTCCAATCAGCGCCTGCGTCTGGGTTGGGGCGCAGGACAATGTCCCCGATATCGAGTGAACGATCTTGCAATACGCCGATAGTGTAAATCGAGATTTTAGTGATTTTGCTCATATCCAGACTTTGATGCCAAGAGCGCCACACCATTTTCATCTCGTCGGTAGGCCAGGGCATGGGGTTGGCCCACATACCTTTATCGGTGGCGGCTTTCTCACCCGCCAGCGGGAAAAACACCTTACCTTGATAACCTTTGGGGATGCTCAGTTCGCGCGACTGGCTGTTGCCGGCGGCGTCGAACAGCTCGACGTAAAAGTGTGTAGAAACAGCGGACAGGTTTTGTACATCAAAGGCTAGGTTATAGTCGGTTAGGGCGGAGAAGTCCCACGGCCGCTCTGGCGCGATAGTAAGTGTCGGTGTGTGTGTGGCAGCGGGAAAGGTCACCTGTAAGGGGGAGCCCTTGCTTGTATTGACCAGATCAATCTCGGTGCCGTGTGACACGAGCCAGCCGTGATTTTTTGCCTCAGAAAAGTCTATCACCTTGGTAGGTAGTTGTGAGGGGGTTAGTTTTTGCTTGGGTTCGTTTTCGTGAGAGAAAGTTGATTCGTGCGAGTGATAGCTGCAGGCACTCGTTAATATGACGATTAAGGAGATCGTGCAAGCTAAGGGTCTTGGCGTCATTCTTTTATCCTTTGTAGCCCGTTAGGCGGCTAGCGACCCAGCGCAGCGTTATACGCCGGGTCGTTGGTAAGTTTGCGTGTTACTGTGGGGTGAGTTCGAAGCGGTCGGCGTTCCACTCCCAAGTGTTGGTCGTGTTACCTGCGCTTTTTACGGTCATTGTATGAGAGCCAGCCCCAAGTGCAACGCCAGCGCTGGCTGATGTTTTGGCAAAATTACTCCAGCCGCCGGTGCTTGCGACATCAATGGTTGCGACGGCATTACCATCAATCGATACCTGTAACGCAGCGCCGCTTTCAGGGGTTGCCGTGTAAGCACTAAACAGATAGTTGCCGGCGGCGCTGACGGAAAAATTATACTCAGCGTAATCTCCTCGCTGGTTGTAATTAATCGCGCCGACCCCGTTCTGGGTATAAGTCTGAAACCCGTCGTAAGGGCCATCGGTGCGAACAAAACTCTCGGCTTCGATGGTCACGGGTTGTGCGGTGGCGTTACTGTCGCCGCTGGTATCCGTACTTTCACCGACTTTTACAAAGCGGATGCTGTTACCGTTCCACTGCCATTCCGCGCTGCCGGCGCTTTGTATTCGCACTGTGTGGCTGCCGGCGCCGATCGTTAAGGCGTCATTTAAGCTGAAGGTTTGATAGCTCTCCCAGCCACCGGTTTGTTGTAGCTCAATACGGCCGACGTAGACGTCATCGATACTGATGTCAGCCCCTAAGCCCGACGCCACCGTCGATGCGGTATCGAGTTCTACCCGGTACTGTCCCGCCTCTGGCAAGTTGATGCTGTATTCTGCCCAGTCGCCAATGGTGTTGTAGTTGATGTTGCCACTACCCGATGGGTTAAAACCGGTAACCGTGTCGCCGGCCACACTCGTGCCTTCTTTACCGGTGCTAATAAAATCAGCAAAATTTGTCTCGATCGTCGCGGCGGAATTATCGCCACCATTATCACTGCCGCCGTCATCGTCACCGTTGTCGGCAACGGGCTTGTAAACCCGAATCCAATCGACGTAAAACTGATTTTTAGATGTGTCAGACAACTCGGCGTCGGTCGCCAATATGCCATTGTCAGAGCGCCAGTCTTGGTCTTCGGCATCCACAATAATTTGCATTGGCTTACTTAAGCCCAAACCGTTGGTGTAATTGTACGGGTCAATCATATCGACACCACTTACGGTTCGTACCAATTGCCCGTCGATGTAGTACTCGAGGTGCCAAGGGTCACGCCAATAAACCCCGACGCGACTGTATTGCTCCCGCCACAGGCGGCCGTCAGCGTACCAAGCTCCCGCATCTTTGGGTTGATAGTCCTGAAACGGATCACGAATAAAAACGTGATGGGCAAGATGCATTCGCTCGGCAAACCAGGTTTGATCCGCGCGGCTGCTACCGTAAGCTTCGACAATGTCGATTTCTTGGGTGGAATCGCTGCTGAGCATCCAAACGGCATTGGCCAGCACCTGATCCATAATCTTGCTGCTGGTTTCGATGTACACCGGGTACTGAACACTTTCATTGGTGTGTATGGCGCCGGTATAAACCTCGTTAGTGCCAGCTTTACGGGTTGCCGTGATCACGAGCTCGCCGTTTTCCACTCTCGAATTTGGGTTGTGATAATCAGTCAAACCCGGCCCTTGCCATGCGTTGATAAAGCCTTCTGACCAGCGCTCATAAAATGCTTGGCTCTTACCCTCGGCAGGGGCTGAATAGCTAAAGTCATCTGACAGTGAGCTTTGCAGTTGCCAGGTTTTACCGTCGCCGGCATCGGCCGGCACAGCCAGCCCATCCCAGTCCGCTGCAAATGACGAGCTGCAAAGTAACAGTGCGGTTAATGTTGATAATGTGTGTCTCATATCATGCCTCAAATTACGTTATTTTTATGAATCTAGGGCAGGGCCATCTCTGCCCTCTCGCTTATTGTATACCATAAATTGTATGCAATATAAAAAGAGCTTGGTTGTTTTGTGATCTGATACCTAGAAGGTCAAACGCAAAACCCGCGTCTGGGCCAGCGTAGTTGACCGCCAAGCTCGCAGGTGCCGAGGTGCAGGCCAGCCCGAAGGGAGGTGGAGGGTAGGTGTATTGCGATGAGTGTTTTGTACCGTCAAAGGCGGGCTTTCTATATACCCCTGCCGTCGGACGCGCGAGTTAACTTTCTTTGTCTGGGCAGGCCAACTAACAAAAAGGCCGCTCCTGCGCATCCATACGCTCGCGGCATTAGTGCATCCTTGCACGTTAAAGCCCACCCTAGCGTATCAGCCTGTGGGCTCTCTCGCTCCAGCCTATTTCAGAGGGCCGATTGACACGCCGTCCCTGGCCTGACAATGCTTGCGTACGCCTCCGTGCGTACTTACCCCCTAAAATAGGCCTCCGCTCAGCTGGCTGCAGGGGCCCCCAAAAGCGGCACTTCGTAGCAAGCTGATGCGGGTGGTTGCGTTTATTGCTTTGGCGTAATCTTCTGCTTGAAACATTAGCGCCAAGCGTACTATCACTGGACAAGGAGCTGCCAGAACTTGCGGTCGTTTCCTTTCTCAAGAAAAAGCATTCTGCCTTTTACTTAGGCCATCGTGGGCTAAATTATGTTGTAATGAGTACTGGAAAAGCGATTGTCAAATGACTTCGCATAAGAGTGCGCTCTTGTGATTCGGTCAGAGTTTGTCGAGTTTTTACCGAAAAATGTCAATTGTAAAGCTTGACCCCATGACCATGGAGCATAGAAGCTTGGTAAAGGAAGGCTCTAAAATGGAATCTAGGGAGGAATCCGAAGTGTCAAAACCAAAATGGCGCGATAAAAAGGCAGCTGAAACTTTAATTGGTTTAATCGAAGGCTTACGAATTAAACCTGACAGCTCCGCTAGTGGTCGATCAATATATGTACTCAAAGGTGGGCAGGTACAATTCTATGATGCTTCACGCATCAGAGACTATTTCGCATTGCTTAGAGAGTATGTCAAATTTAATGAAGAGGTCCCTTTCCCGTTAAGGGAAAATTTCATCTCTGAAGCCATAGCAAAAGCTGGCGCTCAAGGGGAGCTGATAGCTAAGCAAATATCCGACTTCATTCGTCATCAAGAAAAAGAATATCTATCACAGGACAGAAGCTTTTATACACTTGCATCTAAGATCACATTAGTAGGGTTAGAGTCAACGAGGACATTCAGTACGGGTAATGCCACAATAAAAATCAGAAAGGATTTACCCAGAAAGATAGCAAAACACTATGATTTCGATCAAGCCAAATCTGCCAGTCCGGATCATGAGGGGGCTGATTTCGCTTGGGTGCTTGTTGAGGTTAAAGAGAGGTGTATATACTCCGCCGCAGCTACAGCACTGAAGGAGCTTGACTACTGGATAGCACTTCTAAATATAACTTTAAATCACAACTTATCAAGAGAATCCTTTGGCAGGCCAGAGCCAATCAATCGACTCCGAAAGCATCATTATCACTCTCTACATCTACCTTCTGGTGAAAAAGCAACAAGGGATTACTGGTACGAAGTAAGGCACCCAAGCAATGGGAATGTACTTTTCTATGACGATAGTTTAAAAGACCTCTTTGCGCACCAGAGAAAGCTGCACAAGTTGATCATTAAGTGCGGTCAAAAAAATTTTTTCAGTAAAATATTTTCGAGATATTGTGATGCCTTAGAAACAAACGATCTTAATAAGTCATTTCTTGAGCTTTGGGGAGTTCTTGAGGCTATAACTCAAACAAAGAATAGTTCTTACGAAACAACAATCCAGCGCGCTAAGTTTATATACGCTGAAAATTCGATGGAGATGGTTGATTTAAAACTCAGAGTTCTCAGAGAAAAAAGAAATATGGTAATTCATGATGGTGAAGGGATTCTTGATGGGGAGAGATTCATATTTATTTTGTTAGCAATAATTCATGAGAATATACGAATTCAGATGGCGTTCTACAATAAAGGCTATACCCCAAGTGATTATCTTCGCCTTGTTGAACTTCCGGCTTTAAAAAATGATGCACGGCAAATGGAGTCTGACCTTTTAGAGAAAAAAAACGACCTAAAAATGTATTTCAAGGTAAAATTAAAGTGAATCTTCTACCCACTCTAGCTACTAAGCGCCGCCTTTCAATCCCCTGCAGCCAGCCGAGCGCAGGCCTATTTTAGGGGGTAAGCAAATAGGACATTTGCGCAAGTCTCGTCAGGGCAAGGACGCCCTGTCGAGACGGCCCTCTAAAATGGGCCGGAGCGAGGGGTGAGGCCTAGCGTTTGCAAAGCACTGCTTTGCGCGTAGCCGAACGACAGCAAGCTGTGCTTGCTGTCCGGACGCTTAGCGACGTAGGGCTGAGATGCCGGGGTGGCCTCTTTTGATGACTTTTCTGGCCAAACAGAAAAGTCATTCGCCCGCCCGGCGACTGAGGGCAAACAGATTAAAGGGTAAACCGCAGTACGTCGAATGGCACCCAAAAAACCGAATGTCCTCACTCAAAAAGTACCGAAACCTAGTTTCGCCCCTTTAACTCCGGTATTCCTCCACCGTAGGACAAGAACAAACCAAATTCCGATCCCCATACACATTATCAATCCGGTTCACGCTCGGCCACACTTTATGCTCTTTTAACCACGCCGCCGGGCGGCTTGCTTGCTCGCGCGTGTAAGGCCGATCCCAATCCGCTTGCATCACATCGTCCTGGGTGTGAGGGGCGTTGTGTAGCGCGCTGGTGTCGTAGCTGACGTCGCCGCTTTCGATTTGGGCAATTTCTTTGCGGATGGTGAGCATGGCCTCGCAAAAGCGGTCCAGCTCGGGTTGCGACTCGGATTCAGTTGGCTCAATCATTAAGGTGCCGGCCACCGGGAATGACATGGTCGGTGCGTGAAAACCAAAATCCATTAAACGCTTGGCGATGTCTTCTTCGGTGATGCCGCTGGCGTCTTTTAACGGGCGTAAATCGAGCAGGCATTCGTGTGCGACAAAACCCTCGGAGCCCTTGTACAAAATCGGGTAGTGATCGCCCAACTTTTTGGCCACGTAGTTGGCATTAAGAATGGCTTTTTGGGTGGCTTCAAGCATGCCGGTTTGGCCCATCATTTTAATGTACATCCAGCTAATGGGCAGGATGCTGGCCGAGCCCCAGGGGGCGGCCGAGATGGTGCCGTTAGCGGTGTCGGTGTTGGGCACGGGTTGCACCGGGTGGGCGGGCAAAAAGGGTTTTAAGTGTTCGGCCACGCCAATGGGGCCCATGCCGGGGCCGCCACCACCGTGGGGAATACAAAAGGTTTTGTGCAGGTTTAAGTGCGACACATCGCCGCCGAATTTACCCGGCGCTGCTACGCCGACCAGTGCGTTCATGTTGGCGCCGTCGATATACACTTGCCCGCCAATGTTGTGCACGGCGGCGCACAGTTCGGTAATGCCCTCTTCGAACACACCGTGGGTAGACGGGTAGGTGACCATAATGCAGGCGATGCGGCGGCCGTACTCGGTAATTTTTGTATTTAAGTCGGCGAGGTCGACGTTGCCTTTAGCATCGCAGTTCACCACCACGACTTTCATGCCCACCATCTGGGCGGACGCAGGATTGGTACCGTGGGCAGAGGCGGGGATTAAACAAATATCGCGATCAGCCTCGCCGTTGTGCTCAAAGTATTTTTTAATGGCAACAAGGCCCGCGTATTCGCCTTGACTGCCGGCGTTGGGTTGCAGGCTGACGGCGTCGTAACCGGTACAGGCCTCAAGCATTTGTTGCAGCTCGGTAAATAATTGGCTGTAACCTTGCGCCTGGTCGATGGGCGCAAACGGGTGCAGCTTGCCAAATTCGGGCCAGGTTACCGGAATCATCTCGGCGGTGGCGTTGAGCTTCATGGTGCAAGAGCCGAGTGGGATCATCGAATGATTCAGGGCAATGTCTTTTGCCTCTAGCCGCTTTAGGTAACGCAGCATGTCGGTCTCGCTGTGGTAGCTGTTAAACACCGGGTGAGTGAGTACCGCATCAGTGCGCCGCTGCACATCGGGCAAACCGTGGGGCAGGTTGCCGCTGGCGAGCTCAGCGTCCAGCTCATGTAAATCTAAACCGTGGTCGCCGGCGCAGAACACATTAAGGAGTTGGCTGATGTGTTTAAACGTGGTGGTCTCGTCCAGGCTGATACCCAGGCAATCATCGCCCACTAAACGCAGGTTGATTTCGTTACCTAAAGCGCTTTGATAAAAACCGCGCTGGGCATCGCGCCCGACTTTAACGCACAGAGTGTCAAAGTATTGCTCGTGGCGTAAATCAAAGCCGTGCTTTTTAAGGGCGGTGGCGACGGTATCGGTTAAGCGTGCAACGCGTTCGGCAATACGGGTTAAGCCATCGGGGCCGTGATAGATGGCGTAAAACACGCTCATGACCGCCAGCAGTACCTGTGAGGTACAGATGTTGGAGTTGGCTTTCTCGCGGCGGATGTGTTGCTCGCGGGTTTGCATGGCCATGCGCAACGCGGTTTTGCCGCGGCTATCGACCGAGACGCCAATAATGCGGCCAGGTGCGCTGCGCTTAAAGGCATCTTTAAAACCAAAAAACGCCGCGTGAGGGCCGCCAAAGCCCATGGGTACACCAAAGCGTTGGTTGGTGCCGATCACCACATCGGCGCCCATCTCGCCGGGTGATTTAAGCAGCATTAGGGCGAGTAAATCCGAGGCGACGGTAACCAGTTTTTTCTGCTCATGGGCCGTGGCGATAATATCGGTTAAGTCGCGTACCTGGCCGGTAGTGCCAGGGTATTGCAGTAGAGCGGCAAAGCATTCTGTGTCGGCGAGTTTTTCGGCCTCGTCGATAACCACCTCAAAACCAAAATGCTCGGCGCGGGTTTTGATCACCGCGATGGTTTGCGGGTGAGTATCGGCGGCCACAAAGAACGCGTCGGAGCGGTTCTTTTTGTTTTGTCGTTTGCACATGGCCATCGCCTCGGCGGCGGCGGTGCCTTCATCCAGCATTGAGGCGTTGGCTAAGTCCATGCCGGTTAAATCGATGATCATTTGCTGAAAGTTTAACAGCCCCTCTAAGCGACCCTGGGCGATCTCGGGCTGGTAGGGGGTATAGGCGGTGTACCAGCCGGGGTTTTCCAGCACGTTGCGCAAAATAACGTGGGGTACGTGGGTGTCGTAGTAGCCCATGCCGATAAAGCTTTTGTACAGCTTGTTTTTGCCGGCGATAGCTTTTAGCTCGGCCAGCGCTTCGACCTCGGATTTAGCCGGCTCTAGCGCTAGCGGCTCTTGCAGGCGGATTTTGCCCGGCACTGTCTTCTCGATCAGCTCATTGATGGAACCTACGCTCAGCGCTTGCAGCATCGCGCTGGTTTCACTGGCGTCGGGGCCAATGTGGCGACCGATAAACGCATCGTGGTGGGCAAGCTCGGCCAGTGGGGCGCGGCGAAAATCCTGAGTCATAGGGAGTCTCTTTAATGGCTGGAACGTTGGTGCTGGAAAGAGTTTTTGGGGGCCATAGCTGGCGCCCCTATAAAGGGGCGCAATAGTAGCAATTGGCGGCGTTTTGAGCAATTGTAGCGGCCGGTAAAAGCGGCAAGATTGTTGCGCTTTATGGCGATTAATTGCCCTGACACTAGTGCTTAGGCTAGTCGCGAGCTATATTGTTTTGCGATAATAGCAGACGGACACTTTTATAATCAGAACTGCATCTTGGCAGCGGCTCCGGTGCTGCTGTATTTGCTGCGACCATGCAGTCGGGCGTGAGCCCAAAACGTGTAACTGCTCGCAGAAAATTGCTCCTGCATTTTGGGCACTCGGGCCATCCGTGGTCCTCGGCGCGCAGATCCTTTAACTTGGCGATGTGAATGGAAATACCCGGTTACAAAATTATAGATACCCTCGGAGAAGGGGGCATGGCAACGGTTTACCTCGCTATTCAGCAAAGCTTTGAGCGCGAGGTGGCCCTCAAGGTGATGTCGTCACAGCTGTCTAAAGACCCAAGCTTTGGCGAGCGCTTTTTGCGCGAGGCCCGTATTGTCTCGCGCTTGGTGCACCCCAATATCGTCACGGTTTACGATGTGGGTGTGCACAAGGGCAACCATTATTTGTCGATGGAGTATGTGCCGGGTGAGGATCTTAAGCAGCGCCGGGGCAGCCTAACGCTGGCGCAGATTCTTAATTTGGTGAAAGACGTGGCTCGCGCGCTGGATTACGCCGGCAATAAAGGCTACATCCATCGCGATGTAAAACCCGAGAATATCATGCTGCACGCCGAGGATGGCCGCGCGGTACTGATGGACTTTGGTATTGCCCGCGCCACTGATATCGGCTCGGGCATGACCCAAACCGGTACCACCATGGGCACGCCGCACTATATGAGCCCTGAGCAAGCCAAGGGCGTTGCGGTAGATCCGCGCAGCGATATTTACAGCCTGGGCGTGGTGTTGTTTCAGCTGTTGGCCGGGCGGGTGCCGTTTGATGGCGATTCGGCCGTGGCGGTGGGCATTATGCATGTGTCTGAGTCGGTGCCGGCACTGCCTGAGTATTTGGCGCTGTTTCAGCCGATTATTGATAAAGCGCTGGCAAAAAAGCCCGAAGCGCGCTACCAAACCGGTCGCGAGCTGGTGGACGAGCTTGATGCGCTGGACCCCGAGGCCTTGGTGGTCGCCCAGGAAGAGCTGGCTAAGGTGCCGGTGATCGACTCGGTATCGGACACCGATCCGACCCCGTTTGCCACACCTGTGGTAGCGGCCCGGACGGTGGTTAGCGCTAATGACGACGCAACCGTTACGGCCCGCACAGAGGATTTTCGTGTCAGTGGTGACGATAGCATCGGCGATTATGGCTACACGCCAGTCGCCCCCAGTGCCGTTGCATCACGCGCAAGGGGCGGGCTCTGGTTGACGCTGCTGTTGGTGATCGGCGGTGCAGCTGGCTGGTATTTTTGGCCTGAGCTTGAAGGGCACTATCAACGCTTGATGAGCGATGCTAACCCGCTGCCCACATCGACTCAGCTGGCGTCGCCGCAAGCTGTGGCTTCCTCTGAACCTTCGGTAAGCCCAAACGCTAACAGTGTTGCGGCGGTTGGTAACACACAGGTACCAGCCGCGCCGGACGCGACCCGTTGGGACAGCTCTGTGAGCGCCGGCCCCGCTGGGGTTGCCTCGTCACCCGTTGAGTCATCGAGCCTGGCCAGTAGCGCCAATACCGCTAATGGCGCGCCCTCGGATTTGTTGTTAACGGCGCGGATGCTGCGGGCCCAGCTAGAGCGCGATCCGGCACAAGGGGTGTTGTTGGCGCAATCGTATCGGCAGCTGTTAAATTCGGACGATCCGGCCGACCGCGAGGCCGGTGCCGAGGGCATGGCCGAGCTGGAGCAGTGGTTTGACGCGCGCTTTGCCGCCGCCATTGACGCGGCCGATGTCCAGACCGCCCGCGAGGTAATGGCTATTGCCCGGCAAGCGTTGCCCGACGAGGCCCGCGAGGCGCGCTATCAGGCCTTGCTGGCGCCACTACAAGCCAGTGAGTGGTTGGCGGCTAAGCTGGCCGACGGCGAGCGCTACCTAGAGCAAAATGCCTTAAGCTCGCCCGACGGCGCCAATGCGGTGGAGAGCTACCGGGATATCCTGCAAGCCTATCCGGATAACGCCGAGGCCCACGCCGGCTTGCAAGCGGTAGTGCGCCGTTACCAGGTGTTGGCGCAAGCGGCTGCGCAAGAGGGTGACACTGAGCGGGCACTGATGTTAACCGAGCGCGGTTTGCAGTTAGATGCCGGTGATGAGGCTTTAAATAAGTTGCGTGATCGACTGTCAAGCGTCGATGCAGAGATAGGCCCGCTTATGGCAAACGCCCGAACGCAGCTGGCGGCCGACCGCTTGATTAGCCCCAAAGGCGACAACGCGTTTGCATCACTGCAAGCGGTGTTGGCTATTGAGCCAGAGCACCAGCCGGCGCTAAACGCTCTAGACGAGCTGGAGCAGGCTCTGATTCGGCGCATCGACAGTATGATTCGCGGCGGCGCGCTGGATGAGGCCTCTTTGCAGTTGGCCAGCGCGCGGGATCGGTTTCCGCAAAGTCAGTCGCTGTTAACCCGCCGCTTGCAGCTCGAGCAGTTGAACGAGGCAAATTTGCCTACGGTGACTAATTTTAGTGTCGCGGCGCAGCCTATCGAGGCGGTAAGCGCCGCGCGCGATGTGGTATTGGTTGCCGACCGGGTGATTTATCTAGGTTTCGAATACAGTAAGTTTACCGGTGACACAGGCGTTGTTCAGGCCAGTTTGTTTGACGGCTCGCGCAGCACGCAAATTGCTCAGGTGCCGGTGATTGTTACCGGTGCCTCGGGGGTAAAGTTTTTTCGGATTGAGCGGCCGGTTGCGGGCTTTAGCGAAGGCGGCTATAACGTCGATTTAACCTTGGGCGATCAGCGTTTGGCCACGGTGGCCTTTCGGGTGGTTCAGTAGCGGTAGCAGTGCGTTGGGAGCTGCGTTTTGGGCGCGGCTCGTTTAAGCGTAGCGATTGCGTGACGGCGGTGATACATTGCCTATTGATGTGCGGCTCGCATTACAATAACAAACTGGGGTGTCACACGCGGCACCTAAAAGAGGATGACCATGAACCGACAGGGTATCGCTATCAGTGTGCTCGCGCTGCTGACGCTCAGCGGTTGTCAAACCCCGCCCGACGTTAAGCAAGTGCAAGATGAAAACCTCCAGCTACAAACCGAGCTTGCTCAGGCGCGCGGTAAAATCGATGCCTTGGCATCCGAGCAAGATCGCCTGCAGCGCGAGATCGACGAATTAAACCGAGTAAAGTCAGTGCTCGATACGGAAAAAACCGTGCGGGTGCAGGAGTCGAGCGATTTGCGCGGCCAAGTGCGCCGCTTTGTGCAGCGCGAGATCGACATGCTGAAAGAGTTTATGGTGCAAAGCGATTTGCTCGATTATGTGGGCGGTGAGCTGGTGCAGCGCAGCCGTGTCGATAGCGAGCCGTTATTGCTGGTCGATATGGCTAATCAGATGCCGGGCAGCGGAACCATCACGGGGGTAAGCGCACATTTTGTGAAGCCGGGTACCTTTAATGTGCAGGTGTTGCGCCCGGTGGATGACCAGCTGGTGGTTATCTGGCAAAGCGCCCGGTTGCAGGCCACGCAGTCGGGGGTTCAGCGGGTAAACTTTCCTGTCAGTGTCGGGGTAGAGCGCGGCGACCTTATTGCCTACCAGTTTAACGAGGCAGGCTTGGTCAGTTTTGATACGGGCACTGGCGATACCCGGTATACCGACGACTCTGTGGCACTGGGTGAGCTTATTAAAGTGCGCAGTCTACGCGGTGAAAGCGATAAACGCGCCTACTCGGTTGGGGTGTACGGGCTGCTTAACTAAGCTGACCCTTTGGTAAATGCCGCAGACAAAAAAGCAGCCGAAGCTGCTTTTTTTGTCTCACAGGTTGGGCCGAGGCTATTACTCGTCGCCGCCCGCCATTTTGGACTGTAGGTAATTCTGGATACCGACTTTCTCGATCAGGCCCAGCTGGGTTTCCAGCCAGTCGACGTGTTCTTCCTCTGACTCAAGAATATTGTTCAGAATATCGCGGCTGACGTAATCGCGAATCTCCTCACAGTAGGCGATGCCTTCGCGCAGATCGGGAATGGCCTTTAGTTCCACCTTCATGTCCGACTCCAGCATCTCTTTGGTATTTTCACCAATGTGCAGTTTGCCAAGATCTTGCAGGTTGGGCAGGCCCTCCAAAAACAAAATACGCTCTACGAGCATGTCGGCGTGTTTCATCTCATCGATAGACTCGTGATACTCGTGATCGGCCAGCTCTTTTAAGCCCCAATCTTTGTACATACGCGCATGCAAAAAGTACTGGTTAATGGCGACCAGCTCATTGCCGAGCACTTTGTTTAAAAACTGGATAACCTTGGGATCACCTTTCATGACTGTCTCCTCGCCGGCGCAGGCTGCGCTTTGTTAACTAATCGGCGTAAGTCTGGCCCCGTTAGGCTAGTCTGTCAAGTGTAAGTGTTTGATGTGTAAGGAGTTTTAAACGATTAAGCGATTTGTTCTTATTGCGTTTTGCGTTTGTCTGACCGGCAATGGTGCTTTAGTAGGCCTGAGAGGCTCAGGCCACGGCGTAAAATTGCGGCACACCCGCCAGCATGGGGACTTCTTGCAGGGTTTCGTCCAAGATCTCGCGGGTGAGGGAGGCGCACTTGCCGCACTGGCTGGCAACGCCCAACGTTTTGCGCAGTTTGCCTAGGCTATGGGCGCCCTCGTGAACAGCCGCTTCGATCTGGTGATCGGTAATACCTTTGCAGAGACACACGTACATTCGTAACAATACCTGCGTAATAATTAAGTGATAATGAGATAGTATTGGTAATGAGAATCTATGTCAATAATTTGTGAGAATAATTGGCATTAAGAATGAGTGTTTTTGGTTCTAAGGCCGCTCGTAAGGGGTGATTCTGCCTTGGGCTGTGGCCACCGGAGCAGTAAAAAGCAATCGATGCCATATAGAAAATCAATGTGACTCCCTATATAGAGTGTGTAAGATAGTGCAACACTATTAGGGCTTAGGCTACTAATTGTTAAAACTTTACCGCACTTCTCTGAGTGCTGGGTTGCAATCGCCATTGTGACCCCCATCTTTCAGTGGAGTTTTATTTAGTCCGTCAAACTTATGGAGGTTACGACATGGGCGTATTAGTAGGAAAACAGGTTCCAGATTTCACCGCAGCGGCCGTATTGGGCAATGGCGAAATCGTTGATGAGTTCAAGCTGGCTGAAGCCATTAAAGGCAAAAAAGCGGTTATCTTCTTTTACCCGCTGGACTTCACCTTTGTGTGCCCGTCTGAGCTGATTGCTTTTGACAACCGTTTTGAAGCGTTCCAAAAACGCGGCGTGGAAGTAATTGCGGTGTCTATCGACTCGCAGTTTACCCACAGCGCATGGCGTAACACCGCCGTAAACGAGGGCGGTATTGGCCAAGTTAAGTACACCATGGTCGCCGACACCAAGCACGAAATTTGTCAGGCGTTTGATGTTGAGTCTGAAGGTGGTGTTGCTTTCCGCGGCTCGTTCCTGATCGACGAAGACGGTTTGGTTCGTCACCAGGTCGTTAACGATCTGCCACTGGGCCGCAATGTTGACGAAATGCTGCGCATGGTTGATGCCTTGGCATTCCACCAGGAGCACGGCGAAGTTTGCCCAGCTGGCTGGCAAGAAGGTGACAAAGGTATGGACGCGTCGGCCACTGGCGTTGCCTCTTACCTGTCTGAGAACTCTGGTAAGCTGTAAGTACAGCGACCAGCTCTCGACCGAAAACCCGGCTTTGGCCGGGTTTTTTTATGCCTGTCGTAAAGTGAGTTTGCAGTGTATGGGCCGGTTATAACCGGATGTGCCATTTTGAGGGAAAACTGAGACTTAGCTAGAAGAAAATAAACTAAAAAAACACTAGCGTAGCGACGAGTTTAGCCGTTTAATGCGCGCGAATTTGGCGTCATGCATAGCGCGTGATTCTGACGGTTTTGGGGTGGTCTGCTGAGGTAGGTCGCCCCTTCTTTTTTGCCGCAACAAAAAAGCCCTGGAGGCAAGTGATGAACGAATTTAATGGTGTGATTAACATCAATGATTACTACAGCGACGAGACGTTTGCGCGTATCAAAGCGTTTGCCGATAAACGCGAGACGCCATTTGTTGTCATCGACTTGCCGACCATCGCCCGCGCTTACGACGAATTAGTCGGTGAGTTTGATTACGCCGATGTGTACTACGCCGTCAAAGCCAATCCGGCGGTCGATATTCTGACGTTGTTGCGCGACCGCGGTGCCAACTTTGATATCGCTTCGCGCTACGAGCTGGATAAAGTGATGGGGCTTGGTGTAACCGCCGAGCGCATCAGCTATGGCAATACCATTAAAAAGGCCCGTGACGTGCGCTACTTTTACGAGCGTGGTGTCCGCTTGTTTGCCACAGACTCTGAAAGTGACCTGGAGGCGATTGCCCGCGAAGCACCCGGCGCAAAGGTCTACGTGCGGGTGTTAACCGAGGGTACGCTTACCGCCGATTGGCCGCTGTCGCGAAAGTTTGGCTGCGAGACCGAAATGGCCATGGAGCTTTTGATTCAGGCGCGTGAGCTGGGCCTGGAGCCCTACGGTGTATCGTTTCATGTGGGCTCGCAGCAGCGTGAAATTGGTGCCTGGGACGCCGCCCTTGCCAAGGTTAAAGTGATTTTTGATCGCCTGCGGGACGAGCAAGATATTGTGTTGCAGATGATCAATATGGGCGGTGGCTTTCCGGCCAACTACATCAGCCGTACCAACGATTTGGCCACTTACGCCGAAGAGATTACGCGCTTTTTACAAGAGGATTTTGGCACCGAGTTTCCGCGTATTATTATCGAGCCGGGCCGCTCGTTAATCGCTAATGCCGGTGTGCTGGTGAGTGAGGTGGTGTTGATCTCGCGTAAATCGCGCACCGCCCTTAGCCGTTGGGTATTTGTGGATGTGGGTAAGTTCTCAGGTCTAATCGAAACGCTGGACGAGTCGATTAAGTACCCGGTTTACACCGAAAAAGACGGCGAGGATGAGGGCTGTGTATTAGCTGGCCCCACCTGCGATAGCGCCGATATTATGTATGAGAACTTTAAGTATCCGCTGCCGTTGTCGCTTGCGGCGGGTGATCGGCTTTATTGGCTCTCTACGGGTGCCTACACCACCAGCTACAGCGCGGTAGAGTTTAATGGCTTTCCGCCGCTTGTTGAGTATTGCATTAGTTAATGAGTGTGGCGGTTTGCTACTGCCACGACGATTTATTTGCTACATTGCCTCGCTCAAGTCATAACGGGAGAGCCCAGTGAGCGAGGCACGCAACATTCAACTAGAGTCCGGCTGGCTGGCGGAGTTGGGCGACGAATTTGATCAGCCCTACATGCGCCAGCTAAAAACGTTTTTAAAGGCCGAGAAACAAGCGGGTAAAGTGATTTACCCGCCTTCGGGCGAGATGTTTAATGCTTTTAACAGCACCCCGTTTGCACAAGTCAAAGTTGTTATCTTAGGGCAAGACCCTTATCACGGCCCCGGCCAAGCTCATGGCTTGAGCTTTTCGGTACCGTCGGGCGTACGCATCCCTCCCTCATTGCAAAATATCTTTAAAGAAATCGAGCGTGACTTAGGCATCCCCCGGCCCAATCACGGCAACCTACAAGCCTGGGCCGAGCAGGGCGTGTTGTTGCTAAACGCCACGTTAAGCGTCGAGCAAGCCAACGCCGGCTCCCATCAAAAGCGGGGCTGGGAGCAATTTACCGATCACGCTATTGAGGCGCTTAATCGTGACCGCGAAGGCTTGGTGTTTTTACTCTGGGGGAGCTACGCGCAAAAGAAAGGTCGCTTAATAGATACCAATAAACACTTGGTGCTTAAATCGGTGCATCCGTCGCCATTATCGGCTCATCGCGGATTTTTGGGGTGCGGGCATTTTAGTCAGGTTAATGAGTACTTGCAGGCTAAGGGCCAGGCGCCGATTGATTGGGCGCTATAGTAGGTTGAATGTTTCTGCGCTGCGCGCTTGTAAACACCCGAAACCTCCACAATAATCAGAGCCTACTAAGCCTGCGTGTACTGCTCAGTTGCTCGAGTGGGCCGCTGCCGCCTAGGCGGCTAGGATAGTCGCCCGCACGCGAGAAAGCACAGAGGAGTTACGATGAGCGATACATCTGAGCGCAACCAAGCCGTGCAGATCCCCCAAGAAGCGTTTGATTGGTACGACGCTTACGCCCATGGCGGTATGGATCGGCGTACCTTTATGCGAAAGCTCGGCACCTTGGTCGCCGTTGGTTACTCGATGTCCGTATTGACCTCGGCGCTGCTGCCTAATTACGCCCTGGCCGAGCAGGTGTCCTTTAACGATGAGGATATTATCGCCCGCTACGAGGTGTTTGATTCTCCTGCCGGTTATGGCAAGGGCAAAGGTTACTTGGTTAAACCGGCCACCGGGGCCGGTCGTTACCCAGCGGTTTTAGTGATTCATGAAAATCGCGGTTTAAATCCCTACGTGAAAGACGTTGCCCGCCGCCTAGCCAAAGCCGGGTTCTTGGCGTTTGCGCCCGATGCGCTATTCCCGGTGGGTGGATACCCAGGTAACGATGACGAGGGCCGGGCGCTGCAGCGCGAGTTGGATAAAAGCAAAGTACAAAATGATTTTGTCGCGGCGGCCAAACATTTAAAGTCACACGCACTTGGCAACGGTAAGTTGGGGGCAGTGGGTTTTTGTTTTGGTGGTTATATGGTGAATTACCTAGCCGCTGTAGACAGTGATTTGCTGGCCGCCGGGGTGCCGTTTTATGGTACACCCGCCCCCAAAGCGCTGCGTAACAATATTAAAGCACCTTTGCTGGTTCAGCTTGGTGAGCTGGACGAACGTGTGAACAAGACTTGGCCCGAGTACGAGCAAGATTTGCAGGCAAATCATGTCGAGTATCATATGTTTATGTATCAAGGTGCTCATCATGGTTTTCACAATGATTCTACCAGCCGTTTCGATAAAGCCAGTGCCGAGCTTGCCTGGCAGCGTACTCTGGCCTTCTTCACAAAAAAATTAGCGTAACTTAAAGGGTAGTTATGGTCAGCACGGTGGCATTAGAGTGTTCTTGTGGCGCGGTAAAAGGTGAGCTTGCGGTGGTGCCCGGCGCGTTTTTTCACGTGCATTGTTTATGCTGTGATTGTCAGCGTTATGCCGAGCACCTAGGTAACGAGGCGGCGATTTTAGATGAGTATGGCGGCACGGAGCTTTTTCAAACCTATCCGGCCCATATGAAAATCACGCAGGGGCACGACAATATCCAAGCCGTTCAGTTAACCCCCAAGGGGATTTATCGCTGGCATACCCGCTGCTGTCAGATGCCGCTGGCGAACACCGTAAGATCTGCAGCAGTTCCTTTTGTGGGGGTGCCGGTAACTTTTATGAAGTTTGCCAGCGAGCAAGACAAACAGGCGGTGTTGGGGCCGGTAAGCTTGAAGGCCTTTGGCAGGTACGGCAAAGGCACTGTGCCAGACGATGTGCACCCGAGGTTTCCGTTGGCGTTTATGCCAAAGATCTTGGCTTTTATGGTTAAAGGTAAGGTGACCGGCAAAAGCAGCCCCTCAGCATTTTTTGACGGAAAAGCCCCGGTGGTTGAGGTGCAGACGCTGTATTAGTGACTCTTTAGCACTCTTTAGCTAGACTATAGAGCACCGCGTAAGTATTTGTTCTTCAATGGTTTTAATCTTGTCTTCAAATTGGTTTGGGATTAAAGTGTCCGGCTTTGCGGCGAATACCTGAACTGTCTCACTCTCGTCTACTTAATCGGATGGCTGGGTTATGCGGAAGGGTCGCACCGTTCACTGAATTATTAGGAGAACCACTATGTCTTATTATGTCGGAGCTTACGCGTCATCGCCTTGCACCTCGGGCTGGGACCCGGAGCTAGAAGCCTCGTATTACGAAGCATTAAAAGCCTGCGACAAGATTAAAGGGCTGGAGCACCCGTTTTTAGGTGAGACTTTACACGCCCAGGACGATGAGTGGTTTTTAAGCAATATCGACCCCAACTGGAATTTTGTGTTCACCTGCGTGCCCGGCACAATGGCAGCTATTGGTAAAACGCCGGAGTTTGGTATTGCCTCGGACGATGACGCAGGTCGCGCACAAGCGCTGGCGTTTATGGAGAAGGCGCGCGCTGCCATCGCCAAGTTAAATGTCCACGCCGGTCGCCAAGTCGTGCAAGCCATTGAGATTCAAACGGCGCCTAATCGCAGTAAAGCCAGCTCGTCGGTGGCATCGTTAACGGCCACTTTAGAAACGATGCTCGGCTGGGACTGGCAGGGCGTCCGTATTGTGATTGAGCACTGCGATACTTGCATCGAAGGTCAGGTACCAGCCAAAGGTTTTCTGACGCTGGCTGACGAGATTGCTGCGGTCGAGGCGGTGAATAAAAAACTGGGCGCCGATGTGGGCATTGTGATCAACTGGGGGCGTTCAGTGATTGAAACGCGCTCTGAGTCCGGCGCTATCGAGCACATTAATCAGGCCAAAAACGCGGGCGTACTGGTCGGTGTAATGTTCTCCGGGGTGAGCGATCAAGACACACCTTACGGCACGTGGGCCGATACTCATATGCCGGCCGCCCCGTCGGCCAATGCCACCATCGGTGCCGAGGGCTCACTGATGAGCGAAGCGCAAATCCAGCAGTGTCTTCAGGCCGCCGGCGGTAAAGATTTACCTGTTATCGGGGTTAAGATTGGCATTCGTCCTAAAGATGAAACCGTAGCCAAGCGGGTTGCTTACAATCAGGCGGTGTTGGCCATGATTGATCGTGCCTAGGTTTTTATGACAACGCGATCGTGAGGTGGCCAATAAATGCTAGCCTTGCCCGCAGAAAAAAAAGCCAGCGCAATATTGCGCTGGCTTTTTTGTATAGCTTATTTAATAGGCTAAGCGGTGGCTGAATGCTATTGCAAAAACTCCATAGCCGCTTCCATCTCGGCCGATAAATCTTCGGCCTCAGCCATTTGCATATCTGGGTCCATGCCTAAACGGTTAAATGCCGTGACTTTGTGATAATCCACTTTGCCTAGCGCGTTATCGCTACCCAGGTAGCTTTGTAGCATGGCGACGGTGACGACGTCGGTGTAATCGGCTCTGGGTGCTTCGCGGTCAAACTTCATGTGCTGCGAGGGGATGTTGATCATCTCGGCAGGAAAGTCCCACGATTTTAAAATCAGATCGCCAATGGGCCCCTGCAGTTGGTTGATGACCGTGTCGAGGGTGAAACTGTCTTTTAGCAAAAAATCGTGTTCTTCGGCGTAGGTCAAAATTGGCAGCACCCCAATTTTGTGAATCAGGCCGGCGAGGGTGGCTTGGTCGGGGCGCAGGTTGGTGTAGTGGCGGCACAATACGTGGCTGATGCCGGCGATCTCGCTGGAGCGAGTCCAGCTGTCGCGCATGCGTTTGTCGACTAAGTCGGAGGTGGCCTGAAACATTTGTTGCATGGCAAGGCCGGTGGCAATGTTGCAGGTGTACGCCATACCGAGACGCGCCAGCGCCATTTTTAAATCGTCGATGGCGCGGTTACCGCGTAACAACGGGCTGTTGGCTACGCGAACGATGCGAGCCGATAGCGCCGCATCTGAGCCAATAACGTCGGCAAGCTGGTTGAGGTCGGCATCTGGGTCGTCGGCGACTTCGCGCACTCTAAGTGCTGCTTCAGGCAGCGTTGGCAGCACCAGTTTGTCGGTTTTAATGGCGGTGATGATGTCTTGGCGGACGGTATCTACAACTTGGCTCATTAGTCTTCCTGTGGGTGTTCGGCGCGTTGTTGGTCGCGTTTTATTGCCCGGTGCGTTAGGTGCGCACTCAGCCCTCGGGGTTATTGTCCGCTGTTGGCAGGGGGTAGGGCAAGCTCATTCGTGCAATTTTGGTGGCCGGTTGTCCCGTATCACCGGTAGCGAGAAACAGCTCGGCGGTGTCGTCATCGGGTATTACGGCTAGTGCTTCCCAGTTGTTATCGCCGGTCGCTGAAGCCATAACCAGTGCCCCGCGACGAGTACCGGCGGAGTCGACAATAGCGGCGGTTAAATCGAGTGTTTCGGCGCTAAGCGCGATACGTGCCATATGCTTTTTTAGTTTGCCTTTGTAGTGCAAGCGGGCGACTACCTCTTGCCCTGTGTAGCAACCTTTTTTAAAGCTCACGGCGCCGATCAGCGGGTAGTGTAGCTCATGGGGGCTAAAGTCTCCGGCACTGGTGGCGGTAATCTCGGCCCAGCCCGCGCGAATATCCTCTAGCTGCCACCAATGGCTGTCCGCCAGTGCGCAGTTGCTTGCCAGTTTTTGCCAGAGATCTTGTGCGTGCGCATCGCTGACCCAAAGCTCGTAGCGCTGTTCATCGAGCTTAAGGCACACCAGGCCTTCGTTGCTGTGCGCATCGCCGGTGTTCATGGTCGGCCGTTTGCCGTGGGCGGCGACCAGCTCGGCAGCGCCGGGGCCCCACAGGCCAAAGCGGCGCCAGGTATCGCTGGCATCATTAAGTGTCACCTTGGAGAACACGGCGTACTTTTGCAGGTGCTGTGCGAGGCTGTCGGTTAGGCTGGCGTGACAGCGCAGCAATATTTGCTCTGGGTTAGTTTGCGCCAGGGCAAAGCTAGCCTCCATGCGGCCTTTTAAGTTGCACTGGGCCCCCAGCTTCCAATAGCCGTTTGCCAGTTCGCGGACATCGGCGGTGACTTGGCCTTGTAAAAATTTGGCGGCGTCAGGGCCATCGAACGCCAGCAACCCTTGGTAGCCCAGTTCGGTTAAATAAGTGTTAGCGGCTGCTTGCGACGCGCTGTCTTGCTGCGTGTTAAAGGCGATTTCGCCATTGGCGGAGCGTGTCGCGCCCTGAGCGTCGAGAAAGTGTTGCCAGTTGCTCATAGGTTTCTCGCTGTTCCCGAGTCAAAGAGGAGTTGTTTGGTGCGCAGTGCACAATAGCTATACATGATAGAGCTGGAGGGTGGTTAAAGGAAGGGGCCGCCGCCACCGAGCGGTTAACGCGGTGGCGGCCTAACTTACTAGGTTGGCAGCGCTTTATTGCGTAAGTAAAAACTCAATCAAGGCTTTTTGCGCGTGTAGGCGGTTTTCGGCTTCTTGCCATACTGGCGAGTCCGGTGCGTCGAGGAGTTCGGCACTGACTTCTTTGCCGCGATACGCGGGTAAGCAGTGCATAAACAGTGCATCGGATGCGGCGTGGCTCATAAGCTCGGCATTCACCTGGTAGTCGGCAAAAGCGCGCTCGCGCAGCTGTTTTTCATCTTCCTGGCCCATTGAGGCCCAGGTGTCGGTCACCACCAAGTCGGCGCCTTTGACGGCATCCGTTGGGTTGGTGCAGATTTTAATGCGCTCTTTGCCGGCGTTGATACGCTCGGCTGTGGGGCCAAAACCCTCGGGTGTGGCAATGCGCAGCTCAAAGTCGCACAGGCGTGCGGCGTTGATGTAAGAGTTGCACATGTTGTTGCCATCGCCCACCCAAGCCACGCTTTTGCCCTGCATAGAGCCGCGCAGCTCGACAAAGGTTTGGATGTCGGCCAGCAGCTGGCAGGGGTGGTAGTCGTCGGTTAAAGCGTTGATAACTGGCACCCGCGAGTACTCGGCAAAGCGCTCAATGGTGTCGTGGCCAAAGGTGCGAATCATCACAATGTCGACCATACGCGATAGCACGCGGGCAGAGTCTTCAATCGGCTCGCCGCGACCAAGCTGGGTGTCGCGTGAGGATAAAAACAGCGCGTGTCCCCCAAGTTGTGCCATGCCGGTTTCAAACGACACGCGAGTGCGGGTGGATGATTTTTCAAAAATCATTCCCATCACTTTGCGATCGAGCAGTGGTTTGGACGTGCCGTTGTACACCTCGGCTTTAAGCTCGATGGCGCGTGCAATAATACTGCTTAACTCTTCGGCGCTAATGTCGTTTAGCGTTAAAAAGTGCCGTGTTTTTTTGCCGTTGTGTGGTGCGCTAACTGCAACCATAACTGTGCCTTAACAATCTAAATTAAAGTGCTTCAACCAGAGCGATAATGCCATTCACCAGCGTATCGGTCTCTTCGTCTGTCATTACAAACGTCGGCAGTAAACGAATGGTGTTGCCGGCGGTAACGTTGATCAGTAGCCCGAGCTCGCGAGCTTTAGCGACAAGCTCCGGGCAGGGCTCGGCCAACTCAATGCCGATCATTAAACCGTGACCGCGAATCTCGACTACCTGGTCGAGCTCGCCAATGCTCTGGCGCAGGGTTTCGCGAATTTGCTCGCCGCGCTCGGCAACCTGAGCCAGCATCTCGTTATCGAGTGCATCAAGCACCGCGCAGGCGGCGTGACACGCCAGCGGATTGCCGCCAAAGGTCGAACCGTGATTGCCGGGGCCAAATACCTCGGAGGCTCTGCCGTGGGTCAGGCACGCACCGATAGGCACGCCGTTGCCCAAGCCTTTGGCCGTGGTTACCACATCGGGCTTGATGCCGTTGTGCTGATAGGCAAAGTACTGGCCGGTGCGGCCGTTACCGGTTTGAATCTCATCCAGCATTAACAGCCACTCGTGGCGGTCGCATAACTCGCGCAGCTTGTTTAGGTAATCATCGGCTGGCACGCGCACGCCGCCTTCGCCTTGCACGGGCTCGACCAGTATCGCCACAATGTTTTTGTGCTCGGCAGCTAACACTTCAATGGCGGCGACATCGTTAAAGGGCGCGCGCACAAAACCGGGCAGTAGCGGGGCAAAGCCCTGTTGCACTTTGGTGTTGCCAGTGGCGGTCAGTGTCGCCATGGTGCGGCCGTGAAAGGCGCTGTTCATTACCACTACGGTGGGGTTCTCAATGCCCTTATCGTTGCCGTATTTGCGGGCGATTTTAATCGCCGCCTCATTGGCTTCGGCGCCGGAGTTAGAGAAAAACACCTTTTCCATGCCCGATGCTTGGCACAGCTTATCGGCCAGCTCGCGCTGGGGCGGAATGTTGTAGAGGTTAGACACATGCAGCAAGGTGCCCGCTTGCTCGGTAATGGCGCGGGTCACGGCCGGGTGCGAGTGCCCAAGGCCACAGACCGCGATGCCACTGATGCCATCGATGTAGCTGTTGCCCGCATCGTCCCACACTCGGCTGCCTTCGCCCTTTACCAGGGTTAAGGTCCGCTCGCCGTAGGTGTTCATCAATGTAGACATTTGTCTTTCTCCAAAAACAGTGCCGCCCGAACCTGGTTAAAAGGCTCTGGGAAAGGCAAATCAGGGATTCATCCAAGAGTGTATCGTGCGGTTAATGCGCGGGCTTGCGCTGGGTTAGCGCTAAAACGTGGCAAAAACCAAACAGCCGATACTATAGCGAAACGCTCGCCTTGGCAAATACCCGCCGGCGGGCCGACGCAGCCCCGCCCGTGATGGTAAACTCGCGCTCTGTTTTGTATCGCGATCTTCGGGAGCCCGGGCCACAATGAATGCCATTGAACTGAGTGTGTTTGCCAGCCGCATGGCGTCTATTTGCGATGAGATGGGCGCGGTGCTTAAGTGCGCGGCATTTTCGCCCAACATTAAAGATCGTCTGGATTTTTCGTGCGCTTTGTTTGATGCCGACGGCTTACTAAGCGCCCAGGCGGCGCACATCCCTGTGCACTTGGGCAGTATGGCCTACGCCATGGCCGATATCGTCAGCGCCGTCGAGTGGCGCGAGGACGATATGCTGGTGGTGAATGACCCCTACTTAGGGGGGACTCATTTACCCGATGTTACTGTCATTGCGCCTGTTTTTTGCGCGGGAAGGTTAGTGGGCTTTGCTGCCAACCGCGCTCACCACGCCAATATTGGCGCTGCCAGCCCCGGCTCGATGCCTATATCTCGGCACTTAGAGGAAGAAGGTGAGATTATTCCCCCCACGCCCTTGGTTATAAAAGGTGTTCCGGTCGAGGCGGTGTTAGCCCGCTTGTGCGGTACGGACCCAAAGGCGACCCACACAATTCAGGCGCGGGGTGACTTTGCCGCGCAAATCAGTGCGTGCCGGTTGGGGGTAGAGCGCTTACAGGCGCAAGTCTCGGCATTGGGCATTGCGCCTTACAGCGCGGCTTTAACGGCGCTCAATAATTACGCCGAGCGTTTAGCGCGTGCCGCGTTAGCCGAGATCCCCGCAGGGCGTTACTGCTATACCGACTATATGGATGACGACGGTTTGGGGCAGCGCGATATTGCCATTACTGTCAGCATTACCGTCACGGGCGATGCGGTAAACGTGGACTTTACGGGCACCGCAGAGCAAGTGCCCGGCAATATTAACTGTCCATTGTCGGTTGCGGCGGCCGCCAGCTTTTATGTGTTGCGCTGTTTAATGCCCGAGCAAACACCGGCCTGCGCCGGCACCTTTAGGCCGATTGCTATTAGCGCGCCCGAGGGTAGTTTGGTGAACGCGCGCCGCCCGGCTGCGGTGGCCGCTGGCAATGTCGAAACCTCGACCCGCATGGTGGATGTGATGTTGGGCGCACTCGCTGCCGCGCTGCCCGAGCGTATCCCCGCCGCCAGTACCGGCTCGATGAACAATATCGCCATGGGCGCCAATGCCACAACTGGCAGCGAGCGTTGGGATTATTACGAAACCAACGGCGGCGGCATGGGCGCCGGCCAGCACGGCGGTGGCTGGTCGGGGGTGCAAACCCATATGACCAACACGTTAAATACGCCCATCGAGAGTTTAGAGAAACACTACCCAGTGCGCGTGACTCGCTATCAGTTGCGCCCCGGCTCAGGCGGAGCCGGGCAGCGTGCCGGTGGTGATGGTTTGCTTCGCGAGTACGAGTTTTTGGCGCCGGCGCAAGTTACGCTGCTTACCGAGCGCCGCCGTTATGCCCCGTGGGGTTTGGCGGGTGGACAGGCCGGTGAGTGTGGCGAAAACCGTTTAAATGGCGAGCTGCTGCCGGGCAAGATCGCCCTACATGTTACAGCGGGTGATCGGTTAACCCTGGCAAGTGCCGGTGGCGGCGGTTGGGGTAAACCGCAGCGCTAATGGCTATCGATTACCCCACACTGCCGTTAACTGAATTGCGCCCCGCGTTTGCTGCCGCCATGGGCGCGGGCAGTCTGCTTTTAGAAGCCGAACCCGGTGCCGGTAAATCTACCTTGGCGCCTTTGTGGGCGCTAGAGCACATTGACGGCCAAGTATGGTTGATTCAGCCCAGGGTGCTGCCGGCTTTAACCTTGGCGCGCCGGCTGGCCGCGCTGCTGGGCGATGACGTCGGGCAAACCGTGGGTTATCAGGTGGCGTTTGATCGCCGGCAAAGCAAAGCGACCCGACTGCTGATTATGACGCCGGGGATTTTGTTACAGCGTTTATTGGCCGACCCGGAGCTGAACGGGGTGGGTGCGGTGATGCTGGATGAGATTCACGAGCGCTCGGTCAACCAAGATACCGCGTGGGCACTGCTGCAAGAGAGCGCTCTTTTGCGTGAGGATTTACAGTTGGTGTTGATGTCGGCCACCCCCGATGCGGCGCTGCGCCAGCAAGTGGATACCTCTTTATACTCCCCGGGGCGCTGTTTTCCGGTCGAGCTAAGCTTTTGCCCGCCGCGCGAGGCCGGCCCCCGTGGCGAGCCATTGGCCGACCAACTGCTGCGCGCGCTGGCCACAAAAACAGACTGGCAAACGCGTACAGTATTGGTGTTTTTACCGGGCTGGCGCGCGATTGACGACTGTAGGCAAGCCCTTAACCGGGCGTTTGCCGGGCATCCGGTGTATTGCCTGCACAGCCGGGTGGCGCGGCAAGAGCAGTTGTCCGCGCTGGACGCGACATTGGGCCCACGCGTGATTCTGGCCACCAATATCGCCGAAACCTCGCTGACCATTGCCGATGTGACGCTGGTGATTGACTCTGGTCTTGCGCGAGAGCCCGCGTTTGAGCAGCGCACCTGTGTGACCCGGCTTGAGACACGACGCATATCCCGCGCCAGCGCCGAGCAGCGCCGGGGCCGTGCGGGCCGCGTACAGGCCGGTTTTTGTATTCGGCTGTGGCCCGAGTCCGAGGCGTTGGCGCCGCAAGCGTTGCCCGAAATTCGCCGCACTGATTATCTGCCGCTGGCCTTAAGACTCGCCCACTGGGGGACGCCGGCCGCGCAATTACCGTGGTTAGAGCCGCCCGGCCGCTTAGCCTTAACCCACGCGCAAACGCATTTGCAGCGCTGGCAGTTGTTGGATGCCGACGGTGGCATTACCGCGCAGGGCGAACGGGTCGCTGCGCTGGGTACCCACCCGCGCATCGCCGCCTTGTTGTTGCAATTAGAGGATTCACTAACCGACTACCCGTGGTTGTTGTTGCTGGCCCTGGCACTGCATTTTGATTTGCCCGCCGAGGCCACGCTGGAGCAGTGGTTAGCGGGTGCCGAGCTAGAGCTGCGGCGCAATAAACAGTGGCAACAGTTAAGTGGGCGTTGGCAGCAGACGCTCGGCGTTGCGGTTGCACCTAACGCCGCTGTGACGGCTTTATTGCCAGCTTTAGCGGGCCGGCTAGCGCAAGTGTTTGTCGATCGGGTTGCTCATCGGCGCGAGTCGGGGCGCTACCGAATTAACGCCGGTATTAGTGTGCAGTTAGCCGATGTGGGCGAGTGGGCGTTGCTGTTGCAAGTGATGGCCCGTGGGCGCGAGCACGTGGGGGTGGGCCTGGCGATACAGTTAAGCCCTGCGCAAGTGCGCCAGCTGGCCAGCGCCGAGTCGAGTTTAGAGCAGCTGGGCAGTGGCAAACGCCGCCGCTGGGTCGAGCGCAGCCGTTTTAGAGTGGGCGGCCAATTAGTGGATGAAACCGAGCGAGCGCTAACCGACGCCGAGGTACCAGCGGCTATTTTGCAGTTTATTCGCAGCCAGGGGTTGGCGGGCGTCAGTTGGCCACCGGCGGCATTGAGCTTGCTTGTGCGCGCCCGCCTATTGCAAGCGCAAGGTGCGCTGAGCTTGCCGCCGCTTTCCGAGGCCGACTTACTTGAGCAGCTGGATGACTGGCTGGCGAGCTTTTTAAATGCCGAATCTGATTTAAACGAGCTGCCACTACTGGATGCATTGCGGTTTTATTTGGGGTTTGATGCCGCGCGGGATGTTAACCAGTGGCTGCCAGTCAGTGTCGAGCTGCCCAGCGGCCGGTCTGTGCTAGTAGATTACTTGGCGGCCACTGCGCCAGCCGAATGGCTGGCCGGCAGTGTAAATTGTGAGCCGCGTATTGCGGCTAAGCTGCAGGAGTTTTTTGGGGCACAAACCTTTGCGTTACCCGCTACTGGAATTCCCCTTGCCATTGAGCTGCTCTCGCCGGCGGGCCGGCCTTTGGCGGTTACGCGAGATTTGGCGTTTTTTTGGCGCGAAGTTTACCCCGAGGTGCGGCGCGAGGTGCGCGGCCGCTACGCCAAGCACCCGTGGCCCGAAGACCCGTTAACCCACCGGCCAACGGCGCTGGTAAAGCGTCGGCTGTAAAAGTCACCTTTACGTCGCCGCGCGATTAAACGATGCGGCAGGCAAATTGATTTTGGATACCAGTGTATGAAACCAAGTGTCACCGGTTGGAAAAGTACGACTGCCGCCGCATTTATCGCCAACCTTTGTTTTGAGGGGGCCGCTGCGCAAGACAGCCCAGAGCCCGCCGCTGATCGCCCGCAGGAAATTGTAGTGGTGACATCGAATCGCGAGCCCAGTCGATGGTATAACGCCGCAGCGGCGGTGGATGTGGTTGCGGCGCGGGATCAGTTGCCGGGGTTTCGCTTCGACAGCGCAGAGTTGCTGGCGGGGTTGCCTGGCGTGCAAGCTGACAGTCGCGCCAACTTTGCCCAGGATACCCGTATTACTCTGCGAGGCTTTGGCGCCCGCTCGGCGTTTGGGGTGCGCGGCATTAATATGCGCATTGACGGCGTGCCGCTGACCATGCCTGACGGGCAGAGCCAAACCTCCAGCATTGCGCTCGATGGGATTGACCGGGTTGAGGTGTTGCGCGGGCCAATGGCGAGTTTATACGGCAATGCCGCCGGCGGCACGATTGCATTTTTTAGCGCCCGACCAGAAGCCGATCAGCTGAGCGCAACAATAGCCGCAGGCGATGCCCGCCAGCGGCGCTATCAAGTGCGCGGCGAGTGGGCCGGCGAGCAGGCCGCTGCCCGGGTGCAGGCCAGCCAGTTTAGTACCGACGGTTTTCGCGAACACTCGAGTGCCGAGCGCAATCAGTTGGCAGGGCAGTGGTACTACCGCACCCAAAGCGATATCGAGCTATTGGTGCGGGTGGATATGAGCCGCGACCCGGATACCCAAGACCCGCAGGGGCTGACCTACGAGCAGTGGCTTGAGGACGATGCCCAGGTGCACCCGGTAGCGCGTTTGTTTAAGCCGCGCAAATCCATCAATCATAAACAAGCGTCGCTTAGCGCACGCCAGCCAACCTCATGGGGGAGCTGGCAGACGGCGGCTTGGTTGGGCACGCGTGATATCGAGCAGTTTTTAAGTTTTCCCGGCGACGACGAAAACAGCAGCGGCGCGGTGATCGATTTACACCGCGATTTTAGCGGCGCGAATATTCGCCTGGCCCGTCAGTTAGGCACTTTAGAGTGGTCGGCGGGGGTGGAGTTGGCGCAGATGCGCGATCGGCGCAAAGGCTTTGTCAATGAACAGGGCGTAGCGGGCGAGCTTAAACGCGACGAGCTCGGGCAGGTGCAAAACCGCGATCTGTATAGCGCGCTGGTGTGGCAACCAAGCGATCGCTGGATGTTGCAGCTAGGCGGGCGTTACAACACTATAAGCTTTGATGTTGCCGATGACTTTATTCAGGGCAGCAACCCCAATGATTCGGGCTCGCTGCAGTTCTCCGAGCCAAGTGTAGCTTTTGGCGGCAGCTACGGGCAGGGCGCGTGGCGCGTGTTTGCCAGCGTAGGCGAGGGGTTTGAAACTCCCACTTTAACGGAAATGGCCTACCGCAATAACGGCACCGGCCTAAATACGGATTTACAGCCGTCCCAAAATCGTCAGGCAGAATTTGGCTGGCGCCTGGAGCGCTCGGTCATTAATGCCAGTCTCACCGCTTTTATAGTGCGCAGCCGCGATGAGCTGGTGGTGGATCAGTCCAGCGGTGGCCGGACCACCTATCGCAACGGCGCCGACACTGAGCGCGAAGGTATTGAGGGGCAGCTACAGTGGCAGTTATCTCGCCATTGGGATTGGCGGCTGGGCGGTACTCTTTTGAGTGCCGAGTACAGCGCCGGCCCCTACGCTGGATTGCGGCTGCCCGGTGTGGCAACTGAGAATGTGTATAGTCAGGTTGATTGGCGGCCACTGGCGGCGCCCCTTGAGTTGAGCTTGGCAACCCGGTATCGGGGTGATGTCGCGAGCTCCGATAGCAATAGCGAGATTGTGCCGGGAGCGGTGACATGGGATTTGTCGATGCGCTCGGAGCGCCGCTGGGGGGTATGGGATGTTGTTTTTTGGGCAAAAGCCCGGAATCTGACCGATAAAAAGTACGTGGGCTCGGTTATTGTCAACCAAAGCCGTGGCCGAACCATTGAGCCGGCTCCGGGACGGCAGCTTGATGTGGGGGTGAATCTGAGCCACAGCTGGTAGCGCTGTCATTGCGAGTCTGCAGTAAAAACCTCAATAAAGTGGTATTTTTTAGCGTCAAAAGCATAACTTTACCTATAAAGTGGCAATTAGTTGCCGCTTTGCCATCCCATTTACCGGCGGCTTGGGTTATGATAGAGGCCTGCTTGGTGGTTGGCTTTGTCAGTTTCCCCTTCAGTTGATGTTAAGTTAATGCTAGTTGCTTTAAGTTAACGTAAGGTCGGGTGCGGTAGCATCGGGTGTATTTGGATCGAATGCCGCGCTGCGGTAGAATAACCGGCTTGAACGATTATCTGGTTATACGAATTTTCGGTTCTCTCTCGATTTTGTAGGCTCTGGGCTCTTGGTCGATTAGGTTTAATCGCACAAGGGCTAGGTAATACCTTCAAGTCCACCAATCCAAAGGGTTTGCGCCCTGCGGATAGATCTAAACGAGGCAATGATTAGCATTATGGATGTACTGGATACCATCAAACAGCAGCTTTCTGAAAACCCAGTGATTTTGTACATGAAGGGCTCGCCAAATGCGCCTCAATGTGGGTTTTCACAGCGTACCTCGCAAGCGGTAATGGGGTGCAATAAACGGTTTGCATACGTGGATATTTTGGCCAATCAAGATGTTCGCGAAGCTCTGAAGCAGTACGCCAATTGGCCTACTTATCCGCAGTTGTGGGTAAATGGTGAGTTGGTAGGCGGTTGCGATATCGTGACCGAGATGTATGAGAATGGTGAACTTCAAGCGTTGATTGACGCCGCAGTACCCGCCGATTCTTCAGATTGATTCATGCTCCTGTTGGGGCAGTTCTCGTTCTCGGGGGCTGCCCATTTCTTTTTTTGCCCCCTTCGTTTTTACCGCTGCCTTGTTTGTTAAGGTTATAGGCTGCCTGTACTCTGCAGATACCACCATAGTATGCCAAGCCCGACCGCACCGATAATGCTGATGCCGATGAGTATAAGGCCGAGTGTGCGATGTGGTGCATCGACCACCTCTACCTCGCCGTCGGTACGCAACCAGTGCGCCATCCACGCGGTATTTTTTGATTTTAACAGGCGGATTTCCTGCTCTTTTAGGGCGCGTATCTGGCTCTCGTATTCACGCCATTGCTCGCCGTCCGATGCCTCGCGAAGCTGGTAAAGCTCGTCCAGTTTGTGGGTGAGGTCGGCGTGGGTTTTATCCAGTCTGGCGCTCAGCTCAGTGAGTCTTGTGTCGGCTTTGGGGTCCAATGTGGTGTCTCGTTGTTGCGCTAGCTTGTTGTCTGGGTGGCCTGCGTTGTAACGCGGTGGCGCCAAGGTATTTGCGTAAATACCCTAACAGATTGCCATAGAATAATCACAAGATGTGACTGCTCTTGTTATAATCGCGCCACTTTACTGCTGGTTACTGGCCGGCCGCTACGGAGTAATTGCGCGATGACCCAAAAACAACACGATGCTCGGACGAGTTTAGCAGGCTTTGCGCACCCTCGTTATTGGGTGACATGGTTAGCGTTGGGTGTTTTTGTGTTGGTGGCGCACCTGCCTTGGCCAGTTGCGCGCAAACTGGGGGAGTGGTTGGGGGCGTTGCTGCATCGCTTTGCCGGCTCGCGCCGGGAAATCGCCCGGGTTAACGTCAAGCTGTGTTTTCCCCAGTTGTCCGATACCGAAAGCGAGCAATTGGTGCGCGATATCTTGCGCAACGTCGGGCTGAGCTTTGTCGAAACTGCGATCGCCCTATGGGGGCCGGATCGTAAATTTGCGGGCCGCTACACCCTAAAGGGACTAGAGATTCTTCATCGGCTGCAAAATGAAGGCAAGGGCGTGCTCTTGCTGGGCGGGCATTATTCTACGTTGGATGTGGCCGGGCGTATTATGGGCCTGAATATCGAGTGCGATATGATTTACCGGGTAGATCGTAACCCGTTGTTGGCGGCGGCAATGGCTCGCGCCCGCGAAAGTTATTCGGGCGGCACAATTCCCCGCGATGAGGTGCGCCAGCTGGTTAAAAATTTACGCAAGAATCACCGTATTTGGTACGCGCCCGATCAAGATTACGGTGTGCAAAACACCGTGTTTGCGCCTTTTTTTGGTATTCAGGCTGCGACGGTAACCGCGACGGCGAGGATGGCGCAAATGGGCCGCGCTGTGGTGGTGCCCTTTGAGCACTATCGCGATGATGCCGGCGTGTATCATGTTGAGCTGAAAGAGCCGCTGGAGAATTTCCCAAGCGGCGATGACGTTGCCGATGCGAGCGCCGTCAATGCGGTCGTGGAGTCTGTGGTGCGGCGCCACCCGGCGCAATATTTATGGGTGCACCGGCGATTCAAAACCCGACCGGAGGGGGAGGCGTCACCTTACGCTCCGCGCAGAAAGAAATAGCAGGTATAACAGGGTACACTTAGGTAACCGTTGGCTCATTCGAATGGAGTAAAAAGTATGCTAAGAATGTTCGATATTCAGGGCGCAAAATTGCGGGATCAAAACGTTGACCCCGACAACGTTAAGGCCGCCATGGGGACGGCGATATGGATTGATGCGGCAGAGCCTACGGAAGACGAACGTGATGAGCTGAATAAATTTTTACGTGCCGAGCTGCCCGAGTCGGACGACGTTGAAGAGATTGAGTTCTCGGCGCGTTATT
Source organism: Gilvimarinus japonicus (assembly GCF_042847215.1). Lineage (GTDB taxonomy): Bacteria > Pseudomonadota > Gammaproteobacteria > Pseudomonadales > Cellvibrionaceae > Gilvimarinus > Gilvimarinus japonicus. The sequence continues at coordinate 1,667,198 of NZ_AP031500.1, forward strand.
TTCAGGATAATGCTGGTATTCATGTCCACTCGCTGTTTTTGTCGCCCACCGAGGGGCGCCACTCGACTACCACGGTCGCTTTTATTTTGCAGGATAAGCGCCTGATCACTCTGCGTGACGGCGAGTTGGCTGATTTTAGGTTGTTGCGGATGCGCGCCCGGCGCGGCCAGGTGCAGGCGCATTCGCCACAAGATTTGCTGATTACGATGTTTGAGCAAAAGGTCGAGAACCTTGCTGACGTACTGGAGGACATCCATCGCAAACTCGAGGACGTTAGCCACACTGTGCTGGAAGATGACGATGCCGACCTCGAGGATGCGATTGATCGCCTGGCCAAGCTTGAGGACAGTAACGGTAAAATTCGCCTGTGCTTGATGGATACGCAGCGGTCGATTTCATTTTTGCAGCGCCATCTGCGCGAGCATTTTGAGCTGCAAGAGACCGCCCGTGAGATTAAGCGCGATGTGGATACGCTCATGTCGCACACGGCATTTTTGTTCGACAAAATTAACTTTTTGATGGATTCGACTCAGGGTTTTATCAATATCGAGCAAAACCAGATTATTAAAACCTTCTCGATTGCCGCGGTTATTTTCCTGCCACCTACGGTGGTGGCAAGTTTCTACGGGATGAATTTTGAGTTTATTCCCGGCTTGCATTGGGAGTGGGGCTACTTAACGGGCACCGCGGTTATGCTGGCATCGGCGATTGCGCCCCTGTGGTATTTTAAGCGTAAAGATTGGCTCTAGGCCCTAGTGTTAGCTGTGGCGGCCCAATGGGCTGCTGACTGGTCAATGGTTGCCCTCTGACTGTTCTGGCAGGGTGCGGGCTAAAACTTGTCGCAAAAATACCCGCCTGTTGCCGCAAAAGCGTGCCACAGGCGGGTGAATCTGCTAATATCGCCGGTTTTTCTCTTCCCCCTAAATTTTCGTATTGAAAGGGCTTTGCTTATGAGTCTGGCAGACAGAGTACTCTCCGTTAACAACGATTTACCCATTCGCACTGAGCAGCCGGTTCACAGCGGCAAGGTTCGCAGTGTTTACTGGCTGACCGAAGCCGACAGTCGCCGTCTGATTGCCGAAAAAGGCTACGACGTGGCCGCCGACGCGCCTTTGGCGATCATGGTAATCAGTGACCGGATCTCTGCTTTTGATTGTATTTGGCACGGTGAGGGCGGCATGAACGGTGTGCCGGGTAAGGGCGCCGCGTTAAATGCTATCTCTAACCATTGGTTTCGCCTGTTCCGTGAGCAGGGCTTGGCCGACAGCCATATTCTGGATATTCCGCACCCATTTGTCTGGATTGTGCAAAAAGCTCGCCCGGTGATGATTGAGGCGATTTGCCGCCAGTATATTACCGGCTCTATGTGGCGCGATTATGCCAAGGGCGGCCGTGAGTTTTGCGGCATAGAGATTCCCGATGGTCTGGAAAAAGATCAAAAGTTGCCCGAGCTTCTTATTACACCTTCTACTAAGGGCATTCTTAAGGGGATTCCCGGTGTGCCAGAGGCGGATGATGTCAACATTACTCGCGCTGACATTGAGGCCAACTTTGAAGCTTTTAACTTTAAAAACAAAGACGACATTGAGTACTACGAGCGCCTGCTAAAAGAGGGCTTTGATGTTATCAGTGGCGCGCTGGCCGAGCTGGACCAGATCTTTGTCGACACCAAGTTTGAGTTTGGTTACGTCGCCGATGCTGCGGGCAATGAAAAGCTGATCTATATGGATGAGGTGGGAACGCCCGATTCCTCGCGCATTTGGGATGGCCCGAGCTATCGCGATGGCAAGGTGGTCGAAAAATCTAAAGAAGAGTTTCGCCAGTTGTTGCTGAACTACTTTCCCGACCCTGACATTCTGCTGAATAAAGACCGTATGGAAGAGCGTAAAGCGTTGGCGCAAGACAATGCCTTGCCCGAATCGGTGTTGATGCAAGTGTCCGAGACTTATCGCAGTATTGCCGAAAAAATCACCGGCGAGAAAATTGTGCTGAGTGACAATCCGAAGCAGGAAATTATCGATATTTTACGCAACGATTACGGCTTGGTTGATTAACGTATTGCTTGGCGCTGTGGCGTGGGAGATTAGCTCTCCCACTCCCAGCGCAGCGGTTCGCCAAATTCATCGTAGATAATTTTTTTGCGTGGCCGCGTATTTCTTTTGGGTTGGGCAATTGGCGCAGGCGGTTTGGGTTTGCGGCGCTGCTCAATAGCCGAGATCTCGTCGGAAACCGATGTGCGGGTGTCGGGTTCGGCCTTTTTATCAAAAACGTGGGGCAGGGGCTGACGATTGTCAACGCGGCCGGATAAGCCGCGCGGCACTTCGTTTATGGCGCCGCCGTGCTCAAGGTACTCGCGCATTAGCGAGTCCAGTTCTTGGCGCTGCTCCTTTTTGGATTTGGCCAGCTTCATTAATGGTCCTGCGGCTGTTGTCGCATAGCCACTTAGAATATCAGTTCCCGGCGCCGGGCGCCAAGCAGATCACTTTATGAATGCAGCAAGCGTTAAAATTACAGAAATTTTTTACTCCCTGCAGGGGGAGTCAAACACTTCTGGTCGGCCGACGGTGTTTGTGCGCTTGACCGGTTGCCCTCTGCGCTGTCAATACTGCGACAGTGAGTACGCTTTTTATGGCGGTGAGCGCATGAGCCTGGATGCCGTGTTGGCGCAGGTGGCGAGTTACAATCCTCGCTACGTGTGTGTGACCGGTGGCGAGCCGATGGCGCAGCGTACCTGCCCAGAGCTTTTGAGCGCGCTGTGTGATGCGGGCTACAACGTATCGTTAGAGACCAGCGGTGCCATAGCGCTCGATAATGTAGATGCGCGTGTGGTGAAGGTGATGGACTTAAAAACCCCAGGCTCGGGTGAGTCGCATCGCAACCTATGGGATAACTTAGATACGCTAAAATCGACCGATCAAATTAAATTTGTGATTTGCTCGCGAGATGATTACGACTGGGCGCGGTTAAAGATTGATGAGCGCGGCCTTGCCGATAGGGTCGCAGATGTTTTGATGTCGCCCAGTTACGGGCAGGTGGATGAGCGCGCCCTGGCCGAGTGGATCGTAGCGGACAATTTGCCGGTGCGTTATCAGTTGCAGCTACATAAGCTGCTGTGGGATGACAGCCCTGGTCGCTAGTCAGTCCAGCTGCTTGTGGGGTGCGTCTGCGGTGTTTGAATCCACATGTTGCAAAGAGTAAGAAGGTATTAATGAGTCAGACAAAAAGCCAAAAGCGAGCCGTTGTGTTGGCCTCCGGCGGATTGGATTCCACCACAGCGCTGGCAATCGCCCGGTCCGAGGGGTTTGAGTGCTATAGCATTAGCTTTGATTATGGCCAGCGCATGCGCGCCGAGCTGGTTGCCGCCGAGCGGGCTGCCAAAGCCTTGGGCAGTGTTGAGCACAAAGTTATCACGTTGGATCTTGGTGCCATTGGTGGCTCGGCGCTAACGGATACGTCAATCGATGTGCCTGAAACGCAAACTCAGGGTGTGCCTATCACGTACGTGCCGGCGCGCAACACGGTGTTTTTATCCATTGCGCTGGGCTGGGCCGAGGTGCTTGAGGCCGACGATATTTTTATAGGCGTCAATGCGGTGGACTATTCGGGTTACCCTGATTGCCGGCCCGATTATATTGCCGCCTACGAAAGCATGGCGAATCTCGCGACTCGCGCCGGTACCGAAGGGCACCGGCTGCGAATTCGCACCCCCTTGATTGACCTAAGTAAGGCGGAAATAGTTAAACGCGGCGTTGCGCTTGGGGTCGATTACGGTTTGACGGTGTCTTGTTATCAGGCAGATGACGATGGCCGCGCGTGTGGTGTGTGCGATAGTTGCCGGTTGCGCCGATTTGGCTTTGAAGCGGCGGGCGTCGATGATCCGACGCGATACCGCTAAACCGCGGCGGAAAGTTCGGTTAGGTTGGTAAGTTATTGATCAATTACCATTTATTACCAAACTATTGCAAAAAACCGCTTGTTTTTTCTGATCAAATCATTATTATGTGCGCCTCCTTTTAGGGCGTTAGCAACAAGGTTTTGGCCGTCTGCCAAAGCAGTAAAACGCGTTAGAATGGGTCGTTAGCTCAGTTGGTAGAGCAGTTGGCTTTTAACCAATTGGTCACTGGTTCGAATCCAGTACGACCCACCATATTTACCCGTAAGGGCGCAGTTGCTTTGAGCAGCTGCAGTACAATCAGTTTATGGGTCGTTAGCTCAGTTGGTAGAGCAGTTGGCTTTTAACCAATTGGTCACTGGTTTGACAAAACGCCGGGAGCGTTTTGGACACCGCAATAGCGGTGGGGCGTAGCCCCGAGCATCGGGATGATGCGAGTCAATCCAGTACGACAAATGGAAAGTGCGCTTTTAGCGCTGCATGTAAAAGTTTATGGGTCGTTAGCTCAGTTGGTAGAGCAGTTGGCTTTTAACCAATTGGTCACTGGTTCGAATCCAGTACGACCCACCATATTAAAAAGGCTAGAGGATCTCCTCTGGCCTTTTTTATTGGCCGCGTTTCCGTAGCGGGTAGCCTTGCCTCATCCGTATTCCCTTTCTCAGGTATGGTAGAATAGCGCGCTTTAGGGGCCTTGGGCCTTTGTAAAAGCCCGCACAAAGCGGGTGCGACCGTGGTAATTAATATGACCCAAGAAACAACGTCTACAGTGCCGCCGCTGGCGTCAGATCGTCAGGTGGTGTTAGATCATTTGGCGGGTATCAGCTCGGACCCCGAGCTTACGCCCGAGCAACAAGACGCGCTTAAAGATCGTATTAAAGCGCTGCTGGTTGAGCATAACGCGGTGCTGGTCGCGCACTATTACACTGACCCTATGATTCAGGAACTGGCCGAAGAGACCGGTGGCTGCGTTGCCGACTCGTTAGAGATGGCGCGTTTTGGCAAGGAGCACAGCGCCACGACGCTTATCGTTGCAGGTGTTAAATTTATGGGGGAGACGGCGAAAATTCTCACGCCCCATAAACGCGTCTTGATGCCGACCCTTGAGGCGACTTGCTCGCTGGATATCGGCTGCCCGGCGGACGAGTTTGCGGCGTTTTGTGATGCGCACTCGGATCGCACTGTGGTGGTTTACGCCAACACGTCGGCCGCCGTTAAAGCCCGCGCCGACTGGGTAGTAACCTCCAGTATCGCGCTGGATGTGGTGGATCATCTCGATAAGCAGGGCGAGAAAATTTTATGGGCACCCGATAAACACTTGGGCGCCTATGTGCAAAAACAAACAGGTGCCGATGTCCTTTTGTGGGATGGTGCCTGTATTGTTCACGAAGAGTTTAAGGCAAAGGGGATAGAGGATTTAAAAACTTTGTACCCCGAGGCAGCGGTGTTGGTGCACCCTGAGTCGCCGCAAGCGGTGGTTGATTTGGCCGATGTGGTAGGCTCTACGTCGCAGCTGATTAACGCCGCCGAGACACTGCCTAACCGCGAGTTTATTGTGGCAACGGATCAGGGCATTTTTTATAAAATGCAGCAGCGCTGCCCCGATAAAATCTTTCATGTGGCGCCCACCGCCGGCAGTGGCGCGACCTGCCGCAGTTGCGCCAACTGCCCTTGGATGGCGCTGAATGCGCTGGATAATTTAGCCGCCGTGTTCGAGCGCAATGACAATGAGATCTTTGTCGATCCGGCGCTGGCAGAGCAGGCTATGAAGCCGCTTGCGCGAATGCTTGAGTTTAAAAAATGACGCTTGTGTCCCCCGCGGGCGGTGCGTAACATGTCGCCAGAGTTTATTGGCTGTATTTCTCGGAGGCCCGCCCCGAGCCGAGAGCGCTAATATGGCGCTCTCTCTACCCTGAGTTGGAGAACCTATGATTCAAGGCAGTATGGTTGCTTTGGTAACCCCCATGAACCCCGATACCAGTGTCGACTGGCAGGCGCTGTCCAAAGTGTTGGATTGGCATCTGGAGCAGGGCACTCATGCGATTGTCGCCGTGGGTACCACCGGCGAATCGGCCACATTGAATGTGGATGAGCATTTGGCGGTCATTAAACATGTGGTAAACCAAGTGGGCGGTAAGATACCTGTTATTGCCGGCACCGGTGCCAACTCAACCTCCGAGGCTGTCGAGCTGACCGAGGGCGCAAAGTCGGTCGGCGCCGACGCCTGCTTGCTGGTAGCGCCTTATTACAACAAGCCTACCCAGCGCGGGTTGTACTTACACCACGAGTACATTGCCAAGGCCGTCGATATCCCCCAGTTGCTGTACAACGTTCCGGGGCGTACCGCTGTCGATATGCAGCCCGATGTGGTACTAGAGCTGGCAAAATTGCCCAATATTATTGGCATTAAAGAAGCCACGGGCGATATGGTACGTGCCAAAGCGATCATTGATGGCGCCCCGGATGGCTTTAAAGTGATCTCGGGCGATGACGAAACAGCGGTTGAGTTAATGTTGTTAGGCGGTCATGGGGATATTTCTGTCACAGCGAATGTCATACCCGACAAGCTGGCGCAAATGTGCGAGCTGGCCATCGCCGGTAAAGCCGATCAGGCCCGGGCGATTAACGATTCATTAATGTCGTTACACCGCGCTATGTTTCTGGAGGCAAACCCGATTCCGGTAAAATGGGCGCTGGCCGAAATGGGGATTATTAATCCCGGAATTCGCCTGCCGATGACTGAATTGTCAGCGGTGTACCACGAGCAGGTTCGCACCGCGTTACGTGAAGCTGGACTGATTTAAAAAGATTGAAGACGTCAAGATGATAAAAACAACTTCCCTGCGGGGCGTAAGTGTACTGAGCTTGGTGGCTATGTTGTCAGGCTGTGGGGTTTTTTGGGGTGATGAGGCCTATTTTCGCAACCGCGAGGGCGACTACCAAAAAGCCGACAAAATTGAACCGCTAAAAGTGCCCGAGGGCATGAAGAGCGAGAAATTGGGTGAGCGCTACCCGATTCCGCCGGTTACCGAGAGTGAGTTTGACGATATCGCCCAAACCGAGAGCGCCGAGGTACCCCGGCCTCAGCCTTTGGCGACCAACCTGATGCAAGAGAACGTCAAAATCCAGCGTCTTGCCGACGAGCGCTGGATTTTGATGAATGTCTCCCCCGGTGAAGTTTGGCCTCGTGTCAGGGCTTTTCTGAACGAGAACAACGTCGATGTTGCCAGCGCCGATATTGGTCGCGGTTTAATCGATAGCCACTGGCTGCAGTTTAAATCCGATTTAAGCACATCCGATCGCTATCGCGTGCAAATCGATCAGGGTGTTCAGCCCGAGACCAGCGAGATTCATGTTTTGCATCAAAGTGTGCAGGGCGATAGCCCTTCGGGCGATTTAGCGTGGCCGTCGGCGTCTAGCTCATCTGAGCGCGAAGCCTGGCTAATGGACGAGCTGGCAGCGGCGCTCGCCCGAGACGAAACCATCGGCGGCACCTCGTTGCTGGCTCAAGCCATTGGCGGCGATGCGAAATCGGCATTGGTCGTCGAGCAGAACGAGCCGGTCATGAAAATTCGCTTAAGTGAGGCGCGGGCCAAAGCCACGCTCTTTCACTCAATGCGTGAAGACGGCTTCTCGATTTACGACAGCCAGCCCGACGACGGTGTTTATTACCTTCACTACGAGCCGGTTGAGCCCGAAAGCGACGGCTGGTTTAGCGGCTGGTTCTCAAGCGATAAAGAGCTTGTGGCCAAGAGCCCTTATAGTTTGGCGCAACTGTTAACGGTGGTTCCCAAGGGTGACGCGTTTGCTAAAGCGCCGCTATCTAACCGTAAAGCAGAGCAGAAATTCCCTAACGCGCCAGGCTATTTGCTGTTTATGCAAGGCGAGGCCGATAACTACACGGTGCGCCTGCGCGACCCATACGGCAAACGTTTGGACGCTCGCAAATCGCGTGACTTGTTAACGTTGCTGCGCAAAAATCTTATTTAATATTAAGCGCCCAGCGTGGCGCTGGGCTTGATCGAAGGACACGGTATGCGGGTGGCATCTTTGGGTAGTGGCAGTCGCGGTAATGCTACCCTTATTGAGTGGCCGGGCGGCTCGCTGCTGATCGATTGTGGTTTTAGCGTTAAAGAAACCTGCGCGCGGTTAGAGCGCCTCGGTAAATCGGGCAGCGACCTAACGGCCATTATTGTCACACACGAGCACGCCGATCACATTAAAGGCGTCGCGGCGTTAGCCCGGCGCTTTGGCTTACCGGTTTATATGACGCCCGGTACCTTCCACAGCCGGGATCTTGGTAAATTACCTGAATTACACTTAATCGAAGCCTATCAAAGCTTTTGCTTGGGTGAGCTGACGGTAGAGCCTGTGGCCGTGCCGCACGATGCGCGCGAGCCGGCACAATTTATATTCTCCTGCGGGGGCGTGCGCCTTGGGATTTTAACGGATTTAGGCACCGTATCGCCCCACGTAGAGGACATGTACCAAAACTGCGATGCGCTGGTACTGGAGGCCAACCACGACCCAATGATGCTGGCGAGCGGCCCATACCCGCCATCACTTAAAACTCGGGTGGGTGGCCCCTGGGGGCATTTGAGCAATCAGCAGGCGGCGGGCTTCTTGGCGCGGGTTGACTGTACCCGGTTGCAGTATTTGGTGATTGCCCATATTAGCCAAAAGAATAACTCCCTAGAGCGCGCACGCGAGGCCCTGTCGCCGGTAACGGCCGATATCTCCGAGGTTATTTACGCCTGCCAGGATGAGGGGTTTGATTGGCTGTCGCTTGCTCCTGGGCCCGTGCTGGCCGAGGCTAGTGCTTGAGTCGGCGCCAAAATTAGCTACTATAAAAGAACGGCAAACAGCTCAGTTTGCCTTTTTAGGCGGCATCAGTGCTCGATCGCCTGTTACGCAATAATGGTTTTTTAACGTAAGGAGTCTGCCGGTGATAGAGCGTCGTCAGCACGAGCGCACCAGTCGCAGCATCCGGGTGGAAATGACCCACCCGGCATTTGGCACCCTGATTGGCTTTACCATGGATATATCCGACGGCGGCGCCCAAGTGCAGGTCGAGAGCCAATCTTTGCCGCCGGTGGGTACAGAAGTGGCGGTAATGTTCAAAAAGGTGGTGGGGCCCATAAACTCTGAGCCCGTCGCCATGAAGGTAGTGCGTCAATTTCGCAATACTGTCGGTTTGGTGTTTGTCGCCTAGCGCTTACTGTACCGGTTAACTCGTGTGCTTTTCACAGCTTTTGGGCGTTAACAGCATACCTTGGTTTTCTTTTAGCGCTCGTTCCAGCTGCGCGACATCCCGGCAATCGGCAATCGGGTTTCCCTCTAGGTCGAGTTCCACCAGCTTTATTAGACGCAGCAGAGGCTCAGCACTGCTAATGTGGTTCTCGCCTAACAGCGCCACTTGCAACCGTCCCAGCTTCTCCAATGGTTTGACGTCAGTGATAGCATTGTCACCTAGATCCAGCTGTACTAAGCCGTAAAAAGTCTCGATTCCCGCCAGCGTTACGATGCCTGCGTGGGTGCAGCGCAGTCGTGTTAAATCAACCGCCCGAGTGATTTTGTCGTCACTAATAGTCTGCTTTATGCAGCTGGCGAGGTTGCTGTCGGCAACGTTAACGTCCCGTAGCAAGGGTTTGGGTGTATAAACGACGTTGTCATTGATCGAGACATCGTAGCTTTCACAGCCCGATAGCAGCCCGAGTAATCCGATAAGGGCAATGAACGCGTAGTTACTCATACTGTGGCGGTATGTGTGACAGCCGTTATGGCGCGAATATGGATGATGCATAGTATGAATCCGTATAAATGTGAAAACTTGCGAGTCATTTTGGCGTCCAATGGTATAGCATATTGCTGGTTGGTTCTCAGATGATAAGGAAACCTTGATGAAAAAGTTATTAGCAGCAACGTTGGTATGTTCATTAGCGGCCTGTACCACGAACGATCCGTACACTGGCGAGAGCAAAACCTCTAACTCCACAACCGGCGCGGTTATTGGCGCGGTGGCAGGTGCTGCAGTAGGGGTCGCCTCATCCAGTAAAAAAGACCGCGGCAAAGGCGCATTGACCGGGGCGGTTGCCGGTGGCGCTATCGGTGGTGGTGTTGGTTACTACATGGACAAGCAAGAGACTAAACTACGCCAACAGTTACAGGGCAGTGGCGTACAGGTGCAGCGCGAGGGCGATAAAATCAGCTTGATTATGCCCGGTAACATCACCTTTGAAACCGGCAAATACGACATTCGTCCGCAGTTTTACGATGTGCTCAATTCAGTGGCCACTGTTTTGGTCGAGTTTAATAAAACCGCTGTTAACATTGGCGGTCACACCGACTCTACCGGCTCAGACGAATTTAACCAGTTATTGAGTGAGCGTCGGGCGCAAAGCGTGCGGGATTATTTGGGCGAGCGCAAAGTGGCCTATAACCGCATGAACGCCACCGGTTATGGTCCGCGTTATCCCATTGCCAGCAACTCTAGCTCGGCGGGGCGCGAGCAAAATCGCCGGGTAGAAATTCAGTTGTCGCCTCTGTAATAGGCCAACCGTTTGCTGTTTGTTACTATGTGCGCCCAGTCGCGGTGAGTTCCGCGAGAGTTAAAAGGCGCATACATGGTACAAACGGTAGTTATTGTTAACGATGCTGGCAGCAATTCGGCCCGACGCGCCGAGGCGGCAATAACCGCCCGAGCGCTCGGCGCCGAATTGTTGCTGCAAGTAAACCCCGCCGATCTACAGCAACCTCAGTTCGCCTTAGTGTTTGCCGCCGATGGCGTGAGCCTGCAGCAAACGGGTCGCAAAGTACCAGGGCCCGTGCGGGTAGACTTTTTAGCCGGCGCGGTAAACCACCGGCGTTTATTTGGCGGTGGCAAAGGCCAAATGATCGCCAAAGCTGTTGGTGTTCAGGCGCGGGTAAAACCCCATGTGCTGGACGCAACCGCTGGCCTTGGGCGCGACGGGTTTGTGCTGGCTACCCTGGGTTGTCAAGTGACTATGCTCGAGCGTTCGCCGCTGGTTTGGGCCCTGTTAAACGACGGCTTACAGCGTGCCCACGCGGGCGCCGATGCCGAACTCTCCGAGATTATTAACCGCTTGAGCCTAGAGAGCGTGGATGCGCGAGACTACTTGTGCACGCCCCCCCAAAAGTCTTCGCCGCCCGATGTGATTTACCTTGATCCGATGTTTCCGACACGCGGTAAATCCGCCGATGTGAAAAAAGAAATGCAGGCGTTTCATCAGGTGGTGGGTGCCGATCTCGATGCGGCTGAGCTGTTGGCGGATGCCCGTGCGTTGGCCACTTACCGGGTGGTAGTAAAACGCCCGCGCAAAGCGCCGGATTTAGCGGATATGACGCCCAGCTACCGCTTAGAAGGTAAATCGAGTCGGTTTGATATTTACACTCGCCAAAAGCTGCCGGCCGAGCTGAACCCTTAGTCTTTAGGCTTTTGCCAAAAAGCTACTAAGCGCCCCAGCATCATGCGTGCTTGGGCGAGCATAGCGATCACAAAACCGAGCGCGCTGATTAACAGGCCGCCAAGCACAGTTAACTCTTGGACAAGGCTTGGGCTAAGCAATTGTGATGCGCCAAATATTGCAACCAACCCGGCAAAAAATATCATGCTGCCGAGCCGAAACTGGCGAAAACTAATCGCCAAGGGCACATCGATATGATGGCGCAAGCGCTGCTTAAAATTCACCTGATACCCCCGTGCAAGTAGCCGCGACTTTAGCACAATGTAAAGCGCTAAAAAACTTGCGTGTTTTGCGCCGCTGACGTATACAGACGGTTTTAGAGGCGCTAGTAATGCTTGATTTGGCAGATCCCAACCACTTCGCGACTGACTCGCCCGATGCGGCCTTTGACGTGCTGGCTGACGCGTTGGTGGAGCGCGGCTATGGGATTGTGAATAACCTTTTTAGCCGCGCCACCATTGCCTCGCTGCGCGCCGAGTTTGACCACCCAGAGTGCCACTTTAAAACCGCCGGTATCGGGCGGGCCGAGGATCATACCGTCGCGCTCGATATACGCGGCGATCGCATTTGCTGGCTCGACGGTGGCTCAGAGGCCTCCACTGTTTTTTTGAGCGCGATGGAGCAATTGCGAGAAGCCATAAACAGGCGTCTGTTTATGGGCCTGTTTGATTACGAAAGTCACCTCGCGTACTACCCGGTAGGCACCTTTTACAAGAAGCACGTCGATGCTTTTAAAGGTCGCTCCAATCGGGTGTTGTCTACGGTGTTGTACCTTAACCCCAGCTGGGCCAAAGAGGATGGCGGCGAGCTTGTGCTCTACAATGAGGCGGGCGATCAGGTGGTGGAGCACATTTGCCCCGAGGCTGGCCGGTTGGTCGTGTTTTTGAGTGAGCGGTTCCCCCATGAAGTGCTGCCCGCGCGCCGTGAGCGCTACAGCGTGGCCGGCTGGTACCGTATTAATACCAATACTCTCGAACGGGTTGACCCGCCGGCCTAACGCGGCAAGAAAGTGGTATAAGCCGTGCATTAACTCTACACTGTGCTCATTGGGCATCAATGTGACGGGGCGACCGTTTAATGGAGTGGCAATGCAAATAGACTGGCGAGATTACCAAAGTGGTGAGTTTTACGATGAGTTGATCAGCAGTCCGGGCAATCCGCGGCGCGCGGCCCGGGTACTGGCAAAGCACTTGGCGAGTTTGACCTCAGACGACATTGCCGAGCGAAAATTGTCGGCCGAACTGGCCATTAAAACCATGGGTATTTCGTTTACGGTTTACTCCGAGGCTGGCAACATTGATCGGGCCTGGCCCTTCGACATTATCCCCCGCATTATTCCTCAGCGCGAGTGGCAGGTTACCGAGCGCGGTTTGACCCAGCGTCTGCAGGCGCTTAACTGCTTTATCGACGATATCTACAACGAACAGAAAATTATTAAAGACAAAGTCGTGCCTGCGGATATTTTAGCCGGCTCGGTTAACTTTAGGCCCGAGTGTGTGGGTATGAAGCCGGCCTTTGGGGTGTGGGCACATATTTGCGGCAGCGATTTAATACGTGATAACGACGGCGCTTTTTATGTTTTAGAAGATAACCTACGGGTGCCATCCGGTGTTTCTTATATGCTCGAGAACCGCAAGGTCACCAAGCGCGTGTTCCCCGAGTTATTTGAAAACCACAATATTTTGCCGGTTACCGAGTACCCCGCGCAGTTGTTTGATACGCTTGCGGCAATTTCGCCCCGACCGCTGGAGTTCCCCGAGATCGTCGTGCTGACTCCCGGTATTTATAACTCGGCGTATTTCGAGCACTCGTATCTGGCGCAGCAAATGGGAGTCGAATTGGTCGAGGGCAGCGATCTGGTGGTTGAGGATGACCACGTTTTTATGCGCACCATTAATGGTTTATCCCGCGTCGATGTTATCTATCGCCGTATTGACGATTTATTTCTCGACCCCGAGGTGTTTAACGCCGATTCGGTGCTCGGGGTGCCGGGTTTAATGCGTGCGTGGCTTAAAGGTAATGTTGCCATTGCCAATGCCCCGGGTGCCGGCGTGGCGGATGATAAAGTCATTTATACGTTTGTACCGCAAATGATTAAGTACTATTTAGGCGAAGACCCAATCTTGCCTAATGTGCCCAGCTATTTATGTTTTGACAAAGTTCAGCGTGACCATGTGTTAGCAAACCTCGATAAACTGGTGGTTAAACCTGCCAACGAGTCGGGCGGCTATGGCATGTTGATTGGCCCGCAAGCCAGCAAAAAAGAGCGTGAAGAGTTTGCTCGACGCATCAAAGCCTCGCCGCGCAATTATATGGCTCAGCCGTTAATCGCGCTTTCTACCAGCCCTATTATTGGCAGCAAAAACGCCGAGCCGCGCCACATCGATTTACGTCCGTTTGTGTTGCAAGGTCGCACCAGTAGCGTTACCGCTGGCGGCCTGACGCGGGTGGCGATGCGTAAAGGCTCCTATGTGGTTAACTCGTCTCAGGGTGGTGGTAGTCAGGATACCTGGGTTGTCGTCGAGGAGGGCAAATAATGTTATCTCGAGTCGCAGAGCGAATTTATTGGTTGGGCCGTTATATGGAGCGCTGCGAGAGCAGTGCGCGGTTGGTTAACGTCAATACTAAATTGTTGTTGGATTTACCCCGTGGTGTGCGTGTGGGGTGGGGTACATTGGTGGATATTAGCGGCGGCACCGAGTACTTTCAAAAAGACGCCGACTTGGCGGATGAGCGCGCGGTGATGCGCTTTATTTTGTCCGATCAGGCAAACCCAAGCTCCATTAAAAACTCCATTGCTTTTGCCCGCGAGAACGCTCGGATTACCCGCGAGATTATGCCCTCTGAGGTGTACGAATTAATTAACGATTTGTATTGGTACTTAGACGAAAACCTCTCTAAGGGCGGCGCCCGTCGCGAACGACATATCTTGCTGGAAACGGTGATCGAGAAGGTGCAGCAATTTACCGGCATGCTCGCCGGCTGCATGAGTCAAAACGATGCCTACCGTTTTATTCAGCTGGGCCGAAACTTAGAGCGAGCGGACATGACCTCGCGGATTGTCGATGTCGGCGCACGCCGAATTTTAGAGCCCGCCGCAAAAGATGACGACAGCTCTGAGCCGTTTGAAAATATTTTGTGGATGAGCGTGTTGCGCTCGTTGAGCGGGTTTCAGATGTATCGCCAGCATGTGCTGGATCGCATTAACGCCGAAGATGTGGTGATGTTCTTGTTTCAAGATCCGCTGTTTCCCCGTGCGGTCGAGCACTGTCTGGGTGAGGTGGCTCATTGCTTTGACACACTGCCCAACGGCGAAGCAGCCACCAGCTTATTGGCGGGCGTGCGGCGCCGAATTAAAATGGCGCAGTTTGCCGAGTTGATCAACCAAGACAAACTGCACGAATATATCGATGCGGTGCAAACCGACGTGGCCGAGACGCATAAAATCATTGCCACCACCTGGTTCTTGCCCGAAGTGCAGAGCGCCTCGTGATTGATTTTCATTGCAAGTGTGGCACTCGGGTGTTTTTTCGCAACACCCAGTGTCTAACGTGCCAGCGTCTGTTGGGTTTTGATTCCGTAGGGTTTTATATGTTGTCGTTGCGCGCGGCGGCAAACGATCATAGGGTTTTACACGACGAAGACTCGGGCAAAGAGTTTCGTTATTGTGGTAATTACGATGATTACAATGCCTGCAACTGGTTGTTGCCTGCCGCCAGTCCCGAGCGTTTTTGTATTTCCTGTCGTCTCAATAAAACAGTGCCCGACCTCGACCGGGGTATCAATGTTGAACGCTGGATTCGGCTAGAGTCAGCCAAACGTCACACTTTGTACTCTATTTTGCGCTTAGGTTTGGCGCTAACGCCTGCCAATGACCGTCATATAAAACTAGAGTTTGCGTTTTTAGAAGACGGCCGCACCAATGCCGAGTACGCTGATACGTTTGTCGCCACAGGCCATGGTAGCGGTTTGATTACCATTAACCTAGCCGAGGCCGACGCCTCGTATCGCGAGAAAGTGCGCGAGCAATTAGGTGAAAGTTACCGCACATTACTGGGTCATTTTCGTCACGAGATCGGCCACTACTATTACGAGCTTTTGGTTGCCTCGACGGATTGGCGCGCGCCGTTCGAAACCTTATTTGGCAATCCGGATGAAGATTACAACAGTGCTTTAAAGCAGCACTACAATACGGTGGCCGACGATTGGGCCCCCGATTACATCAGTGCCTACGCTCAGTCGCACCCCTTGGAAGATTGGGCCGAAACCTGGGCGCACTATCTGCACATGATCGATACGCTAGAGACGGCGGGGCAGTTTGATGTGATGCAGCTTAAAGGCGAGTCGGCCGAGGGGCGGGGTGTGCTTAATAAGCCGTTTGCCGAGCTGGTGGATACCTGGCTGGAGCTGTCCGTTAAGCTCAATGCACTTAATCGTAGTATGGGCATGCGCGATGCCTACCCGTTTGTGATTACCGACCCGGTGTACGCAAAATTAGATTTTATTCACCGGGTGGTGGGTGCGTCTGTGGCGGCTTAACGCTATCTTGGCATTGCTCGGCTATTCAGAGCTACTCCAGGTCAAGCTCTGTTTCTGCTGCCAGTGGTGGCAGGCGATCAAACGCCTCAATAAGGTTTTGGTTCCAGCTGCGAGTCAGCGAGCGCAGGTACTCATCGTCTTCTTCAAAGCGCATGCGCTCTAAGGCAAAGCTGTCGACGGGGTAAATGCCCAAATCTATCGGTGGCCCCACGGTTAAGTTACTGCGCATGGTCGAATCCATCGACACCAGCGCGCAGCGCCCGGCGATTTCCAGCGAGGTGGCGGCCGTGAGAATCCGGTCCAGAATGGGTTTGCCGTACTTACTCTCGCCAATTTGTAGGTAAGGCGTGTCTTTAGAGGTGGTGATATGGTTGCCTTGAGGGTACACCATCGCCAGGCGGGGCTTGTCGTCGCGTATTTGTCCGCCAATAATAAACGACGCCTCAAAGCTGGCCCCGGCATTGGGGCCATCAGGGCTGGCGTGGCGGTCTTGCTCTTGCCGGCTTATCTCACCTAAATAACTCGCCGCCTCGCTAAGATCGGGCATGGTTTTCAGGCTGTTGGGGGCATTATCCCGCAAATCGCGCTTTACCTGGGAGATCACCGCCTGGGTGGTGGCGAGGTTGCCAGCGGATAAAATCACAAACTGACGCTCACCGGGCACCTGAAAATGGTACATTTTGCCGTAGGTGCTAACCTGATCAACGCCAGCATTGGTGCGCGAGTCGGAGCAAAAAACAAGGCCGGCATCGGTGGTAATGGCAACGCAATAGGTCATAAAACAGGTAACCGTGAGGAGTATTAAGGCCGCCTAGATTAAGTTGAGTTCAGCATAGCGTCAAGGCCGTTTATGCCGCAATCTTGTCTTGAGGTTGGCGCATCTTTCCGTATTCGGTTTTTCGTGACCTCCAGGCTGGATGATACAATGGCCCTTTTTAAGGGTGTACCCGTATGTTGGCGTTAACAGAGCTCACGTTTGATAACCGATTTGTGCGCGAGCTGCCGGGCGATGGGTCCGGTGATAACACACCACGTCAGGTTTATGGAGCCTGCTACTCGTACGTTACTCCCAAAATCACCACCAGCGCGCAGTTACTCTCGTCCTCCCCCGAGGTGGCCGAGCTTATTGGCCTAGATCCGGCTGCCGCCAGCGGCGAAACCTTTACCCGCGTGTTTAGCGGCAACCAGCTGCTGTCGGGTATGCAAAGCTACGCTATGTGCTATGGCGGTCATCAGTTTGGCAATTGGGCCGGGCAGTTGGGCGATGGGCGGGCGATTAACCTAGGCGAGGTGGCCCATAAAGCTCAGCACTGGACGTTGCAGCTAAAAGGCTCTGGCCCCACACCTTACTCGCGCCACGCCGATGGTTTGGCGGTATTGCGCTCATCAGTACGCGAGTATTTATGCAGCGAGGCCATGCATCATTTGGGTGTGCCCACCACGCGGGCGCTAAGTTTAAGCCTAACGGGCGATCAGGTGCTGCGGGATATGTTTTACGACGGCCACCCCGAGTACGAACCGGGCGCCGTGGTGTGCCGCGTGGCTCGCTCGTTTGTGCGCTTTGGCTCGTTTGAGATTTTTGCCAGCCGTGGCGAGCACGAGCTGCTAAAGCAGTTAGCCGACTTTACCCTTAAAGCCGACTTTCCCGAGCTGCTGGCCGGCCGCGAGTCCAGCCCGGAGGTTTACGTCGAATGGTTTGCCGAGGTGGCCGCCCGCACCGCCCGCACCATTGCCCATTGGATGCGGGTGGGCTTTGTGCACGGCGTGATGAACACCGATAACCTATCCATTATTGGCGACACCATCGACTACGGCCCCTACGGCTGGCTTGAGGGTTACGACCCCGAGTGGACGCCCAACACCACCGATGCGCAGCACAAACGCTACGGCTATGGTGCGCAGCCTAATATCGGCCTGTGGAATTTAGTGCGTTTGGCCAATGCCATTTACCCGTTAGTGGGCGAGGCTAAGCCTTTAGAAGAGGCGCTTAAGGTGTATGGCGAGACCTTCGCTCAATGCCGCGCCGCGGATATGGCAGCTAAGTTGGGCTTTGCAGCTTACAAGAACAGCGACGGCGAGCTAATCGAGTCGCTATTAGAGCTGCTAACCCAAACCGAAACCGACATGACGATCTTTTTTCGCCAGTTGGCGCAGGTGGACATAAGCCTGCAGGCCGACCAGTTGAGCGAGGCCGAACAGTTGGCGCCGTTAATGGCTGCCTATTACCAAGCGCCTTCGCACAAAGTGATTACCGCTACTTGCGAGTGGTTGAGTGCTTACCGTAAACGTAGCCAGCAGAGCTTACAGGACAGTGGCGAGAGCAATGCCGACCGCCAGCGCCGCATGAATGCGGTAAACCCTAAGTATGTATTGCGTAACTATTTATCGCAGCAAGTGACGGAGCGGGTTGAGCAGGGCGAGCTTGGCGCGGTGGATGAGTTACTGGAGGTGTTGCGTCATCCTTATGATGAGCAGCCGGAGTTTGAGCGGTTTGCGCAAAAAAGGCCGGAGTGGGCTAGGGCGAAGCCAGGGTGTTCGACTTTGTCTTGTAGTTCTTGAGGTCGTGTGCTGATGGCAGCAGAGGCAAAGTTATTTCGTTTAGGTGGTGAGGTTAAACGACTTACTTCTGTGCGGCCTTCAGTTTGCTTGCCCTCAGTCGCCGGGCGGGCGAGTCCCTTTTTGTAATGCGACGAAAAAGGGACGAAAAAGCGCACCCCGGCATCTCAGCCCTGCGGGTGCCCTCGCTCCGGCCAATTTTAGAGGGCCGTCTCGACAGGCCGTCCATGGCCTGACGAGGCTTGCGTGAGCGTCCTGCTCACTTACCCCCTAAAATAGGCCTGCGCTCGGCTGGTCGCAGGGGACCGCCAAGCGGCACTTCGTAGCTGGCTTGGGTTGGGGGTTGCACTTACCGCTATGGCGTAATGTTCTGCGTTAAACATAAGCTCCATGCCCACTTCTCCCGTATAAAGAGTGGCTAGAAACTTCACGTCTTCTCTTTTATCAGTAGTATGAGCGATTTGTTAAGCTAATTTCTTCTGAAATAGATTGTCGTGGGGCGGGGCTTGCCAAGTGAATTAGCGGTCAGGGCAGCGCAAAATTAATGATCATCGTAATGTCCGCCAATCGCAAAAATATAAATAGAATTTTCATCAAATTTATAAATGAGACGATCTTTCTGAGAAATCCGTCTTGACCAAAACCCTGTGAGGTTGTGTCGAAGTTGCTCGGGTTTTCCTATGCCGCGACTTGGGTCGTTTCGAAGCATTTCTTTTAAATGCTGGCATAGGGCTTTGTGCAGCTTTTTGTCTTTTTGACGAAGTGCTTCGTAGGTCTCCCAGCTTTTACCCTCAAATACCAGTGATCTCATTTAATTCCTCGCTGGTAGGGGTATAGCCGGTTTTACTGTTGTGAGTGGCCAATGAATCAGCGATTTGTTTCATTAGGCTGCTGTTCTGTAAAACATAGAGGGTTTCCTGTTCACGCTCCCAGTCATCGGCGCTCATTATCACAAATGCTTCGCCAGCTCTGCGGGTTACCTTCAGCGGGGTATGGTTTGTAACCACTTGTTCTACAAAGGTTTTTAGCTTATCTCTAAACTGGTTTACGCTTACAGTATCCATCTTTATCACCAAGTGTACGGAAGTGCCGTACTATTGTAGTGGGTAAGCCCTAGTAAGGCAATTATTCCGCAGTCATTTGTTACGGCGCTGTGCAGGGCTGGGTTGTTCGCGTTGCTGGGTGGCTTTGTGGGGGTAGGGTGCCGTTAGCGCGGATTTGAGTTTATATGCCCGTGTCGTCAGGCGTGGCGAGTTGCTTTGATTCGTCATCCCGTGCCTTTGGTTAAGCTGGTGGGGTAAGGTTACTTCGCTTTGTTGGCGAGGTTAAACGACTTGCTCTAGTTTAGTCTTCAGTTTGGTTGCCCTCAGTCGCCGGGCGGGCGAGTTACTTCTTGCGATGTGGCAAGAAGTAACCAATGCTGCTCCTGCGCATCCTTACACGTCAAAGCCACCCCGGCATCTTAGCCCTGCGGGTTCCCTCGCTCCGGCCGATTTTAGCGGGCCGCATCGACACGCCGTCCATGGCGTGGCGATGCTTGCGCACGCTCCATGCGTGCTTACCCCCTAAAATCGGCCTACGCTCGGCTGGCTGCAGGGAATCGTAAAGCGGCACTTCGTAGCTGGTTTGGGCTGGCAGTTGTGCTTACCGCTATGGCGTATTATTCTGCGGTTAACATAAGCCCCAAACGTACACCTCGGACAAGGAACTGTCAGAAAATGCCGTTACTTCCTTTTCAATCAAAAGTATTCTGTCCGTTAAACTATGACAGCTTCAGAAAGTCCCTTTTTGGGAAGATGCGAATAGTGAAGACGCGGTATTATTTGATTGGTGGTTTTTCAATTTTTTTTGTTTGTCTTTTTTTGTTTAATTATTCTTTTGTTTACAAAAAAAATATCTATATTCTCTTCCCTTTTGTAGGCGAGCAGCGCCAAGCGGTGTCTGTTGACTTGATCGTACAGATGGAAGGGAGGGCGTATGATGAGCCAATGAATGCTTTTCTTGAGGATAATGACGTCGCGCTCGGGATTAGAGAGTTTTTTAGGGCGATCGAAGCTCGAGATGTGCAGAGGTTGTCCACATATATTGATAATAAGGATTCAAAAAGAATTTTACGTGATTTTAATATGATGATCGATCATTGGTCTGTCATGCGTGACATCCGTGTTGAGTATGTTTTCCAGCGGGAACCATTTACTTATGTTTTACTTTCGTTCGAAGTTGGAGAGGAAACTAGGTTGGTATTTTACAGGTTTGGTGAATTGGATGGTTCAGTTTCGTACGAGCCTCGCGGAAATAAAACAATACTTGACTACTTTCTGGTCGACTGGGTCAGCTCTGTCTCACAAGGGGGGCACTCAGGGATTGTATCGTCTGGCTCTTACAAAGAACATTCTCTAACCTATTATGAATACTGGAAAAGCCTATTTCAGTATAATTCGAGTGTTGAATATAAAGCGGAAGGTATCCGGCTTAAGTTTAATAGCTTTCCGTTAAAGCAAAAAAATATTCGGCCGGTGGCAGTTGAGCTAAATGCATTATTTGAAGGTTTTCTCTCCAGTATTGAAAGTCGAGACCCAGAGAAGCTTGCAAAACACGTTACCCGCGCCTCCTTTGAGAGGTTGGGCTTCTTGTTCGACGGGGCGCAGGAGGATATTCAACGGTTCAAAGAGAGCTTTGAGGGGGCGCAGTTGGTTTCTTATGTTTCCGCAGGTCCTTTGTATGTAATATTTGTTAAAACAAGTGACGGTTCATATATTCATCCAATATTTGCGCTATATGACGGTGACGGAATAAGACTGACGGGAGTTGCGTATACAAGAACCTCTTTTCAGGTTTTTCAGCAGCCTGAGATTTTGGAGTTTATGCGGAGTGAGTATATAGAGCAAAAAAAATAGCGACATCACGCCGGTTAGCTATGAGTGCTAGAGCGCAGGAGATTAAGTGAAGATTAAGTGGGGTCAGATGAAACTTATGGCGTATTTAGTCTTGTTGTCGCTGCTGCATCAGAGGGTAAAAGTATAAACCAGTGGGTAGTTGAAGCTCTTACAGGTTCAATCGAACACAGGCCCTAATTAGTCGCGGGAGGCGGGGCGTGAGTCGTGCTGTTTCGTTTAGCGTTAAACAACCAAACGGAGAAACCGTGTTTTTTACTCAAAGTGCCGAAGATGCTCATTGCATCAATATGAAAGACCCCGACGAGCCGTTGGGGCGAGTCGCTCTGCGTTCGTTTGAGCTTGAGGGTGTGACTTGGCCTACTGCTGAGCATTATTTACAGGCTATGCGTTTTGAGCGCGAGGCTGACCGCGAGGCGGTTAGGCAGGCGCCAACATTGGAACGGGCGCGTAAGCTGGCAGGTGGTTGGTTTAAGAAAAAGCGCCCTAACTGGAAAGCCGAGCAGCCTGTATTGATGAGCCGCGCGCTTTACACTCAGTGTTTAACTTATCCCGAGATGGCGCAGGCGCTGTTGGGTACTGGCGATCAGGTGTTGTTGGAGGATAGCCAGTTTGATTATTACTGGGGTATTGGCCGCGACCGGCGCGGTGACAATCATTATGGTCAGGTTTTGATGAATATCCGTGAGCGCTTGCGTCAGCGAGCCGCCGAGTAAGTTTTAGTCACTGATAATACTATTCAGCCAAATATCCAATAGCACGTCACCGTCGCGCAGTAAGTCTACGTCTTGGTTGTAGGGTTCTAGGTGCAGCTGTAATAGGCCTTTTAAATACGCCCAAAAGCTGGTGGCGAGTGCTTCGGGGTTGGTGTCGGTGGGCACTTTGCCTGCGGCGTGCAGTTGCTTAAATGCCGTTTTAAAGCTATCGCGCATTTGTTGGTGGCGGGATGCTAAAAAGCTTTGCAGTTCGCTGTCGTTTTCCAGTCGTTCTACCCCCAGTAAAATCATCCGCAACGCCTGCATGAGTGCGGCGTCGTTGAGGGTGGCCCCCAATTGAGATTTAATCAGCTGTTTAAATTCGCGCCCATTGCCACGGGTGTTATTCAGTGTTTTCACAATACTGGCGTGGGGGGCGGCGGCGTCTCGCTGCCACAGGGCCATAATTACCGCGTCTTTGTTGGCAAAGTGCCAGTAGAGTGCGCCCCGGGTAACGCCTGCGCGGCTGGCGATGTGGTTGAGGGTGGTCTCGTTAACGCCTTGGGTTTGAAACAGCCAAGCGGCGGCGTCTAGCAGCTGATTTAGGGTTTTTTGGGCGTCGGCTTTGGTTTTTCTGGCCACAATTACTTTGCCTGCAGTGGATGGGTGAGGGCGCCGTTACTATATGTGCTCGCGGTAGGCGAATTTACCGAGTTTACGGCTATGGTTAAATTTGTGCGCTGAGCTATCTTTAAAGATTGTGTTGTCATTAACTTTTTGTATAATACAAACATACATGAATGTATGTAAATAGCGAGAAGCTGCTTTTTGGGTGAAATGATCTCTAGCGCGGAGCCCTCCGTATCTTAAGAGCTTGCAAGCGCTCGCGAGTCATATAGCCCGTTACACCTCACCACTTTTTTGGGAACCCGAAATGAAAGCGATGTCTGTGTTGCTACTGAGCGCTGTGTTTGCCCTCAGTGCCTGCGAAAAAGCACCTGCTACCGATGCGCCAGCCGAGCAGGTGCAACCGGCCAAAATTGTTCAGGCGCAGTCTGCGCATCTTAATGCCATGCGCAGCTTTCCCGGTGTGACCGAGGCAACGCAGCATTCGGAGTTGGCGTTTCGGGTAGGCGGACAGCTAGAGTCGTTACCGGCAAAGCCGGGTATGAAGTTCGAGGCCGGTGATGTGTTGGCGCAGTTGGATAAGGCGGTGTACGCCAATAATTTGGCCGACCGGCAGGCAAAGTACGATCTGGCGAAATCGCAGTATGATAAAATTAGCTCGCTGCTGGCAAAAAACTACACCAGCGACTCGGCGGTGGAAGAGGCCGAGGCCAACGTGCGCGCCACCAAGGCGGCGCTGGCCGACGCCCGCGATAACCTTAAATACACCACCTTAAAGGCGCCGTTTAACGGTGTGATTGCGCATGTTGGGGTAGAGAACCACCAAACAGTGGCGGCCAACCAGGTGATTTTGGAGTTGCAAAGCGTGGATACCCTAGATGTGCGCTACAGCGTGCCCGAGAGTTTGCTTGGGCGTATTAAGCCCACCGTCGACCCTAAAGATATTTGCGCTCAGGTCAGCTTTAACGCCTACCCAGACCACAGTTACCGTGCGTGCTTTAAGGAGTACGAAACCAAACCTGACCCGGTGACGCGCTCGTATACCGTGGTGCACACTATGGCGCGCAATCAAGATTTTCCGGCATTGCCGGGTATGGCAGTGACGGTCAGTTTGGATCTTACCCAGCTTCTTGCCGGCGAAAACATTACCGGCGTACTGGTGCCTATCGAAGCGGTATTTGAGGTGGCGGGCCAAGCCTACGTCTGGCGTGTTGATAGTAACCAGCAAGTGCACCGGGTTGCTGTGGATGTCGGGCAAGTACAGGGCGATTACCTTTACTTGTTGGACGGTTTGCAGCCGGATGATTCGGTGGTGGCGGCAGGTGTTAGCTATTTGCACGAGGGCGATAAAGTCCGCGCCTTAATTAAAGAGCGCGGACTATAGGAGACGGCCATGCAATTAACCGAATATACCCTCGCCAATCGCACTGTTGCCTGGATGGTGGTCGCGTTATTGGCGCTAGGCGGCGTGTTTGCTTTTAATGGTTTGGGCCGCTTAGAAGATCCGCAATTTACCATAAAGCAAGCCATTGTCGTTACCCAATACCCGGGCGCCTCGTCGCAAGAGGTAGAAGAGGAGGTGACGCTCCCCATAGAAAATGCGATTCAGCAATTACCTTATGTTGATCATATCGTCTCGACGACCACGGCGGGTATGTCGCAGGTTGAGGTAGAGATGAAAAGCATCTACCGCAAAGATGACTTGGCGCAAATCTGGGATGAGATGCGACGCAAAATTAACGACATGGCGGGCACGTTGCCACCCGGCGCCGCGGCCCCGATTATTAACGATGATTTTGCCGATGTGTACGGGATGTTTTTTGCCGTTACCGGAGAGGGCTATAGCTTTGATGAGTTAGCCGATTACACCGATTATCTGCGCCGCGAGTTAGTGTTGGTGGATGGCGTAGGCAAAGTCGTTGTCGGTGGGCGACGCATCGAGCAAGTCTACATCGAGGTCGACCGCGCTAAATTGGCCGCCTCGGGCTTTTCGGTCGATACCATTAGCCAGGCGTTGCAAGGGCAAAATCTGGTATCGGATGCCGGCCACATAGAGGTCGGGCGTGAATACTTGCGCATTAGCTCGGTGTTGCACGGCGGTGAGGGGTTGCAGGCGCTTAGGTCACTGTTGCTGGGTAACGCCAACGGCCAGCTGGTGTACCTGACGGACGTGGCTACGATCAGTAAAGGCTACCGCGAGCCACCGTCACATTTGTATCGGTTTAATGGTCGGCAGGCGTTAACGCTGGGGGTATCGTTTGGTTCGGGTGTCAATGTGGTCGAGGTGGGTGCTGCGATTAAAGCGCGTTTACAAGCGCTTGAGTATGCCCAGCCGGTCGGCACCGAGATTACCGCTATTTACGATCAGCCCGGGCAGGTCAATGAGTCGGTCAGTAACTTTTTATGGAGCCTAGCGCAAGCGGTTGTCATTGTGGTGCTGGTGTTAATGTTCACCATGGGTTTAAAGCCCGGTATTATTATGAGCGCAACTTTGCTGCTCACCATTGCCGGCACGTTTATCGTGATGAATATTTTTGGTATTGAGTTACACCGTATCTCTCTTGGTGCGCTCATTATCGCTCTGGGTATGTTAGTGGATAACGCCATTGTGGTTACCGAAGGCATTATGATTAACGTCCGCCAGGGGATGCGTAAAACCCAAGCCGCTATTCGCATTGTCTCGCACACTCGCTGGCCGTTACTGGGGGCCACCGTTATTGCCATTACCGCGTTTGCGCCTATTGGTTTATCGCCCGATGCCAGTGGTGAGTTTACCGGCAGCTTATTTTGGGTGCTGCTGATTTCACTGTTTTTTAGTTGGGTGCTGGCGGTAACCCTTACACCGTTTTTCTGTTTTTTATTGCTCGGCAAACGCGGCGCCGATACTGCTACAACCTCGGACTCAAAAACCGCAGACCCCTACGCCCCTTACCAAGGTAAAATGTATCGCGGTTACCGCAAGCTGCTGCATTTTTGTTTGCACTTTCGCGCGCTAACCATGTTACTGATGGTCGCGCTGCTAGTGTCGGCCGTAATGGCTTTTACTCAGGTAAATCGAGCGTTCTTTCCCGATAGCTCACTGCCGATGTTTATGGTGGATTACTGGCTGCCGGAAGGCAGCGCCATACGCTCCACCGAAGCGGATGTTAAAAAGCTCGAAGCCGATGTGTTAAAACTCGATGGCGTTAAGCAAGTAACCGCGACCATCGGTCGAGGCGCCGAGCGCTTTATGCTTACCTACGCACCCGAAAAAACCTACCCAAGCTACGCCCAGCTAATGATCGAGACCGACAACTTTGCACAAATAGACGGCACGGTCGCGGCGATTGAGCGACTGTTAAAAAACCAGTATCCGCAGGCTTTTACCCGCATTAAACGGCCTTCGGTGGGTCCCTCAACAGCGGCTAAAATTGAGGCGCGCATCAGCGGCCCAGACCCGGCAGTGTTGCGCCAACTGGGTGACCAAATGATCGCGCTGTTCAGCAGCAACGAGCACGCCAGTAACATTCGGCAAAACTGGCGCGAGCGCACTAAAGTATTGCGGCCGGTGTTCGATGCCGCAGCGGCACAGCGATTGGGAATTACCCAAACCAATTTAGATCAAGCCATCAAAATGAACGTCGAGGGCGTTAGTATTGGCGTGTTCCGCCAAGGGGCCGATTTACTCCCCATTATTATTCGCCCACCGGCCAGCGAGCGGCACGGAGTCGATCAGCTCGATCGGGTGCAAGTGTACAGTCCGGTTAGTCAGGGCTATGTAAATATCGGTCAGTTTGTGCGCTCGGTCGAGCTCGACTGGGAAAACCCCCTGATTATGCGCCGCGATAAAAAACGCACACTCGCGGTGTTGGCTGATCCGACCTCCGACAGCAACCCGTTTGAATTGCATGCCGAATTGCGTGGCCCCGCCGAGGCCATGGAAATGCCCCTGGGCTACGAGCTGGAGTGGGGTGGCGAGTACGAAGCGCAAGAGAAAGCCAACAAAGCCGTCTTTGCTTTTGTACCCCTTGGGGTGTTGGTGATGATCGTGGTGAATATTGTTATGTTTAACTCGATCCGGCAAACCTTAGTGATTTGGCTCACAGTGCCTTTGGCGATTGTCGGCGTCGCTTGGGGGCTGTTAATCGCCGGTGCGCCCTTTAGTTTTACCGCCTTGCTCGCGGTACTCAGTTTGGTGGGTATGCAAATTAAAAATGGTATTGTCTTGGTCGAAGAGATAAAGCGCCTTAATGATGAAGAGCAAGTGCCTTGGTCCGAGGCCATCTCCCTTGCCGCGGTGAGTCGTTTGCGGCCGGTAAGCATGGCGGCGTTAACGACGATCTTAGGCATGATTCCGCTGTTGGGGGATGTGTTCTTTAAACCCATGGCGGTAACCATTATGGCGGGGTTGGGGTTTGCCACAATCCTGACGTTGATTGTGGTACCGGTGTTGTTTGCGTTGTTTTATCGGGTTAGGGAGTAGGGGGGGGGCACTAGCGCGGGCTTTTTATAGGCTGCACTCTCTGTCGCTCCGTGCCATTCACCTTGTCCCTGTTTTCCTACCCACTAAAATAGGCCAGCGCTCGGCTGGCTGCAGGGGCCCCAAAAGCGGAGTGTCGCAGTAGGCTCTGGTTTACGTAAAACATCACATCTCTCCCACCTCCCTTGCTCCTAACCTCAATCCATGTCACGATTTACCACTTTAAAGCGCACGCTTTGTCACCGATGCTCAAAGGAAATTGACCACAATACAACGGGTTAGCCTGCTAGGTAGGTTAAATAAAAAGACCGCGACCAGAATAATAACGCGCATGCACACTTTCCTCCCTCCTGATTTGGCAATATAACCCTTGTAGCCGCTGTAAAACCAAAGGCTTAGGTCTATATCCTCAATTTTTACCGGAATGATAACGCGCATGCGCGATATACAAATGTTATGACACAGGAGCATCGATTGAGCGATATCGTTAAATATAGATGCAAAAGATGCCAGGGGCAGACAAGGCATCAAGAGCTGTTTCGTAAAGACCAGGATCTGTCCGGAGAGGGGGCGTACCACGTAATCAGGTACGACTTAGTGGAGTGTCTAGGTTGTGAAAATATTCGGTTTTTCAAGTCATCGTATTCCAGCGACGGAGAATTCGATGAAAATGGGAATATTATCCCTGATGTAGAATTGTACCCACCGGATACACTTCGCAAGCAGCCGAAGTGGATGTCGTCTCTTCTATGGCCGTTCGACCCGGATCTTGGATCTGCGAATCAGGAGATAATCGATTTAATCAACGAGATATACATTGCGTTGCAAAACGGTATATCGAGACTGGCCATCATGGGGATAAGGGCTCTCGTCGAGACGATAATGATCAAAAAGGTCGGGGATCATAATGCTTTCAGTAAGAATATGGACCGATTCCAGGAAGGTGGATACATATCGCCTACCCAAAGGGAAGCGCTCGACGCCGTACTGGAAGCTGGGCATGCAACGATTCACCGAGCATACCGACCGAGTGCACAACAGGTGCAGGCGGCAATCGACATAGTTGAAAATATCATAGAAGCAATATACGTCAGTGATCAAAATAGAAAACGTTTTTCCGATGTTCCGAAAAGGGGGTCATAACAAAGCCAATCACAGCGACCGCTGGACGCGGCGCGTGTTGGCGGCGTTAACTGCTCAAATTACCTATAAACGAGGCAATCGGGCCAAGTCTTTGATTTTTGATTCCTGCACTGCTGCGCCATTAATCTCAAGCGTGTTACCGGTTAGCTACGAAGCACTGTTTTCAGATCCCCTGCAGCCAGCCGAGCGTAGGTCTATTTTAGGGGGTAAGTGAGCAGGACGCTCGCGCAAGTCTCGCCAGGCCATGGAGGGCCTGTCGAGACGGCCCTCTAAAATCGACCGGAGCGAGGGCACCCGAAGGGCTGAGATGCCGGGGTGGGTTTTCTTTTGGTTACTTTGCTTTGCCCAAACAAAGAAAAGTAACTCGCCACGCCCGGCGACTCGGGCTTATAGAAAAGCCCGCGTTAGCGGCATCAAAACACTACAAACCAACCCTTACCCCAACGTCCTACGAAACAGCCCAACCGCCATCTGATAACAGCTAAGCGCTAGCTCCGGATCAAACCGCTCGCCTTCGTCGCGCATAAACGCGTGTTGACCGTTTACTTCGTGCCAAGTGAAAGTACAGCCAGCGCTGCGCAGTGCTTGATTAATATCGGCGCGGCCTTGATCGGGGACGTGGGGGTCTTGGCGGCCCCAGATCATCATTAGCTCGCCTTTTACATCTCCCGCACGGGCCAGGGTTTGGTCCGTGTCAGAGGTCGGTAATGTATTCGAGTGCAAGTCTGTCGCGTAGAGGCAGCAGGCGGATTTAATTGCTGGGTTTAGGGCGGCTCTAAACGCTAAATGGCCGCCGATGCAGACGCCCATGGTGCCGACATCGCCGGTGGTGTAGGGGGCATTGTCAATAAAGTCGATCATGGCTTGGGTGTCGCTGTCGTGATCGGGCAGGGGCTTGGCAAATTTGTCGGCGTTGCCTTTGTCTTTGCCGGCATCGTCGTAGCCGAGCACGGTGCCGATGGGGTTAAGTTCGTGAAAGACTTCAGGCACTAACACGACAAAACCGTGACCGGCCATAATCGCCGCTGAGCGGGCGATGGGTGCGGTTTGCTGAAAGATCTCGGAGTAAAAAATAATGGTCGGGAATTTACCCTCGGCCTGAGGGCGGTGCACGTAGGTGCGCATCACGCCAGTGGATGTGGTGATATCGACGGTTTCTTGTTGAATAATCATGCTTGTTCCTTGTTTGTAGCGCTACGGAGTGGGCGAGGCCAGAACCGTGTAATCATAAATAATGTGGCGCCCCAGAGCAGCAACCACAAGGCCAGCAGTAACGCGGCGATGAGTCCGAATAAGTCGGGGGCTTTCATCAGTGTGGTCATGAGGGAGTCTTGGTAGTAAAAAAACCACGGGTGCTCGGGGGGGAATATCCATGTGTGTAGATAGTAAAAGACTTTTTTGGAGCCGATGATTAATACGACGGCAATGAGTGCGGCTATGGTGCCACACACGCTAAGCACAACGTTTTTGGGGCGCGGCAAGGTCGAGCGATCACGATGCAAAAGCACGCCGCTGATTATCATGGCGATAACGGCGCTAATGCCCAGCAGGTAAACCTTATCAATAAGGTGTGCCACATCGGTTAAGTGCAGGACTTCATCGCGGCGCAGCAACGTTTGCGTGTTGCCCGTGCGGGGGGTAAAGGTAATGTGGCTAAGCTCGTTTGCGTCGTGATGGATAGCGTGGTTAATTTGACTAAACAGCTCGATGTGTTGCTGCTTGGAGGTGTCGGCAAAATTGTCGCGGTAACGATTCTCGGGGCCGTAGTGGGCAATATGTTGCTCGACGTCGAGCGCTTCATAGGCCAGAGGGTAGGCAAAGTTGACCTGTGCCAACAACATCCAGGCGACAAAGCCGCAGCTGAGCCAGTGGCCCAGCAAAAATACCGGCCAGAGTATTCGCGATAGTTTTTCTAGTAGAGGCGGCACGTGTTATATCCTTAATAAAAACCGTGTCAGAATCATAACAGCCGCCCCAATCCGATAGAAGCCAGTTAATCGAGCTTTAAACGCGGGTATGAAAAGCTCACCAGCACGCTCGCCAAAATCGCCCCAATCGCGCAGCTGCCAAATAAACCTTGAACGGTGATTCCGGCATCAATCAGTGCGCCAAACAATACCGGCGATATGGCGGTTGAGAGCACCATAAAGGCCGTCATTAACGAGCGCAGCGAGCCCAGTTTTCCGGTGCCGTAAACCTCGGCCCAGAGGGCCCCGGTAATAGGCCCAACGACCCCAATAGTGGTGCCCAAAAGAATCATAAACACCGGTGCCACCCATTGGCCGTTGCAAAAGCCCAGTACCCCCAGGGCGGCAATTAACGGCGCGTGCATAAAGGGCAGTAGGCGCCGGGCGCTGAAAAAATCTACCAGTACGCCAGCCAATAACGATGCCAGCCAATGGGCGACACCGTACATAATAAAACAGCTGGCCAGCCACAGTGGGTCCCAATTTTTGGCGCTTAAAATAAAGCCTTGCTGAATAAAAACTCCGGTCACGATAAAGGGAGCCGCCAGTACCGCCGGCAGCGCCAGCCAAAAACGGTAATCGCGCAACATCTGGCGCCGGCCCATGCTGGTGTCGTTATGAGCTTTGGCTTGCTGCACCGGTGGGGTGTTGGTGTCTTGCGGTGCGCGACGCAAAAAATACAGAATAAGCGGTAGGTAAAGCAGGGGGACAGAGGCGGCAAACACCAGCCAGCTGCCGCGCCAACCAACGGCACCGATAAGTGCTACCGCTAATAGCGGCAAAATAACCTCGCCCACGGGAACACCGCTGGCCGATAGGCTAAGGGCTTTGCCGCGGTCGGCATCAAAGTAGCGCGCCATGGTGGTTTGTGCTGTGTGGGGCAATAGGCCCTGGCCACACAAGCGCAATAGATAAAACCCTACCAGTAGGGTGATGGCGTGGTAACTGACTAGCATGATCAGGCAGGCGAGCATTAACCCTGCGCCCACGGCGGCGGCAAAGCGTTGTAGTGGCCAGCGGTCAATGAGCCCGCCCACGGCCATAATAGTGAGTGCGCTGCCCAGCGTGCCGGCCGAGTAAAGGCTGCCGTACAGCGCCGCGCTAAGGCCGAGCGATTCTTGAATGTGGGCACCGTACCAACTGACAAAAAATGATTGACCGAAGTTGCCCCAAAAAATGCTGACAAAACCAAAGCACAGCAGTGGCCAGCTGCGCTGAATAAATTGTAAATAAAGAGTCAAAAGGAAACCTTGTGCGTGGGAAATCTGTGTTAAAAGCGTGGTGAGTGCCTATTATAGCGCGTTTGGCGTGGCCTCATCAGCGTTGCGGTAAGATTCGGCGTGATCGCACGATTGGGTCTATACTAAAAGTCGTGTAATTAAACCCGTGCGCTAGGCGGTGTTGACATGGCAGTAACTTGCGTGCAAATCCGCAAGCTGGATCGACCCGCTAAAGCCGTGGTTGCTCTGAGCTTGGCGTTGACATGTTTTTTTGCGTTGATACCATTTGCGGTGGCGAGCTGCGATACCCAGTGCAAAGCATCAGCTCAGGCCGGCTGCACTAGGATCAGGGCGCCCATATACCACGCACAAGAACCTACCGATGACGCTTACTATTTTACGCGTTTGCTTAGACTGTCACTCGATTTGACCGCTGATGAGTTTGGCCGTTATTGCTTAGAAGAGCCCGCCGTTTACCTCTCGGATGATCGCCTAAAGGCCTCGTTGCAGCAAGGGCAGGTTGATGTGCTTTGGTTGGTTGCCAGTCAGCTGGATGAGCGGCAAATGCGGGCGATCCATGTACCGCTATTGGGGGAGCTGAGTCACTATCGCATGTTGCTTATTCGCCGTGGCGATGAAGCGACGTTTGCCACCGTGCAAACCTTAGACGATTTGCAGGCGCTTACCGGAGGAATGAACTCCCAGTGGGCGGATGCGGAGGTAATGGCCGAGAACGGATTGCCCTATGTGGCGGTTACCGGGTACGGCAAGTTGTTTCGGATGTTGGCGGCGGGCCGGTTTGATTACTTTTCTCGCGGTATCTATCAAATCACCTCAGAGCTGTTGTTTTACCCGGAGTTAGATTTGGTGATCGAGCCGAATATTCTGCTTAAGTACCCAAGCTTTACGTACTTTTTTGTTCGCCAAAGCGACAAGCGTTTGGCCGAGCGAATTGCGTTGGGGCTTAAAAGAGCGCAGCAAAATGGCGAATTTGCCGCGCTGTTTCAGTCTATTCCGCGCTTTAGGTGGGCCGAGCAACAGTTGCGCGCGCCCGACCGTAAGGTAATCTCCCTCGATCGAGCTTGGCAGGGGGAGACTCTATTGGGTGAATGAGACGTTACACCAATAAATTGGTTAGGCTTGCGCAATAGACGGTGGTTAATGTGTCTAAATCGTCAGCGCTGATGCATTCATCGACCTTATGAATGGTTGCGTTTATCGGCCCCAACTCAATGACTTGGGCGCCAGTGGGGGCGATAAAGCGTCCGTCTGAGGTGCCGCCGCTGGTGGATAGCTCCGGTGTGCGGCCAGTGGTGTCGGCCACAGCTTTGACCACCGCATCCACCAAGTCACCGCGCTCGGTTAAAAACGCTTGGCCGCTAAGCTTCCAGGTTAAATCATAGTTGAGCTCGTGACGATCGAGAATCGCCTCGGTGCGGGTGCGTAACTCGGCGTCGGTCAGTTCAGTCGAGAAGCGAAAGTTAAATACGACGTGCGCTTCACCGGGAATCACATTGGTGGCGCCGGTGCCAGAGTTGAGGTTAGACACCTGAAAACTGGTGGCAGGAAAAAACTCATTGCCTGAGTCCCAGTGAGTGCTGGCCAGCTCGGCCAGGGCCGGGGCAAAGGCGTGGATGGGGTTGTCGGCCAAGTGTGGGTAGGCCACGTGCCCTTGCACCCCTTTTACGGTTAGCTCAGCGCCCAGCGAGCCACGACGGCCATTTTTAATCACATCGCCCACGACAGTGGTGCTTGAGGGCTCGCCGACAATGCACCAGTCAATGGTTTCGTTGCGCTCTTGCAGCCATTCAATCACTTTAACGGTGCCGTTGGCGGCTGGGCCCTCTTCATCGCTGGTAATTAAAAAGCCGATACGGCCCGAGTGGTTGGGGTGCTCGGCGACAAAACGCTCGCAGGCGACGATCATGGCCGCTAGCGAGCCCTTCATATCGGCCGCGCCACGCCCCAGCAACATGCCGTCGCGGACGACCGGCGCAAATGGCGGGTGTTGCCAGTGTTGCTCGGGGCCAGTGGGTACGACATCCGTGTGCCCGGCAAACACGACAATAGGGCCGCTGTCGCCCCGTACCGCCCAAAAATTGTCCACCTCGCCAAAACGCAGCCGTTGTACGCTAAACCCAATACGCTCTAACCGTTCGATCATCAGCGCCTGACAGCCTTCATCTTCGGGGGTGACAGAGGGGCGGGCGATTAAATCACAA
This sequence comes from Gilvimarinus japonicus, assembly GCF_042847215.1. Taxonomy (GTDB): domain Bacteria; phylum Pseudomonadota; class Gammaproteobacteria; order Pseudomonadales; family Cellvibrionaceae; genus Gilvimarinus; species Gilvimarinus japonicus. The sequence goes on from NZ_AP031500.1 coordinate 1,700,893, forward strand.
GCTAATTGCACGGTGGCGGAGTGTTGAGTCTGGGGCATGGTAGGTCTCGGTTGGTGATTAAAGCGGCGATTCTAGCAAAATTGACGCCCGAAAGCGCGCTGTGACGCGTAGCGCCTTAGGGGTAAATAAGCTACACTTGCCGGCTTTACGGGCCCGACCCGAACATGTTCAACTCAAGGTGTGCCTCTACTTCGTGACTGACCTAAGCCATATTCGCAACTTTTCGATCATTGCCCACATTGACCACGGCAAATCCACCATCGCCGATCGTTTTATTCAGATGTGCGGGGGCCTCACCGAGCGTGAAATGGCTCAGCAAGTCCTCGACTCTATGGATATTGAGCGGGAGCGGGGTATTACCATTAAAGCCCAGAGTGTTACGCTCAGCTTTACCTCGGCTCGCGACGGTAAAACCTACCAGCTCAACTTTATTGATACTCCTGGGCATGTGGATTTTTCTTACGAGGTTTCCCGTTCGCTGTCAGCCTGCGAGGGCGCGCTGCTGGTGGTCGATGCCGCGCAAGGGGTCGAGGCGCAGTCAGTGGCCAACTGCTATACCGCCATCGAGCAAGGACTGGAGGTGATTCCGGTACTGAACAAGATGGACCTGCCGCAAGCCGAGCCCGACCGGGTGGCGCAAGAGATCGAAGATGTCATTGGTATTGATGCCACCGAGGCGGTGCGCTGTAGCGCCAAGTCAGGCCTGGGCATGGAGGACGTACTCGAAGAGCTGGTGCGCCTGGTGCCGCCGCCGGTAGGCGATGTGGACGCCCCCTTGCAAGCGCTGATTATCGACTCTTGGTTCGACAATTATATGGGTGTTGTGTCGCTGGTGCGGGTGACTCAGGGTACCTTAAAAGTAAAAGACAAGATTTTTACCAAATCGATTGGTAAGGCCCATGTGGTCGATAGTGTGGGGGTATTTAACCCTAAACTGCATAAATTAAAAGAACTAAAAGCCGGTGAGGTTGGATTTATTGTCGCCGGTATTAAAGAAATTCAAGGCGCGCCCGTGGGCGATACCATTATCAGTAGTTCGCATCCGGATACCCCGGCATTACCTGGCTTTCAGCAAATTAAGCCACAAGTTTACGCGGGTATGTTTCCGGTCAGCTCCGATGATTTTGAAAACTTCCGGGATGCGTTGCAGAAATTAACCCTTAACGATGCCTCGCTATTTTTTGAGCCTGAGAGCTCTGATGCGCTGGGGTTTGGGTTTCGCTGTGGCTTTCTTGGCATGCTGCACATGGAGATTATCCAAGAGCGGCTAGAGCGCGAATACGACCTCGACTTGATCACCAGTGCGCCAACGGTGGTTTACGAGGTGGTAAAAAGCAATGGCGAGATTATCTATGTGGATAACCCCTCGTCACTGCCCGATATTGGTGTAATCGATGAGATGCGCGAGCCCATTGTCGAAGCTAATATCTTAGTGCCGCAAGAGCATTTGGGCTCGGTGATTACCCTGTGCTCCGAAAAACGCGGGATACAACGCGATATGCACTATATGGGCAAGCAGGTGTCAGTAAAGTACGACTTGCCCATGAGCGAGGTGGTGCTGGATTTCTTTGATCGACTCAAGTCGGTTAGTCGTGGCTTTGCCTCGCTCGACTATAGTTTTACCCGCTTTCAGGAAGCTAACTTGGTGCGTTTGGATGTCTTGATTAACGGCGATCGAGTGGATGCGCTGGCGCTAATTGTGCACCGTGATCACGCGCAAGGCATGGGGCGCAATCTGACCGAGAAGATGAAAGAGTTGATCCCCCGCCAGATGTTCGATGTCGCGATTCAGGCGGCGATTGGCGGCCATGTTATTGCTCGTACCACTGTTAAAGCTCTGCGAAAAAACGTAACAGCCAAGTGTTATGGCGGCGACGCCTCGCGCAAGAAAAAGCTGCTGCAAAAGCAAAAAGAAGGCAAAAAGCGCATGAAACAAGTGGGCAATGTTGAAATACCGCAGTCGGCCTTTTTGGCCGTGCTGCAAGTTGATAATTAAGCCGGACCGACTGTTTTATGGGTAATATAAACCTTCCTCTTATTTTATCGCTGGGCGTATTGATCACCGGTGTTATTTGGTTGTACGACATTGCGTTTTTAGCGCGACCGCGCCGCCAGAAAATAGCCGCCGTCAATGCGCAGTTTAAACGCGATGACGCCAATAAGGCTGATACCGCGCAGGTTGATGCCCAGGATAATGCCGGGCCGAACTCAGGCGATAAAGCGTATCAGCTGGCTATTGGGCAAGCGAGCAGCGAGCCGGCGCTGGTGGAGTACAGTAAGTCATTTTTCCCGGTACTGTTGTTGGTGTTTGTAGTGCGCTCATTTTTGGTTGAGCCGTTTCAGATTCCCTCGGGCTCAATGGAGCCCACGCTGGATGTTGGCGATTTTATTCTGGTGAACAAATACGCCTACGGGATTCGCTTACCGGTCATTAACAAAGAGGTTATCCCGGTCAGCAAACCTGAGCGAGGCGATGTCATGGTGTTTTTTCCGCCGCATTTGCCCGACACCTACTATATTAAACGTGTTATTGGTTTGCCCGGCGATAAAATTGAATACGTTAATCATAAGCTCACGATAAACGGCGAGCCGGTATCCGAGGAACTTCAAGCGGTGCTTCCGGCCGGCCAGCCGCAGTTTCGTTTAACGCAAGAAACCATCGGTGAGCACGAATTTACCGCGCGTAAATATTTGCGTCCAGGTCGCTATAGTGTGCGTGGTGCTTGGACGGTGCCCGAGGGACACTACTTTATGATGGGTGATAACCGCGACAATAGCTTTGATAGCCGGGGCTGGGATGACCCCTTTGTCCCCGAGAAAAACATCGTCGGCAAAGCGGTGGTGGTATGGATGCACTGGGAGTCTTTGCTGAGTTTGCCGAGCTTTGATCGGGCTGGTGCGATCGACTAATGCATTTAATGATGGTAATGGCTGGCGCGTTGCGCAGGGGATAGTTATGCGAGTAAACATAAAACAATCAGGTCTTTCGGCTATATCGTTGCTGCTGGTGCTCGTTATTGCGGCGTTTTTGATGCTGTGCGCATTTAAAGTGGTGCCAATCTATGCCGAGAATTACTACATTACGGCGGGCTTAAAAACCTTGGCGGAGGATAACCCCGACTTGAGTAAAATGAGCACCAATGACATCAAGAAGGCGATGAACCGTTATTACACTATTAATAACGTCAGGAGCGAAGGTGCCAAGCAGCTAGAGGTGGTTCGCAATAGCCGGAATTTGTTGGTGATTAATGAATACGAATCCCGTGTTCCGCTTTTGGCCAATATCGACGTCGTGGTGAGCTTTAAAAATGTACTCGACAGCGACCGCCCTGATGAGTGCTGCAAGGCTGCGGAATAATAGCGTGAACGATATTTTGTTTGAGCGCCTGCAGCGCCGGTTGGGTTACGCTTTTGAGGATTCCGAGCGGTTGCGCTTAGCGTTAAGCCATCGCAGCGTAGGCGCCCACAATAACGAGCGCCTTGAGTTTTTGGGCGACTCAATTTTGAATTTTATCATCGCCCAGGCGCTGTTTGATAAGTTTCCGGCTGCCCGGGAGGGTCAGTTAAGCCGCTTGCGCTCGCAAATGGTCAAAGGTGAAACCCTCGCCGAGATTGCCCGGGAGTTTGAAATAGGCCCCTGCCTGCTGTTGGGCGAGGGCGAGATGAAAAGCGGTGGACAGCGGCGCGATTCGATTTTGGCGGATGCGGTTGAAGCGATTATCGGTGCGATTTATGTTGAGGCCGGTATGCAAACCTGCCGCGAGCGTGTACTGGATTGGTATCAAACAAGACTCGCTACCTTATCGCTCGACACCCCCGCCAAAGATGCTAAGACCCGCTTGCAAGAATATATGCAAAGCCGGCAGCAACCGTTGCCCGATTACCGCGTCGCCGAAGTGGACGGTGAGGCACACGCTCAAGTGTTTACGGTCGAGTGCCATGTCTCTTTGCTAGATACCCCCGAGCGCGCGCGCGCGAGCAGCCGCCGGGTTGCTGAAAAAAAATCTGCCGCACAGGCTCTTAAGCGTCTTGGAGTTTAACCATGAGTGACCAACCTGTTACCCGCTGTGGCTATGTTGCCATTGTGGGTCGGCCTAACGTGGGCAAATCAACCTTGTTGAACCACATGTTGGGGCAAAAGGTGAGTATCACCTCACGCAAGCCGCAAACGACGCGCAATAATGTCACCGGGATTAAAACCGAAGGTGCCGATCAAATTATCTTCGTCGACACCCCGGGGCTACATAAACACGAGCCGCGCGCCATTAATCGTTATATGAATCGCGCCGCTGGCGCCGCCATGAAAGATGTTGATCTGGTGCTGTTTGTGGTGGATCGCTTGGTTTGGAGCGAGGAGGACGAGCTGGTTGCCCGTCAGCTGGAAAACTCCCGCTCAAGCATTATTTTAGTGGTTAACAAAGTCGACCTATTGGAAGATAAAAATAAGCTGCTGCCACATTTACAAGAGTTGTCGAACCGCCTAGGCGTGGCCGAGATAATTCCTTTGTCGGCACTGCGTGGCTCTAACCTTGATCGTCTGGAAAGCATTATTCTCAATTACATCCCCGAAGGGATGCATATGTTTGATGAAGATCAGTTTACAGATCGTTCGGCGCGCTTTATGGTTGCCGAGATTGTCCGCGAGAAGATCACCCGTCAGCTAGGTGATGAATTGCCCCACCAAATGGCGGTTGAGATCGAACAGTACGAGCAGCGCGGCCCAGTGCTACACATTGGTGCGGTTATTTTGGTTGAGCGGGAAGGGCAAAAGCGTATTCTGATTGGCAATAAAGGCGATCGAATTAAGCAGATTGGACAGCAGGCGCGGCTCGATATGGAAAAGCTGCTCGACAGCAAGATTATGCTCAACCTTTGGGTAAAAGTTAAATCGGGTTGGTCGGATGATGATCGCGCTTTGCGCAGCCTAGGGTACGACGACTTATAAACTTATGCACCGCATCGAGCTGCAACCCGCTTTTGTTGTGCACGCCAGGCCCTATCGGGACACCAGTTTCCTTGTTGATTGTTTTACGCCAGATCACGGTCGCGTGTGTGCTGTCGCACGGGGTGTTCGCCGCGGTAAAAACAATCAACGCTCTTTGCTCAACCCCTTTATCCCTTTATTGATCTCACTGCAAGGCAAAAGCTCTCTTAAGTTGTTAACCGGAATCGAGACTAGTGGGCATCGCTTGGATTTAGTCGGCACGCGGTTATTTTCTGGTTTGTATCTCAATGAATTGTTGCTGCGGGTGTTGTCCGAATGGGATAGCTGCCCGGACTTATTCCGTCATTACACGGAGGCACTGGGGGAGCTCGCCTGCGAGGTTGATGTAGAGCTTGTCTTACGTCGTTTTGAGAAACACTTGCTGCAGGAGTTGGGCTACGGTATTGATTGGCGTTGTGATGCTGACACCGGGCAGCTGCTAAAACCTGATGCCTGGTATAGGCTGGATACCCAGTCGGGTTTTATTCCTGTAGGCGCGGCTGGGCTAGCGAACACTTATTCTGGTGCTTGCCTGATGGATATTGCCAGTGATCAGTACGCGTTGCCAGATACCAAAAGAGTCGCCAAGCATATTAGCCGAGCGCTATTGCGGCCGCTGTTGGGCGAGCAGCCGCTGAAGTCTCGCCAATTGTTTTTATAGTGCCGCGCGCCTACGCGCTGGGCGAATTAAACCCAAATAAAACGTCTATGTTTCGCCCCTGACGCCATTGTTTAATATGGTCTATGGCTTTGTTTAAGCAGATGATGGTGGGTTCAAGGTCACTGGTTTGCCCGGCACTTAACGCTTTGTCCATCAGCCCGGTGATGCTGCGCAGGTGAGGCACTCCGGTATAGCAGCTACTGCCATACAGTTTGTGGATGTGATCTTGTAATAGCGTAAAGTCCTGGGTTTGATAGGCCGAATTTAACGCCTGTTGCTCTGTGTCCAGACTGTCGATCAGCATTGTGAGCATGTCTCGGGCGAGGTCGGCTTTATGATTAGCCAGCGCCAAGCACTGGGAGATATTAACCGGGCTTCCGGGCTCTTCCGGCAGACTGTCGTCGGTTGTTGGTACCGGTGTTTGGCGCTGCTGGGTTAATGATAGACCGGTCCAGCGGTTTAACATTTGTGCGAGTAAAGCCTCGGACACGGGTTTGCGAATACAGTCATCGAGCCCGGCGATTAACAATTCGGTTTTGTGCTCGGTCAGGGTGTGTGCGGTTAAGGCGACAACCGGTGTGCGCTTGCCATAGGCGCCCTCGCGATCGCGAAGTATCTGCGTGGTCTCCATGCCGTCCATTCCCGGCATTTGAATGTCCATAAAAATTAAATCAAATTTCCCTGGGGCAAACAAGCTAACGGCTTGTTCGCCGCTGTTGGCCTGAGTGACCTCGACGTTCAAATCACGCAATAGCTCAGTGGTGAGTTGTAAGTTGGCGTTATTGTCATCCACCAATAAAATTCGTTGTTGTGGGCCGGGCAGCGCCTCGGGCTTACGCTCAGTATCGTTAAGGTCGACATCAAGACTGTGGCTAATGGCGCTTAATAGGTGATCGTAAGTGATTGGCTTGGTGACAAACTCAATCGCTCCGCTATTGTCGTGCTGGGTAAAAACATCCATGTGGGCGCTAATGCAGCACACAATCACCTTACAAGAAAACTCCAGTTCTAGTTGTTCGGCGAGATTGCCAAGTAGCGCGGGGGGGAGCTTGCGCTCGTCCGGGGCGACGTCGAGAATCATTAAATGACACGGGCGGCCAGCCAATCCTTCGTTGCGCAGTCGCGGAAAGATATCGTGCACGGATTCAATCCAAAGGGTTTGCGCTTGCCAGCAATCGGCAAGACTTTCGAGCTGGCGATAGCTGAGAGGGTTATCGCTGCAAATCAGGATACGCTTGTCTTTTAGTCCATTTTGCTCGGGTGCCGCGTAATTGGGGTCGACTCCCAGTTTGGCGGTAAACCAAAAGGTCGCGCCTTTGTTGGGGCAGCTGTCAACGCCCACTTCGCCCTGCATTCGATCCACCAAGCCTTTACAGATGGCGAGCCCGAGCCCGGTGCCGCCGTGCTCGCGACTGCTGGATGAGTCCGCTTGCGCAAACGCCGAAAACAGCTGCGCTTGCTGCTCTTTGCTAAGACCGATGCCTTCGTCTCGTACGACCACTTTAATGGTGACTTGGTTTTCGACAAAGTGTTGCAGCATAAACTCAATGCTAATGGTGCCGCGCTGGCTGAATTTAATGGCGTTACCCAGCAGATTGGATAGCACCTGACCGAATCGCAATGGATCGCCCATTAGCTGGGGCGGGATGTTGTTGTCGATAATGGTGACAATCTGTAGGTTTTTTTCTTGCGCTTCAAATGTGAGTGCGTCGACGGTAGTCTCTGCCAAGGTGCGCAGCGTCATCGAGACGTAGTCGAGTACTAGTTTGCCCGACTCGATTTTGGAGAAATCGAGAATGTCATTAATGATCGCCATTAGGTTCTGGGCGGAGTCGTGAATGGTTTGCACGTAGTTTTTTTGCCGCTTGTCCAGCTCGGTTTTTAGCGCGAGGTTGGTAAAGCCGATAATACCATTGAGTGGGGTGCGGATTTCGTGACTGGTGTTGGCGAGAAACTCTGATTTAATTTGACTGGCCGCCAGCGCCTCTTTGCGGGCCATATCGAGTTCAATGTTTTGCACCTCAATGGTTTCTAGAGTCTCACGTAAGTCGTCCATCGACTGGTCGATGTGTTGCTGCATGTCTTGTTGCGCGAGTTCTTGTGTGCTGGCCATGGCATTTACGGCACTTGCCAGGCGCTGAAATTCATCGGCAAAGCTACCGTTTACCCGAGCGTCGAGCTGGCCGGCGCTAATCTTATTGACGACCTGCCGAATATTGGCGAGTGGGTCGATAATATTACCGTGTAGTTTTATTGCGAGGTAACCGGCTAAAAGTAAGCAGGCCGTGGTTGCCAGTACCACAATTAACAGCATTTGATATACCGTTACCCAGTAAGAAGACAATACTAATTCAATATCCAGCCAGCCTAAGCTTTGCTGTTTATTCGCATCGACGATTGGGTAGCGAAACCGGTAGCCATTGTCGGTGCGGGTCATTTGGCCATGGGGATCGAGGTTGGCGGGGGTGATGTCCCCGATGTTAAAACGGGGGCCGCTGTGTAAATGGCGATTGTTGCGCGTGTCATATAAATGGACGGCACGTACCATGGGCTCTTCTAACGTGGCCTGGATCAGGCTTTCTAGCAGCTCTGTTTGACCGTTACTCAGGGCGACGTGAACCAGATGAGCGGTTTTTTCGGTAAGTAGCAATCCGCGCTGCTCGACAAAGTTGTTGAGCTTCGAGATATAAAGAAAAGTCAGGGTCGCCGATAGCAGCACTGTAATACTGATCGCGGGGAGTAAGATAAGTCGCCAGACTTCGGTTTTGACGCTGTTTGGTTTCATGGGGTGCGGTAATTCGTCAAATTATGGCAGGCAGGTGCGCTAGCGCCTGTTTCCCGCGTTTCATTTGCCGAGTAGAATAGACGGCTTTTGTGTGGTGCTGCAAGCGCGGCGCCTTTATGTGTTATATGGCTGTGAGGTAAGCATGGATTTCCCAACCATTGAAGCGTACGTGGGCAATACCCCAATGGTGCGGGTTCAGCGATTACTGGGCGAAAGCAGTAACACCTTGTTGCTGAAGCTTGAGGGCAACAACCCGGCCGGCTCGGTTAAAGATCGCCCGGCACTGGAGATGATTCAGGGCGCCGAAGCGCGCGGCGAAATAACACCCGGCGATCGCCTGATTGAGGCAACCAGCGGCAATACCGGCATCGCCTTGGCGATGGTGGCCGCCATTAAAGGTTACCCGCTGACCTTAATCATGCCCGATAACAGCACTGCCGAGCGCAAAGCCTCTATGGCCGCTTACGGCGCTCGTTTGATTTTGGTGAGCCAAGAGGAGGGAATGGAGGGCGCGCGGGATCTTGCGCTCAAAATGCAGGCCAACGGTGATGGCAAAGTACTCGACCAATTTGGCAATTTGGATAATCCGGCAGCTCACTACCGTACCACCGGTCCCGAGATTTGGCAGCAGAGCCGGGGGCGCATTACGCATTTTGTCAGCTCTATGGGCACGACCGGTACTATTATGGGTTGCTCGCGGTATTTAAAAGAGCAAAATCCTGAGGTTGCTATTATCGGTTTGCAGCCCGAAGAAGGGGCGAGTATCCCCGGTATTCGGCGCTGGCCCGAGGCTTATTTGCCCGCGGTATACGAGGCTTCGCGGGTCGATCGTATTGTCAGTATGAGTCAGAGCCGCGCCGAGCAGATGACCTTGCGTTTGGCGCGTGAGGAAGGGATTTTTTGCGGCGTGTCGTCGGGCGGTGCGGTGGCCGCCGCACTGGAGCTGGCCGAAACCCTGGACAACGCCGTGATTGTGGCGATCGTTTGCGATCGCGGCGATCGCTATTTATCGTCTGGGTTATTTGATACCGCACTCGACGCTAACACACAATGAGCCGCCGAGCGCCCCATCGCGGACGTCAGCGACCCAAAACCAAACGGCAAGCCCCTGCGGGGCCGCCGCTTGAGCTGGATATCATAAGGCTCAGTCACGATGGTCGCGGTATTGGCACGCACCAAGGCAAGACGGTGTTTGTTAGTGGAGCCTTGCCGGGCGAGCGTGTAATCGCCAAATTACAGCAAGAGTTTGGCCGTTATAGCGAAGCGCAGGTGCTTGAGCTGCTCAGCCGTAGCGAACAGCGCCAAGCGCCGGTTTGCGTGCATTTTGGTCAGTGTGGTGGTTGTCAGTTGCAGCACATGGACGCCGCTGAGCAGCTCGCCGCCAAGCAGCAAGGGGTGTTGGATCAATTGCGCCGCTTTGCCAATGTGGTGCCCGAGCAAATGGCCGTACCATTGACGGCACAAGTGTTGGGTTATCGCGCTCGCGCTCGTCTTGGGGTGCAATTTAATAAGGCCGGTAAGGTGGCGTTAGGGTTTCGGCGCGCGGGCGATAAACAGCTTGTTGCACTCTCGCAGTGTCCCGTGTTGCAACCGTCATTGCAGTCGGTCTTGGCTCCGCTGGCCGCGTGGCTGGAGCGCTTTAACGTGCTTGCGGTTACTCATGTTGAGCTGGTGGCGACTGAGCTTTGTACTTTGGTGATACGTTTAATTCGGCCATTGGCACATGATGCGAGCGAGGCGCTGATGACGCTTGCAGATGAGTGTGGCTGGCAGGTGTTTTTACAGCCGGGCAGTGATAAAAAAGCGCTCACCACTGTTGGTGGTGAATCGGTGGACCCGCGCTTGCATTACACACTAACGGCTGCCTCCAGCGCAAAAAAGACGTTAACCATAGGCTTTCACCCCACTGATTTTACTCAGGTAAACCCGGCGATTAATCAAAAAATGGTGACCCAGGTACTCGAGTGGCTGGGTTTGTCGGTCGGTGAGCGTTTGTGGGATTTATTTTGCGGCGTGGGTAACTTTTCGTTGCCGGCGGCGCAGTGTGCCGCTCAGGTAATCGGGGTCGAGGCGGTCGAGGCGATGGTGGCGCGCGCGCGCGAAAACGCTGCCGCCAATCATATTGCCAATATCGAGTTTCTCGCCGCCGATTTAAGCCAATCATCCATTGACCGGCTGATACAAAAGGCGGGCCGGCCCGATGCGATCGTGCTGGACCCGCCGCGCGATGGGGCACGAGATATATGCGAGCAGCTGGGAAAGCTGAAGCGCGCTCGTATCGTTTATGTGTCGTGTAATCCTGCCACCTTTGTGCGGGATGCAAGAATTTTGGTCGATCAGGGGTATCGCTTGCAGCGCTTTGGGGTGATGGAGATGTTTCCGCAGACCTCGCACCTGGAAACTATGGCTCTGTTGATTAAAGGCTAATGTCCGCGACGTTTTAACGGCGGCGGGCGACGATAGGCACAGCGAGCGTGACAGGGTATGATCACGACCACGATATTGGTCTAACACTGACGGGGTTTTATGTACCATCAATACTTCGGTTTGGTAGAGCCTGCGTTTTCCATTGCGGTTAACCCGCGCTACCTTTACATGAGCGATCAGCACAAAGAGGCCTTGGCGCACTTATTGTACGGTGTGCGCGGCGGTGGTTTTGTGTTGCTAACCGGCGAAGTGGGCACCGGTAAAACGACGATTATTCGCTCGCTACTGGAGCAGTTGCCCGACAATACCGATATCGCCATGGTGTTTAACCCGATGGCCAACGTACCCGAGATGCTGGGTATGATTTGCGACGAGCTTGGGGTTAAGTACGTCGCCGATGAGCACACCGTAAAATCGCTGACCGATGCCTTGCATTTGTATCTGTTGGAGAATCATCGCCAAGGCCGCAGTACGGTGCTGTTGATTGATGAGGCGCAGTTGCTCTCTGCCGATGCCTTGGAACAAATTCGCCTGCTGACTAACTTAGAAACTGATACTAAAAAATTATTGCAGATCATTTTAGTGGGGCAGCCCGAGTTAAACACACTCTTGTCACAGCCGCGCTTGCGTCAGTTGGCGCAGCGTATTACCGCGCGTTTTCATTTATCCCCGTTAACCCTGGCCGAGACCGAGGCCTACATTGCCCATCGGTTGCAAGTGGCTGGTTTGGCGGAAGAGCGCAACCCGTTTCCGCGCGCCATTGTGAAAAAAATTCATCGTTTTAGTGGCGGCATTCCGCGGCGCATTAATATTTTGTGCGAGCGGGCGCTGGTGGGCTTATACGGCCACAACAAACAGCGGGTCGACAATGCAACCTATCGCTTAGCGCGGCGCGAAGTCGTCGGCGGCTTGGATGAGCCGGCAAAAGATCTGCGCAATTGGTTGGTGTGGGGCTTGGGTGTGGCGCTAGTTGTGGTGATCGGGTTATTGCTGTGGGTGTTGTGGCCTGTAGCCGGTGATAAAAGTACGAGTAAACCGCTAGAGGTTAGCGCGGTTAGCAGCAGTTCATCGGTCGCGTCAGTGGCTGCTAATAAGCCAAATAATAATGCGCGACCGGCGCAAGAGGCTATTTATTTTGCGCGGCTGCAAGAGGCGCAGCAAGCATTATATGGCCATGTCGGCATGGCGACAGGTGAGGGCAACCCTTGCTGGCAAACCGCTGCGAGTGATATTCAGTGTGAGACTCGCAAATTTAGCACCTGGTCTGAGCTGCGGGATTTAAATCGCCCGGCGGTGTTAACTCTTAATACTCCCGATAAATTTACGGTATACGCAGTATTAGTCGGTTTGGGGCAGTACCGGGCAGCGCTGATTACATCCACCGGCGAGCATCAGCTGATGCCATTGACTGAGCTGGGCCAGCGTTGGAATGGTGCGGTGTTTTATGTCTGGCATAAACCGCCCGGTTATACCGGTGCGATCAGTCAAGGCGATCAGGGGCAAACGGTACATTGGTTGGCGCAGCAGTTTGCGCAGTTAGATGGCCAGACGCGCCGGTTGACGAACGATCGCTTTAACCAAGCGTTAACCGAGCGGTTAAAAATATTTCAGCGTCAAGCTGGACTGACTGCCGATGGCATACTGGGGCAGCAGACGTTGCTTAAACTCAACGAAAGGTTGGAGATCGATACCACCTTAGAACCTGTGCAGGAGCCCTGAGCATGTCGTTGATTTTGGATGCATTGCGTAAGGCTGACCGCGAGCGCCAGCAACAACAAAATGGTGTGCCGGGTCTTGATGCGGCACACGCTCGGGCCGAGGTGCCACCTCGTAGATTATGGCCTTGGCTCGTGGCGATCGCAGTTGTGGTGTTGGGGTTATTGGCCGCGGTTATCTGGTTGGCGCTAGAGCGTCATCAGGCGGCACCGGTGGTGGTTCAAGCACCCGAGCCGGTTTCGTCCATAACCAAACCGTCAGCTCCAGCACAGGCAACGGCTGCGAATGCACCCACTATCACCAGCGCGTCGGCTGACAGCCTATCGCTTGAGGTAGCGCCGGGCGAGTTGGACGGTAAAGCGGCATCAAGCGTCGCGTCGGGCAGCACTGCCGCGCCCGCCAGTAAGCGTATGGCGCAAACCGCGGCCGGGCAGGCCTCTAGCGATACGACGCAAATGAACACACAGGATAATCTGGATAAGCCTGCTGTTGATGCTGAGGTGGCACGATTGTATAGCGCACCGCCACCGGACGAGTCGCCTGAGACAGTTGCGCCTCGCCCAGCGGTAGCGCCCGTTAAGGTCCCAGCGACCGCATCGGCCATTACAGATTCCGCGGCGACTCGCCCGGCGCCCGATGATGCAGCGCTGCGATCATCATTGCTGGCAGCGCACCCCAATGTGGGCACCATTCGCGATTTACCTTTAGCGGTGCAAAATGCGATTCCGACACTGATGTACGCCGCTCACGAATACCGCCAAGGTGGCGCCAGTGAGGTGACGATTAATAATCAAAGCTTACGCGAAGGGCAAACACTGGGAGATTTAGAGGTAGAGATGATTGCCGAGGACGGTGTGATTCTGCGCAAGGGAGACCACCAATTTAAACTGACGGCGATGTCCAGTTGGGTGAACATGTAGGGCGGCGGTAGCGCTGTTCTAGCGTTGACCAATGACTTGGGCCGGGTTGCCCGCCACGATGGTGTTGCTGGCCACGTCCCGCGTTACAACCGATTGCATACCCGCGACGGCGCCACGACGCATGGTTACGCCATCAACCACCCCGGTGTGACTGCCAAGCCACACGTCGCTTTGCAAAATAATCCCTTTAGAGCTGACTGGCTGCTCGCGAATCAGCCGCTCCGGCGCCAGGCCGTGATTAAACGCATAGAGTGAGCAGTAAGCGGCCAAGCGACAGTGGTCGCCAATATGAATGCCAGCGCGTCCGCCGTCTAAGCTGGCGTGATGATTGATGGACACGCTCTCCCCTAGGGTGATCGGGCCGTGCAATACCGCATCGGCGGCAATATAACTGTTGTCGCCAACAATAATAGGGCGGCCGGGCTCGGCAAACAACTGGGCCTCTGGGGCAATAAAGACATTGCGCCCGATCTCAACCGTCTCAAGCTCGCACAGGCGCGCTTGGATGGCGCCTTGCCACGGTGCGGCCCACTCTAGGTGCTTAGGCTTTAGCCGGTAATAAAGCCAGGGCATATAGCTTAAGCGGCGTTTGTGCTGAGCTTGATAGGTGGCAGAATCGGGCATAAAGCAGGGCGTAACCTATAGAGATTTGCCGCCATTGTAGCTCAGAGCCCCGCCGTGCCGATAGCGCACAAGAAGGTGATTAGCCTTGGGGGATGGGGTTGCGAGCGCCTTGTAGAGGCTGGGGGGAAGAAAAGGTGTCCGCCGCCTTCATTGCAGCGGTAATTGCTGCCGGTTTCTTTTGTGCACCGAAACACGCGGAGCTAGGGCGTGCATTGTCGGATCGTGGTGGAGTATCGAGTGGACACTCACAGGTAACGTAGGCTCATCAACGCTGCCAGATTCCCTCTATGCGAACGCAGTCGTCGAGCGTATCCCGTTATGCGGGCGGGCGGACACCTGAACTAAGTGTAGCACTGTGAGTTTTTAAGGCTATGGGCTGGTTAGTTGATCTGGCTCTTAACCCATCTGGCGATACGTTTTACGGTAATATAGAGGCTTTTACGCGGGCGGCTTCTCGGTCGCGTGCCCTATTAAGGTGGTTATGTTCGACATTGTCTGGCAGTCCGATCAGGTGTTGGTGATCGATAAGCACGCAGGGGTGAATTTTCATTCCGAGCAGGGCGAGGCGGGCTTGTTTGCCACACTGACCCAATCGTTTCCGAGCTTGTATCCGGTGCATCGGCTGGATAAGCCGACCTCTGGTTTATTGGTGATGGCCAAGACGGCCGACGCTAACCGGCAATTGTGCGAGCAGTTTCGTCAGCGACAAGTCGACAAGTACTACCTTGCTATTAGCGGCAAAAAGCCCCGTAAAAAACAGGGGTCGGTGGTGGGCGATATGACCAGCGCGCGGCGCGGCGCCTGGATGCTTACGCGAACGCGACACAATCCGGCCCGTACCGCTTTTGTCAGTTGCCATATGGCTCCCGGGCTTCGGTTGTTTGTGGTTAAACCTGCGACTGGGCGCACTCACCAAATTCGTGTAGCCCTTAAAAGTGTGGGGGCACCCATTGTCGGGGATACCCTCTATGGTGCGGAGCCATCCGACCGACTGTACTTGCACGCATACTCTCTTGGGTTTGAGATTAATGGTGAGTATCAGCGCTTTACGCAACCGCCAAGCAGCGGCGCGTTATTTGGCGATACGGCGTTTACTCACCTGATGAGTGGAGACGTTATCGATGTGGCCGAGCCGTGGAATATGGCATGGCCGGCGTGTTAGCTCGACGCAAGATAACAATCCTTGTCGGGCTGAGCCTGATTGGGTTGTCGCTCGCTCTGTGGTGGCTTATGTTGCCGTCAGCGAACCGCAGCAATACCCTTTCAAGCTCACCTAATAGGTTGTCCGCCTCCGCATCACCACCGGCCTCTTGGCGCCAGCGGCCCTGCCCGGAGGGGGCGTTTGACTCACACCCTGCGGATTTAACCTGTGGCGAGTGGCACACAAGTGATGGCCGTTTTACGCTATCGGTGGTAATTCTGCGTTATCTGCAAAATGATAAGCAGGCAACGCCTTTGCTTTATTTGCAGGGTGGCCCTGGTGCCGGGGCGGGTATAGGGGATAAACGGTCACTACAGCGCTGGCGCGATTGGCGAGATTTTTCCGGTTTGCGCCGGGACTTGATTCTGGTGGATCGGCGCGGCACCGGTGGCAGTCAGCCCCGTCAGATTTGCGAGGCGTACGAGCGTTTTAGTCGCGAGGTGCTAGGGCGCAACCTCGAGCTGCAACAAGAGTGGCGCGAAGCACAGCAGGTGCTTGATACCTGTTTAGCAGCTGCACCGGGTTTTAATCCTGCGGATTACGGCACGCTCATAAGCGCTGCCGATATTCAGCAGTTAGGAGTGGCGCTGGGTATTGCGCGCTGGCACGTGTTAGGGGTGTCTTATGGGTCGCGCTTGGCGCTGGCACTGGCCTCGGCGCCTAAGGCGGGGAGTGAAACGCGCCCGGCAGTGGCATCTATGGTACTCGACTCTGTGTATCCCCCCGGTGAAGGCGGGTTGATCGATTGGCCCGATACGCTGGCGCGGGCGCTGGATGGTTTCTACCGCGCGTGTGTGGATGATGCCGATTGCGTGCAAGCGTGGCGTGAGCAAGGCTTTAGTGCGGCTATAGATCCCAGTCAGCTTCAAGCCAAGTTGTTTGCGAGTCTGGCGCTGTTGCGCCGTGCGCCCATGAGAGTGGATGTACAGGTAGCGGGTTTGCCGCGCCGAGTGGTGGTTAATGATCACCGGCTGTTAGCCGCCGTTTTTGCGGCGAGTTACCATCGCCACCGCTGGAGCGACGTCATTCGTGCCCTGGGGGCCGTCGAGCAGCGCGAAAGGGCACCGCTGGCGCGACTGATGCAATTGTTTGTCTCGCAGGCACTGTCAGACTCTATTACCAGCTTTACCTTTATGGCCGTAGATTGCCGGGACAACCGTTTAGGTCGCGAGCAAGAGTTTGAGGCGGCCGTGGCACGTCATCCGCTGTTAGCGCCTTTTCTTAAAGGGATGTGGCAGGGACAAATCTGTCAGCGCTGGCCCCAGGGGGCGCCTTTAGAGCTACCGGCGCCCCCTGCGCGAGTGGCGTTATTGGCGGGGAAGTTTGATCCTATTACCCCAGTGGCGTGGGCGCGCGAGTTGCACCGGCACTGGCCCGCAAGCAAGCTGACGGAGTTTGGCGGGATAGGGCATCATGTGCTGGGCAGTAAAAGCTGTGCGCTTGCGCAGCTAGAGGACTATTTAAGTGGTCAGCGCCAGCGCTTTGATGATTGCACTGAACACTGACCGGCTGCGCTAGCAAGGCTAAGCGCGTTAGGGGTTTATTCGTACAGGCACAAATAAGCGGTATCTTGCGCAACCTTGACGCCAAACTTTTGGTTGGCTTCTATTTCAAATGTCTCGCCAGCGCTGTAGGTTACCCATTCGTCACTGCCGGGCAGCTTTACGGTGAGTGCGCCACTGATAACGCTCATATATTCTTTTTGGCTGGTGCCAAACTCGTAATCGCCTGGGGCCATCACGCCGACGGTGGCGGGGAGTTTTTCGCCAGCAAAGGCGATAGAGGCAACTTTGCCTTCAAAGTAGTTGTTTACATCAAACATAGCGATGTCCTTTTATCCTGAGGTAGGGTTGGGTGGTGAGAGATTCCCTGAAGGGACGTTGTTTTTTGTCTTTCCACAAAAAGGGGCTGTCCATTGCTAAATGGTGCCGCAATCTTAATGTGGCTCCGCTTGCTGATTCGACAATGATTAACAGCAGGCCAAAAGATCCGTTGAGCGTCGGGGTACGCAACGAAAAAGGGCCACTCACTACTGAGTAGGTCGTTGTTCTTAATATGACTCCGCCTGCTGGGCTCGAATGGCCGCGATTAGAGCAATGATTAACCGCAATCGAGTCGTTGATCTTTGGTGCGCACAACGAAAAAGGGGTTACTCACTAGTGAGTAACCCCTCGTTCTTAATTTGGCTCCGCTTGCTGGGCTCGAACCAGCGACCCAATGATTAACAGTCATTTGCTCTACCAACTGAGCTAAAGCGGATCGGTCACTTCCTCTGTGGAAGTGGGGCGCATATTATAGAGCCTCCGCTTTTTCGTCAACCCCCTTCTTTTAAAAAAATGAATAAATAGAGATGCTTGAGCAAATACTCCACAATTTGTATTAACTCTAAACAATTCAATAGGATAGCCTGCGAGGGGAGTTCGTCACTCGCAGCCTAAATCGCTATACTGGGTAAAGGTTCACTGAGTTATAACTGGGAATATATGGCGACCAATCCATTGCTAGAACCGCTGCAGCTGTTGCTCTATGAAGCCGGCCAAGTGTATAGCGAGCAACGCTTAATCAAGCTCTTGGTCGAGCAAGAGTTGTTACCCGAAAACTACAGTGCTAGTCCGCTGTTGTTATTTCAGACTCACTTTGCCTTGTTTAATGCTTTATACCTTTGGCGCGATGAGTTGTTAACCCAGGGGCTAGATCTCGATATCGGTTTGCTGGATGTGCGAGTGAGAACCCTCGAATCGGCATCCAGTCAGGCCGTAGGTGGCGCCCGCGAGGCCAAGCTGCGTGATTATTACCTCGATTGGTCACACTTCCACGCCGCCACTGAGCGCAGCGTGGAAGACTTGTTAAGCGACTTTTGGCGGCAGGCGGTGCAGACCCAGGTGAGCTGTGATGATCGTGCCCGAGCGCTGGAGATTATGTCATTGCAAATGCCGGTGACTTTAGCCGAAGTTAAGCAGCGCTATCGTCGGCTGGCTATGGCTGTGCACCCGGATCGCGGCGGCGATACCGAGCAGCTACAGCATATTAATTGGGCGGTGGCGGTGCTGCGCAGAGATCTGGCAAGCAATGGAGCTGTTTAACTACCGCGATCAGTATGGTCACCACTACCGGGTGTGTCGGGCCGGGCAAAGCTTGCGTTTGTATACTGATGGAGTTTTTCATACACAATACCACCCAAAGCGTGAATTTGATGGCAGCTTATGGGATTTGCTGTGGTTGCCGAGCGTTGCGCTGAGCAATCAGTCGGTGCGCCGAATCTTGGTGTTGGGCGTCGGCGGTGGCGCGGTTATTTGTGCGCTGCGCAAGCGCTACCCCCGCGCCTTGATTATCGGGGTTGATATAAACCCGGTGCACTTGACCATTGCCCGGCGCTTTTTTCGCGCGGGTGGGCCTAACACGCTGTTAATCGAGGCGGATGCCCTGGCATTTATGCAGTTTTACGCGGGGCCAGCGTTTGATCTGGTGATTGATGATTTGTTTGCCGCGCAAGAGGGCGAGCCTACGCGAGTAGTGGCGCTTACGCCTGCGTGGTCACGGCAGTTGTGTCGCGCCTTAACAGCCCAAGGTTTATTGTTGGTAAATTTTGCGGCGGCGTCCGAGTTGCGCGCGGCTTGGCAGGTGTTGCGCGATGACCCTTGTTATTTTGCCGGGGCACTTGAGTGGTCGCACCGGCGCTATGAAAATCGCATCGGTGCGTTTTACCGTCAAGTTTGCGCTCGCCACTGGCGAGACACCTTGGCACATTGTCTTCCTCGCTCAAACTCGCGGGATTTTACAGCGCGAAAAATCTAAGGCTTTGAACGCGGCTTGCTTAATGCCAACACTTTAAATTGACGGTTGTTGGCAAGCTCCCGGCATTCAGCAAAGTGCGCTTTGGCTTTTTGCTCGGCGCCAATAAACGCGTTGACGACAAAATATGCTTGCCCTCCGGGTTGTAAGTGCTCCCCGGCACTGGCAATAAAACGTTCGGTTAAATCATCGCTGACGTTAAAACCCTGATGAAAAGGTGGGTTGCACAGAATGACATCAAAACGCTGAGCAATTTCAGTGCCAGCGTCAGAAGGTACAACCGTTGCATCTAACCCGAGCTGCTCGCAATTGTAATGCGCGCTGCGCAGCGCGGCGGCGTTATTATCTGTCAAGGTAAACGCGGTTTGTGGTGTGTTAAATAAGGTTTGTGCGGCGCGGCAACTTAGGTACCCGTAACCACAGCCTAAATCCAGCACCGTTAATGGCTCGTTGCTGGACATGTTTTGTTGCGCCAGCGTGGATAGCAAAAATGCACTGCCTGCGTCGATTTTTTGCCAGCCAAATTGCCCGGGCTTGCTCCACAGCAAAAGCTCGCCTGCGCCTTGAGTTTGGCCGGTGTTGTTAAGTGGTGCGATTGGACGCAGGCGTGAATAGTCACTGTCGTCGAGCAGGACCGATATTTGCCGCTTACTTAATTGTGCGCTGTAGGCCAGACCATGCTTTTGTGTAGCTTTGCTGCAGCCCATTACCTGCGCCGCTTTATCTAAAAAGTTTTTGGCGCCTTCGTTTTTTAAACCCGCGATGACTAATTCACCTTCTGGCTGTAGTACGCGCGCAGCGGCGTTAATAATATGGTGCACCACGGGTTTTTCTTTGGAAATACGATAATAAACTCGCTCTTGCGAGTTGTCGGCGATCGCGCTTAAGTCAAAGTCGTTAAAGGTAACGCCGTGTTGGTGCGCTTTTAAACGCTCACATACATCCCAACGGTTGCTGATAAACTGTGTTTGGGCGCGAACAGCAAGGTGGTCGGTAAATTCTCGGCTCGCTTCATCGCACAGCCAGACCGAGTCGATAGCGGCGGGTGCATTGTGGTAGTGCTCTAACAGCCAGTGTAATGCGGGATCGTTCATGAATGAGAGTCAGTGCTTTTAGGTTGGGCGTTGTGTTTTTGCGCGATTAGGGTTTGGGTCAGCTCGGCCTCAGTGAGCGCGCGAAACTGACCGGGGGCGAGGGTCGAGTCGAGCACTATGCCGGCGATCGATTCGCGGTGTAAACTGACGACGCGGTTGCCGCAGGCGGCAAACATACGCCTTACCTGATGATAGCGCCCCTCTTGCAATGTGACGCGGGCTTCGTGCTCGTTAATAAACGCGAGTTGTGCCGGGCGCGTTAGCTTGCTCTCGCCGTTGAGCTGTAAACCATTGGCAAATTGCGTGATGTAATCTTGGGCGGCCGACTCGCTAATAGGTTGCGCGAGCGACGCTAAATAGACTTTGTTTTTTGCGGCCCGGGGGGCGGTGATTTTGTGATTCCATTGGCCGTCATCGGTAATCAGTACCAGGCCTGTGGTGTCTTTGTCGAGCCGGCCGGCAATTTGTAGGTTGCTTTGCGAAACACCTTTCAGGCAATCGAGTGCCGTGGGGTGTTCACCGTCATCGGTGCTGCAGACAACACCGGCGGGTTTATTCAGCATAAAATAACGCGGATGTGGGTACTGCAGTGCCTGACCGTTTACGCGCACCGTTTGTTCGGAGGTTATTTGTTGCTTTGAATTTTTAACGGTTTTTTCTGCTACCGTGACTTTCTCGGCGTGCAGCCAACGTTTTACCTCGTTGCGGCTTGCGCCGGTACAGTGGGCGATAAATTTATCCAGTCGCATAATCGCTCTCGCGCCAGTTAGTGGGCAGTGCCGTGCGCCATTGTAAGCTATCAACGACTTTTGCAAAGCGGCCGTTAATAGGGGCGCAAATACTTAGCGGCGCACCGGTTACAGGGTGTTGTAGTTGCAGTTCTGTGGCCGCCAGTAGCAAGCGATTGGCGCCAAAGCGGTCGGCAAAAAAGCGGTTGTGAACACTTTTGCCATACTTAGGGTCGCCGATAATAGGATGGTGTAAGTGTTTTAGATGACGCCGGAGCTGGTGCTTACGCCCGGTAATAGGGCGGCAGTGCACCAGTGAGTAACGACTGGTGGGGTAGCGATCTACAGCCTCGGGTAGCTCAATTTGCGCAAGTGGCGTGAACGCGGTTTGCGCCTCTTGCAGTGGCTGGCTACTGCCGGGGGCATCTCCGTGCTTGTCCGCTTGGTAGCGCAGTGGATGGTCGACCAAGCAGGGCGCGTTAAAATAGCCGCGCACTAATGCCACATAGTGCTTGCTAACCTTATCCGCTTGCCAGGATTCGTTAACGACTCTGGCAACGTCGCGCTCTAGGGCAAACAACAATACTCCAGAGGTGGGTTTGTCGAGCCGGTGTACGGGGTAAACCCGCTGGCCAATTTGGTCGCGCAATAACTGGATGGCAAAGCGGGTTTCGTGACGATCAATAGGGCTGCGGTGCACCAGCAGCCCGCTGGGTTTGTTGATCGCAACTAGGTATTGGTCGCGGTATAAGATGGGCAGTTCGGGTTCGCTGCTTGGCACCGTTGCAGAGGTGGGCACGTCGCGCAGGTATCAGTAAAGGTTAAAAGCGGTGGAGCGTGGCGGCACATCATCGCTGACACATTCGAAGCCCCAATCACGCTGCTGTTTAACCAGGGTTTGCGCATGGCTTTCGCAAAAGCCTTCTTGGTTGTCGGCGCGCCATAACACTTTAGTATCCTCGGTGTCTTTTTGGTAGCGGACTTCGCAGGGTACCTTTTGGTCGGGTAGCAAATAGGCGACTTCGATACGGCGGCGGCTGTCATCGAGTTGGCAAACAAAGGTGTAGTTGGCAACAGGCTCGGCGGCACTGGCGGCCACCGCAGCCATCAGCGCGACAAAAAAACACATGATACGACCCATAAAGCTTGCTCCTGGTGCTCGATTTGGGCACGGCTGTCTACTTTCCGGCAATGGCCTTTTCACCGGAGTCTACGGTTTGATATATCAAGGTGTTGATGGTCATCGGGCCGACACCGCCGGGTACCGGCGTATAAGCGGCAACGCGCTCAACCAGCGGTGCCAATTCGATATCGCCGACGCCGCCCGGATGGTAACCGGCATCAATCACAACCGCACCATCTTTAATCCAGTCGGCTTTGATAAACTCGGGGCGGCCTACTGCGCCCACCACTATATCCGCCTGACGAATATGATCGGCTAAGTTTTTGGTGCGAGAGTGGCAAATCGTAACGGTGGCGTTGGCGCCCAATAGCATCATCGCCATTGGCTTACCCAGAATAGGGCTGCGACCGACGACCACGGCGTGCTTGCCGGCCAGCTCGATATCGTACGCTTCCAATATACGCATAATCCCTTTCGGGGTGGCGCAGCCGTAGGCTTTTTCGCCCATGCTCATGCGCCCGAATCCCAGGCAGGTAACACCATCGACGTCTTTTTGTAGGGCGATGGCGTCAAAGCAGGCGCGTTCGTCGATTTGCTCGGGTACCGGGTGTTGCAACAAAATCCCGTGAACATTGGGGTTGTTGTTTAACTCGTCAATTTTAGCCAGCAACTGCTCGGTGGTGGTTTCGGTGGGCATTTCTACCTTTACCGATTCCATGCCGATACGTTCGCAAGCATTGCCTTTCATGCGCACATAGGTGGCTGAGGCTGGATCATCGCCCACCAGAATGGTTGCCAAAATAGGGGTTTGACCTTTGCCATCAGATTTTAGCTCGCTAATCCGGGCAGACAATTCCTGTTCGGTTTTTGCCGCAAGGGCCTTGCCATCGAGAAGCAGTGCAGACATGGAGTGCAGTTACCTTAGTTGGCGGCGCGCGAGTAAGTGGCGCGCTGCGTTGCGTGAGAAAAGGGGCGATATTTTCACATAGCTGACGCGCTAGGCCAAGGCGCCGAGCGTTAAATTTACGGTTTTTTTAGGGGGCGTTACGTGCTTTGCTATAACAGCTTCATTAACTATAGCGCACTGAGTAAAAAGGCGGATAACACGGCCTGGCTGGATTAGATTGGCCGAGCCTATGCTCTGTGACACTGGGTACTGGGGTGCAGGTTTTACGGTGCTTTATATAAGGGGGGTGGGGTGGCTGACGGGGATCGAACCCGCGACCACTGGAATCACAATCCAGGGCTCTACCAACTGAGCTACAGCCACCATTGAGTCAGGCGTTGCCTGTTCTTGTCGCAAACAGATACCGCAAAGCGGTTCGTGTGTACCTTAATTAGGCAATGGTTTGGCCCAAGCAAGGGATGGCGCGCCCGGCAGGACTCGAACCTGCGACCATCCGCTTAGAAGGCGGATGCTCTATCCAGCTGAGCTACGGGCGCATGGCTGGAGCATTGAACCGGACGGCTTGCGTAAAATGGTCGGAGTGGAGGGATTCGAACCCCCGACATTCTGCTCCCAAAGCAGACGCGCTACCAGGCTGCGCTACACTCCGATGTCTTGTTGCGGTGTTGTTGATCCCGCGTTTCAAGAGGTGCGCATAATACCCATGCCCCAGCGTGTCGTCAACGGAAAAACCAATGAATTTATAAAAAAATCGAAGCGTGAGCGCAGGCTTTGCTAGGTGTCGTTCAGCGAATGCGCAAATTGCATGCAAGGCGTGCAAATTGGGTAAAAGCGCATCGGTGGGGCGAGCAAGATGGATGTACACTTGTGTCTCTAGGCGGCGATGGTCAAAATAGCGGCCTGATGAATGTGGAGGTTCTATGCACAATACTGATATAGCTCTGGCGATGAAGCAGGGGATGAGGCGTTTAGCGTCTGGGGTCAGTGTACTATCGACGCGGATTAAGCACGATGAGCGCTTTGCTATGACGGTATCGTCGGTAACCTCGGTGTCGGATAGTCCGCCATCACTGCTGGTGTGTATTAACAAACAAATATCGTTGCAGGGGCATTTAGAAAACTTGGGGTGCCACTTTGCAGTAAATGTACTGGGGCACCACCAAGAGCGAGTCTCTAACGTATGCGCGGGATTTGAGCCGGTGCATGATCGTTTTAGTGTCGGTAGCTGGTTGGAAGGGCCCGAGTCGACTCCCTACCTCACGGACTCTGAGGCGGTGTTTTTTTGCCAAACTGACAAAGTGGTGAGCTACGGCACCCACCATATTGTGATTGCGCGTATCGATGATGTCTTAGTCAGCGAGCATGAGTCGGACCCGCTGTTGTATCACAGTGGTGGTTACCAGCGGCTCAATGGCATGTTGTCTCACAGCAATAAAGACTAAACCTACGCCACCGTTAGCACTAACGTGGGCGCGGGCCACCAGCAGCGCCTGCACCGCTGGTGAGCAATGAAATATGACAGTTTGGCGTCGTAGGTGTGTTGGAATTATGAAAGATTTGTGTCTACGGCAAGTTTGCGGTTAACGGCCACTAACTTTTTATGCACATCTATCGAGTGCATCTGGCCGTTTTACTTGAATATGACTCCAAAACGTCACAAAACACTGGTGGAGTTGCGCAAGTTATTGATTATAAAGGATTTAAATATAAAGGTTAAATAATGCTCAATTTGTACACCTGCCAGTAAATACGGGCTTTAGGGTGCTTTTCCCAAAAACAATCCACCAAGTTATCCACAGAAAGTGTGGAAAAAATTAAACGCTGAGAAATTGTGCAAAATGGTTACAGTCTGGCTGACTAAGTAACAAGCAACAGTGACGGTTTTTGATCATGCTGGTGGTTATATTGCGGTATTGGCTAAATAAGTAATTTAAATATGCACTGCTGTTCAATAGGGTTCGGCAGGCCAGGTGAGGACTCACAACCCATGAGTAATAAACAACAGGTTGCAGTGCTGGGAGGCGGAAGCTTCGGTACAGCGATTGCGAATATAGTAGCGGCCAACGGCCATCAGACGTTTTTGTGGATGCGTGATCAAGAGAACGCCGCGCGCTGCCAGCAAAGTCGTGAGAATGAACGCTACTTGCCCGGTGTCCGCTTGACCGAAGGGCTGGAAGTGACCGCCGATTTACAGCGCGCGGCTGCCGCTACCGACTTGGTGTTTGTGTCGATTCCCAGCCACTCGTTTCGGTCGGTTGCGCGGCAGTTACGCCCGTATTTAAAGAGTGATGCGATGGTGGTGAGTACGGCTAAAGGGATCGAACCCGAGGGCTTTACCCTGATGAGCGATATCCTGCTGCAAGAGTTGCCAGAGCACGATATCGGGGTGTTGAGCGGGCCCAACTTTGCCAAAGAAATTGTTGCCATGCAGCATACCGGCAGCGTGATTGCGAGCGAGAGTGAGCGTGTTTGTCATGCTGTGCAGCAGATTTTGCGCTCGGAGACGTTTCGGGTGTACGCCAATACCGACCGCGGTGGCGTAGAGCTCGGGGGTGCCCTAAAAAACATTTACGCCATTATTTGCGGCATGGCGGCCGCCATGGGTGCCGGGAAAAACACGCAAGCTATGCTGCTGACCCGAAGCCTTGCCGAAATGGGGCGCTTTGCGGGCGAGATGGGCGCTAATCCCATGACATTTTTGGGGTTGGCGGGGGTGGGTGATTTAATTCTGACGTGCACCTCTGATCTAAGTCGCAACTACCGTGTGGGCTACCAGCTGGGGCAAGGTGAGCCGCTCGATGCGGTGGTCTCGGGCCTTGGGCAAGTGGCAGAGGGCGTCAATACGCTGCATCAAGTAAAACAAAAGGCGGATGAGCTGGGGGTTTATATGCCTTTGGTATCGGGGCTTTACAGCATCTTATTTGAGCGTCGCGCGGTTGCCGATGTGGTGCGCGAGCTAATGCTGGGCGAACAAAGCAACGATGTGGAATACCGCGGGGCCTAATAACCCGACCTTGATTGACGTTAGCGTAAAACGCGAGGATTTTTATCGCGCGTTTTATTGCTCGTCGCGTCCACCTCTTGGCTAGATGCTCGCGGCTTGGTGGGTCGGGGCGTTGGCCGATTATGGCGATAGCGACGATCGTCCGCTGCGTGTTGCTTGTATTTTCCTGCCCCTAAACCGGCGCTTTGCCGCCAGTGCTTGATGTCGAAAGTTTCACTCGCTTGGCTTGGCAAAAACGCTCATCTCACGGCGCGATATTCCTATCGCCGCGCGGGTGTTTCCGGTTATTCTATTTTCGCGCATTGACTTGGGCCTTTGGGGCAGGCTATTTGGGGTTGCGGCTTGGTTGAAGCGTTTTATGTGATCCAGCGGGACGAGCTTTACGACCACCGTGGCGTGTATCAGTAGTTTGTGAGCCAAGTGCGAACAATACGCGACCAAGGGCAGGCCGATGAGCGGTGGGATTCTTCTCGCACAATGGTACACTGGAGGTTGCTTGTTGCGTCGTTTGTACAGGTGTACATCTTAATTAAATTAGGGATTATCCATGGATAACGAAACGATAAAATCCAATATCACCTCTGCCGATCACTGGATTCGGTTGGTGTTTATGATCTTGTTTGCGTTTATTTTGTATGTGGCTGCCTTTGTAGTTGGGGTGTTGGTATTGGTGCAGTTTTTGTTTGCGCTGATTACCGGCAGTGACAATAGCAATTTGCGTCAACTGGGGGATTCACTCACTCAGTATATTGCCCAAACGCTGCGCTTTTTAACCTATAACAGCGACGATAAGCCGTTTCCTTTTGCCGACTGGCCCGAGCCGGCCCCAGTGGCTGAGGCTGTTGTGCCTGATGCGGCAGAGCCTGTGGTTGTGGAGCCTGAAGCCAGTGCCCACATGCCGACTGATGGTTCTGAGTCGGACGATGATCGGGACGATCGTCAGTCTAAGTCAGTGTAGCATCGCCTAAACGGGTTAAATTTTTGGGAACAGGAGTGCTTTTGTGCGTTTATTTGTGTTGCGCCATGGCCGTGCTGAAGCGTTTAAAGCCGACGATGCTAGCCGTGCCTTGGTAGCCTCTGGGCGCGAAGACGTTCGTCAGGTTGTGACCCGTCAATGCGACGCGCTAGGGTCGGTGCCCCATGTTTGGGTAAGCCCCTATCTTCGCGCCCAGCAAACCGCCGGTATCGCCCGCGAAGTACTAGCACTGCCCGACACTTGCGAGCTTGTCAGTAACTTACTGGTACCCGAGGCTCGTGTTTTCAGCCTGATCGATGCGCTCTATCAAGCTAAGTTAGACACCGTGTTGTTGGTGAGCCATCAGCCGTTGGTTTCAACGTTGCTGGATACTTTATGCGGCCCGTCAGAAGCCCACCATATGTCAACGGCATCGCTCGCGGCGGTTGATCTGGATGTTGTTGCCGCCGATATGGGGCAATTACGATGGTTAGTGCATCCATAACAACGACCCCGAGCGGGGGTGTTGTGCCGGTGTTTTTGCGCCGGCATTCTTGATTACCTTGGAGTTCTTATGACCCCTAAGCTGCGACAGTTTGACATAGCCGGGCTGCAATATAAGGCGCAGCAATGGGGCAGTGAGGCGGGGCACCCGGTATTGGCTTTGCACGGTTGGCTTGATAATAGCGCCAGCTTTAGCCGCCTCGCCCCCCAGTTGGCGAACTTAAATCTAGTAGCTTTGGATATGGCCGGCCACGGGCAAAGTGATCACCGCCCGGGCAGCGCTCCTTATAATATTTGGGATGACGTGGCCGATGTGCTGGCGATTGCTGATGCGCTTGGTTGGCAGCGCTTTAGTTTGTTGAGCCACTCTCGTGGCGCGATTATATCCGCGTTGTTGGCTGGTGCGTTTCCCGAGCGAGTCGATAAAATGGTGCTGGTGGAAGGCTTGTTCCCCGAGCCGGTAAGCTCTGAGAACGCCCCCAAGCAGTTGGCGGATTCCATCCGTAAAAATCGTGAGCTGGGCGATAAACCGCTGCGTGTGTTTGCCGATTTAAATGCGGCCGTCAAAGCCCGTACGCAAGGTATGTTTCCTTTAAGCGAAGGCGCGGCGCGCGCACTGACCGAGCGAGGCACGGTACCTGTGGAGGGCGGTTTTAGTTGGAGTACCGATCAGCGTCTGTTGGCGCCATCGTCGTTTAAGTTAACTCGTGGCCAAATTCACGCTTTTATTTCAGCGATTACATCACCCGCGCGCGTGTTGCTGGCTGACGGCGGCATGCCCAAACTCTACCCAGGCTTTACCGAGGCCGCGCAGCAGTACCCGCAATTAGAGGTTATTACCCTAGAGGGTGGTCACCATCTGCATATGGAAGATCAAGCTGAGAAGGTGGCGAGTTACATTAATGATTTTTTTTAACCGTATAAAAATGGCGCTTCGTCTTAGTGTTTGTTTTGTGTTTTTGTTTGTGCTGGCACATCCGGCCCTCGCGCTTGGCGAGCGTTCAGTTAGCTTAGGGGCAACCGATACGGCGCAAGATAACCCGCCCACCGATGAAGCGTCGGTGAGTGTGATGGGTGAGGGCGCAAGCTTACGTATTAAAGGGTTTCCCGGCGCCAGCCTTGAAGCCAGCTCTCGGCAACACGCCGATGATTATCTGGTGGCGCTTGGCACTTATCGCAAAATACGAGGTTTATGGCGCGTCGAGGAGTTGCGTTTACGTGGTGACTTGCAGCGCAAAACATTTCGCCTGCCCGACAACCATACCCCGCGAGAAGGCTTTTTGTTTGTCACCAAACAGTTGCAGCAATATCCGTTGCGTGAGCTGTTTGTGTGCGAGTCGCGCGATTGCGGCGAATCCAATAGCTGGGCCAATAACCACTTTAATATCTTGCAGCTCTACGGCTTGGATCAGTATCAGTATTACGGCGCCTACGAGGTGATGCTGCCGGGCACTAACGGCGTTTATGTCACTGTGTATGCGGTGTTGCGAGGCAATAAACGGGTGTATTTGCAGCTGGAGGTGTTGCGGCGCGATGCGCCTGAGGCGAGGTAAGTGCTGCCCCTGGCGGTGCCGGGGACAACACCTGCTGTGCTAGCGCAACAGCGATAAAAACTCAGTGCGAGTGGCTTGATTGCTGCGAAAGCTGCCGAGCATGGCAGAGGTTTTCATGCTGGAGTTTTGTTTTTCTACACCGCGCATCATCATGCACATGTGTTTCGCTTCAATGATAACCCCAACGCCCGATGCGCCGGTAATATCGGCAATACACTCGGCGATTTGCACGGTGAGCTGCTCTTGAATTTGCAAGCGGCGAGCGTACATGTCGACGATGCGCGCTATTTTAGACAGCCCTACGACTTTGCCGGTGGGAATATAGGCCACGTGAGCTTTACCGATAAACGGCAGCATGTGGTGCTCGCACATCGAGTACAGCTCGATGTCCTTTACCATAATCATCTCGTTAGAGTCCGACGGAAAAAGCGCGCCATTGACTACCTCGTCAATCGACTGGTGGTACCCCTTGGTTAAAAACTCAAAAGCTTTGGCGGCGCGTTTAGGGGTATCTACCAACCCTGGGCGCTCTAAATCTTCGCCGATTCCTTCGATAATTTTGGCAAAATGTTGCTGCATGGTTGGTACCCTGTCTAAGACGGGCGCGCGGCGCCGGCCGGATGAATCTGTGTAACACAAGCCGCATTATTAACGTTTTGTGAAAAGGCGGCAACATTACGCCAAACTCTGCAGCCGGTAAAGGCTTCCCCCTGCATTAATTACCGGTACAATGGCGCTTTTTTGGCCAAAGCAGGTAATGACGCTGTGCAGCAAGCTAACCAAGTGCAAACTAACGACGCCCGCGCCGCGCTTTTTACGGTGCGTGACTTTATCCGCTACGGCGCCAGCTGCTTTAATCAAGCTGGTGTGTTTTTTGGCCACGGCACTGACAACGCCTGGGACGAGGCAGCTCAACTGGTGTTGGCAGCGATTCATTTGCTGGGTTTTGAAAACCCCCATGTGCTGGATGCGCGTCTGACGGATTCCGAAAAATCCCGCGTGTTGGCGCTTATCGCTGAGCGGATTGAGCGCCGCGTGCCCGCCGCCTACTTAACCGGACGTGCGCGTTTTTGTGGGCTGGATTTTAATGTCGACGAGCGGGTGCTAGTGCCGCGCTCGCCCATTGCCGAGCTGATCGAAGCGGGCTTTGCGCCCTGGCTTGCGGGCGCGCCCGAGTATGTGTTGGATTTATGCACTGGCAGCGGTTGTATCGGTATTGCTTGTGCCTATCAGTTTCCCGATGCCGAGGTGGTGCTTAGCGATATCAGTGCGGATGCATTGGCGGTCGCCGAGAGTAATATTGCCGAGCACGGTTTGGCCGGGCAAGTGGTCACGGCTGAAGGCGACTTATTTGCCGCCGTGGACGGGCGCTGCTTTGATTTAATTGTTAGCAATCCGCCCTATGTGGACGCCGACGATTTAGTCGCGATGCCAGCGGAGTTTCACGCCGAGCCGGACATTGGTTTGGGGTCGGGATTTGATGGCTTAGATTTTACCCGCCGTTTACTGGCTGAGGCGCCGGATTATTTGAACGACGGCGGTGTTCTTGTGGTCGAGGTGGGCAATAGCGCGCAGGCCTTAGCCCAGGCTTACCCCGAGCTGGATTTTCAGTGGGTCGAGTTTGCCCGCGGCGGCCACGGGGTGTTTGTCATCACCCGCGAGGCCCTGGTGGCTCAGGCGGGCCGCTAAGCTGGCCGATATCCTTGTTTATGGCAATACATCGACTGGTAATTTACGTATAATACTGGCCCTTTAATTCGTCTACCGTAATGGAACCGCTATGTCCGGCAACAGTTTTGGCAAACTCTTTACCGTCACAACCTTTGGCGAGAGCCACGGCTTGGCCCTTGGCTGCATCGTTGATGGTTGCCCGCCCGGATTGCCCCTGACCGAAGACGATATCCAGTTGGATTTAGATCGCCGCAAGCCGGGTCAGTCGCGCTATACCACCCAGCGCCGCGAGGCGGATCAGGTTAAGATTTTGTCGGGCGTGTTTGAAGGTAAAACCACCGGCACCCCTATCGGCCTGTTGATCGAGAACACCGATCAGCGCTCGAAAGACTACTCCAATATTAAAGATCAGTTTCGTCCCGCCCACGCCGACTATAGCTATATGCACAAATATGGCGTGCGCGACTATCGCGGCGGCGGGCGCAGCTCAGCGCGTGAGACCGCCATGCGTGTGGCGGCGGGTGCGATTGCTAAAAAGTATTTAAAGGCGACTTACGGTGTTGAGATACGCGGTTACTTGTCGCAGTTAGGCCCTATCGCTATCGAGTCGGTCGATTGGGCTGAGATTGCCAACAACCCGTTCTTTTGCCCCGATGCCAGTAAAGTACCCGAGATGGAAGCGTACATGAAAGCGCTGGGCAAAGAGGGCAACTCGGTAGGAGCCAAAATCACCGTGGTGGCCAGTGGTGTAGCGCCCGGTCTGGGCGAGCCGGTGTTTGACCGCTTAGATGCTGACATCGCCCACGCGCTGATGAGCATTAACGCCGTTAAAGGGGTAGAGATAGGCGCCGGCTTTGCCAGTGTTGCGCAAAAGGGCACTGAGCACCGCGATGAGATTTTGCCTGAGGGGTTTGCCTCTAATAATGCCGGCGGTGTGCTGGGCGGTATCTCAACCGGGCAGGATATTATCGCGCACATGGCGTTAAAGCCGACCTCCAGTTTGCGAATTCCCGGCCGCAGTGTCGATGTTTACGGCGCCCCGGTTGAGGTGGTCACCACTGGCCGTCACGATCCGTGTGTGGGTATTCGCGCCACGCCCATCGCCGAGGCGATGCTGGCGTTGGTGGTGATGGATCACGCACTGCGCCAGCGTGGCCAAAACGGTGGGGTAGAGCACAATATTCCGCATATCCCAGCGCAGCGTGACTGATTAGCGCCCGGGGCGATAACATCGGGCTGAATCCGTTATCGCTTGGTTTGCCCATGTTATAGTCCCCGTGAGTTTTATGGGAGGCGATATGTCTGACTTACGTGTGGCGTTGATTCAAAGCGATATTATCCCCGACGATAGTGCGGCCAATTTGACCGCTCTTGAGCGGCAAATGGCCGCGAATTGCCCTGATCCGCTCGATTTGATTGTGCTGCCGGAGGTGTTCACCACCGGTTTCCATCCCCGCGCACGGCAACACGCCGAAACCGCTGCCGGCCCGGTGAGTCAGTGGCTTGCTCGGCACGCTAACCACTACAATGCTGTGGTGACAGGTTCAGTGGTGTTTAACGATGCCAAGGCTCATTGCAACCGTCTGCTGTGGGCCGCCCCCGATAAGCCTCTGCAGTATTACGACAAGCGCCACTTATTTCGCATGGCCGGTGAGCACGAGCGCTATCGCGCCGGTCGCCAGCGCTGCATATTTACCCTTGGCTCGTGGCGGGTGCTGGCGCAAGTGTGTTACGACTTGCGTTTTCCGGTGTTTAGTCGCAACCGCGATGATTATGACCTGGCGCTCTATGTGGCCAATTGGCCCGCAGCGCGACACGATCATTGGCGCTCGCTTTTAAAGGCTCGCGCTATTGAAAATCAAGCTTATGTTATCGGCGTAAACCGAGTCGGGCACGATGCCTACGAGCAGGCTTACGCCGGGGGCAGTGTGGTGTTTTCGCCCGAGGGAGAATTGTTGGTCGAGGCTGGTGATCAGGCGTGGGTAATCACGGCACAACTGAGCGAAGCGGCGCTTCGCGATTATCGCGCAAGGTTTCCCGCGCACCTCGATGGCGATGAGTTTTCTCTGGTAATTGACTAACGCTCCCATAACAATAATTCAATAACGACAAACCCTAAAGAGAGGTTAATAATGCTCCGTATTTTTGCTGTTTTTTTTGTGTTGTTGGTAAGTGTGCTGACCCATGCTGCCGAGGTTAAGCCGACAAATAAGATGACTCACGTATTTATGGCTGGCGATTCGACCATGTCGATTAAAGAGGTTAAGGATTACCCCGAAACCGGCTGGGGCGTTCCTTTCAGTTATTTTTTTGACGAGCACCTGGTAGTGGATAACCGCGCGCGCAACGGCCGCAGTACGCGCACGTTTAAAAGCGAAGGTCGCTGGCAGAGCATTATGGACGAGCTAAGCTCAGATGATTATGTGTTTATCCAGTTTGGGCACAATGATCAGTCCGAGCATAAAAAAGATCGTTATACGCCACCCAAAGACTTTCAGGCGAATTTAACCGGTTTTGTGGCGGATGTACGCAGCAAGGGCGCAGAGCCTATTTTGCTGACCCCCATCACTCGCCGCTATTTTAACGAGCAAGGTGTGATCGAGCCTACCCATGGGGTATACGCCGATTTGGTGCGCGACGTAGCGCGCGAGCAAAAAGTGACCTTGCTCGATATGGAGGCGATCACTCGTGAGTACTTTCAGGCAATGGGTGATGATTTATCGGCGCTGCGCTTTATGCATATTGCCGCTGATTTGCACCCCAACTACCCTATAGGGGTGAGCGACGACACGCACTTGAATCACTTAGGTGCCCGCGAGGTCGCACAGTTGGTGTTGACAGAGCTCAAGCGCCAACAACACCCGCTGGCGAGCCGTCTGCGCACCCCCGATCCAAAACACTTAAAACGCTAGTTATTACAATCTGTTACAAAACCGCCGGGTGATTTAGTAGCTATATCCTCACAATTTTTCTTATAGTGAAGGGATTTCGGCGCAAAGAGCCCGAAGTGGAGTTATGTTAACGGTGATTGAGGTAGTGATGTGGGGGCAATCTTGAACCTGATGCGCAGAGCGTGGCTTATGGCGGGGCTATTGTCTGCGCTGTTTTGGGTGCCCATAGCGGGTGCTGCGGACCCGCATTGCCAAGAACATCCGAGTGATTGCATTGCCGTTGGTGAATGGCAGGTGTCCTTAGGTGTTGGCTTGGGCGGACGTACTAACCCATTGGTGGGTGGCGACGATATTCCGGTATTGCTGTTACCCCAGGCCAGCTACTACGGTGAGCGGTTCTTTTTTGATACCACCACGGTAGGTTTTACACTGCTTGAGACTCCGCGTCAGTCACTGTCATTGGTGTCGACCTTAGGGCTCGATCATATGTATTTCAATGATCTGTCACTGGGTAATTTTGTGATTGAAGGCGCGGGTGGCAGCTATGCCCTCAGTGCCGCTCCGTCAGAGCAAAATGTTACCGACGATATGATCGTCCCCGAAGACAACACCAACACGCCTAATACCACCGACAAAGACGGCCCCAGTGAGTTTTTTCACAAAACGGTAAATGCTACCAGTGAGCGGGGTGATCTAGTCACGCTGGATAATTTGAGTCCTCGCCGGATGGCGGTTTTGGGTGGCCTGGAATACAGCGTTTACTATCAAAACACCGGGCTTAGCCTGCAGGCTTTGAGTGACTTAATTGCGGTGCACGGCGGGCAGGAGGTTCGCTTTGGGGTCGATCATCGTTTTCAGCAAGGGCAAAATGAATACACACTAGCTGGCGGGTTTGTGTGGCAGGGCGATGAGTTGGTGGACTACTACTATGGGTTGGATGCCGGAGAAGTGGAGCAAGCCCCCGAGTTACAGTATCAAGCTGACGATAGTGTCACCCCGTATCTTCGGCTCGACTGGCGCCGGCCCTTAAGCAAGCGCTGGACGTTGCAGGCGACGCTCCACCAAAAGTGGTTTGGCAGCGCCATTAAAGACAGTCCTCTGGTTGATCGCAGCGGTTCGAGCACGGTATTTATTGGGGGTATTTACCATTTTTAGTCCGCACTTGCCGGCGCTGGTGTTGGGTATTGGCATCACGCTGTTAGCGGTGGTTCCGGTGTACGCGGCGTCAGACAATGGCGCTGTGGAGTTAATTGTTCAACCAAGCTTATGTGTGCTGGCCGAAGGTGAAAGCGTCTGCCGCGATCAGGTAAAGATAAACTGGCGCGCGCCGCACAGTCGTTCGCTGTGTCTGTATGAATCCGGCGAGCCCGACCCGCTTGATTGTTGGCAACAGACACGCTCCGGTAGCCACACCTCTGTGCTAGAGGCTGAAAGTGATGTGCAATTTCAACTGGTTGAGGCGAGCGGCCGGCAGGTGGTTGCCAGTCGCGCTTTTGAGGTCGTCGCCGACGCCAAACGCTACCGTCGTCGGCGGCGTAATCCATGGAGTTTTTTTTGATGAGTGTGGTGCTGTTAGCCGAAGATGATGAACGTCTGGCCGGTTTAGTAAAAGATTTTTTGCAAGCCAATGACTTCACGGTTGTGGTTGAGTCCCACGGATTGAATGTGCCCCGTCAAGTGCAAAACCTGCAGCCGGATATTGTGATTTTGGATTTAATGCTGCCAGGCAAAGATGGCATTAGCATCTGCAAAGAAATTCGCCCCAACTATGAAGGGCCAGTGCTGATGTTAACCGCTCGCGATGCCGATGCCGATCAGGTGCTCGGGTTTGAGGTCGGCGCCGATGATTATGTTATTAAACCCGCGGAGCCTCGGGTATTACTCGCGCGTATTCACGCACTTTTGCGCCGCTCTAATCGCGAGCCTGTGGACACCGGTGATGTCACAATAGGGCAGTTAAAGTTGCGCACTCACGCTCGAGAGGTTCAGTTTGCCGGGGAGCCAGTGCCACTGTCTAGCCACGAGTACGATTTGTTGTTAACACTGGCGCGCCAAGCGGGCAAGGTGCTGAGCCGGGAGTATTTATTTACCACGATTTGTCAGCGCCCCTATGATGGGCTGGATCGCACCGTGGATGTCCGAGTCTCGCATTTACGCAAAAAGCTTGGTGATAATAGCGATAACCCTACGCGTATAAAAACGGTGTGGGGGCGCGGCTATATGTTGGTGGCCGACGCGTGGGAATAAGTGCTTTGCTTGGGCGCACTTTTTTAACGCTTTATTTAATTGTCGTACTCGTTATTTTAGGGGCCGGCTGGGGGCTCGATCGTCTGTATTTGTCGGTGACTAACCCCGAGCGGCCAGACCCCATTAATCGTGCATTTTTTACCTTGCTTGAAACCAATGTCATTGCCGCTGTGCAAGCGGGTGCGACACCGATAGTGGCGTTGCGCGGTCAGCTTGATAAGCTGGCGCTGCCAGCCCACGCCTATCAACTGTCTGATCTCGCGGACTCCAGCCTGAAGCAAGAAATTCTTGCGGGTACCCCGGTGGTGTTAACTGCCGAGCAGCAGCGTCAAGTGTATTACCGCTTGCGCAATACCGATTTAGTGGTGCGTTTGGTGTTGCCGGCGGAACCCGAGCAAGGAGTGTGGTACCGGTTGTTGTTGGTGATTTTTTACCTGCTTTTGGCGCTGGTTATTTATTTGTGGATTTGGCCCTTGGTGCGTGATTTGCGCTCGCTGCAAGCTCAGGCGCGCCTTGTCGGTCGGGCTGACATGGGCGCGCGAGTGCGGCTTAGTCCACGCTCGGCGGTGTACAGTTTGTCGCAAGAATTTAATCGTATGCAGCAGCGTATCGATGAGTTGCTGGCGTCTTATCGGGAGATGACCTATGCAGTTTCTCATGAGTTGCGCACCCCGTTGGCGCGTATGAAATTCGCGTTGGAGTTGTCGGAAGGGGACATTTCCGCAGAACAGCGTCAGCGACAAATGGTTAACTTGCGCACCGATGTCGCGCAGATGGATGCCCTGATCAATCAATTGTTAAATTACGCCGGCTTTGAAACCCAAACGCAGGCGCTCACCTTGCAAGCGGGTGCCCCCGGAGCACTGCGTGCCTTGGTGGAGGGCTTGACCGATAATCTCATCAGGCGAGGTACAGCGGCCGCGACGCGAATGCCGGTGTTTCATCTTGACGACCAATTGGCCGGTAAGCGTGTCTGTTGCGAGTGGAACTTGTTTGAGCGCGTACTGCAAAACCTATTGGGTAATGCGGCAAAATATGCCGACACTCAGGTGCAGGTGACGTTAGCCTATGACAGTGGCAGTTATTGGGTAGCGGTAGAAGATGATGGGCCGGGTATCGCCGATGACGATTGCGCACGGGTGTTTGATTCGTTTGTTCGGTTGCATCAGGAGCCCTCCCGTGACAGTCAAGGGTTCGGCTTGGGGTTGGCAATCGTTAAGCGTATTGTCGATTGGCATGGCGGTACGGTTATGGTGACCCGTAGTCAGGCTTTAGGGGGGGCGTGCTTTACGTTGCGCTGGCCTGAACCTGATGATCCGCCGGCTCAACCAGTTGCCCAATAAAAAAGCCCAGACAATATTTTGTCTGGGCTTTTTTAACGTCGCACTTTTACTGGCCCATCATCGGCTCATCGGCGGTTTTAAAAGTGAAAGGCAAACGCCGCGTAGGGGCCATCTAAGGTTAAGTCGGCGCCCATACCTTGATCAATATTAAGCGCTTGATTGCGGTAACCAAACTCAACCCCTA
The DNA here is from genome assembly GCF_042847215.1 of Gilvimarinus japonicus. GTDB lineage: Bacteria > Pseudomonadota > Gammaproteobacteria > Pseudomonadales > Cellvibrionaceae > Gilvimarinus > Gilvimarinus japonicus. The sequence continues at coordinate 1,738,207 of NZ_AP031500.1, forward strand.
AGTCCACCAGTGAGTCAAAAAGGTAGCGCAGCTTAAGGGTGTAATCAGTTACCTGATAGTCGCTAAAGTCGGTATGGTTTCCTTCAACTCCCGCCGACCAGCCGGTAAAAGGTAGTTCCGCTTCCACTAACAAATACCCCATTGGTAAAACGTCATCGACTTTCATGCTCTCGTTGGTGTTAGGTGTGGCTAAGCTAATGCGACCATCGTAGATGCGTAGCGACAAACCAAGGTCGATGCTCACCCAGTTGTCTAAAACCTCATAGTAAGCGGTGTTATCGAGATGCGTTAGCTCAATGGTCGAGCTGGCGCTGCCGCCCTCCCATTCGACTGAGCGTCCGGCGTTAATATCGGTGTAGCCGACGCGAAAATTTGGAATCAGCGGAATAGGGTGCTCTACGGAGATGTGCAGAAAACGATTGGTTTCATCGGTGTAACCGAGCGAGCCCACAGAGGTCGACGCGCTGCCAATGTCGCCTGCGTAATCAGAGCGCCACAAACCAATATCGCCTTTTACACCAATCGCGTCTGCGTGGGCTGTGGCGCTTATGCATAACGCGACCAAAGGGGCGGCAAGTGGCGTGGCAAAAATAGCTCTCATGGTAAAGTCCTTGCGGTAACTAGCGGAGTGGAACGAGCAATTGCGGGATCATAGCATTGTGGCATTCGCTAAAACAGTCTCGATCAGCGCGCTTGTGTTGAGCTTTGTAAAACCGTTAAAAAGTTTTGCGCGGCGTTACTTTGGCTGCGTTTAGTGTGAAATACCGCACCGAGTTGCCGCGTCAGTGGAGGTAGCTGTAAATCGAGAATGGTTAAGCCGGCGTCGATCATTGAGCGAGGTAAAACTCCCCAACCCAGGCCGATAGACACCATCATTTTGATGGTGTCTAAGTGGTTGGTGACCATGGATATATTGAGGGTTAAGTCCCGGCGATCAAACAGTTTTTGAATCAGCCGTGTGGTGTGGGTGTTGTTGTCTGGAGCGATGGCCTGCACGTCGCACAAGTCGCTTAACTGCAAGTGCGCGCGTTGTGCCAGCGGATGATTGGTCGCGCAGACGAACTCTAAGGTGTCTTGCCAGACGGGCAGCTCGGCCATATGTGTGCCGATGTTCTCGGCCAAGGTAATGACGCCTAACTCAAACTCGCCTTGTTCAACCGCCAGAAGTGCTTTTTCGGAGTCCAGAAAGTGCAGGTCGAGGTGCACCTGGGGAAATTTATGAGAGAACTCACTAAGCACATCGGGTAAGCGGTGCAGGCCAATATGGTGACTGGTGGCGATGCTGAGCGGCCCGCTGACGTCGCCGTCGAGGTCGGTGAGCGCCCGGCTGGCGTCGCCGACGCTTTGCAGTATTTGCCGCGCATGAGGCAGTAGCACTCGTCCGGCGGGGGTTAGGTGGATATGTTTGCCAAACCGATCAAACAGTTTTTTATCTAATTGCTCCTCCAGTAGGGCGATGCGCTTACTGACCGCCGGTTGGGTGAGGTGTAAGCGATTGGCCGCCTCCGAGAAAGAGCCGGTCTCGGCGATGGTGATAAATGTGGTGAGGTGTTGGGTATCCATTGAACAAGACTACCATTCCTTTGTGGAATGGAAAATATAAAAAATATGAATTTGTTTTATTTGTGAGTGGGCTCTATTATTGACCTTACAAAATATGCCGGTATATCCGATCTCATCTTAGAGTGAGAGGCTCTCTTAAATCGCACCGTGAACCGCACAAACGAGGACAACATGGCCGCAAAAACTCTTTACGACAAGCTCTGGGATGCCCACCTTGTACAACAGCGCGACGATGGCTCAGCGTTGATTTATATCGATCGCCACATCGTCCATGAAGTAACGTCACCGCAAGCCTTTGAGGGGCTGCGTATAGCAGGGCGCAAGCCTTGGCGAGTCGACTCTGTGTTAGCAACACCCGATCACAATGTGCCTACCACCGTTAAAGAGCGCGCCTCGGGCGTCAGCGGCATCGAAGATCCGGTGTCACTTATTCAGGTGCAAACGCTGGATGACAACTGCGACGAGTTTGGCATTGTAGAGTACAAGATCAATGACCGTCGCCAGGGTATTGTGCATGTGGTTGGGCCCGAGTCGGGCGCGTGTTTGCCGGGCATGACAGTGGTGTGTGGCGACTCCCACACGGCGACCAATGGCGCCTTGGGGGCCTTGGCTCATGGCATCGGCACCAGCGAGGTGGAGCATGTACTGGCCACTCAGTGCTTGGTCGCTAAAAAAATGGGCAACATGCGTATTGATGTTAACGGCAAGCTCGGCGCGGGTGTTACCGCAAAAGATGTGGTGCTGGCTATTATCGGCAAAATTGGCACAGCCGGCGGCACCGGCTATGCGGTTGAGTTTGCCGGCGAGGTGTTTCGCGATATGAGCATGGAAGGTCGCATGACCGTGTGCAATATGGCCATTGAGGCTGGCGCGCGCGCCGGTATGGTGGCTGTCGATGATACGACGATTGAGTATGTCAAAGGTCGCCCCTATGCGCCTACCGGCGAAAACTGGGATAAAGCCGTGGCCGCGTGGCGCGATTTAGTCTCAGACGCGGGCGCCCACTTTGATGAGGTGGTCGAGTTAGATGGCGCAGATATTTTGCCGCAGGTCAGCTGGGGGACGTCGCCCGATATGGTGGTGGATGTGAGTGCGGCGGTGCCTAATCCCGCCGATGAGTCCGACGCGGTAAAACGCGAGGGAATGCAGCGTGCGTTGGAATATATGGGGCTGACTGCCGGCCAGGCAATTGCCGATATTAAGCTCGACCGTGTGTTTATTGGCTCTTGCACCAATTCGCGCATCGAAGATATTCGCGCCGCCGCCGAGGTGGTAAAAGGCCGCCAAAAAGCCGCTAGCGTTAAACAGGTGATGGTGGTGCCGGGTTCGGGTACGGTGAAAGCTCAAGCCGAAGCCGAAGGCTTGGATAAAATTTTTGAGGCGGCCGGTTTTGAGTGGCGCGAGCCGGGCTGCTCAATGTGCTTGGCCATGAACGCCGATAAGCTCGGTGCCGGTGAGCACTGTGCCTCTACTTCAAACCGCAACTTTGAAGGGCGCCAGGGGTACGGCGGGCGCACCCATTTGGTCAGTCCGGCAATGGCCGCGGCCGCTGGTGTGGCCGGCCACTTTGTTGATGTTCGCGAATTTGTGCGTACCTAACCGGAGAGAAACATGAAAAGCTTTACGACAATAACCGGGGTTGTGGCGCCTATGGATCGCGCCAATGTCGATACCGATATGATTATTCCCAAGCAGTTTTTAAAGTCTATTAAACGCACCGGGTTTGGCAAAAACTTGTTTGATGAGTTGCGCTATTTAGACGAAGGTCAGCCCGACCAAGAGTGTACCGGCCGACCACTTAACCCGGAGTTTGCGTTAAACCAGGCGCGTTACCAAGGTGCCAGTGTTTTGTTAACGCGCAAAAACTTTGGCTGTGGCTCCTCGCGCGAGCACGCGCCCTGGGCGCTGGACGATTACGGGTTTCGCTGTGTAATAGCCCCGAGCTTTGCCGATATTTTTTACAACAATTGTTTTAAAAATGGCCTTTTGCCGCTGGTGTTAAGTGAAGCTGTGGTCGATCGCCTGTTTGACGAGTTGTACGCCTGTGAAGGCTATGAGTTAACCATCGATTTGCCGGCGCAACAGGTTGTAACCCCTGGCGGCGAAGCGTTTAGTTTTGAGGTGGACGAATTTCGCAAGCACTGCCTGCTGCAAGGGTTGGATGATATTGGCCTCACTCTCGAACAGGCCGACAGTATTAAAACATACGAGGCCGAGCGCCGCGCCAATGCGCCCTGGTTGTTTGATGCAGTAAAAAATTGACGCTGGCGTCTAAATAATGACAAAGGAGTGTTCTGTGAAGCGTTTTCATATTGCTTTGGCGGTAAAAGATTTAACCGCGTCGATTGCCGACTACTCCCGGCGCTTAGGTGGTAAGCCGGGCGCTGTGGTGCCCGGCAAGTACGCCATGTGGCGTACCGACACCTTAAATTTTTCTATTAATGAAATTCCCGAGCGGGCCGGTCAGTTGCGTCACCTTGGGTTTGAGTGTGATGAGGCCCAGGGCTTTTCCAGTGAGATAGACGCAAACGGGATTGAATGGGAGTTGTTTTCGCCAGTGGCGCAAGACGACAAAATTGTTGAGATTTACGGCGCGTCGGTGGTGTAACTGCCCTCAGGCGAGCCCAAAATAACCAGGAGTAAGCGTGACTAAAAAGATTATGATTTTGCCGGGTGACGGCATTGGCCCCGAGATTGTTGCCCAGGCGCGTCGTGTGCTGGATGCAGTCAATGAACATGATAAATTGCAGTTGGAATTTGTTGACGAGTTGATTGGCGGGGCCTCTATTGATGCCCACGGCGAGCCGTTAACCGATGCGGCTGTCGCCAGCGCTCGCGAGTGCGACGCCATTTTGCTAGGCGCTGTCGGTGGCCCCAAGTGGGATACTATTGATCGCGCGATTCGGCCCGAGCGCGGTTTGCTAAAAATTCGCTCGTCACTGGAGTTGTACGCCAATTTGCGCCCCGCACTTTTGTACCCGCAGTTGGTCGAGGCGTCGAGCTTAAAGCCTGAGGTTGTCTCCGGGTTGGACATTTTAATCGTGCGAGAGCTGACCGGAGGTATTTACTTTGGCGAGCCGCGGGGGATTCGTACATTAGAAAATGGCGAACGAGAAGGCTATAACACCTATAAATATTCCGAGAGTGAAATCGAACGTATTGGGCGCACCGCGTTTGAAATGGCGCGCAAGCGCAACAAAAAAGTCTGCTCGGTGGATAAAGCTAATGTGCTAGAGGCCACTATTTTGTGGCGTGAAGTCATGGACCGATTGGCGCCCGAGTACCCGGATGTTGAGTTGTCGCATATGTACGTCGACAACGCCGCGATGCAATTAGTGCGCGCGCCCAAGCAGTTTGACGTGCTGGTAACGGGCAATATGTTTGGCGATATTTTGTCTGATGCGGCCGCAATGTTGACAGGTTCGATTGGCATGCTTCCATCGGCCTCACTGGATAAACAAGGACGCGGTATGTACGAGCCGTGTCACGGCTCGGCACCGGATATTGCCGGGCAGGGCATCGCCAATCCACTGGCGACTATTTTGTCAGCGTCGATGATGTTGCGCTACTCGCTGGGCTTTACCCAGAGCGCGGATGCCATTGAAGCAGCGGTCGGTAAGGTGCTGGATCAGGGTTTACGCACGGCCGATATCTACACTCCCGGTAGCACCAAAGTTGGCACTCGTGAAATGGGTGATGCGGTGTTAGCGGCGCTGTATCAGAATTGATCAATTTGCAGCCAGTGGCTATTTGCGGCAAAATATAGGGCCTTCGCGGGTGCTCACAAGGCGCCCGATGAACGCTTTAATTCAACAAAGAGTTAAAAAGAGAGTCAAATGATGAAAGTAGGTTTTGTAGGTTGGCGCGGCATGGTCGGTTCTGTCCTGATGGAGCGCATGCAGTCGGAAAACGATTTTGACGGTATTGAGCCGGTGTTCTTTACCACCTCTAATGTGGGTGGCGAAGCGCCTAACGTGGCCGAGGGTTTGCCACCGCTAAAAGACGCTTTCTCTATTGATGATCTGAAGCAACTGGATGCGATTATCTCTTGTCAGGGTGGCGATTACACCAAAGCTGTATTTGCCGATCTGCGTGGTGCTGGCTGGGACGGCTATTGGATTGACGCCGCCTCAAGCTTGCGCATGGATAAAGATTCGCTGATTGTTCTCGACCCGGTCAACCTCGACGTGATTAAAGACGGTTTGGCTCGCGGCGTTAAAAATTACATCGGCGGCAACTGCACTGTGAGCTTAATGCTAATGGGCCTTGGCGGCTTGTTTGCCAATAACTTGGTTGAGTGGGCAACGTCCATGACTTACCAGGCCGCATCGGGTGCTGGCGCGCGCAATATGCGCGAGCTGATCGAGCAGATGGGCACTATTCGCGATGGCGTTGCCAGCGAATTGGCCGATCCGGCCTCAGCTATTTTAGAGTTGGATCGCAAAGTGGCGGCCACTATGCGCTCGGGTGACTTCCCCACCGAAAACTTTGGCGCACCATTGGCCGGCAGTGTTTTACCGTTTATTGATAGCCAGCTTGAAAACGGCCAGAGCCGCGAAGAGTGGAAGGCGCAAGCCGAAACCAACAAGATTTTAGGTAACGATGGCAATCCGATCCCGCTGGATGGAACCTGTGTGCGCATTGGCGCCATGCGTTGTCACGCGCAGGCTTTGACCATTAAACTGAAAAAAGACGTGCCGCTGGATGAAATCGAGCAAATGATTGCCGGCCACAATCAGTGGGCTAAAGTGGTGCCTAACGATAAAGAGTCAACTTTGCGCGATCTGACTCCCACCGCGGTAACGGGCACGCTGACCGTTCCCGTAGGGCGTTTGCGTAAACTTAGCATGGGGGGCGAGTACCTCAACGCCTTTACTGTGGGTGACCAGCTGTTGTGGGGTGCGGCCGAGCCGCTGCGCCGTATGTTGCAAGTGCTGCGCAACGCCTAATCCTGACACCGAGGTTAATCTCGGCTGTTCCAGCAAAGCCTCGATCTGAGATAGGGTCGGGGTTTTTTTGTTGAACGGCGTCGCATTTTTATGCATTTTTAATAATGCGAGCCTAATTTGCGTAAAAAGCGAGTGAATAGCTAGGGCTGCGATTGGGTTAAGTATTGATAAAAAGCTATTTATAATGAATACTTACGGCTATTAGTGAAGAAATATTCGAGGTTGCAAAGCCTCATTACAACAATTTTTCGGGTATGCCGCGCCACAGCTATGTGGCTGACAGGAAGTCCAATGGCGGGTGGTCGTCAGGAGGCCGGGGGAGACAATAAAAGGAAAATGCTATGCATCTTCGTAAGCTGGTAATACTGCTTGGGGTTTTATCACTGTTGGTTTCGCGCTCTGTGTTGGCGCTGGGACTTGGTGACATATCGCTAAATTCGTCTCTCAATCAGCCGCTTGACGCTCACATTGGCCTGCGTGATCTTGGTGATCTCAGCGCTGAGCAGATTGTCATTAAGCTGGGGACGCAAGAAGACTTTGATAAAGTTGGTCTGGAGCGTTCGTTCTTTTACACACAATTGCGCTTTAATGTGGTAACCGATGGTCCTAATGGCCCATTTGTGGCGGTTACCAGCCGCGACCCTGTGCGTGAGCCCTACTTAAGTTTTGTGGTCGACATGCGCTGGACCAGTGGTCGGGTAATGCGTGAGTATACCCTGTTGCTTGATCTGCCCACCTTCTCGGGCGAGAGTGCTGCGCCGGTTCAGGGCAGTGTTACCCCAATAGAATCTAAAAGCCGACCGGTAAAGAATGAGCCGGTACGGCAGCGCAGCGACTCCGGCGCCGTATCGGCTAACAGTGCCGGAGGCGATGTCTACGGCCCGGTTAAAGCCAGCGATACCCTGTGGGAGATCGCCCGCGATCACCGTCCCGGTAACGCCTCTATTCATCAGACGATGCTGGCGATTCAAAAAGCCAACCCCGATGCTTTTATCCGCAACAATATCAACCTGCTGAAAAAAGGGCAGGTGTTGCGCATTCCCTCAGAGCGTGAAGTTCGCGAGCTCAATAACCGCCAGGCGATTAGCCGTGTTGCCGAACAGAACCGCGAGTGGTCTGGTAACGCCATGGGGGCTCAGCTTGACGGCTCGGGTCGCAATAGTGCGAGTAATCGTACGTCTGACGAGGTCAGTGGTCGATTGCGTTTGGCCTCGGGTAGCGATAGCTCTGATGATGCCGCCCGCAATGGTGGCGCTGGTTCGGCTGGAAGCGCCGCGCTTGAGCGTGAGCTGACGGATACTAAAGACGAGCTTGCACGCTCTCGCGGTGAGAACACAGAGCTGCGCTCGCGGGTGGGCGACCTTGAAGAGCAAATCGAAACCATGGAGCGTTTGCTGGAGGTCAGCAACGAGCAGATGCGGGCACTGGAAGTGGCTGCGCAACAGAAAAACGACGCTGACGAGAATCTCAGTGACGCCGCTGCGACGCCAGTAACTGACGACGCCAAGCCGGCTGAAGATACCAGTGTTGCCGAATCCAGCTCTGCGGTTAAGCCGGCGCCGGAAAAAACGGCAGCCAAGCCAGCTGATAAAGTTGAGCCTGAAGCGAAAGAGCCGGTTCGCAATACCAATAAGGTCGTGCGACGCGCGCCTGAGCCTACGTTGATGGACACCCTTATGGACAATCTTTTGTGGATTGTTCTGGCCGTGGTGTTAATCGGGCTATTGGTTGTGCTGGCGTTGCGTAAGCGCGGCTCTACAGTTGATGAGAGTGACGATTTCACCCCAGACTACGATGAGCCTATCGCCTATGAAGAGGCCGAGACTCAGCCTGAGAACGAGCTGGCCGACAGTGACATGGATGCGGGAGCTCTAGACGATTCGTTATTTGATGAAACGGATGCCGATGAGTCAGCCGAAAGTGTTGAGCCAGAAACCGGCGATGTGGTTGGCGAAGCCGATATTTATATTGCTCTCGGCAAGTACGAGCAGGCCGAAGATATGCTGTTGTCGGCCCTTGAGCGCGAGCCGGGCTCTATGCCCATCAGCTTGAAATTGCTGGAAACATACGGCGAAAGCAATAACCTTGACTCCTTTGACGCGCGCTTTGCCGCTATTGTCGAGCAGGGCGATGAAGCCAGTATTGCTCGCGCTAGCAGCTTGCGGGTGCAGTACTTCCCAGGTGCCGCCGATTTTGTTGCGCCAGCCGCTGGTGCCGCCTTGGCAACCGGGCTGGCCTCGTCCGCTACAGAGCAAGAAGATAGTGTTGTCGAGTCTGATTTTGACCAGAGCTTCGATCTTAATGACAGTGCTCCGCTTGCCGATGGCGGTGCAAACTCGGATGACCTGGATGATGATTTCGATTTCGATCTTTCCGACGAGCTAGACGACTCGGCGTTAAAAGATGATGAAGAGCTGCAGCTGGACGATATGGACTCAAGCCCGGCGGCCAGTGATGAGTTAGAGCTGGACGAATCGTCTAGCCGTTACGATTTGTCGTTCGAGTCCGAGGATGACAGTGCGACTGACGACGCACTGCTGGAATTTGATTTGGATTTAGACGATGACGCCGTGGCCAATGAGCCCGAAAGTGCCGAGTCTGATGATGTGTTTGCTCTCGATCTGGAGGATGATCAGCAGGATTCGCAGCCCCTTGACGATATTGAGTATACGTTAGACGACACGGAAGGAAGTACAGTGCCGGTCGAAGACTCTTTTGCGTCACAGTCAGAATCTGGCAGTACCGCCAGCACCGACGAGCTTGATGATTTGGAGTTCGATTTAGACTCTATTAGCGATGAATCTGATAAATCCGCTGAAGATGGTGTGTCTTTGACCGATGAAGCACCACTGTTAGATGAAGACTTTAGCTTTGATACAACACTCGATTTGGAGCCGGAAGAAGAGCCCGCGACCAGCTACTCTGAGCCCGAGCCCTATGATCCGAGCTCTGAGGAAGCCGGCCATGCATCGGTTGACCTAGGCGATGAACTTGCCGAAGGTGCCGCTGACGAAGAAGAGGTGCCCACCTTAGATCTGGCCGAGGACGATGCGGATGACTTCGATTTAGATAAGGCTATGGACGATTTTGACCTGGCCTCTATGGACGAAGATATGGCGGACTTAGATGCTGCAGCTGATAACACTGTTGCTGAGCCTGCCGGTCTTGATGATGACGACGCGTTCGAGCAGGCGCTGGGCGATTTGGATACTGAAGCGTCCGCCGACGCGTCAGAGTTGGATGACTTGCCAGGGCTGGATGCGGACGATGCCGATCTTGACGATGAAGATCTTGATTTTCTGACGGATAGTGATGAAGTCACCACTAAGTTGGACTTGGCTCGTGCTTATATTGATATGGGTGATCTAGATGGCGCTCGCGATATTCTCTCTGAAGTGGCGGAGGAGGGTAACGAAGAGCAAAAAGCCGAAGCGCTTAGCCTGCTGGATAAAGCGCAAAGCTAATCACTGATATCGTTACTAAGGCCTTGCTCACTGATGTGCGCAGGGCCTTTTTTATTTTTGTACAGACATAAGTCTGTGACATTACGCATTAACCCTTTGATCGCAGAATCCCGCTATGTCCGAACGCTATTATACTCGCAACTGTGAGATCTCCCCCGGTACCCCTTGGCCCGAGGGAATGCAGCGCGTTGCGTTGGGTGTTGAGTACAATGGTTACGATTTTCGTGGGTTTCAGGTACAGCCTGGTGGTGTGCCCACAGTGCAAGATTATTTGCAAAAAGCGTTATCTAAAATCGCCTGTGAACCGGTAACATTAGTCTGTGCCGGTAGAACAGATGCCGGCGTCCACGCCACCGGGCAGGTGGTGCATTTTGATACTCAGGCAAACCGGCCGGACAAAGCCTGGGTGTTGGGTGCCCGGCCCCATTTGCCTAATGGCGTTGGTGTGCGCTGGGCACGTACCGTGCCCAATGATTTTCATGCCCGCTTTAGTGCTCACTCGCGGGCTTATCGCTACTTGTTGAGTGACGCCAATGCACGGCCGGCGCTATTGCACGATCAGGTTACCTGGGTGCGCCACAAGCTGGATGTGGACGCTATGGCTATTGCTGCACAGTACTTGGTGGGCACCCACGATTTTACCTCTTACCGGGCTGCCCAGTGTCAGGCGCACAGCCCGGTACGCACGGTCGAGCATTTGCACCTGTCTCGCCGGGGTGACTTAATTATCCTAGAAATAAAAGCCAATGCGTTTTTACATCATATGGTGCGCAATATCGTCGGTGTGCTGCTTGAGGTGGGGCGGGGCGCTCGCCCCGTTACCTGGCCCGCCGATGTGCTTGCGGCGCGACAGCGCTCAGCGGCGGCAGCAACCGCGCGCCCCAATGGTTTGTACCTGGTAGCGGTGGATTACGAAAATCGTTTTGCACTGGGGCGAGGTAATCCGGGCCCATTGTTTCTTGCCGATCCTGTGGGCGCGCTTGCGGGGCGCGCGGGTGGCAGCAAAAATGATTAAAATCTGGTAGTATTCAGGCCTTTGCGGCAGCTTATCGATAGCTGACCGATTAAGGTTGTATAGCGGGTAATCCGGTTGAACAGTTCGCGCGTAAAAATATGTGGTATTACTCAGGTGGCCGATGCCGAGCATGCACTTGCCTGTGGCGCCGACGCTATTGGCTTGGTGTTTTACGAGCCCAGCAAGCGTGCGGTTAGTATTGCCCGCGCCCGCGAGATTGCCTACGCCGTGGGGCCGTTAGTGACGGTCACGGGGCTGTTCGTCAATGCCAGTGCAGAAACGGTCTACCAAGTGTTGCGAGAAGTGCCGCTGCAGCTGTTGCAGTTTCACGGCGATGAAACCCCCGAGTTTTGCGAGCAATTTGAGCGCCCCTATCTAAAGGCGATTAGAATGCGCCCAGACTTGGATGTTGTGGCTGCGATGCAACCCTATACTCAGGCGGCAGGTTTGCTGCTCGATGCCTATCAGAAGGGGGTTCCCGGCGGTACCGGTGCCACCTTCGACTGGCAGCGGGTTCCGGCAAATCCCCCTCGCCCTGTGGTACTGGCCGGCGGCTTGAGTCCGGCTAACGTTGCCGAGGCCATTGCGGCTACGGGCTGCTATGGCGTTGACGTTAGCGGCGGCGTCGAGGCGAGCCCCGGTATTAAAGATCCAACCAAAGTTGCAGAATTTATCTCCAACGCCAAACATTAAGCGCGCCACGCTGGCGCCCTGTAAAAAGTGAGTTGAACTGTGAGTGATAAAGAGCAGAAATCTGCGGTAAATTACAGCGCTTTTCCTGATGCGACGGGTCACTTTGGCCAGTTTGGGGGCCGCTTTGTCTCCGAGACGCTGATTTATGCACTGGATGAGCTGCAGGAGATATACAGCAGCTTAAAGGACGATGCCGAATTTCAGGCAGAGTTTGACCGCGATCTGGCCCATTACGTTGGCCGGCCGTCGCCGCTGTACCACGCCGAGCGTATGAGCCGTGAATTAGGCGGCGCGCAAATTTATTTTAAGCGCGAAGACCTTAATCATACTGGTGCACATAAAGTTAATAACACGATTGGTCAGGCGTTACTGGCAAAAAAAACCGGCAAGACCCGAGTCATCGCCGAAACCGGCGCCGGACAGCACGGGGTTGCCACGGCAACGGTGGCGGCACGGCTCGGTCTTAAATGCCAAGTTTATATGGGCGCCGAAGATGTTCGCCGACAGGCGCTGAATGTTTATCGTATGAAACTGTTGGGCGCTGAAGTCATTCCGGTCACTTCTGGCTCAAAAACTTTAAAAGACGCCATGAATGAGGCGATGCGCGATTGGGCGACCAACGTTGACGATACCTTTTATATTATTGGTACTGTGGCGGGTCCGCATCCGTACCCGCAGTTAGTGCGTGATTTTCAGTCTATTATTGGTCGCGAAGCTCGCGCTCAGTGCCTGGAGCGTACCGGGCGCTTGCCCGACGCACTGGTTGCCTGTGTTGGTGGCGGCTCGAATGCGATCGGATTGTTTCACCCGTTTTTAAACGATGAGGCGGTCGCCATGTACGGTGTCGAGGCGGGTGGTGACGGTGTCGAGACTGGACGCCACGCCGCACCGCTAAATGAAGGCGTGCCCGGTGTGTTGCACGGCAATCGTACCTACTTAATGGAAGATGAAAACGGTCAGATCATCGAGACTCACTCGGTATCGGCAGGTCTTGACTATCCAGGGGTGGGCCCAGAGCACTCTTGGTTGAAAGATTTAGGGCGGGTAGATTATGTCGCGATTAACGACGATGAGGCGCTTAATGCTTTCCGTAAAACCACTCGAGTCGAGGGGATTATGCCTGCACTTGAGAGCTCGCACGCCTTAGCCTATGCCGAAAAACTCGCACCGACCATGAGTAAAGATCAGATTGTTATCGTTAATCTGTCCGGTCGTGGTGACAAAGATATTCTCACTGTCGCCGAGATCGATGGCATCACGGTGTGACCCAAACGCAACTGGATAAATGTTAATGAGTCGAATCAGTCAACAATTTGAAGCACTGCAAGCGCGTGGCCGCAAAGCGCTGGTTGCCTATATCGTTAATGGTGACCCAAGTCCGGCAGCCAGTTTGCCCACTATGCATAAAATGGTCGAAGCTGGCGCCGATATTATTGAGCTAGGTGTGCCGTTCTCTGACCCAATGGCCGAGGGGCCAGTGATTCAGCAGGGCCATGAGCGAGCCCTAGAGTCTGGCACAAGCTTAACCGGCACCCTTGATTTGGTTGCCGAGTTTCGCAAAACCGATACGACTACCCCCGTTATTTTAATGGGTTATGCCAACCCGGTTGAGCGCATGGGGTACAGTCGTTTTGCCGAGCGTGCAGCGGCTGTGGGCGTTGATGGGCTTTTGACGGTCGACTTACCACCGGAAGAGCTAGGTGAGCTAAAGTCTGAGCTGGCCCAGCGTGATATTGATAATATCTTTTTGTTGGCGCCGACCACCGCGCCCGAACGGGCTCGTCATTTGGCCAGTAATGCCAGTGGTTTTTTATACTACGTCTCTCTTAAAGGCGTTACCGGTGCCGGGCATTTGGATGTTGACGCCGTTAAGGCCAAGCTCGACGAGTTTGGCGCGCTAACGTCACTGCCGCTGTGTGTTGGTTTTGGTATTAAAGATGCCGAGACCGCCACCAATGTGGCGCGATTAGCTGACGGTGTCGTGATCGGTAGTGTGCTGGTTGATGCGATGGGTAAACACGCCGGTCAGCCGCCCGAGAAGATTGCGGACGCAGTCGGTGCTATCATTAGTGATATTCGCCGTGGCCTCGATAGCCTGTAAAGGTTATGTCGGTCCGGATGCTAGGTAAATACCTGCAAAACAAGCAACCCAATTAAGAGATTAAACCATGAGTTGGCTAGAGAAACTGGTTCCCAGCGTTGTGCGTGCCGATGGTAAAAAGGGCTCAAGTAAAGTGCCCGAAGGCCTTTGGAAGAAGTGCGTTAAGTGTTCTGCCGTGCTGTACCGCCCAGAGCTGGAAAAAAACCTCGATGTCTGCCCTAAGTGCGATCACCATATGCGTATTGGTGCGCGGCGTAGATTAGATATTTTTCTCGATGAAGATCGTCGCCAAGAGATCGGTACCGATGTCGAACCGATTGATCGCTTAAAGTTTAAAGACGTAAAAAAATACAAAGATCGCCTGAGCGCCGCGCAAAAATCCACTGGTGAGAAAGATGCGTTGGTTGCCATGAAGGGCGAGCTAAAGGGCATGCCGGTTGTCGCGGTCGCCTTTGAATTTGCTTTTCACGGTGGTTCTATGGGGTATGTCGTGGGCGAGCGTTTTGCCCGTGCAGCTAAAATCGCCCTAGAAGAGAATATCCCGTTGGTATGCTTTTCGGCTACCGGCGGCGCCCGTATGCAAGAGGCGTTGATCTCGCTGATGCAAATGGCCAAAACGTCGGCCGTTATCGAGCGTTTAAAGCAGCAGGGTACGCCGTATTTCTCTATCATGACCGATCCGGTGTACGGTGGTGTCTCGGCCTCGCTGGCGCTATTGGGCGACATTAACGCGGCCGAGCCTGGCTCGCGTGCCGGTTTTGCCGGCCCCGCGATTATTGAACAAACCATTCGACAGAAGCTGCCGCCGGGCTTTCAGCGCGCTGAGTTTTTATTGGAGCACGGCGCCATCGATATGATTATTCATCGCGCACAAATGCGCGATAAAGTGGCCGGTTTGTTGGCTAAATTTACTCGTCAAGCGGAGGCGAGCTAGACGGCGCTCGCCCTATGCGCTTTACGCAACTCGACGATTGGCTCACGTGGCTTGAGCAGGCGCATCCTACCGAGATCGACCTAGGTCTCGATCGCCTGCGGCAGGTGCTTGCGCGCCTGGTACTGCCCGATTTACCGCCGGTGATTACGGTCGCCGGCACCAACGGCAAAGGCTCTTGCGTGAGCGCGGCTAGCGCGCTACTGCAAGCGGCTGGATTTTGTGTCGGTAGTTACACCTCTCCCCATATTCAACATTACTGTGAGCGGGTCCAGATTAACGCGGTACCGGTACGCGAGGCGGCTATGTGCCGGGCGTTTGATATTGTCGATCAAGCCCGGGGCGATGTCTCTTTAACCTACTTTGAATTTGGTACGCTCGCGGCGCTGGTGCTGTTTGGCCAGCAGGCTGTCGATGTTATGGTGCTCGAAGTGGGTTTGGGCGGGCGTCTGGACGCTGTCAATATTATCGATCCGGACGTGGCGGTGATTACCAGCATCGCTATTGATCACGAAGCGTGGCTTGGCAATGACCGCGAAAGTATTGGCCGTGAAAAGGCCGGTATTATGCGCGCGGGCAAAACCGCCATTTGTGTCGATACGGATCCGCCGGCTTCGCTGTTGCAATACGCCGATGATATTGGTGCGTCGCTGCGCTTAATAGGGCGCGACTTTGTTATTGATACAGCGCCGTCTGAGAATAACCCTATACCTGATAAGACCCCGTGGCGTTTGATCGATAACCACAGTGGCGTTGCGCTCTCTGTGCCCCCGGTATCTTTGGTGTCGAGTAGTGTTGCGGCCGCCATTCAGGCGGTAAAAGCCCTGGGTGTGGATGTGGCGGCATTGGATTTGGCTGATGTGTTTGGTGGGCTGACTTTGCCCGGGCGCATGCAAAACGCTCGCTTTGGCGGTACCCCGGTACTGATTGATGTTGCCCATAACCCCGCCGCGACAACCTATTTGGCACAAGTGGTGGCGGCGCGGCAAACCTCTGGCCGGGTTGTGGCGGCAGTGGCAATGATGGCCGACAAGGACATTGCCGGCTCCTTGCAGCCGCTAATGGGATTGGTGGATTGTTGGTTGCCTGTAGGCTTGGCCGATGTGCCGCGCGCTGCGAGCCCAGAGTCTCTGGCCGCCGTTATTAGCGCAAGTGGTGCCAATGTAACGCCATTTGCGAGTCTCGCCGATGCCTTAAGTGGTCTAAATACCGGCGAGCATTTGAGCTTAGGTGAGGATGATCTGCTGTTAGTCTTTGGCTCCTTCTTTACCGTGGCCGCTGCACTGGCTATATTAGCGCCAGATGTGACGCGAGTGTCCAGTGCGGGCAGCCTGGGGGAGATTAAGTGAACAGCGGGTTAAAACAACGGTTAATTGGCGCTTTGGTGCTCGCGGGTATTGCGGTAATTTTTTTGCCCGGTTTTTTTAAGCAACACGCGCCTTATCAGGTGAATACTCGCAGTCAGATTCCACCGCGCCCCAATATTACTCCGGTGGTAATTGATAAGCCTCAGGCTCGTGTCACGACACCTGCGGCACCCGCGCCCGAGACGATGTTCGTGCCCGATAATGAGCAGCCGGTCGGCGATTCTGAGGTTGCGACATCGGGCTCATCGAGCTCTGCGCGCAGCGCCGCTTCAGAGTTGGCCTCTGTCTCAAGTGCGGCATCCAAGCCGACACCGTCTGGTGCGTCTGAGTCGGGAGTGGCCGAGCCAGAAGCGCCGGTCGCTGGCGATGACCACCTTTTAGTCGATGCCTGGGTAGTCCAGGTGGCGAGCTTGCGCTCGTCGGAGTCGGCCCAGCAGTTGCGCAAACGTTTGCAGGATCGCGGCTACAAAGCGTACGTGCGCTCGGCACAAACCTCGCAAGGGGAGGTCAGCCGCGTGTTTATCGGCCCCAAGCTTGATAAGGCCTTAGCATTAGAGGTTAAGCAAGAAGTCGATCCGGTGTTTAAAGTCAATTCTATGGTGTTGCCATTCAAACCGTGAGTCGGGGTATGCCCACAGTGGCTGCTCTGTTAGAATCAGCGCCTTCTGAAAACCGGAGTCACTTGAACCCATGAATTGGGCAGATTGGACCATCGTCGGCATATTGGCTGTGTCCTGCTTGATTAGTATCAAGCGCGGCTTTGTAAAAGAAGCTTTGTCGCTGGTAGTTTGGGTGACTGCCTTTATTATTGCCTCGATCTTTGACGATCGCTTGGCCGTTCTGATGACCGACTTGATTCCTACTCCCTCATTGCGGGCTATGGCCGCGTTTGCGATTTTGTTCGCTGCGACGCTAATAGTAGGGGCCATGGTGAACTACTTGATTGGCGAGCTGGTGCGAATGACCGGGTTATCCGGGACCGATCGTCTGTTTGGGATGGTATTTGGTTTGGTTCGCGGCGCGCTGGTCGTACTGGCCGTTGTTATTTTGTTGCCCTCGCTTGTTCCTGTGAACGAAGACGGTTGGTGGCAAGAGTCGGTATTGATACCCCGATTTTTAGTATTCGAAGCTTGGGCTCGCGCCACAACGGACCAAGCGCTCGAATGGATTACGTCATTTTTTTAATGGTTCGCATTACACGAAGGTGAGGCAAATATGTGCGGTATTGTTGGTATAGTGGGTAAACGCGACGTCAATACGCAGCTTTATGATGCGCTGACTATCCTCCAACATCGCGGCCAGGACGCAGCCGGTATTATGACTTGCCAAGATGGCAAAATGACCCAGCAAAAAGCCAATGGTCTGGTGCGTGATGTATTTCGCACCCGCCATATGCAGCGCTTGGTGGGTAATGTGGGCATTGGTCATGTGCGTTACCCTACGGCTGGCAGCTCGGGCCCCGCGCTCGCGCAGCCGTTTTACGTTAACTCGCCCTATGGCATCGCGCTGGCCCACAACGGCAATTTAGTCAATGCCGATAGTCTCAGTGAAGAGTTATTTAAAACTGACTTGCGCCACGTTAACACCGACTCTGACTCCGAAGTGCTGTTAAATGTATTTGCCCACGAGCTGCAGCTGCAAGGCAAACTGGCACCCAATCAAGATGATATTTTTGCCGCAGTAGAAGGTGTGCACAAACGCGTCAGCGGTGGTTACGCCGTTGTGGCCCTGATTGCTCGCTATGGTATTGTCGCGTTTCGCGATCCCAACGGTATTCGCCCTTTAGTGTACGGTAAGCGCGAGACCGATAAGGGCGAGGAGTACATGGTGGCCTCCGAGAGCGTGGCACTCGACGTACTTGGCTTTGACTTAATCGGTGATGTCGCGCCGGGTGAAGCAATTTACATCACTTTTGACGGCCAGTTGCACCGCAAACAGTGCGCTAAAAACACGCGCTTAACCCCCTGTATTTTTGAGCATGTGTACTTTGCGCGTCCCGACTCTATTATGGATGGTGTGTCCGTTTATAAAGCGCGTTTGCGTCAGGGCGAAAAGCTTGCCGAGAAGATTCTTGCCGAGCGCCCCGACCACGATATTGATGTAGTGGTGCCCATCCCCGATAGCTCACGGGTGGCGGGTCAGGCGCTGGCTTACAAGATCGGTGTTAAATTTCGCGAAGGGTTGATCAAAAACCGCTATATCGGCCGTACCTTTATTATGCCCGGCCAACAGATGCGCAAAAAATCGGTACGGCAAAAGCTCAACCCGATCGAGCTGGAGTTTCGCGGTAAAAACGTATTGCTGGTCGATGACTCTATTGTGCGTGGCACGACGTGTCAGCAGATTATCCAGATGGCCCGTGAGGCGGGCGCGGCAAAGGTGTATTTTGCCTCGGCAGCGCCAGCGGTGATTTACCCCAATGTCTACGGTATTGATATGCCGACCAGCAAAGAGTTGATTGCTCACGGTCGCACGCAGGAAGAAGTCTGCAAAGAGATTGGCGCGGACTGGCTGATCTATCAAGAGTTGGACGATCTGGTCGCCGCCTCGGCCGAGGGCGCCGATGGCGTAACGGAATTTGATTGTGCGGTGTTTGACGGCCATTATATTACTGGCGATGTTGGCAAAGAGTATTTAGAAAAAATCGAGGCGGATCGCCAAGAGGGCAAAAGTAAAAAGAAAAAAGCGTTGCGCGAAAAAGAGGAAGAAAGCCCCATCGGCTTGCACAACGACAACGAAGACCTGCATATACATTAAGCACAGGTAAACCGCGGAAACGGATATGAGTGATTTAGACGAGTTGCGCAAACAGGCACTGGCTGATGCGGCTATTGATACGCTCGCGGTGCGGGCCGGTCAGGCTCGAAGCGCCGAAGGAGAACACTCCGAGGCGCTGTACCTCACCTCGAGCTATGTGTTTGACAGTGCCGAGCAAGCCGCCGCTCGCTTTGGTGGCGACGAGCCGGGTAATGTTTACTCGCGTTATACCAACCCCACAGTGCGCACGTTAGAAGAGCGTATTGCGGCAATGGAAGGTACCGAGAGTGCGGTCGCCACTGCCTCGGGTATGGCCGCCATCTTGTCTACCTGCGTCGCACTGCTAAAGTCTGGCGATCATATCGTGTGTTCCCGTAGTGTATTTGGTACCACCACGGTATTGTTTACCAAGTACTTGGCGCGCTTTGGCGTTACCACTACCTTTGTCGACCCGGTCGATTTTGTAGCGTGGGAGCAAGCTTTTACCGCTGATACCCGGCTGGTGTTTGTCGAAACGCCCTCTAACCCGCTGTGCGATGTGGTGGATTTGCAGCGCTTGGCCGATTTAACTCACAAGCACAATGCGCTGTTTGTCGTCGATAATTGCTTTTGTACGCCAGCCTTGCAGCTGCCGGTAAAGTTTGGCGCCGATTTGATTGTCCACTCGGCCACCAAATACATTGACGGGCAGGGCCGTTGCCTGGGTGGTTTGGTGGCAGGTCCCAAGCATTTGGTCGACGAAGTACTCGGCTTTATTCGCAGTGCCGGTCCAACCATGAGCGCGTTTAATGCCTGGGTCTTTTTAAAGGGGCTCGAGACGTTGCGCCTGCGTATGGACGCCCATTCGGCGAGTGCGCAAGCACTGGCCGAGTGGTTAAATGATCATCCCCAGGTCGAGAAAGTTTATTATGCCGGTTTGCCCGATCACCCCGGCCATGAGTTGGCGGCGAGACAGCAGCGTGGCTTTGGTGGTGTGTTGTCGTTTTGTGTAAAAGGCGGGCGTGAGCAAGCGTGGCAGGTGATTAATAAAACCCGCATTATGTCGTTAACCGCAAATCTGGGCGATGCAAAAACGACTATTGTCCACCCGGCGACGACCACTCATGGTCGGCTTAGCGATGAGCAAAAAATGGCGTCGGGTATATCGGAAAACCTTATTCGGGTTGCCGTTGGTCTAGAAGATGTCGCTGATCTAAAGGCAGATTTGGCTCGCGGCCTTACTGCTATCGCCTAAGGCAAAGCGCTTATGCGTGACAATATAAACAAAGCGTGCCGCGAGATCGGCAAAGTGCTGCTCGGAAAAGAGCACGAGGTGAAGCTAGCGCTTGCCTGCTTGCTAGCCGGCGGCCATTTGCTGATCGAGGATTTGCCCGGTATGGGCAAAACCACGCTGGCACACGCCTTGGCTAAAGTACTTGGCTTGGATTATCAGCGGGTGCAATTTACCAGCGATATGCTGCCGGCGGATATTATCGGCGTGTCAGTTTTTGACGCCGCCTCGAGTCAGTTTACCTTTCATCCCGGGCCGGTGTTTACGCAAGTGTTGCTGGCCGATGAGATTAACCGCACTACACCTAAAACACAAAGTGCGCTGCTTGAAGCCATGGAAGAGCAGCAAGTCAGCATCGATGGCGAGACCCGGCCTCTGCCGCAACCATTTTTTGTCATTGCCACGCAAAACCCCGAATCGCAAATGGGCACCTTCGCTTTGCCCGAATCTCAGCTCGACCGTTTTTTAATGCGTATTAGCTTGGGTTACCCTTCGGCCGAAGCCGAGCGGTTGATTTTTTTAGGCGGTGATCCGCGCCGGCATATCCCCGAGCTGACTCGTTGTATTAATGTCGCGCAGCTGGCTGAGTTAAAACAGCAGGTGCGTGCGCTGAAAGCCTCAGATAGCCTAATCGATTACCTACAGCGACTGGTTCACGCGAGTCGTTACGAGCAGGGCTTTACCCACGGTTTGTCGCCGCGGGGGGCGCTGGCATTATTGCAAGCGGCTAAAGCGTGGGCTTTTGTCGAGGGGCGAGATTACGTAATACCGGATGATTTGCAAGCTGTGGCATCGGCGGTTATTGCTCATCGGGTGAGCGGCGCCGATGTGACCGGTGGTTCACAGCGGATAATAGCCGAATTACTCGAGCGCGTTGAGGTTGTTGCCGGTAGCGCTAATATTTGATCGGCGCTTGGGTTAACATATCTATGACAAACATAGTCGACAAACACTACAAGACAACCTATACCATGAGTAAGTACCCTGCTGTCGGGGTATGGGTGTTGATCGGGGAGCCTTCATGACCACAAGCTTTTTTGGCCAATATTTACTGCTAAAAGGCATTGTAAGTCGCTCCCAGTTGCGCGAAGCGATTGCTCTGCAAGTCGAGGCAAATCAGACGCTGGCGCAAATCGCTTTAGTGGCCGGGGTGCTGTCTCAGCAACAATT
Organism: Gilvimarinus japonicus; assembly: GCF_042847215.1. GTDB lineage: Bacteria > Pseudomonadota > Gammaproteobacteria > Pseudomonadales > Cellvibrionaceae > Gilvimarinus > Gilvimarinus japonicus. Next base: position 1,759,487 of record NZ_AP031500.1, read on the forward strand.
ACAAAAATTACCACTCTCGGGCTGTGAAAACGATACCTTGTTCAGCCAGATAGTGATTAATTTAGGCTGGGTCAGTCGCACTGCCTTAGAAGCCCTTCACGCTCAGCAGCGCAAAGTACAGCTGACTTTAGGGGAGGCGCTGGTTAAGCACGGTTATCTCAGCGATAACAACTTGCCGAACCTGTTGACAGACTACCACTACTGGAACCTTCGCAATCTACAACAATTTGGCGCAGAGGTATCGGCCAGCGATTTTGCCAGCGAGGTTGATACGTTTAGTTTTGCCCTGACTCAACACATGCTTAAAGTGTATGGCTTGCATGTAAAGCCGGACTGCGCTGAGCACGGGTTGCCACCGCAAGGGCCTTGCTGGGTGTGGCAAATAGACTTGTCTGATAACCGCCTCAACATTGTCGTCCCTGACACCGGGGCTGGAGTAGTGCGCTTGCTTCAACGTGCCGAGCTGATTGGCTCGTTAGATTTGCCCGCACTTTCTGATGCCCACCGAGAGGGTCTGGGGGATATTCCATCGCCGATGACGCCGGCGCAGTTTTTTGCCAGTTTACTGCATTTACTGCTGGCCGATATGGGCGGTCAGGCCATACGCCAGATTGGCTCTGACAACGCGACCACAGCTGTTAGCACACGGTCTGAATCGGACTGCTTGCGTTGCTGCTACAGTGTCGAGGGCGAATTGTTTGATGTCTACTTTTGCGCGCCGTAATACCTGGTTTGCTCCCTCCCATTTAGTTTTTCAGCGGTATCCGTGGTGAGTTCGTCGCTTAATAAACGGCTGGAGAATTGGTTTTGGCAATGGGCCAAGCGCCGCACTTCGCCACAAACCTCCGTTGTTTTACGTCATCGCGCTATTTATGTCTTGCCCAGCAAAGCGGGACTTGGCTTTTTTATAGCGGTTATTTTGCTCTGGCTGCTCGGCACCAACTACGAAAATAATCTAGTGTTGGCGGCGAGCTTCTTTCTGATCAGTTTGTTTGTTGTCACTATTGTCCACGGGTTTCGCAACTTGATCGGGCTGGAGCTTACGGCGCTTGCCTCCGAGCCGGTATTTGCCGGCGAGCAGCTCATTATGCCAGTGCGTATAAAAGCCAAAGGCCGCACAAGCGCGGGCCGGCTAATACTGGCGAGCGATACCGAGCGCTCAGTGTTAACGGATGTCGCCGAGGGTGATGAGACGCAAATTGAGCTGAGCCTGCCTACCAGTCAGCGGGGCTGGCATACTCCCGAGCGTATTTTAGTAAAAAGCTACTATCCACTCGGATTGGTCAGAGCTTGGTCGTGGGTGCGCTTTGATGTGCGTTTACTGGTGTACCCGCGACCGATGAGCGTGGCGTTAGCGGACCAGCTAAGTGACAGTGATGAGGGTAAAAAAAAGCTCGCCCTGACGCACGGTGATGATTTTGAAGGTTTTAAGCGTTATCAACCGGGGGCAGCGCTTACCCATATTGCCTGGAAGCTCTATGCGCGTGGTGCCGGTTTGCACACTAAGCAGTTTGCCAGTCCAGAGCAGGATGACCTCTGGTTAGATTTTCGTGCATTGTCTGGCGATCGTGAAACCCGTTTGTCGGGCTTGTGCTATCTCGCGCTGCAGTGGCACAAGGCTGGCCGTGTATTTGGTTTGCGCTTGCCCAAACAGCGGATTGAGCCGGCGAGTGGCCGCGAACATCTTGCCCACGTATTGCGTGCGCTGGCCTTATTTGAGATTACCCCGAAAAGTACAACCAAGGCCGAGAGGGGCGCGCGATGAGCCAGCCCGACAGTCAACTCTCCCGCCAGAGTTTACTTTGGATGTTAATGGCTCAGCTCATTGTCATCTTACCGCTGATTGTTGAGGTGCCGGTTTGGTTGACGCTGTTGGCGTTTGTCAGTGGTGTTTGGCGCTGGCAAATTGCTTTAAAAGGTTGGCCTTTTCCGAGTAAGTGGGTTCGGTTTTTGTTGGTGGTGGGCGTATGCGCGGGCTTGCTGTTTAGTTTTTACGGCAGCTTTAGCCTGCAGGCAATGTTGAGCTTGCTGGTCGCCGGTTTTGTGCTGAAATTAATTGAGCTTAAACGGCCGGGCGATTTGCACTTACTCTGTTATCTCGCCTACTTCGTTACCGGCACCCAGCTATTGTTCGCAGCCTCGTTACCGAGTTCGCTGTACGGGCTGGTGTCGCTATTGGCGGTTACCGGTGTCTTGCTGGTTCTAAACGGCTCGGCGGCTCAGGTAAGTTTTGCCAAACAATGCAAGCGCATTTGTGTGTTAGCGCTGCAGGCCTTGCCTATTATGCTGATACTGTTTTTGGTGGTGCCAAGGCTTGGGTCGCTATGGACTGTGCCGCTAAACAGCTCGGCGGCGCGTACTGGGGTAAGCGACTCAATGGCGCCGGGCGATTTTAGTAATTTAATACGCTCGGGCGAGTTGGCTTTTAGAGTAACCTTTGACGATGACGTACCTCCCGCGCGACAGCTTTATTGGCGCGCACTGGTATTTGACTCGTTTGACGGGCGCACGTGGGAGCAAAGTGGCGCGCTGGATGTTAAGCGGGGTAGGCGGAGCCCTCAGTGGCCGCAGTGGCGAGATTCACTGGCCTTAGGGAGCGAGCCACTGGCTTACCAAGTGTTACTTGAACCCACGGCAAAAAGCTGGCTGTATGCGCTGGCAGCTTTTACTGAGGTGCCTGATAACACGCGGGTCAGCCCAGGCTTAACGCTCTATGAGTCGCGTCCGGTTAACCAGCGCAAGCAATATAGCGTTCGCTCAGTGCTCGATTATCGGCTGCAGGCTGATGGGCTCTCCGAGCGCCAGCGGGCAGTAAACACCGAGCTGCCGGCAGGCGCTAATCCGGTCACTCAACGCTTGGCGCAGCAGTGGCGCAATGACGCCGAGAGCGATGAGGCTTTACTGGAGCGGTTGTTGGGCTTTTACCACGAGCATTTTCATTACACCTTGCAGCCCCCGAGGTTAGGTGAACACACCGTGGATGAGTTTTTGTGGCAATCGCAAACGGGGTTTTGTGAGCATTTTGCCGGTAGCTTTGTATTTTTTATGCGCGCGGCAGGTATCCCCGCGCGGGTCGTGGTGGGTTATCAAGGCGGCCGGATCAACCCGGATGAGGGTTATTTGGTGGTGCGACAGTACGACGCTCACGCCTGGGCCGAGGTATGGCTGGCGGGAAGAGGTTGGGTCAGAGTCGATCCCACGGCTGCCGTTGCGCCAGAACGTATTGAGCAGGGCGTGGAGTACTCTTTGAGCGATACTGATAACCGTTTGCTGGGCAATGCGTTTAGCCGCCGTTTTGCGCTGTTAGATAACCTGCAGTTGCGTTGGGACGCCCTTAACTATCGCTGGCAGTTGTGGGTGATGGGCTACGATACGGATGCACAGCAAGCTTTTTTAAGTAAATGGTTGGGCCGTGTTAGTGGTTGGCAGTTGGCATTGCTCGTCATCGCGGTGGTCTTCACTGTGGCGATGCTTATTTTGTTGCCGTTATTGTTGCGCCATTCTCGGCGCCGGTTACCTCCGGCAGAGCTGGCGTATGCTCAATTGTGCGGCAAGCTGGCGCGCCTTGGGTTGGCTCGCCGCGTAGGGGAGGCACCCAGACAATATGCCGCTCGGGTTGCCCGGGAGAGGCCAGAGCTGGCGGCTGAGCTAGAGACTCTAACCGCGTTGTTTGAGCGTGCCAGTTACGGCGGCTCTGAATCCGCATTGGTGCGGCTGAAAGGGGCGGCGCGACGCTTTCACCCTCGGCGGCGGTCATAGTTATATTCTTTTATGCCGCTGTGCGCGTCGCTGGTGCGGCGTCCCTTTGGTCTGCACCAATAATAAGCATTTTTATTTTTATTGTTCCAAGTTGGTGCTTGCCTTTTCTCAGTTTTGTCATTGTTTTTATCTAAGTATTTGATATTTATATAAAAGATTCGTGGGCATAAAAAGTGCATAAGTGCGCTATGTGCACTCGCGTGATGCGGGTGCGTTGTCGGCGCCAAATGTTGGCACTTTACAGTGCGTTTTGTGCGACTTTTCTGTATCTCGCACGCGTTGCCGCACCATTATAATGATAGCCAAACCTTGAGAATGATAGGAGTACCATGACACTTTTTACTCGCAATCTGGCGTTGGGAGCGCCGCTTGCCACTTTATTGTTGGCGTCACCCGCCGCGTTTGCCCAAGAGGCAAACGGTGCTAACACGGCGTGGATATTAACGGCGACGGCGCTGGTGTTGTTTATGACGCTGCCCGGATTATCGTTGTTTTACGGCGGCTTGGTGCGCAGTAAGAATATCTTATCGGTACTGATGCAGTGCTTTGCGATTGCTTGTATTGCCTCGTTGCTGTGGATGATTGTTGGCTACAGTTTAGCGTTTGGTGAGGGCAATGCGTGGATTGGGGATTTTAGTCACGCGATGTTCAGCGGTATTGGTAAAGATACCCTGTCGGGCGATATCCCCGAATCACTGTTTGCATTGTTTCAGATGACGTTTGCCATTATTACGCCAGCCTTGATTGTGGGTGCCTTTGCCGAGCGAATGAAGTTTTCGTCGATGTTGATTTTTTCGGCCCTGTGGTTGTTGGCGGTTTATGTGCCGGTATGCCACTGGGTGTGGGGCGGCGGCTTTCTCGGCAGTTGGGGACTACTGGATTTTGCCGGCGGTACTGTTGTGCATATCACTGCGGGCGTTGCCGCGCTGGTGGCGGCTCTGGTGCTGGGTAATCGCGATGGCTTTGAGACCGTCGCTATGCCGCCCCACAACATGACCATGACCGTTACCGGCGCTGGTATGCTTTGGGTGGGTTGGTTTGGTTTTAATGGCGGTAGTGCTTTGGCAGCTAATGGTGATGCCTCAATGGCAATGTTAGTGACCCATATATCGGCAGCCGCCGGCTCGCTGGCCTGGATGAGCATCGAGTGGATTAAATTTCGAAAACCCAGCGTGCTGGGTATTGTCACCGGTATGGTCGCAGGCTTGGGTACTATTACCCCGGCTTCGGGGTATGTTGGCCCAGGTGGTGCGCTGGTAATTGGTTTGGTGGCCGGCTGTGTTTGCTTTGTGATGACACAGTTAATGAAGCGGGTATGGAAAATTGACGACTCATTAGATGTTTTTCCGGTACACGGAATTGGAGGCATTTTGGGGACGTTACTGGCCGGGGTGTTTGCCTCGCCCAACCTTGGTGTCTTTAGCGGCCATGGCTTCTCCGATGCGGTCGATGGTATGTCGGGCCAAGTCTGGGTACAGTTTTTAGGGGTAATTATTACCTTTGGCTACACGGCTGTTGTCACCTACGTAATTTTGAAACTGACGGGTGTACTGACCGGAGGTCTGCGAGTTTCTAGGGATGACGAGCTACAAGGGCTTGATATCACCATGCACGAAGAAGAGGGCTACAAGCTGTAAGTGGATTGCAGTGAGTCAAAAAAACGCCACCGCACGGTGGCGTTTTTTTTGGATACGGGTGTGCTAACGAAACGCAATCAGCGCCGCAGTAACGGCAACGTTAAGAGATTCGACTTGGTTGTTCATGGGGATTTTTAGCCAGTGGTTGCACTCGTTCTGTGTTGCGCTGGATACACCATCGGTTTCATTTCCCAGCACAAAAACGGTTCGCTCGCCGGAGTAGGCCTGTAAGGTTTGCTTGGCGTGAGAGGATAAGCCAACCACGCTGTATTGGCTGTCGCGAAATTTATTCAGGGTGCGTGCGAGAGGTTCGGTGGTACGCAGTATTGGCGCCCTAAATACCGTGCCGGCACTGGCTTTTATCACCAGCGGGTCGATCTGGGCACAGCCTTTTTCGGGCAAAATAATACCGTCAATATTACCTGCGCAGGCACTGCGAATAATCATTCCCAGATTTTGCGGGTTGGTGATGCCATCTAAGGCCAGTAGGTTACAGCTGCCGCTGCTGGGCCGGGTGAGGTAATCTGTTGCGGTGGTAAATTTTTGGCAAATTAAATCGACGGCCACCCCTTGATCTTGCTTGGCATTTTTAGATATACGCGACAGGGCTGCCCGGTCGTGGTATGCCACCTCAGCATTGCGTTTTTCTGCCTCGGCTAATATCTCATCAATAATGCCGCCGCGTTTGTTGCTTTGCGCCAGATGCAGCCGGTAGACCTCGACCCCGGGTTGCTGCAATGCTTCCAGTACAGGCTTGCGGCCGTAGACGGTTAGAAGAGTGTTAAAGAATTGTTTTTTGGCGAGGTAGGCGTCGCTGTCGCGCTGCATGGTATTAATCCGCTGGTCGATCCGCAAAGGGGTGTCGCTGCTCGAAGGCAGCGACGAGAGGATACCATAACCGCCCCTCAACTTTGCCGTAAATAGCAATCTTCGTCGTTATCCAGTAGCGCGGCCAGAACATCGCTACGGGTAATCAGGCCTACTAATTTACCGTTTTCTATAACGGGATAATTTTTTGGCAGGTTCTGGAGCATGATTTCGGCAATCTCGACGATACTGTCGCTGGGAGAAAAGCTGATCACATCGGTTTGCATGACTCGGCCCACAACCGCTGGCTCCTCACAGTAAAACGCGCCGTGTAAAATCTCTTTTATGCAGTCGCGCTCTGAGACAAAGCCAATCACCTGACGTTCGGTATCGATTACCGGCGCACCTGTGACCTTGCCGGCTAAAAGTTTGTGCACGACTTGCAGTAAGTTGGTGTGCTGTTCAAACGCCAGTGGGGCAGTTTGCATATAGTCTTGAACGAGAATTGAGTGCATACGACTCTCCCAACAATGTGTCTACTTCTGAATATGCCAGATCGCCACCGCAGTGGCTGTTAGTGCGCGGCGACAAACTAGCGGTTGCAGGAGGGCTACCGCCCCAACCGCTAGTTTAAGTGTAGACTAGATTGGGCGTTACGATTGGCAAATGCGGCGGTAGGCGGCAACGGCGTTGACCAGCCCCATGTGCAGAGCATCCACGGTTAGTGCGTGGCCAATGGAGACTTCCGCGATGTTGGGAATGGCTAAAAAAGCGGGTAAGTTTTGCAGGTTGAGGTCGTGACCGGCGTTAACCTCAAGGCCGCATTGATTGGCTACCTCGGTCGCTAGGCGATAGCGTTCAAGGTCATCTTGCGTCTGTTGGCTGCCCTGCAAAAACCGCTCGGCGTAGGGGCCGGTATACAATTCAATACGCTCGACCCCAAGAGCGCTGGCGAGGCGAATTTGCTCGGGGTCCGGGTCCATAAACAAACTGATACGCACCCCAAGTTTGTGCAATTGGCGAATAATGGGTTGCAGCTGCTCGGTGCTGTTGGTCAGATCAAAACCGTGATCGGAGGTCAGCTGGTCGTTAGAGTCGGGCACAAGGGTGCATTGATGTGGACGAGTATCCTCAACCAGTTTAAGCAGCCCTGGGTAACTGCCTTTGGCCGGGGCAAAGGGGTTGCCTTCAATATTAAACTCTACGCCCTCTTGACCGGCGACTAGCTCGGCCAGTTGGTAGACATCGCTCGGACGGATGTGCCTCTGGTCTGGTCGCGGGTGTACCGTAAGACCGTCGGCGCCGGCATCCAGGCAGATTTTGCCGTGGGCTAAAACACTCGGAAAGTCGCCCTCGCGTGAGTTTCTTAGCAGGGCAATTTTATTCAGGTTAACACTCAGCGCAGTGCTCATTCGGCAATCATGTCCTTCAGTTTAGAGCCCGAGCTTGCCTCGGTTTTTACTTTGCCGCGGCTGGACTTTAAAATTCGTACGGCGGCGTTGGGAGCATCGGGGTATGAGCGAAATACGCCCCGTGGCTCGGCGACAATTTTTTCAACGACCGCTTCGCCTTCAATGACTTTGCCAAATACCGCATAACCTGGTTTATCTTCGGATGCGTCGAGTGAGGGGTTATGTTTTAGGTTAATAAAAAACTGACTGGTAGCGCTATCGACAGCGTTAGTGCGCGCCATTGATAAGGTTAGGTATTGGTTTTCTAAACCATTATCCGATTCGTTAACAATGGGGGGCAGCGTTTCTTTGCGCTTAAAATCGAAGGTGAAACCGCCGCCTTGTACGACAAAGCCTGGTATGACGCGGTGAAATATGGTGCCGTCGTAAAAGCCGTTGTCGACATAGGCTAAAAAGTTTGCCACGGTAACGGGGGCTTTTTCTGGGTACAGCTCAATGACCAGCCGTCCTAGGTCAGTCTCAAAGGTGACGTACTTTTCCGAGCTTTTATCGGCGGCTAAGCTTGTGCCGCTGGCAATAAGTGCGATCGCTAAAGCGCCCATTAATGCAATAGATTTAAAAGAGCGTCGTATCATGATGGTATCCCATAATAAAAAAGTTCGGTTAACAAAGGCTCGGTTTTTAAATAACGATTCAGCCCCATTCTGAGCGACGCTTGCGCCGACCAAATGACTGTAAAATTAGCGATAAGATAACGCCGCCGAGTAAAATGCCCGCACCGACAATCCACTCTTGATAACGCTGGCTGTTTTTTAAACGTTCGTTATCGGTTTTTAAGACCTCAGCGCGTGTTTGCAACAGTTGATAGTTTTCGTTGAGCTTTTTGTACTGCTTGTTGAGGGCCACGGTATTAGCCGATAGTTTGCGCAACTCGGCAAATTCACTACTGGTTTGTTGGTACTGATCTTGTAATTGTGCCAAAGATTGTTGGAGCTCGGCGTTATTGCTCTCAAGCTCTTCGTTGGCGTCGAGCAGCTCGGTTTGGTCGCCGTCCAGTTGCCCCATTTTTTTTTCTAGCTCCGCGAGCTTTATCGCGGCGGTTGGCTCACCCAATAGATATTGCGCTCGGATCCAGCCTTCAAGCCCGTCGTTGGTGCGCACCAATGCCCAGTCTCCGCCTGAGTCATCGCTGTCGCGTTTGACCAATTCGAGTTTAGTACCACTTGGTAGCCCGCGGTGGACGATTCGATACTGGTTGCCCATGCCACTGCGTAGCGGCACTTGCAAAGTGTCGGCAACGTATTGTGTCTCAGCGTGAGCTTGCACCCCGATCAGATTGACACTGATGGTGGCGGCAATGACCAAGGTCTTAAGATAAGCGGTTGGTTTTATCACGGAATTACCTATTGGATCTAAGTTGCAAAAGCGCATTATTGTACCCTAAGGGATTGTTAGCACGTGTCAACCGGTTCACGGGTTGGGGCAACACCGGTTAAGGGGTTAGGGCAGAACTCGCTTAAAGGGTTTTACCGTGACTTTGGCATAAACCCCGGCGGCGATGTAAGGGTCGGCATCCGCCCATGCTTGCGCTTGTGTTAATGAGTCAAACTCTGCCACGACCAACGACCCGGTAAATCCGGCGTCGCCCGGATCGTTGCTGTCGACGGCGGGGTGTGGGCCTGCGAGTATTAATCGTCCTTTATCATACAGCTCGTTTAGTCGGGCAATGTGGTCGGTACGGGCGCTTTTGCGCTTTGCCAGGCTGTCGGCAACGTCTTCGCTGATAATGGCGTAAAGCATGGGTTGGTGTCCTTTCGATCTTGTTTGTTTAGCTGTTGACGACTTCTTCAAAGTCGAGTTGAGTCAGTTGTTTGATTCGCTTGAACAAATACATAAGTGCGACCGCCATAACAATGGTGGCCGGTAGGGCGATAACGGGAAAGCTTAAGGCGGTCATTTTGCCTAACTCCTCGTTAAACGCTACTGTGCCGGGCTCGCTGACCAACAGCCATTTGGCTAAGGCGTAGTTGAGAAACGACGACAGAAAAAACGATAGCGCCACCAAGTACGAGGCATTGCGTAAAGCCTGACTAAATTTAGCGGTGTTTTGGTGTTGTTCTAGGCGCGAGGCGATGAGGTCCACTTTAAGCACCTTGTCGTTGTACAGAAAGGTTTTTACCAGCGGGAAGCGGGTTTTCATCGACAATAGCGTTGCCAGCCCAATCAGGCCGGGGATCGCCGCTTCTTTAATGGCGATATACTGCGGGTCGAGCTTTAGCAAGCTGATGCCGCCGGTGAGTAAGATACTGATCGCGCCGAGAGCGGAAAACACGTTAAACTCTCGTCTAACGAGGAAGTCTCGCAAACCGTACGCCAATGGGAAGGCGAGGGCTACGACCAGTGCCCAGCGTGTGCCTAAGTATTCGTCGCCACTGAGTTTGGTGAGGATTAAGGTCGGGATAACGATGTTTAGCAGGATGTTACCCAGTAGGCTTTCGCGCTTTTTCGGGTTCTTGCCTGATGGTTCGCTGAGGTTCGATGATCTTGCCGTTACGTTATCATCCTGAGGGCGGCTTTGCTCACCATTGGAAGGGGCTGAGTCATTCATACTGATGGTATTCGCCTTTATTTGCCGGTTAATGGGCTGTGAGGTTATGGCCGTCCCAGCGCACGAGCGCTGTCAGTACCTTAAAAATGTTAGTGCCGCGGCCGCCTACGGCACTGCGACTGTGGCGCAAAAGCGCAATTATACGGTATTCATCCCCTTTAATGTTGATCGAGGCTTGGCTTGAAGATTGATTTGCACATGCACAGTAACTGCTCAGATGGTGAGCTGACCCCAGAGGCCCTAGTCGCACGGGCTAAAGAGGCAGGGCTCGACGCTATTGCGCTGACCGACCACGACACGATCGCAGGTTTGGCGCGCGCGCGCTGCGCGGCCGAGCACGAAGGTATGACATTGATCAACGGCATTGAGTTCTCGACACGCTGGGGAAAAATTGGTGTGCATGTCGTGGGGCTTGGATTGAATGCCGATAGCGCCGAGTTACAGCAGGCGATCGCAGCGCAGCAGCAAGCGCGTATTGACCGTAACTTGACCATCGCGGGCAAGCTAGAAAAGCTTGGCGCGCGCAATATCTACCAGCGCGCGACCGAGCTTGCCGGCGGCTCGCAAATAGGCCGCCCCCATTTTGCGCAGCTGTTGGTCGAAGACGGCCTGGTTAAAACGGTCGCCAGTGCCTTTAAAAAGTACTTAGGTGCCGGTAAAGTCGGCGATATTAAGCAGCAGTGGCCGCCGCTGGATGAAATTGTCGCGACTATATTGGCCGCAGGCGGCGTGGCGGTATTGGCCCATCCGGCCAAATATCGCTTAACCCGCACGAAATTGCGCGCGCTGACGGCCGGTTTTGCCGAGGCCGGCGGCGGAGCGATAGAGGTGATTAGTGGTTATCAACCCAGCGGTTTGGCGAAAGATTTAGCCGCCATGGCCAATGAGTTTGGGCTGGCGAGTTCCTGTGGCAGTGATTTTCATCGTCCAGGCGGGATCTGGCAAGAGTTGGGCCGGTTTGAGCCTATGCCACCCAATGCCCGGCCGGTTTGGTCTTTGTGGCCAGAGCTGGCAGGGACGGTAGAGGCGAATAAATAGCGAGGCGTATGATGTTTGTAAGTCATTCGCGTGAAAATTATAATGGCGTTAATCGGGCCGCGAGGCCCCATAGCTGGCAACAAAGGAAGGCGCAGTGGCACAGTTTTTTCAGATACACCCCGAAACGCCTCAGGCGCGTTTAATTTTACAGGCGGTCGATATTATTCGGCGCGGCGGGATTGTGGCTTACCCCACTGACTCGGCCTACGCCCTAGGCTGTCATATTGGCGACAAAATGGCGCTCGACCGTATTCGCTTGATGCGCAAGCTAGACAAACATCATAACTTCACCTTAATGTGCCGCGATCTATCTGAGATTGCGACCTACGCGCGGGTGGATAATCAGGTGTTTCGCTTGCTAAAAGCCCATACGCCCGGCCCTTACACCTTTATCTTAGAGGGCACCTCAGAGGTTCCCAGACGCTTGCGTCACCCCAAACGCAAAACCATTGGTCTGCGGGTGCCGGATAACCCCATTGCCCTGGCGCTTTTAGAAGAACTTAATGAGCCTTTAATGAGTAGCACATTGTTGCTGCCCGGCGATGAATACCCACTGACTGATCCGTACGATATTCGCGATTTATTAGAGCATCAGGTTGAGTTGATCATTGATGGCGGCTACTGCGGCCTGGAGCCGACCACCGTGGTCGACCTGACTGAAGGTGCGCCAGAGCTTATCCGGCAAGGTAAGGGCGACTTTTCGGCCCTGTTAGCCGGTTGAGTACTGTTATGCCGCTGTCCCCCGCGCCGGTTCCTCTTTATAATGCCGCAAACGTTGCATGTGGGCCGAGCTCTGCGTGTGCCAATCGCTACCGGACACAGGGGAGGCTTGTGTGAATCAGCAAAACCTAGACCCTGAACTGGCCAATAGCGAGGCGGATGATCTTGCCGGATCTGAAGCCGCTGCGCTGGAGACAGCTGCGGAAGCACCCACTGATACGAAAACTGCGCCAAGCCAAGCCGAGATGCCATTTGCAATGGTGCAAGGCAAGGCCTATACCGACCTGCCGAAAGATCTCTACATTCCGCCGGATGCGTTAGAGGTGTTTCTTGAGGCCTTTGAGGGGCCGCTGGATTTACTCTTGTATCTTATTCGGCGACAGAATTTAGATATTCTCGAAATCGATGTATCTGAGATCACTTCGCAGTATATGTCCTATGTCGAGTTGATGGACGCAGCCCACTTTGAGCTGGCGGCTGAATACCTAGTGATGGCGGCGATGTTAGCCGAGATTAAATCGCGCATGCTGCTGCCGCGCAGTGTCGAGGAAGAGGAGGAGGGCGAAGATCCGCGCGCCTCCTTGATTCGGCGTTTGCAGGAATACGAGCGTTTTAAAACGGCCGCAGAGGACATCGACGAGCTACCACGTGTAGGGCGCGATGTGTTTGCCGCCAGTGCCGAGCCGCCCGATCGCAATCTGACCCGACCAGATCCGGATGTCGAGTTACAAGAGTTACTGCTGGCGTTATCAGAAGTGCTGCGCCGCGCCGATATGTTTGAAAGTCACCACGTCGAAAAAGAGCGACTCTCGACCCGCGAGCGTATGGCTCAAGTGCTGGACCGGCTTGCCGGGCGTAACTTTATGCCGTTTGTGAGTTTATTTACCATAGAGGAAGGACGCTTGGGCGTGGTGGTCACTTTTTTGGCTATTATGGAGCTCATCAAAGAGTCACTGGTCGAGATCGTCCAAAGTGAGAACTTCGGCCCGATACACGTTAAGGCAAGAACACAATAATGATAGCAAACCAACAACTGCAAGCGATCATCGAGGGCGCGTTGATGGCGTCCAGCGAACCGCTCACCATTAAGCGTTTGATGAGCTTGTTTGAAGAGGATGGCGATGCGCCCGATACGGCCGCGTTTAGCGAGGCATTAACCGCCATTGGCGAGGCCTGTGAGAATCGTGGTTTTGAGCTTAAAGAGGTAGCCAGTGGTTGGCGTATTCAAGTGCGCGAGGAGTTGGCGCCTTGGATTAACCGTTTGTGGGAAGAAAAACCACAAAAATACTCGCGCGCATCACTCGAAACCTTAGCGCTAATCGCCTATCGTCAGCCGATCACGCGTGGCGATATTGAAGAGATCCGCGGTGTGGCGGTGAGTTCGCACATTATTAAAACCTTGCTCGAGCGCGAGTGGGTCAAAGTGGTTGGCCAGCGCGACGTGCCGGGGCGACCATCGCTGTACGCCACGACCCGGGGGTTTCTCGACTACTTTAATTTAAAAAGCTTAGATGAGCTGCCAACCTTAAGCGAGATACGCGATTTAGATGAGTTAAATGCCGAGCTGGATTTAGGTGCGGCACTTGGTGCTGGTGCGTCATCGGCCACAAGCCCGGAAGAGGGCGAGACGTCGGAATCGGAAGGTGAGGCCAGTGATGACGAATTGGCGGATGACAATGATAGTGCTTCAGACGCTGATTCGCCGGTAGATAGCGAGGCCGAAAACGTCGAAAGCGAAAAGAGCGACTTTGTCAGTGAATCAGAGACTGAGCAAGGCGCCGAACAAGAGCCAGATGAGCGCGGCGACCTTGCCGCAGAGCCAGCGACGGCCGCCGCAACCGATGATGAGCTTGAGCCAACACCAGACGCGCCGCCTGTAGACTCTGCGGTTGAGCCCGATGACAGCAGCGAAAGCGCTGAGACGAATTTTACTGACACCCAAGAGCGCGACCGCGAGGTTTAAACCTGCGGCGCCTACCCAGCGAATTATTTATGGCAAAACGAACACCAGATCAAACCCCTTCCGATGCGAGCGCTGAAACTGACGCTGCGGTATCGCCGCCAGCTGATGAAAAGCTGCAAAAAGTATTAGCCCGCGCCGGTTGCGGTTCGCGCCGTGAAATGGAGCGCGCCATTGTGGCGGGCGATGTCAGTGTCAACGATCGCACCGCTACTCTGGGTGATCGGGTGAGCGAAAAAGATAAAATTACCCTGCGCGGTAAGCCGGTCTCGGCGCAAAAAGATACGTCCAAGCGCCGTGTGATTTTATACAACAAGCCCGAAGGTGAAATTTGTTCACGACAAGATCCAGAAGGTCGCCGCACTGTTTATCAGGCCCTGCCTAAGATTTCCGGCGAGCGCTGGATATCGGTCGGGCGCTTGGACTTTAATACCAGTGGCTTGTTGTTATTTACCAACGATGGCGATCTGGCAAATAAGTTGATGCACCCCTCATCGGTGATTGATCGCGAGTACTTGGTGCGGATTCAGGGTGAAGTCGATGACGATATGCGCAAGCGCCTACTAGAGGGCGTGCTTCTTGAGGACGGTGTTGCGCGTTTTACGGATATTGTCGACGGTGCTGGCGAGTCCCGTAACCGCTGGTTTTATTGTGTCGTAATGGAGGGCCGCAACCGCGAGGTAAGGCGCTTGTGGGAGAGCCAAGGCGTGCGTGTAAGCCGGCTCAAGCGAGTTCGCTATGGTAATATTTTTATTCCGTCCCACGTTCGTGTGGGTCAGTGGCTGGAACTCGATTACCGTGAAATTGCCGATTTGTGTCAAACCGCCGGGCTGGAAACCGAGCGGGTGGCGAAACCTAAGTCGAGCCGTGAAGCGGCCACTTTGCGTGAACGCCACGAGCGCAAGTTACGTGCGGGCAAAGGGCGTAAACCGCCTCGTCTAAAAAAAGCGCCGCCCAAAAAACCGCGCCGTTAGCTTCTGCTGTTTAGGGGGCTCAGCTTAGTGGCGGCCACCTCGGTGTTCATCGCTAGGCCAACCTCCGGGATTGGCGGCTCGCAACTGGTGCGATTACGGCCGGTTGCTTTGGCCCGGTATAGCGCAAGGTCGGCGCGGTCAATCAAGCATCCGGCAGATTCGTTGGCGTTAAAACAAGCGCTGACGCCCAGACTAACGGTGGGCCGAATAATGGCGTCGTCGTGGGCGATATAAAGCGCCTCGATGGCACGGCGTAAACGCTCGGCCGTAATCAGTGCTCCCGCCGCGCCTGTGCCGCTGAGTAGCAGGGCAAATTCTTCCCCCCCATAGCGAAAGGTCATGTCGGTACCGCGGCTGACTTGATCAATCGTATCAGCAACAGCGCGAATCACTTTGTCGCCACGACGGTGGCCGTGCTGATCGTTAATGTCTTTAAAGTGGTCGATGTCCAACAAAATTAACGCAAACGGTTCGCCTTTGCGCATCAGCAATTGTCGCTCGCGCTCCAGTGCATTATCGAGCGCGGCACGATTACCGACGCAGGTTAACGGGTCGATAAGCGCCAGCTGCAGCGCTTTTTGATACTGCTGTGCGTTGCGCAGAGGAAAGGCGAGAGAGGCCAATAGCGTCTCTAACGTTTGTTGCTCGTCATCGCTAAAACGGCGGCGGCGGTAAAACGTAATCTCACCCAAATAGTGGTCGGGCAGGCGCAACGTGTAGTGACACTGATGTGTTGCCTGGCGGCCAAAATCGATTGGATGATTGTCCCCAGGGCTGGTGCTAAAGCGTAAGCCGTTGTAGGTGACCAGCGCGCGCGAATGGTTGAAAAACAGGCCGATAAGCGTGTCGGTATCCAGTGAAGTCTGCAGCGCATGCGCGAGCTTGTTGCGCAGTTGCAACAGCTCGGTGGCGGCGCCGGCCGATGGACCATTGGCGAGTGCCTCAACACCGCCTGTTAGGGACAGATCTCGCATAATAGTGCGCTCAGTTCCTGCTCGGGCGATACGCCCGGCTTGCCATTTTAGGATTCATGCAGGAGGCTGTTGCGATTTTTGTGCCAGACGTCACGGTTTTACTTTTTGTGCTTTAAAAACAATAGGTTGAGGTGCTTCTGGGGTGTCTAGAAAAACCTGACTTGTCAGGATGTTGGCGGTATTTGCTGTGCTTAGCGGCAGAGTTTTGCCGCCAGTCAAATGTTTGTCGCTGGCGGCACGCGAGGGAATTTATGGGGATGACTGGCTATCGTCATTTTCGTAAGGCAACCGAATCGTCACGCACAAACCGCCCTCGGGGAGGTTCTCGGCTTCGATCTGGCCGCTGTGTAGGGCGACCGTGCGCTGGGCGATGGCAAGGCCCAAGCCATAGCCTCCGCTCTCGCGATCACGGGCTTGATCGGTGCGGTAAAACGGTTGAAAGATATCCGTGAGCTGATCTTCCGGCACGCCTGGCCCCGTGTCTTTAATGCGCACCTGATACTCAGTATCGGTCACCGTGAGTTCGGTGATGATGGCCCCGCCAGGTGGCGTATAGCGCAAGGCATTGCGAGTTACGTTATCAAATACGCCGTACAGCATATTACCGTGAGTCGCGAGCAATGCCTCGTCTACCGGAATCTGCCGTTGCAGCGTTACGCGGCCGCGACTCGCCTCGTGCTGCAAGCTGTCGTGTAGCGCGTTAAGTAACGCCACTACATCAGTGGTGTCGTCTAGAGTCCAGCCGCCGTCATCGAGTACTGGCAGCGCCAGAATGTCGGTAATGACATCATTGAGGTAGTCGGCCGCTTGTTTAATACGCGCCAGTTCCCGGTCAACCTCGCCGGCGCTGCGCTGTTGCGCGAGGGCCAGAGCGACTTGTAGGCGCGCCAAGGGCGTGCGCAACTCATGGGAGACGTCCTTAATCAAGCGCTTTTGCTCGGCCATGGCTTTTTGCAATCGCTCGGTCATGTGGTCGAAGTCGTGGGCGAGAGAGGCGATTTCATCGCGGCGGTTGTTAAAGCGTTGACTGATCCGAACGCTTAAGTCGCCCTTGGCGATACTGCGGGTCGCCTTTTGTAGAGTCGAAAGGCCGTGTGCAAAATGGCGGGCGAGAAAAAAACAGGCGGTACCGCTGACTAAAATTGAGGCGAGCAACAGGGGCCAAATGTTGTTGATAAACAGCTGCCAGAGAATGTCGCCGGAGGATTTCGCGCCTTGCTCGGATGAAATGGTAAATACTTTTAGGCTTTTACCGTCGTTAAGAGTAACGTGCCGTCCCCATGTTTTGCTGTCGCCATCAACCATTTTGCTGAACGGGTGGCTGGGGTTAATTTTGGGGATTAACGACTGCACGCCTTCGGGCAAGGAGCGGCCGAGTAAGTCCTCGTTGTGAGCGTCGACGATATAAAAATATTGCCGGCTCCATTCTGGCATGGCGCGCATATCGGCCAGCACCTGAGCCGAATTGCGATTGACGATCGAGCCTGCCATTTGAAACAGAAACCGTTGCGCGGGCTCGTACTCTTGGCCGCCGCGCAGCTGTTGCAGGGTGTTGTCTGGGTTGTCGCCCTGCCAGTGAACAATCACATTAGTGGTGACAATAATGACCGCCGTGATGCTCCAAAAGGTGAGAAATACCCGTAGATAAAGTCGAGTCATCCGCGCTGCTGTGCTTCACTCGCGCGGGTCAGCATATAGCCGGCGCCACGGACGTTAATAATTTGATCTTTACCGGCTCCGGCACTTGAGAGTTTTTTGCGTATATTGCTGACGTGCACGTCGATGCTGCGATCGTACGGGGTTAGTTTACGCCCCAGAGCTTGCTCGGTTAGTTCGTCTTTGCTGATAACTTGGCCCGCTTGACGCACCAGCAGCTCTAAAACGCTAAATTCGGTGCCGGTTAAAGGAAGTTGCGCATCCTGCCAAAAGGCCGAACGACTGCCAATTTGCAGCAGAAGTTTGTCGACCTCCAGGTCGCTCGTCTCTGGCAGTGTCTGAGCGCTGTTGGCGGTGCGCCGCAGCACCGCGCGCAATCGTGCGACCAGCTCGCGCGGGTCGCACGGTTTGGGTAGGTAATCATCGGCGCCGATTTCCAGTCCGATGACGCGGTCAATGGTGTCGCCTTTGGCAGTCAGCATTATGACCGGCGTATTTTGTTGGCCTAAGTCGGGCTGTTGGCGCAGTTTTTTGAGTACGTCAAAACCGCTGTGGCGAGGCAGCATAACGTCCAGAATCATGGCGGAGTACTGATTGTCGCGAGCCATTTCTAGCGCTTGGTCGCCATCATAGGCGGCGCAGACGCTAAAGCCTTCTGAGCTGAGGTATTCCTGGAGCAGTTCCGAGAGTTCTTTATCGTCGTCAATCAGTAGGATATCTGTCATTGTGACCTCATGCTGTTTAGTCTGGCGCCATGAGCGCCGCCGCAAGTGTGCAACAGTGAGCGGGTGCTGTCATGTTTAAGTCTTACTTATTAACCCTTCTTAACCTCTATTGCAAGCTTGCACCACTTTGAAATAGCTGGGAAAATTCGGCCAGATTTTTCACCGTCGTGTTTGTTATTAAGTTACTACTCAGCCCGCTCAGGTAGAAGTGAGCTATGCATTGGACAAAGCGAACGTGCGATTTTACACCGGTAAATGAGCATTTATAACGCTTTCTCAGCTGAGTGGCGACGCAATTAAAGGTACTCTTGTGGCCATTATAGGGCTTTTTTTTGGCAGTGATGAGGGCAATACCGAAGCGGTTGCTCAGCGTATTCAAAAGCGTTTAGGCGCCGATGTGGTCGATGTCTATGATATTGCTGACGTGACTCAACTGGAGTTTACTCAGTACGAGCGCATTATTCTGGGGATTCCCACGTGGGACTTTGGTCAGATTCAGTCCGACTGGGAAGAATTTTGGGACGATTTAGGCGATATCGACTTTAGCGATAAAACCATTGCTTTGTTTGGCCTGGGTGATCAATTCGGTTACGGCGACTACTTTCTTGATGCGATGGGAATGATGCACGAGGTAATAGCGCGGCATAACCCGACGTGGATTGGTTATTGGCCGCTGGATGGCTACGAGTATGACGCATCGAAAGCGGAGCTCGATGGTCAGTTTGTGGGGCTCGCTATCGATGAAGATCAACAGGAAGATTTAACCGCCGAGCGGCTCGACCGCTGGTGCGAGCAAATCCATCGTGAGTTTGGTCTGCAGTCACCTCTTTTTTTAGGTGACTAACGTCGTTCGGCGGCCATGGTTTGCCTGAGTCTCGTTAAGGCGCTTCGGCTAAAAATACCGCGCGTAGCGGGGCCGGGTGGCCTTCAACGGTAAGCGCTGGGTTGTCGGGGTCGAGAAATTTATCCAGCGAGTGAAAGTGCATCCAATCGGTGCTGCGCTGCTCCTCTAGGTTGGTAGTGCAGGCGTCGACTACTCGTGGATTGCGCAGGCCACACTTACGCATCCAGCTAAGCATTGTGGGGACGCTGGGTAAAAACCACACGTTGCGCATCATCGCGTAGCGCCCTTCGGGCACTAACACTTCGCCCTCGTTACCTTCGATAACCAAGGTTTCTAAAACCAGTTGCCCGCCCGGGCGCAAAGTCGCTCGCAACTCGCGCAAATGATCCATCGGCGAGCGACGGTGATAAAACACGCCCATCGAAAAAGTGGTATCAAAAGCGCCTAGCTCCGCCGGTAAATGTTCAATCCCCAAAGGTAGGACGTCGATAGGGTAATGCTTGCCCAAAAAATGTTTGATGGCCTGAAACTGCACCACAAAGCGCGGTGAGGGGTCGATGCCGATAACCCTGTTGGCGCCATCGCCCAGCATGCGCCAGCCGTGGTAGCCGTTGCCGCAACCAACGTCCAGTACGAGCCGGTGCTTAAGCGGCGCAATCTTGTCGCGAATTCGCTGCCACTTCCAGTCCGAGCGCCACTCAGTGTCAATCTCGATACCGTGGATGGAGTAGGGGCCTTTGCGCCAAGGAATCAGCGCTCGCAAGCCCGCCCGGGCCTCGGCGAGCGTCTGCTCACCGGCCTTACCGCTGACGCTGACTGACTCGTCCAGCACTACCTGCTCGGGCTTGATCGTGGGTAGTTGTGCGAGTGTATCGAGCCAGCCGGGTAAATCGCCAAAGCGTTGCGGGTCAAGCCCGCGGGCAATATTCTGCTCCAGGCTATCGGCCCACAGATTAAGGCGCTCGTGGGCTTTTATAAAGGTTAAAAGGGCGTCGAAATTGATCATTTGATGGCGATGATTGAGGCAAAATTAAGGCATTGAAACCAGACGTCGACGCTGGAAAACCCCGCTGCGCGCAGGCGCTCACGATGAACACTGAGCGACTCAGGAATCAAAACGTTTTCAATAGAGGCGCGTTTTTGAGCGATCTCAAGATCACTGTAGCCGTTGGCGCGCTTAAAATTGTGGTGCAACTGAGTCATCAACTCTTGGTGTGGTGGGTCTTGGAAGGCGACCTTTTCTGACAGGATCAGTACTCCGCCCGGGTTGAGACCTCGGCAAATATTGCTCAGTAGCGCTGGCCGTTCGGTGACATCGATAAACTGCAAAGTGAAGTTCAGTACCGCCATTGAGGCGTTTTCTAGGGCGACATCCTGAATACGACCTTCGATAAACGCCACCGGGATATCGTCTAGGCTGTCGGCGGCTATCACTTGTCGCGCGCGTGCGATCATGGCTGGCGAGTTGTCGACCGCGACAATCCGGCAGTTTGCGTTTTGAATCCGGTGGCGCATGGCGAGTGTCGCCGCGCCCAGTGAACAGCCAAGGTCGTAGCAGTTGCTGTCAGCGCTTACATAACGCTCGGCCAGCGAGCCGATCATATTGACGATGGTGGGGTAGCCTGGCACCGAGCGTTTGATCATGTCGGGAAAAACGTCGACCACTTGCTGGTCAAAGCTGAAGCTGTCCACCTGAGCCAGAGGGTTGGCATACAGCGTATCTTTCGGCTCAGTCATGGGCGTAGCAGTCTCGGGTTGTGGCGGCAATAGCGCCGCTAACGTGCTGATAAAAATGCGGCGCGAGCATTCTAGCTTGCCCGGCCGCTGGGCTCAATTACCGATGTTTACTCTGTCACAAATTTGTCACCTCAGGTGCCGATAATGCCGGGATGCAAAATCCGCCACTGACTTCGTATCGATCCTCTCTGCCGCCAGGGTGTCAGCCTCGGTTGGCTGAGCTATTACACACTATTATTAGTGCCAAGCAGCTGTCGGTGGTGTTTCAGCCGATTATTAATATTATCAGTCACAGTATCATCGGTTACGAGGCGCTAGCTCGGGGCCCCAAAAACAGCGAGTTGGAGCGCCCCGATAAATTGTTTAGCGTGGCCGCCGAGCTTGGCGTGCTGGCGCGTTTAGAGTATGCCTGCCGCGAGGTAGCCTGTCAGAGCTTTGTCGATCAGCAATTGCCGGGAACGTTATTTTTGAATATGTCACCGCTGTCGTTTACCGATAGTCACTACCGTGACGGTGTAACTTTGGCTATTTTACGGCGCCTGAACTTAAGCCCCGAACGGGTGGTGTTTGAGCTGACCGAAAAGCAGCCGATGGACGATTGCGATATTTTGCGCGATGCCTGTGAGCACTTTCAGCGTCAAGGTTTTGCTGTGGCCATTGATGACTTAGGGGCGGGTTACGCCGGGCTGCGGATTTGGAGTGAAATTAACCCCGATTACGTAAAGATTGACCGCCATTTTATTACGGGAATAGAGCGCAGCGCGGTCAAGCGCGAGTTTGTTCGCTTTATGTTGGATATCGCTCAGCGAATAGGCAACAAGGTGATTGCCGAGGGCATTGAGACCGAGCAGGAATTTACCACGTTGGCGGCGTTGGGGGTCGAGTATATGCAGGGTTATTATTTGGCGCGGCCTAATGCGCAGCCACCTCTCGTGGTGCCGGCGCACATTCAAATTGGCCGCGCGGTGCCTCGCTCTCACGATCCGTTTCGTCAGACTCTGCGCGAGGTGACGGTATACGAAGAGACGATTAGCCCAACCCTCTCGGCCGGGGATGTGGTCAATAAATTGCGCTCGGATGTACGTATTACTTGTTTGCCGGTGGTGAGCGATGCCGGTGCGCCGGTGGGGATGATCAGCCGCTCAGAGCTGCTTAACACTTTTTCATGGCGCTACTCCTACGAGCTACACGCCAATAAGCCAGTAGCGGATTTTATCAGTCCCCGTACGCTAATAATGAGCATCGATGCAGAGTTGCACGCCGCGGGACGATTAGTCACCGAAGATCCGGCACAAAATTTAAGTGTCGATATTTTGGTGCACGATCAAGGGCGCTATGTGGGTGTGGCTAAAGTGCGGCGTCTACTGCGTAGTATTGCCGATGAAAAGCTGCGCGCGGCGCGACACTCCAATCCGCTAACGGGCTTGCCGGGCAACGTGCCGCTGTACGAGTGGATTGATCAGCTGTTGTGTCAGCGCTCGGATTTTATCGTTGCTTATTGCGACATTAACCACTTTAAACCCTTTAATGATGCGTTTGGCTACCGGTGTGGTGATGATGTGATCATCATGCTGGGGCAGTTGTTGTGTGAGCTGGTCGATCCAGAGTGTGATTTTGTCGGTCACGTGGGCGGCGATGATTTTGTCGTAGTGCTGCAAAGCCAAGATTGGCAAGCCCGTTGTGGCAATATATTGGAGCGTTTTTCGGCCGCTGTTGCGCAAAGTTTGCCAGCGGACCAGCGTGATTATTGGAGCCCTGATCGTGAAGGTCGTCGCCGTCGCTTTGGGCCGTTAACCTTGGCGATTGGCTGTGTTCATCCGGATTCAAGCGCCAATATGACCCATCACCATGTGGCCATGTTGCTGGCCGACGCCAAGCATCGGGCGAAGGAGTTGGGCGGGTCGCAGCTGTTTGTGTCGCGTCGGCGCGCTCCTGCAGCACTGGCTGACAATGGCGCCGCTTGAAAACTTTTTGTCTGTGTAGCATTATCAAGATCCTTATATTGGCAGACAAAAGGATCTGACGAATGCTGAAAATCCGCTTTAAAAATAAAAAATACAGTGCGGTCTGGCTCGTTGAGCCCAGTGTTGGAATAGGTCGGGATAAAAGCAATCAGCTGGTGGTTAGTGCTCCCAATGTCGCCGATCAACATCTCAAAATTAATGTTAATCACGAGCAGCTCGAGCTGGTCAATCTGGTTCCCGATAGTGACGTGTTGTTAAACGGCAAGGCCGTAAAGTCCTCTCATCGGTTGCTGCCGAGCGATGTTATTGCGCTGGCCGGTATTGAGCTTGAAGTGATTGACCCCAAAACTGCTGACTCGGTCGCAGCGGCGCCAACTGCGCCGGCAACAAGCCCTGGCACCACGAATCCTCGAGTGCCAAAGTCAACGGGGTGGGCGCTTAAGGCCAACCACGCTGCGCTGCAAAACCGGGTGTTCCCACTGCGTCCTACTAATGTGGTGGGGCGTTCCAGTGAGTGTGATATCTCGCTTGCTGCGGCGCATTTGTCCCGCCGGCACGCCGAGTTAAGTGTGGTCGAGGGCGTTTTGTATGTAAAAGACCTGGGCTCTGCCAATGGCACTTTTGTCAATGGCCGGCAAGTAACCGAAGCACGGGTGAAGCGTGGTGACGAATTGCGATTTGATACTCTGAGCTTTGGGGTAATTGGCCCAGCCGATGATATGTCGCAAACCACGGTGCGCCAGCCGGGTAAGCCTGCGCTTAATACGGGCAAGCCCAGAGCGCGGCCAGAGCGCGCCGCTGCGGTATCTACCCCGGCGCAGGATGTGGTCGAGCCCGAGAGTAAACCCCGCTATGGGGCAGCCGGCTTGTTAGTGCTGGCGGCACTGACGGCGATTGTGGTGGCGGCACTGTATTTGACGCGGGGGTAGCGGGCTTTAGCTGTGCCAAGCCGACAACGTTTATGACGCAACGTATTGTTTTATTAACCACCAGCGGGTGTCATCTGTGTGACGATGCCTGCGCGCTATTGGCGGAGCTGGGCGATTCGGTGCAGCTCAATAAGGTGGATATCGCTATGGATGACGCCCTTATCGAACGCTACGGCTTGCGGATCCCGGTGTTGCGCTCGGCCTGTGGCAGTGAGTTAAATTGGCCGTTTGATGCCGCCGAACTCAGAGGTTGGTTGCGGCGTTTGGAGCAGGTGTAAGCCGGCGTGGGTATTAACTAAAACGTATCAGCTAAAGCTACGCCATTTCTGATTGCAGTGCGGCCATGGTGTCGTCTACCCAGGCTAGCGTTTGTAAATACAGGGCCGACAATGTGTGCGGGTCCAGTTGCTGGGACACCAAAAAATCCCAGTCAATTTTGTTCCAGTCGCCGTGCTCGTAGTGAATAACGGTTTCCAGTACTTGCCCCTCAATTCCGCTATGCTCCAACAGCGCATCACGCAATGCTGTGCTTAGCTGGATGTCTTCTAGTACTTTCGGTAGCGGGGCGTCCATAAAAGCCCCGAGCGTTGATAATAAACCTACGGTAAAAAAAGTATCGCACTGAGTACTCGGGCGGGTTTGGCTGGCAATTAATTCGCACAGTTTAGCGCGGGTAAGCGCTTTTACCGAAAGCTCTGCCGGTTTGTCGCCAAGTTTCGCCATGGCTAGCAAACCGATCCAATTGCGGATAATTTTAAGTCCCAGCAGAGTTAGTGCTTGGCGCAGCGACTCTATGGTGCGCGGTAAGGCAAACGCGGCCGAGTTAACCAATCGCAGCAGTTTGTAGCTAAGCACCGGGTCGCGGGCAATGATGACTTCAATATCTTCAAAGGCAGCATTTGGATCGTTAAGCCGTGCCAGTAACTGCAATACCGCCTGCTTGCTCTCGTTTAAACGCTGACCCTTAATGACTTGAGGCTTTTCCAGAAAGTATCCCTGAAACATATCACAGCCCAGTGCGCGGCAGTGTTCCAGCATTTCAAAGGTTTCAATTTTTTCCGCGATAAGCTGCACGCCCAAAGGCTTTAAATATTTAATGTGCGCAATGAGCGCTTGTTCGCTTAAGGCCAGCACGTCAAGCTTGATGATGTCGGCGTAGGGGATCAGAGAGGCGCTTTGTTCGGTTAGCACAAAGTCATCTAGGGCAATGGCAAAGCCATCTTCGCGCAACTGTTTTAGGCGGTGGAGTAAGTTGGCGTTAATTACTTCACTCTCCAAGACCTCAATCACCAACTGTGACGTGTCAAATGGGTAGCGTGTTGCCATTAATGCCGCGGTAAAGTTAATAAAAGCGCGTTGCTTGCCCACCACTTTTTCGATGGACAGCTCGGCAAATGTATTGAGTAATACCTGGGTACTCGCAGAATTGCCGTCGGTAAATTGGGCACGGTTTTGGTGATCGGCACGATAGAGCAGCTCGTAGGCCACGACTTCCATAGCGCGATTAAAAATTGGTTGCCGTGCCAGCAGCGGAAATTCTTGGGGCATGAAAACTACCGTGTAGCCTTAGGGGCAGTGGGCCCTATTATATTGATAATAAGTTCACTCAAAGGTATAAGCCTGATAATTGTTATTGTAGGGCAATTTTCTGCTGGCTGGCAGATGAATTTGCGTTTTAAGAGGAATAAACCCGGCCGCCTGCAAATATGCGGCCGGGTACGGCGTTGTTACAGGGAGCTTCCCGCTTCGCTCGCGGTAATAAAAGGCTTTGCTTCGCCCAGTCGGTAGCCGTAAATGACCGAGTAAGACAGCACGTTTTGCACGTATCCGCGGGTCTCACGATAGGGGATGGTCTCGATCCAGACATCGTAAGGTAGGCTCGCGCTCTTGCTCTTACTTAACCACTGCTTTACGCGGTTAGGGCCGGCGTTGTACGCCGCCGCCGCGAGAATACGATTGCCGTCAAACTGATCGAGTAGTTGGTTTAAATAGCGCCCCCCCAAGGCGATATTGGTGGCCGGTTCCAGCAGGTCATAGGTGGAAAAGCTCATGCCGGAGCGATGCGCTGTTTGTTTGGCGGTCGAGGGCAGCAGCTGCATTAGGCCCAGCGCACCAGCCGAGGAGCGGGCATCGGCGGTAAAAGCGCTCTCTTGGCGGGCGATGGCAAAAAGCAGGTGCGGTGCTACCGACAAGTCTTTGGCAGTGGTGTTAACGTGCTCTTGATAGGCCAGCGGGAAGCGCAGCTCCAGGTCGTCCCAATAGCGTATTTGGATCATCGCCTGAATGCCGTTACGGTGCCAGCCCCAGCTTTCGGCCAGTTTGCCGGCGGCGATAATCTGCGGCTCGTCGAGTTTGCGGGTAGTGTGGTACCACTCGCGCCGCGCATCCAGGGCTTTGCCTAGAATAAACAGCTCGCGGGCACGCTGTACGCCACCTATTGTTGCAACCTGGTCGCGGGTAACGGCGTCTACTGTGGCGGGTTTGTCTACCAGCTCGTAGGGTACTTTTAGGCGGTCAGCGGATAAAAAACCGTAAAAGCTACGGGTTTGCGAGACCAGCTGATAAAGCGTGGTAATTTGCTCGGATGCGCCACCAGTGTTCTCTAGCGCGCGAGCTTGCCAATAGCGCCAGCGCTCGGAGGCGCGCGCCTTGGGTGGCAACATGGCGATCCACTTGTTTACCCGATGCCAATCTAGGTTGCGCAGTGCGTCGCGCACTAACCACTCGACTAAGTCTTCTGAGTTAAGCGCCGGGGTGGCCTTTATCAGCGCCTCAGTCTCGGCAGTGTGACCTTGCCGCAAAAGCCGTACAGCGATGTAACGCTGGGTTTCTAGGCGGGCGTTATCGGCAAACAGCTGCTGAGCGTCGTAGCGATGCCAGAGCTCGTTGGCCAGCTCGGCATCGCGCAGCGATAAGCGCTGCAGGCCATGCAGAATAATTTGCTGCATATCTGCGCTTTGTTTGCCAAAGCGCGCCATATCGTTCAGTGCCCGAGGGTTGCGGTCCACTTCATCATAAAGCTCGGCAAGCGCTTTAGTGTCGGGCGACATCAGTTTGGTTACGTAGCGCGCAAGCGAACGCTGACGCGAATCCATCGCTTTGACAAACCGCTGCCAGGCGATTGCGTCGGTCATGCCCCCTTGCTTCATCCAGTTGGCAAATAGCGGATCGCAGGCCTTTGGCTGTGAGTGGCCTACATTCCACACCTCAGCGACGTCGCTATAGGCGGTTTTATCGCCCTCTGTGATACGGCCGCGCAAGTAGTAGCAGGTTAACTCGGTGGTGGCGTTGTCGGCCTGGTATTGATCAACGACATCGGCCCACTTACCTTGCAAGGCAAGCTTCTCGACCCAGCGACGATTGAGCTTGTCCGCCAAATAAGAGCCCGGGTAATCGCGTTGAAATGCTGCAATATCTTCGGCGGGCAGACGCGACAGGCGACGGCTAATATAGTTGTATTCTAGATAAGGCTTGAGCGGGTAGTGCTCAAGCTCTGCCAGTAATTCGCGGTATTCGGTATAGCGGCCGCTGCGAATGGCGTTTTGCGCTTGATTATAAAGTTTGCGTTGCTCGGTTTTGTCGGCAATAGACGGAGGCGCGGCAATGCTGGCAGGGGCCGCATTGGCATAACCGCAGCCGAGCAACATCCCCAGAGCAAAAGCTCCGGCAAGACGGCCAGTGTTAAGTGTGCCGGTGTATCGAGTAAAGCCAGATCGCAAAAACCGCATAGCGGTACCTCTAAAACGTTAAATCGCTGCGATTGCTACCGTCCTGTGGTGAGGGTGATGGCAGCGTCCGCTGCCCAGCGGCGCAGGTTGAAGCCATCGCGTCGCTTACGATCCCCCAAAAGTGGATTCTATTGGTACTAGATCGTTCATTATTATGATGTTTTTGCCGACAGAACCCTGTCTGCCAGCGGTATTTACAGGTATCATGCTGCCACTTTTTTGATCTCAATTGCAACTATTTCTGTCCTTATTCCCTACCTTAACTGCAATCGGTAAGAGTTTGTTTTTTGGCTATAAGTCGGAATGAGCGACGTGCACTAACCACACAGGTGATAGAACGACTATGGCACTGCTGACAGTAGATGGCGCCCAGTTAAATTATGGTTTACAGATCTTGCTCGACAAAGTGGATTTTGTCGTCGAAAGAGGTCAGCGTTGGTGCTTAATTGGCCGCAATGGCGCGGGGAAATCCAGCTTTTTGAAGGTGCTGACCGGCGAGGTCACACTCGACGGCGGCAGTGTCACGGTGGATCGCGGTGTGCGGGTGGCGCGCTTAGAGCAAGAGCTGCCTGAAGCAGACGGCCGCACCGTATTTGATGTGGTGGCCGAGGGGTTGCCCGGTGTCGGGCAGTTACTGGCCCGTTACTACCAATTGACAGAAGGGGCTGGGCAGCTCGCCGAGGGTGCTGATGCGGCCGCCTCCGATGCCTGGGTTGAGGAGTTGACCCGCATTCAGGGACAGCTCGAGGCACTCGATGGCTGGGCTTTACAGCAAAAAGTCGATGCAATCCTCACGCGCCTCGAGCTGACCGGCAGTGCACCTATGGCGTCACTGTCTGGTGGCTGGCGCCGCCGAGTGGCCCTGGCGCAAGCGTTAGTGGTAGAGCCCGATATTTTGTTAATGGACGAGCCGACTAACCATCTGGATATCGCGGCTATTGAGTGGCTGGAAAAAGCGCTTATCGCCTATACTGGTGCGCTTATTTTTATCACCCACGATCGTGCTTTGCTGCGCTCGGTGGCGACCCATATTGCTGAGCTTGATCGCGGACACCTCCGCACTTGGTCGGGCAACTATCAAAGTTTTTTAGAGTACCGCGAGCGGGCGTTAGCCGAAGAGGCGCGCCATAACGAACTGTTTGATAAAAAATTAGCGCAAGAAGAAGTATGGATTCGCCAGGGGATTAAAGCGCGCCGTACCCGTAACGAAGGGCGTGTTAGAGCCTTAAAAGATATGCGCGATGAGCGTCGGCAGCGTCGCGTGCAACAGGGCAATGCGAGTTTTGATTTAGGCAAGGCGGGGCTGTCGGGCAAGTTAGTTGCCGAGCTGAAAGACGTAAGTTTTGCCTACGGCGGCCGCACAATTATTGATCGTTTTTCTACGCGGATTATCCGTGGCGACCGCATCGGTTTGGTTGGCCCCAACGGCGCAGGCAAGAGTACGCTGCTAAAATTGGTGCTGGGTGAGTTAACCCCGGATGCCGGGTCCGTAAAGCTTGGCACTAATTTAAGTGTGGCTTATTTTGACCAGTTGCGCGATCAGCTCGATTTAAACAAAAGTGCTGTCGATAATGTCTCGGAGGGTCGTGACAGTATCGAAATTAACGGCAAATCGAAGCATGTTATCTCTTATTTAAGCGACTTTTTATTTTCCGGTGAGCGCGCCCGAACCCCTGTGCGGGCGTTGTCAGGCGGGGAGCGCAACCGTGTATTGCTGGCCAAGCTGTTTAGCAAAAGCGCAAATATCCTAGTGCTCGATGAGCCCACTAACGATCTTGATGTAGAGACGCTGGAGTTGTTAGAAGAGGTGCTTGGTCAGTTTGATGGCACGGTGCTGTTGGTGAGTCACGACCGGGCCTTTTTAAACAACTTGGTGAGTAGCGTTTTTGCACTTGAGGGGCACGGTCAGGTTCGCGAATACATTGGCGGTTATGATGATTGGTTGCGGCAAGGTGGCAAGTGGGTAGAGCCTGGCGCGGCTGCTGGTGGTGGCACTGCGCAGCCCGCAGCGCAAAGTAGCTCGGCGCCCGCGCCAGCAAGTGCTAGTCCAGCGAAATCTCCGCCAGCTAAAAAGCTCTCTTACAAGCTGCAACGGGAGTTTGATGCATTGCCCGAGAAAATTGAAAAGCTCGAAGCGCACATTGAACAATTGCAATTGCAAATGGCAGAGCCCGATTTTTACAGTTTGCCGGCCGAGCAAGTGGATGAGCATTTGCGCCAAGTAGCCGAGGTACAAAAGCAATTGGATGATTGCTTTGAGCGTTGGGCAGAGCTTGAAGACATGGGTGGTTAAGCGCGCCTACGCTAACGTTTAGGCGCTGGGGCTTTGCCAGGTGCTTAGTCCTCTTTGCGCTCGACGCGGATGGCCAGCACATCACAGCTGGCGCCGTGTAGCACGCTGTTAGAGGTAGAGCCGAGCAGTAACGCAAAGCCTTTTCGGCCGTGGCTGCCTACGGCGATTAAGTCGGCGTTGATTTGTTTGGCTAAATGGTGCAACTCGGTTGCCGGCTGTCCCACCAAAACGTGTTCTTGCTCGATTGTGCAGTCGACATCCTTAATAAGACGCAGCAGCTCTTGCTCGGCTTTAATTTGCAGCTGATCTTGTACTTCTGATAAATCGATTGGCATATCGCCGCCATAGGCAAAGGTCAGCGGCTCAATGACGTGCGCAACCGTTAGTTTAGCGCCACACGCGTGGGCCAATATAGCCGCTTTATGCAAAACATCGGGGCACTCACGGGTAAGGTCAAGGCCCACCAATATATGTTGGTATGAACTCATACAAGGCTCCTTACGTGCTACTTGTGTCTAATGCCTTAAGCATGGATGATTTCTCCAGATTTCGCCAGCGGGTAATACTATGAATATGTACGCCATTATTATAATCGTGCTTGTTGTCGCCATGGTTGTTGGGCCGGTTGCAATGATACAGCCAAATCGCGGTCAACGTCGGCGCGAGCAGCTGCGAGGTTACGCGCAGCGCAAGGGGTTGTCCGTTCGTATTTTGCCGCCGCCGCAACTGCCCACCGATGCGCAGGCGCCGGGGGCAATGCCAGTTTATTCTCTGGTGAGCGATACACCGCAAACCACGCGCTGGACTTTAATGCGAGCGCGTTACGCTCACGAGGGGCATTTGGCCAGCTGGTGGCTGTTTGTTGGGCAAAAGCCTCCAGAGCCGCTTCAGCGCCATATCGAGGGTGTACTGGAGATGCTGCCTAAAGGTGTTATTGGCTTGCGTGCGACGGGGCGCCAGTTAGATATTTTTTGGGGGGAAACGGGCGGCGAGCAAGAGGTTGATCAGTTGCTTAAGTGTCTGCACTATCTTGCCGGCTAGCGATATACCCTCGGTTACAAGATGCCCTCTTTTTAGGCTCGTTGTACGCGCCAGCTGTGGGCAAGACATTGCGACTTAGCTTGATGTCAATCCAAATAAAGGCAGCAGCGGGTAAAAATTTCAAATTTTTTTCGTGGTTTGTTCGCGGTGTTTTTGCCGCTGTGTCGTTGTAGAGCTGAAGATGACGCTATTTTTTATAAAAAGTCTATAAAAAACAGTCGCTTGTGTTTTTTTTGTTGGGGCGGGCTGAATGTCGCTATGGGCTTGAATTTGCCCCGCGGGAGCCATACTTATAGGCCAAGATTGACGGTAGTGGCAAACATCCACGCTTGACCGGCGTGGACACAGGACTTATATATGCCCACCTTGAAGGCGTAGTTTGCACTTGTTGAGTGCGCCACCGAAACCTAAGCTGCCAGTTGGGCAGGGGTACAGACAGTTGCCGATGTAACGGAAGGAAAGTAGAGCGCTTATGGGTAAATCTTTGGTTATTGTAGAGTCACCGGCAAAAGCGAAGACCATTAACAAATATCTGGGGCGTGACTTTATTGTTAAATCCAGTGTCGGTCATATTCGCGATTTGCCCACGAGTGGCAGCGGCAAAAAAGTCGACCCAAAAGAGCGGGCCCGCCAAGCGGCTATCACGCGTAAGCTATCCCCCGAAGCCAAAGCCAAGCATAAGGCCGAAAAAAGCCAGCAACAATTGATTAGCCGGATGGGGATTGACCCCACCCACGATTGGGCTGCGCATTACGAGATCTTACCCGGTAAAGAAAAAGTGGTTGCCGAGCTAAAACAGTTGGCCGCCGATGCCGACACTATCTATCTCGCGACGGATTTGGATCGCGAGGGAGAGGCTATTGCCTGGCATTTGCGTGAGGCTATTGGTGGCGACGATGCTCGTTATCGCCGAGTAGTGTTTAATGAGATTACCAAAACAGCGATTCAAAACGCGTTTGAAAATCCCGGACCCATTGATATTGATCGTGTTAATGCCCAGCAAGCACGCCGGTTTCTCGACCGGGTGGTGGGCTACATGGTCTCGCCGTTGCTGTGGGCCAAAATTGCGCGTGGGCTATCGGCCGGGCGTGTGCAATCTGTGGCGGTTAAGCTGGTGGTTGAGCGCGAGCGTGAAATTCGCGCCTTTGTGCCCGAAGAGTACTGGAACCTCTTTGCCGATTTAGTGGCAAAAGCGGGCGATCAAATTCGTTTTGAGGTTAAAAAGCAGGGCGGTAAAACCTTTAGGCCCGACAACGAAGCCGATACTATGGCGGCGGTTGCCAAGCTTAAAGACGCCAGTTTTAACGTCGCCCAGCGCGAAGATAAACCAACCCAATCTAAACCCTCGGCACCTTTTATTACCTCAACCTTACAGCAGGCGGCGAGCACCCGCTTAGGGTTTGGGGTTAAAAAGACCATGATGTTGGCTCAACGCTTGTATGAGGCGGGCTACATCACCTATATGCGTACTGACTCAACCAACTTGAGCAAAGAAGCGGTGGAGTCTTGCCGCGAGTATATTCAAGATGAATACGGCAAGCGCTACCTGCCTGAAGCACCCAGAAGTTATTCGAGCAAAGAGGGGGCGCAAGAGGCGCACGAAGCGATACGCCCCTCCAGTGTCACGGTGTTGACCGCTCATTTAAAAGGAATGGAACGCGATGCCGAGCGCTTGTACACACTAATTTGGTCGCAATTTGTCGCCTGCCAGATGAGCAATGCCGAATACACCAGTACCTCGATTGTGGTTGAGGCCGGCGATTTTGAGCTGCGCACCCGCGGTCGGGTTATTCGTTTTGATGGCTTCACCCGAGTGATGCCGCAAATCGCAAAAAAAGACGAAGATGTCGTGTTGCCAGAGGTCAAAGTTGGCGATGAGCTACCGCTGGAAAAACTCGACCCGTCTCAACACTTTACCAAGCCCCCCGCGCGCTTTTCTGAGGCGAGTTTGGTGAAGGAGCTTGAAAAGCAAGGTATTGGTCGCCCATCGACGTACGCATCTATTATTTCAACCATTCAAGATCGCGGTTATGTGCGCTTAGAGAACCGTCGCTTTTACGCAGAAAAAATGGGCGATATTGTTACCGAGCGTTTAAGTGAAAGTTTTTCAGACTTAATGAGTTATAGCTTTACGGCCAATATGGAGCAATCGCTCGACGTGGTGGCCGAGGGTGGCAAAAACTGGCGCCAGCTTTTGGATGAGTTTTACGCAGATTTTATCGGTCAGTTACAGAGCGCGCAAAGTGAAGAGTCGGGCGGTATGCGCCACAATGATCCGACCAACACCGACATTGAGTGTGAAAAGTGTGGTCGCGACATGCAAATTCGCACGGGCTCTACAGGTGTGTTTTTAGGCTGTTCTGGCTATGGGTTGCCCCCCAAAGAGCGCTGTAAGCACACCATGAATCTTGTCTCGGGTGATGAGGCTGTGGATGTCGACGGTGATGAAGACGCCGAGTCGCGCCAGCTGCGCTCTAAGCGCCGCTGCCAAATTTGTAACACCGCCATGGATAACTATTTGCTTGATGAAAAACGCAAATTGCATATCTGTGGCAACAATCCAGATTGCCCTGGCTACGAGGTCGAACTAGGCACCTTTAAATTAAAAGGTTACGAAGGCCCGACCTTAGAGTGTGATAAATGCGGCAGTGAGATGCAGCTAAAAACGGGGCGCTTTGGCAAATATTTTGGCTGCACGAATGACGAGTGTAAAAATACCCGCAAACTGCTGAAAAGCGGTGAGGCGGCACCACCCAAAATGGACCCGGTGCCAATGCCCGAACTTGCTTGTCAAAAAGTGGACGATACCTATATTTTGCGTGATGGTGCATCCGGTCTGTTTTTGGCGGCTAGTGGTTTCCCCAAAAACCGCGAGACGCGAGCACCGTTGGTGGCCGAAATTTTGCCCCATAAAAAAGAGATTGACCCTAAATATACGTTCTTATTCTCAGCGCCCGTGGCAGATCCAGATGGTGTGCCGACGGTGATTCGTTTCTCGCGTAAAACCAAAGAGCAGTATGTGCAGTCAGAGGTTGACGGCAAGGCCAGTGGCTGGAAAGCCTTTTACCAGGGCGGCAAATGGGTGCCGAACAAATAACTCAGCGCGAGATAAGGAGAGCAAGTGGCTTCACTAACTGCGCAGGTTAATCGTCGGCTGGCCAGTACCCGCGTGTTACTGGCCGAGCTGGCAACGTCATCGGAGCGTACCCCGTTTGCCGAACAGGCGATACTTGAGGCGGGGCTGTTTCATTTGTGTTGTGGCTATACACATTATCTGCGCGAGCTGTGCGGTTATTACGGGGTTAGTTCTCTTGCCGCCATTGATACTGAGGTGGATGCCCGTCAAGCATTGGAGCGCCTAGGCAAGCAACCGGCAGAAGTCACCGAGTTGTGCCAGTTGGCGCAGCGGCCAGATGCTTGGTTGAGTCAGCTGTTGTCCAGCTACCGAGCCTGCTGGGCGTCCGATGCTAACTCTGAGCATTTGATACAAGTTCAGCGCTTAGATGATACCCCTTTAGTCGACTTAAGCCGTGCCCATCTGACGCAATGGCTGGACGAGCTTCAGGCAACAATAGAGCGCCACCGGCAGTCGTCGACTGAGTGTTAACACGTCCGCAGCGGGCGTTTTGAGGCTACCGCTCACTTAGCTTTCGTCAATTCACGTGTAGCGGCTCAGGCCTCTGAGCCTTGCGTTAGGGGTAGCAGCGTCCGAAGCGTTTTCGCCATCATCCAAGGGGTGGGCTCAGTGTGGGTAGTGGCTTTGCATTTATCGTCGCGGGCAAAAGTGCTAGAATGATCGAATCATTCGATTTCGTTAAAACTGAATACCTGTCTTTTGCTCAGGTGGAGACTCCATGTCAGCTTCTTTGTATGAAATTGTCGAGCTAACCAATGGTGATGTTGTGCTACAGCGCGCCGATGAAAATGGCGAGCCTTTGGTGAGTATTCGGTTTTCGGCCGAGTCGCTGTCATTTATGCGCGATGGTAAGTTTGATGTGGCGAAAGCCATGATTGAGGCAGGTATGGAAGTGGCCGGCGACCTGGCCGACACGCCCCCTGAAGAGCTTTCGGACGACCCAGAGTCAGAGTTGTACAGCGAGCGAATCCTGCACTAGGGTGCGCTGGCGGTTGCCTGCTTTTTGCGAGCTTGCAAAACACTCCTGTCGGCCTTTAGCTAACCTGTTGTTCCCCCTTCCTTAGGTCCTTGTCCCTTATACAGTAATTCGGCGTTTACTCAGCTCTGGCGCTATTTGTCGGGTTTTGGCTAGCGATAACGTAAAATCAGCGCCTGGCTGTT
This sequence comes from Gilvimarinus japonicus, assembly GCF_042847215.1. Taxonomy (GTDB): domain Bacteria; phylum Pseudomonadota; class Gammaproteobacteria; order Pseudomonadales; family Cellvibrionaceae; genus Gilvimarinus; species Gilvimarinus japonicus. The sequence goes on from NZ_AP031500.1 coordinate 1,794,590, forward strand.
GCCGGCGTAGGCCGCTTGCTCAAGGTAGCGCTCTTGCCCTTGACTAAGAGCGCCGGGGCTGGCGATAACGGTATGGCTGTTGCCCAGCTCAAGTGCATCCCAGGTGACCCAAAGTTGCTGATCACTATCGCGGCAGTGTACTTGGCGTAAACGCAGTGGGTCGATCCCAAAGCTGATGAGTAGTTCGGCCGGCAGCGGCTCTGAGGTTACCCATGTGAGCCAGCGCTGGCTGTCTTGGCGGCATAGGTGGGCCACCATGGGCAATATCATGCTCCAGCTGCTGGCGGCACCTTGGGCTAACACTAGCTCGGTAAGGCCGGCGTTAGTGGACGCTGTTTGCGTTGAGTGCTGTTGGGGAAAACTCGGTGCATTATTCACGGCGAATGACTCCTACACTTAGACCTTCAATACTAAAACTCTGGTCGCGCAGATCGACGACAATGACGTCAAAGTCGGGGTTCTCGGGCCAGAGCTCAACCTGTGCGCGGTTGCCTTCGCGCTTAAAGCGTTTTACCGTCACCTCATCTTCGATGCGGGCAACGACAATTTGGCCGTTGTGCACTTGATCGGTGCGGTGCACGGCCAGTAAGTCGCCGTCGAGAATCCCCGCGTCTTTCATGCTCATGCCTTGTACGCTAAGCAGATAGTGGGCTTGGGGATGAAAAAAGCTGGGCGGGATATCGCAGTAATTCTCGATGTGCTCTTGTGCAAGTATTGGGTTGCCCGCCGCAACACGCCCTACAATGGGTAAGCCCTGCTGCCCTTCGGGTAGCTTAATGCCGCGAGAGGCCCCCGGGATTAGCTCAATTGCGCCTTTGCGGGCGAGCGCTTTAATGTGCTCTTCGGCCGCATTGGCCGATTTGTAGCCCAGCATGCGGGCAATCTCGGCCCGGGTGGGTGGGTAGCCGGTTTCATCGGAGTAGCTTTTAATTAACTCCAGAACCTGTTGTTGGCGTGCCGTTAGGTTTTGCATATCCCTTACCTTTGGGTTGATGTATGGCGGTAACAGCGTGCGTGGCGTCAATTGCCATTGCACGAAGTGTTCATCGGCGTTCCGCGCACTGTTTGGCTGTACAGTATCTGTGATTATATACAGTTAATTTTACTGTGCAAGCATCCAGTTGTTGGCAATGACAATTATCTGGGCGGTTGGTTATACTAGCGGCCCGAAAAAGACCTTTCAGGGTCAGCGTGAGTAGGAGAGAGATCGATGGAGCAGTTGCAAGGCTGGTACGAAGGGCTGGTTAATGACGACCGCCTGTGGGTGTTAAAGGTGTTTGCGGTGGTGTTGGCAACGCTGCTTTTGGCGACCTTGGCGCGAGTGATTCTTAATTATTTGATGCGCCACGCGAGTAAAACACGCAATCGCTGGGACGATACCGTGGTCGAATCGGCGCTTAAGCCGCTGCGCTGCTTAATCTGGCTGGTGGGTCTATGTCTAGCCGCAGAGCTGGCGCAAAACGGTACTGAGGAGTCGTTGCTGGCGTTTGCCGACACTGTGTTGCGCATTGGTGTGATTGTTCTGCTTACGTGGTTTTTGGTGCGTCTGATTAAGTACAGCGAGCGCAACTTTCTTGAGCCAGTCGAGGGTAAGCCATCGGACCCCACCACGGTGATGGCAGTCGGTAAGCTGTTGCGAATTGCGATTGTGATCACCTCGGCTTTGGTGCTGCTGCAGTCGCTCGGTTACAGCATATCGGGGGTGTTGGCGTTTGGCGGTATCGGCGGCATTGCCGTGGGTTTTGCGGCGAAAGATTTACTGGCTAACTTTTTTGGCGGTCTGATGATTTATATGGATCGGCCTTTTAAAGTGGGCGATTGGGTTCGCTCACCGGATCAGAACATTGAAGGCACGGTAGAGGAAATTGGTCTGCGTCTAACCCGTATTCGCACCTTTGATAAAAGGCCGCTGTATGTCCCCAATCAAACCTTCACGCAAATCTCGGTTGAAAATCCGTCGCGGATGTTTAATCGTCGTATATACGAAACCATTGGCGTGCGTTACGAAGATGGCGATAAAGTCGCCGCCATTGTCGCTGATGTGAAAGCGATGCTTGAATCCCATGACGAGATTGACGCAAGCCAGACTCTGATCGTTAATTTTGATGAGTTTGCCAATTCGTCACTGAATTTCTTTGTCTATACCTTTACCAAGACGGTTAACTGGGTGCACTTTCACTCGGTTAAACAAGATGTACTGTTGCAGATTATGGCAATTGTTGAGCGCCACGGTGCAGAGTGTGCCTTTCCAACCCGTACGCTGCATATTCCGGATCAAGTGCAGATGGTGGCGCAAGAGGCGGCTAACGAGGCATCGCTTAACGCCGGGGCAGAGCGTTGAGCAATGCCCTAAACGCCAGTGGTTACCCTTGGGCTGTTGACGGTGCCGAGTGTCTGTTGGACGCGGCGACCATACGCGAGGCTACTGCGGCACTCGGTGCGCGTATTAGCGCCGATTACAATGACTTATCGGAACCCTTGGTGGTGCTGTTTATTATGAATGGCGCGGTTGTGTTTGGTGGTGATTTATTGCCGGCACTAGCCGTAGATATTGAACTCGATTACGTTCACGCCAGTCGCTATCGCGATGACCGGGCCACTGATGCGCTGATTTGGCAGCGGCAGCCACCAGAGTCGGTGCGCGCTCGCGAGGTGTTATTGGTGGATGATATTTTAGATGCCGGTGCCACACTTGCCGCTGTTGCGCAGCGCTGCCTGGAGCTTGGTGCAGCGCGCGTGCGCTCGGCCGTGTTGTTGCATAAGCACACAGCTACCCCCGCTGTTGTGGCGGCCGATTACGTCGCTTTTGATATACCCGATCGCTACGTTTATGGCTGGGGGATGGATTATCGTGGCCGGTTGCGCAACGCCCCCGGAATTTTTGCTTTGCCTTAGTCGCCTAGGGCTCTAATGTTTTCTCTTTGGTGTGTTTTAAGCCGCGCCTCACTTGCTTTGTTTCACAACATTTACCGCCGGATGTGGACAATAACCGACCAGTCGCGTACAAAAGAGCAGGGCAGCTGTGGGGGTTGCCCGCTAGTAGCCCAATGGGCGCTGGTGCTGAAGATTGACAAGACATAAAAATAAGAGAGGTTAGCTATGTCAGAACGATTATCGGGTACGGTAAAGTGGTTTAACAACGCTCGTGGTTACGGCTTTATCACTCGGGGCGAGGGCAGTGAAGATGTCTTTGTTCACTATCGCAGCATTCGCGGTGAGGGTTATCGCTCTTTGGCCGAGGGCCAGAGTGTGTTGTTTGCGGTACAGCAGGGTGAGAAAGGCCTGCAGGCAAACGACGTCGAGTTGTGCTGATGCTCTGTGCGGCGGCTTTTGCAGTCGCCGCACGACTCACCGCCGATCAGGGGGCGCTGTTGCTGGTCGGCGGGCTCGCCGGAGCTGTTTGTTGAGGCGCTTTTTTAGGTGGCGTGTAAGGCAGTATCTTAATCAGTACGCCCATTCTTGGGTGATCCAAATAGTGCAGTTCGTCGCTGCGCATTCGGCGTGCTTGGGTCATGGTGATAATCTCGCGAGGCACATAGGGTGCGGCGAGAAAATCGCTTAAAGCGGAGTTTACGTCTTTGTCACTAAAGCTAAACGAGTTTGCGTTACTCGGCGAGTGACTGCTATCCAGTAAATATTGGCTCTCGGTGTTATTCGTCTGTTGCGCTAACCGCTTTTGTGGTTGTTGCGGCAGCACTGGCCACTGGTTGCGGCTTTGTCCTGCGTTGGTTTGAAACTCGCTTAGCCACAGGTTGGTCTTGATGTGCAGGTAGCGAGATACGTTTATATTGACGCTGCCTTCTAGCTCGCTGTGCTCGCCAAATTCTTTGCCGCCAAACACCAATATCGAGGGCGAGTTGTTTTCATCGACAACGATTTGCCGCCACGCCTCGTGAAACAACACTTTAAATCCCGGTTGCGCATCCAGTCTATCGCTGACGGCATTCAGGTTGCGCGCGTCTCGCGGTAAGCGGTAAAAAGGTGTGCGATCTAAGTCTACGTTTGGCTCGCCATTGGGGTCTTCTGGGTGATAGAGCTGCTGCCAGTTAAATGGGTAGTTCAATTTGATATCTTTAGGCCAAAGCTCGACGCTGTTTTGTTGGGGGCGGCTGTAGATGATCATTTCAATTTGGTACCAGCCCTCAAACGTGCTTTGGGCTGCGCAGAGGTTGCTGCCGAGCAGCAGAGCGGCGAAAAGAGCGACGGCGCGTACTTTCATAGTGTTTTTCAATTCCGGTTGTCCGGCTGCGGCATGTTTTTAGCCGGAGGCCTTAAATATTTCACGGTTGAGTCTAGCGTTTTTTTAGCCCTCGGTGTTAGCCGGCTTTAGCATTTGCAGTAAATCCTTGACGTGCTCAAGGCGCATTTCAGGGTCGTCCATGGGCAGGGTAAACTTCAAAAGGTTGGCGCCCTCTAAACGAAATACGTTGGGCTGATTTTGTACCAGCTGAACAATGTTGTACGGGTCGACTGTGGTGTCGGCAGCAAACTCCAGTTTGCCGCCCGTGGCCGACGCCTCAAGTTTTTTGATGCCTAGCTCGGCCGCTATCAGTTTGATGTCGGTTACCCGCACCAGGTTTTTTACCGGTTCGGGCAGCAGGCCAAAGCGATCGATCATCTCTACTTGCAGCTCGCGCAACGCCTCGCTGTTAGTCGCTCCGGCGAGGCGCTTGTACATGACCAGACGCGAGTGAACGTCGGGTAGGTAATCGTCGGGGATCAGCGCTGGCACCCGTAAGTTGACGTCGGTGTTGTCTTCCAGTGGCTGATTGATGTTGGGCTCTTTGCCAGCGCGCATGGCTTTTACAGCCCGATCCAGCATATCCATATACAGCGAGAAGCCGATGGTGTGAATTTGGCCGCTCTGCTCATCGCCTAAAAGTTCGCCGGCACCGCGAATCTCCATATCGTGGGTGGCTAGGGTGAAGCCCGCGCCCAGGTCTTCGGCGGCTGAGATAGCCTCTAGGCGTTTGAGTGAATCGGCGGTCATGGCGCGTCGCTCGGGGGTGAGCAAGTAGGCGTAAGCCTGATGGTGCGAGCGGCCCACACGGCCGCGCAACTGGTGCAGTTGCGCCAAGCCAAACTTATCGGCGCGGTGAATAATAATGGTGTTGGCGCTGGGGATGTCGATCCCGGTTTCGATAATCGTCGAGCAGACCATCACATTAAAGCGCTTGTGGTAAAAGTCGGACATGACCTTTTCCAGTTCACGCTCGCGCATTTGGCCGTGGCCAATGCCGACGCGGGCCTCGGGCACAAGCTCTTGCAGGGCGCGGGCGGTGCGCTCGATGCTTTTGACCTCGTTGTGCAGGTAGTACACCTGACCACCGCGTAAGATTTCGCGCAGTACCGCCTCTTTGATGGTGGCATCGTCGTGTTGGCGGACAAAAGTTTTTACCGATAGTCGCCGCGCTGGCGGTGTAGCGATAATGGATAAGTCGCGTATGCCCGCCATGGACATATTTAAGGTGCGCGGAATCGGTGTGGCGGTCAGGGTCAAAATATCCACCTCGGCGCGCAGCTTTTTTAGCTGCTCTTTTTGTCGTACGCCAAAGCGGTGCTCTTCGTCGATAATCAGCAAGCCAATGTCTTTGTACTTGATGTCTGGCTGGATCAGCTTGTGGGTGCCTACCACGATGTCTACTTTGCCGTCGGCTAAGCGCTCTTTAACGGCCTCGACTTCTTTGCTGGTGCGAAACCGGCTCATGACTTCGATCTCGAACGGCCAGCTGGCAAAACGATCTTTTAGCGATTCGTAGTGCTGTTGGGCGAGCAGGGTGGTGGGCGCTAAAATCGCCACCTGCTTGCCGGCGTGGGCGGCTACAAATGCCGCGCGCATGGCAACTTCGGTTTTGCCAAAGCCGACGTCGCCGCACACCAAACGGTCCATCGGTTGCGGTGACAACATGTCTTTGACGACGGCCTCAATGGCGGTCTGTTGATCGGGGGTTTCTTCAAAGGGGAAGCCTGCGGCAAACGTCAGGTAGTCGGTTTTAGGGTCGGCAAAAGCCAAACCCTTGCGCGCGGCGCGCCGGGCGTAAATGTCTAAGAGCTCGGCGGCGGTGTCGCGCACTTGCTCGGCCGCCTTGCGCTTGGCTTTTTGCCAGGCCTCCGAGCCGAGTCGGTGCAGAGGTGCGGTTTCTTCATCGGCGCCGCTGTAGCGGCTAATAAGGTGCAAGCTGGTAACTGGCACATAAAGCTTGGCTTCGTCGGCGTATTCCAGCATCAGGAACTCGCTGGTGTCCCCTTCGACGCTGATGGTCTCCAAGCCGCGATAGCGCCCCACGCCGTGATCGATGTGAACGACGGGTGCGCCGACTTTAAGCTCGGTGAGGTTTTTAACGACGTTTTCCGCGTTGTCTTGCCCTTGGCGGCGGCGCCGGGTTTGCTGGATACGTTCACCAAACAATTGCGACTCGGCCACTAAGGCAATGGCGCCGTCGGCGATTACTAGGCCTTGGTCGATGGCGCCAATGGTAATGCCGATACGCTCGTCACCATCGGCAAACGTCTGCCATTGGTCGATGGTGGCAGGTTTAACGCGAATGCGGCCCAGCAGCTCTAAGAGGGTTTCACGGCGCCCGGCGGACTCGGCACAAAACAGTACGCGGCCGTTAAACTCCATCAAAAAAGCTTCGATGCTGGTGAGCGGGTTCTCGGCTTGCGCGTGGATGGGCAGCGATGGCGGAATGCTGGAGTCGAAATTCAGCTGGCCGGCCTTGTCTGGCAATTGCTCGGCGCCAATCTGGGTGCGGCTCATACCTTTGAGGCCGGCAAATAGCTCTTCTTCGCGTAGGTAAATCTCGTGCGGGGCCAACAGTGGGCGAGTGGGGTCGACCCCGCGAGACTCGTAGCGCGCCCATAGTTCTTGCAAAAAGTGGCTGGCAGCGCCTTGGGTGTCCCCTAATGTGTAGGCGACGGTATTGCTGGGTAAAAAATCAAACAGCGTACTGTTGTGGTCAAAAAACAGCGGTAAATAATACTCGATGCCCGGCGGCGCAATGCCGTCACTGACATCGCGGTAGATCGAGCAGGCGCTGGGGTCCACCTCAAAGCGTTGGTGCCAGCGGTTTTTAAAGCGGCTGATGCCGGCTTTGTCGAGCGGGTATTCCCGCGCGGGTAGTAGCTCTAGCTTGTCGATTTTATCCTGAGTGAGCTGGGTGTCCGGATCAAAGGTGCGCAGGGTGTCGATCTCGTCGTCGAACAGGTCGATCCGCAGCGGTAAATCGCTGCCCATCGGGAAGATATCAATCAGCGCACCGCGCACCGCAAACTCGCCGTGTTCGTAAACTGTATCGACTACGCGATAGCCGGCTTGAATTAGGTTGTCGCGCAAGGTGGCAAGATCCAGTGTCTCGCCTACTTTTAAGAGTAAGCTGTTTTGTACAAGGTAGTCTTTGGGCATCAGCCGTTGCAGCAAGCTGGTAACCGGTACGACCAGTATGCCGTGGTGGGTGCTCGGCAGGTGGTACAAGGTGCGCAGGCGCTCAGAGATAATATCTTGGTGGGGCGAGATCGAGTCGTAGGGGAGGGTTTCCCAGTCGGCCAAGTGTAGAATATTGAGCTCGGGGCCGGCATAAAAACGCAGTTCGATCTCAAGCCGCTGGGCGCTGGCGGTGTCGCTGGTAACGGCTAAACTTAATCCCGCATGTTGCCGGGCGGCGCTGGCCAGCGCCAGCGCTTGTGCCCCACCGTGTAATTGCCCCCAGTGGCGGCGCTCGCCGGGGCGGTCGGTGATGTCGGGGTGGCGAGGATCAAGTTGAGTCATAGCGATCTTTTGCAGGTTGCTTGAGGTTGAGGTTGCCTGTGGGCGCTTGTGCCACGCAGGTGGTTGGCGCGAGCGCGAGGCGGGCATTGTACCCGTTTTTACGGGTTCTGTAGGGGGCTGTTATCCCCAACCGCTGATTGAATCGGTCGATTTAGGCAAAGATGCGCTAAAATTGTGCCACGACACTGGTCATTAGCAGTCCTGATCTTTATAATTGCCGCGATTTTTCAGTAGGTTCCGGTTTGTTCTTTTGCGCCAAAATCTGCCTTTGTCCACCGATAAAGCGGGCTTTTAGCGATAATGCCTCAAACAGAGCTCCTTAGCGGGTTAACGCCTGCACCAATAAGAAGCGCCAGACCGGGCTCAAACAATCAATAAGCTTCAATCAATAGAAGCCGTTGACGCACAGTCAACACAGCGACATTGCGGCTCAGCGACTGAGTCGTGCTACTTATTAATCCAACGAGTGATTAGGCAGAGACGTATGATAAAGATTCGTCGGGGATTGGATTTACCTATATCCGGTACACCCGAGCAGACGATCGCCGATGGGCCTGAAGCCCGCTCTGTGGCAGTCATCGGCCCAGATTATCACGGCATGAAGCCGACTATGGCCGTAGCCGTAGGCGATAAAGTCAGGCTCGGACAGCTGTTATTTACCGATAAAAAAACCGAGGGCGTGCGTTACACCGCGCCGGCCGCTGGCACAATCGCGGCGATTCATCGCGGCGAGCGCCGGATGCTGCAGTCGGTTGTGATCGATGTTGAAGGCGATGAGTCCGAAACATTTAAAGCTTTGAGCGATGCCGAACTAGGCAGCGCGAGCGCCGAGAGCGTGCGTGAGCTGCTCAATGAAGCCGGGCTGTGGACGGCTTTGCGCACTCGCCCTTACAGCAAGGTGCCCGCCATCGATAGCACGCCCCATGGGATTTTCGTCTCGGCGATGGATACCAATCCACTGGCGGCCGACCCTCAGGTTGTGCTTAAAGAGCGCGCCGATGATTTTGTCGCCGGCTTAAAAGTGCTGGCGCGACTCACAGAGGGTAAAGTTTACGTCTCTAAAGCCCCGGGCGCGGATATTCCAGTGGCGAGTGGCGAGCAATTCTCCGTCAATGAGTTTGGTGGCGTGCACCCGGCCGGTAATGTCGGCACTCATATCCATCATTTGGATGCGGTTAGTGCCAGTAAAACCGTCTGGACGATTAACTACCAAGATGTAGCGGCGTTTGGTGCTTTTGTGACTACCGGTCGCATCGACACCCGTCGCGTAGTGGCGCTGGCCGGTCCCGCCGTTAACGAGCCGCGCTTAGTGCGCACTCGCATTGGCGCCAACTTGGACGAGTTAACCGCAGGGCAATTGGCCGGCGAGGGCAATCGTGTTGTTTCGGGCTCTGTATTTGGCGGTCGCACCGCCCGCGGACCCTATGCCTACCTTGGTCGCTATCACACGCAAATCAGTGTGCTTAAAGAGGGCGACGATCGCCCGATGCTGCATTATTTGCGTCCCGGCGCTAATCTCTTTTCGGTAATGGGCATTTATTTGTCAAAGTTGATGCCGTCTAAGCGTTTTGGTTTTACCACCTCGACCAACGGCAGTGAGCGTGCCATGGTGCCTGTGGGCGCCTACGAAAAAGTCATGCCTTTGGATATTTTACCGACACAACTGCTACGCGCGTTGATTGTGGGTGATAGTGAGTCGGCTCAGCAGCTGGGTTGTTTAGAGTTGGACGAAGAAGATTTGGCGCTGTGTACATTTGTCTGCCCGGGTAAGTACGAGTACGGCCCTATCTTGCGCGACAATCTCACCATGATCGAGCGGGAGGGCTAACTATGAAAGCATTACGCAATTTTCTCGATAAAATCGAGCCGAGCTTTCACAAGGGCGGCAAATATGAAAAGTGGTACGCTTTGTATGAAGCGGTCGATACTATTTTTTATCGTCCATCGGATGTGACCAAAACCACCTCTCATGTACGCGATGGCATCGACCTGAAACGTATTATGATCACCGTGTGGTTGTGCACCTTTCCCGCGATGTTCTTTGGTATGTACAACGTCGGTCACAACGCCAATATGATTTTGGCAGATATTGGTATGGCCGGTGCCGAAGGCTGGCGCATTGCGCTAATTTCATCCATTGCCGGTTTTGATCCGAGCAGTGTGTGGGATTGCTTGGTGCACGGCGCCGCTTACTTTCTTCCTATTTATGCCGTAGTGTTTATTGTCGGTGGTTTTTGGGAAGTGCTGTTTGCCATGGTGCGCGGTCACGAAGTCAACGAAGGCTTTTTTGTTACCTCAGTACTGTTTGCCCTGATTTGCCCGCCCGATTTACCGCTGCTGTACGCCGCTCTCGGCATCAGCTTTGGTGTGGTGTTGGGTAAAGAGGTATTTGGTGGTACCGGCAAAAACTTCTTAAACCCTGCCTTAACTGGTCGTGCGTTTTTGTTTTTTGCGTACCCCGCCAGTATGTCGGGTGATGCCGTATGGACGGCTGTTGATGGCTACACCGGTGCGACGGCACTATCGGTTCTGTCGCAAAACGGTGTCGAAGCGCTGCAAAACCAGTTGAGCTGGATGGACGCCTTTCTGGGCTTTATGCAGGGCAGTATCGGCGAGACCTCAACCTTAGCCATTTTTATTGGTGGCGCTGTGTTGCTGGTGATGGGCATTGCCTCTTGGCGCATCGTAGCCGGCGTTATGCTGGGCATGATTGCGACCACCTTGCTGTTTAATTTTACCGGAGATGCGAGCTCTAACCCCGCCATGGCAACGCCTTGGTACTGGCATATGGTCATCGGTGGTTTTGCTTTCGGTATGATCTTTATGGCGACCGATCCGGTTTCGGCCTCTATGACCGATACTGGTAAATACTGGTTTGGTGCTTTGATTGGCTTTATGGTGATTATTATTCGGGTAGTAAACCCTGCCTTCCCCGAAGGCATGATGTTGGCGATTTTGTTTGCCAACTTGTTTGCTCCGCTGATTGATTACCTGGTAGTTCGCGCAAATATCAAGCGGAGGTTGGCACGTGGCTAGTAATGATTCCATTAAGAAAACAATCACAGTAACGCTGTTGCTGTGTATTGTCTGCTCGGTGGTGGTGTCCACAGCGGCAGTACTTCTGCGCCCGATTCAAGAAGTGAACAAATCCTTGGATTTTAAACGCAACATTTTGGCGGCGGCGGGTTTGCTTGAGAAAACCGATAAAGCCAGTGTCGAGAGCCTGTTTGCCGATCGTGTTAATACACAAGTGGTGGACTTAGAAACGGGTAAATTTACCGATGCGGTTGATCCGGCTAACTACGATCAGCGCAAAGCCAGTAAAGATCCGGCTCGCTCCACTGATTTGAGCCCCGATGAGGATCTGGCTAAAATCTCCCGTCGTGAAGAGTACGCCTTGGTGTACATGATCGAGGGTGATTCAGGGCTGGAAACGATAGTCTTGCCTGTTCGTGGTTACGGTCTGTGGTCGACGCTGTATGGGTTTTTGGCGTTGGACTCTGATTTGAACACCGTTAGAGGTTTGGGCTTTTACGAGCACGGTGAAACGCCGGGGCTTGGTGGTGAGGTTGATAACCCATCTTGGAAAGCCCAGTGGGAAGGAAAACAAGCCTACGACAGTGACGGCGATGTGGAACTGACCGTTATTAAAGGCAAAGTTGACCCGCAATCTAAAGATGCAGATCACCAGGTTGATGGCTTGTCGGGTGCCACCTTGACCAGTCGCGGTGTGGCGAATCTGATCCATTTTTGGTTGAGCGAAGATGGCTACAAGCCCTTTCTTACCAACCTGAAAAACGGGGAGGCTTAAGATTATGAAAGTCAAAGAGCTATTATTTGCGCCGATATTCTCCAATAACCCAATTGCGTTGCAGATTTTGGGTATTTGTTCGGCCTTGGCGGTTACCAGTAAATTGTCGGTTACGGTGGTTATGTGTATTGCACTAACCTCGGTAACGGCTTTTTCTAACCTGTTTGTCTCGCTGGTGCGCAACCACGCTCCGGGGAGCATTCGTATTATCATCCAGATGACTATTATCGCCTCGCTGGTAATTGTGGTCGATCAGGTGCTAAAGGCCTACGCCTTTGAAATCAGCAAGCAGCTGTCGGTATTTGTTGGGTTGATTATCACCAACTGTATCGTTATGGGGCGCGCTGAAGCTTTCGCCATGAAAAACCCACCACTGCCAAGCTTTTTAGATGGCGTTGGTAACGGTTTGGGCTACAGCGCTATGTTGCTGGGCTTGGCGTTTGTACGTGAACTGTTAGGCTCGGGTAGCCTGTTTGGTACTCAGTTGTTGCCATTGGCCACCGAAGGTGGTTGGTACACACCAAACGGTTTGCTGCTGTTGCCGCCAAGTGCGTTCTTTTTGATTGGTTTGTTTATCTGGGGCATCCGCTCCTGGAAAAAAGATCAAGTAGAAGAGCCCGATTATAAAATCGCACCTAACACCAAGCCGCTAGCTAAGGAGGCCTGATCATGGAAGCGTATTTGAGCTTATTTGTTCGGTCGATTTTTATCGACAACATGGCCCTGGCTTTCTTTTTGGGCATGTGTACCTTGCTGGCTGTATCGAAAAAAATCGGTGCGGCGTTTGGTTTGGGTATTGCCGTTATTGTGGTGCAAACCATTACCGTGCCGGTTAATAACTTGCTGTACACCTATGTGTTGGCTGATGGTGCACTGGCGTGGGCGGGTTTGCCTAATGTTGATTTGAGCTTCTTGGGGCTGATTTCTTACATTGGTGTTATTGCCGCTTTGGTTCAGATCCTTGAGATGGTGCTCGATAAATACGTTCCTGCGCTGTACAACGCGCTGGGTGTATTTTTGCCGCTCATTACCGTGAACTGTGCCATTTTGGGTGGCTCTCTGTTTATGGTTGAGCGCGATTACAACTTTGGCGAGAGTGTCGTCTTTGGTGTTGGCTCTGGTGTGGGTTGGGCGTTGGCTATTACCGCACTGGCCGGTATCCGCGAAAAGATGAAGTACAGTGATGTGCCCGAAGGGCTTCGCGGCCTGGGTATTACTTTTATTACCGTGGGCCTGATGTCGCTTGGCTTTATGTCATTCGGCGGCATTGATCTGTAATCAGCGAGGATTCACATGAACGAAATTATACTTGGCGTAGTCATGTTCACGGTCATCGTGCTGATACTGGTGATTGTGATTTTGAGCGCACGTGCACAGTTGGTGTCGACTGGTGACGTCACCATCGATATTAACGGCGAGAAGAAACTCACCGTCCCGGCGGGCGGCAAACTGCTGCAAACGCTGTCGGGCGCTGGCTTGTTTTTACCATCGGCCTGTGGCGGCGGCGGCACCTGTGCCCAGTGCGCCTGCGTGGTCAGTGACGGTGGCGGCTCTATGCTGCCCACCGAGGAAAGTCACTTCACCAAGCGTGAGGCTCAAGAGGGCTGGCGCTTGTCCTGTCAAACTCCGGTTAAACAGGATATGGTGGTAGAAGTTCCAGAGGATGTTTTTGGTGTAAAGCAGTGGGAGTGTACGGTTGAGTCAAACCCCAATGTGGCTACCTTTATTAAAGAGCTGACACTCAAACTACCCGAGGGCGAGAACGTAGATTTTCGTGCCGGTGGTTACGTTCAGCTGGAGTGCCCTGCGTATCATATTAAGTTCTCTGATTTTGATATCGAAGAGCAGTTTCGTGCTGATTGGGAGCGCTTTGGCTTCTTTAAACTGGAAACAAAAAACCCCGAGCCTGTTCAACGCGCTTACTCAATGGCGAACTACCCCGAAGAGCGTGGCTTGGTTAAGTTTAATATTCGTATTGCGACGCCACCTCCGGGCTCTAAAGATATTCAGCCGGGCATTATGTCCTCTTATGTCTTTAACCTAAAACCCGGTGACACTATTAAGGTGTTTGGTCCCTTTGGTGAGTTCTTTGCTAAAGACACCGATGCCGAAATGGTGTTTGTCGGCGGTGGTGCTGGTATGGCGCCAATGCGCTCGCATATCTTTGATCAGCTTAAGCGGCTTAATTCGACCCGTAAGATCTCCTTCTGGTACGGTGCACGCTCGTTAAAAGAGTTGTTTTACCAAGATGAGTACGACATGCTGGCGAATGAGAACGACAACTTCACCTGGCACGTTGCCATGTCTGATCCGCAGCCGGAAGATAACTGGGAAGGTCTAACGGGGTTCATTCATAACGTGTTGTATGAAGAGTACCTTAAAGATCACCCCGCACCGGAAGACTGCGAGTTTTATATGTGTGGGCCGCCAATGATGAACGCGGCGGTGATTAAATTGCTCCACGATCTAGGCGTTGAAGATGAAAACATTATGCTGGATGACTTTGGTGGCTAATTGCAAAGCTCATATGCCTGACATAATGATAATAAAAAAGAGGCTGACACTACTGTCAGCCTCTTTTTTGTTTTTATGTCTGTTAATCAGTGGTTGTACGCCCAGTGGTACCGAGCGCCCGAGTGTTAAATTCTCTGGCCAAACCATGGGCACCCACTATCATATTACGGTGGTAGGCCCGGCCTCGGGAGAGTTTGAGGTTAACGTCGATGCTCTGCAAAGTGCGGTGGATGAGCAGCTGGTGCAGATTAATCAAATGATGTCGACTTATATCGACGACTCTGAGCTCATGCAGTTTAACCGTGAGCCAGTGAATGAATGGGTCGAGTTATCTGAGCCCGTCATGGAGGTGTTGAGCATCAGTGAGGATATCAGTCAGCGATCTTATGGCGCTTTTGATATTACCGTAGGCCCGCTGGTGAACTTGTGGGGCTTTGGCCCACAGATGCAGCCCGATCGGGTGCCAGATCCAGATGAGCTGGCTGCCGCGCTGGCACGCACCGGACATGAGTACTTACAGCTGGATGTTAACCGGGCGCGCCGCACGGCCAATATTAGTGTGGACTTGTCGGCGGTGGCAAAAGGTTATGGTGTCGATTGGATTGCTAACTTTTTGACCGATCGTGGATTCGACAATTTTATGGTCGAAATCGGCGGTGAGGTACGCGTCGTGGGCGATAGCCCGCGCAGTACACCTTGGCGTATCGCGATCGAACAGCCCTCAGTGTTGGCGGGTGGCGCGCGGTTGGCGCTAAACGTGGATAATCACGCAGTGGCGACGTCGGGCGATTATCGCAATTATTTTGAAGTGGACGGCGTGCGCTACTCTCATACGATCAATCCAAAAACAGGGCGGCCAATTAAACACAATTTGGCGTCGGTTACCGTGGTGGCTGAAACCGCAGCACGGGCGGATGCCTGGGCCACGGCGCTGAATGTGTTGGGGCCTGAAAAAGGCATGGAGCTGGCTAATGCCGAGCAACTGGCGGTTTATATGATTGTCAAAGACGGTGATGGCTTTGTTGATACGCAATCGGTGACTTTTTCACAGCTGCTGCATTAACTGCTAAGCAGGGTGCGGCACAGGAGGGTAAAGTGATGGCAGTATTTTTAGTGGTGTTAGCGGTTATGCTGACGGTTGTAGTCGGTATGTCGGTTGGCGTTATTTTCGGCCGCAAGCCGTTAACCGGCTCGTGCGGCGGAGTCGGTAAAGCGCTGGGCGAGAAAGACTACAGCTGCGAGCTGTGCGGCGGTGATGAGCAAAAGTGCGAGAGTCTTAAAGATGGCTCAGCGGCAACCGTGAACGCAAGTTTGGCTGTAGATGCGACGGCGAAGCAGCCGCGAAATTAACCTGTACCCGCAAGCTAAGCAGTTAAGTTTGTAGGGGACGTAGTAGGGACGTTGGGGGCTTATTGTGGCGACATATACGTACGATGTGGTAATTATTGGATCTGGTCCGGCGGGTGAGAGTGCGGCAATGGCTTCTGCCAAAGCGGGTAAAAAAGTGGCGGTAATAGAAGGGCGTGGTTTAGTGGGCGGCAATTGTGCTCATAAAGGGACCATCCCCTCTAAGTCGTTGCGCCATGCGGTTAAACAAATTATTCAGTTTAAAACCAGTAGTTTGTTTCGCGAAAATGGCGAAAGCTGGCGTATTACTTATCCGCGGGTGTTGGCAGCCGCAAATCAAGTGATTCCCAAGCAGGTTGAGTTGCACACTGACTTTTATGTGCGCAATCGCGTCGCGGTTTACTCGGGTTTTGCGTCTTTTCTTGATGCTAACACAGTGGAAGTGAAGTTTAGCGAGGGCTCGACTGAGACGATCCACGCCGAACATTTTATTATTGCCACTGGTTCGCGTCCGTATCAACCGGCCGATGTTGATTTTACGCATCCGCGTATTTACGATTCTGACTCTATTTTGGAGATGAAACACACTCCGCGTCATATTTTGATTTACGGCGCCGGGGTGATCGGTTGTGAATACGCCTCTATATTTTCCGGGCTCGGGGTGAAGGTTGATCTGATCAACAGCCGCGATCGCTTGTTGTCTTTTTTGGATGATGAAATCTCGGATGCGTTAAGTTATCACTTGCGAGATAACGGCGTGCGAGTGCGCCACAGTGAAACCTACGAAAAAATCGAAGCCACCGAGCGCGGCGTGACCCTGTATTTGCAATCGGGTAAGCGTATTAAAGCCGATGCACTGTTGTGGTGTAACGGTCGTAGCGGTAATACCGATCAGTTAAACCTCGAGTCGGTTGGTTTGACACCGGATCATCGCGGCAACCTCACGGTTAACGAGCAGTATCAAACCGACGTTGAGAATATCTACGCGGTAGGTGACGTGGTAGGTTGGCCGAGCTTGGCGAGTGCATCCTACGATCAGGGTCGAGCGCTAGCGGCGGTGATTCTCGGTGAGCCGGCTAACGATGTTAGCGAGGTGCCGACCGGTATTTATACCTTGCCCGAGATTAGCTCTGTGGGCAAAACCGAGCGCGAGCTAACCGAGGCACGGGTGCCTTACGAAGTTGGCCGCTGCTTGTTTAAAAATACCGCTCGCGGACAAATTAGTGGTGAAGATGTTGGTATGCTTAAACTGCTGTTTAATGTTGACACCGGAGCACTGCTTGGGGTGCATTGTTTTGGCGCCGAAGCGGCTGAGATTATTCACATTGGTCAGGCGATTATGAGTCAGCCCGGTGAGAACAATAATATTAGCTTCTTCTTGAATACCACGTTTAACTACCCAACCATGGCGGAGGCATATCGCTTGGCAGCTCTGGATGGTACGAACCGGATCAATCGACAATAAAGGCGCTCTAGCACCGCCTAGATGAACGGCACAAAAAACGCCACCCTAGGGAAGCTAGGGTGGCGTTTTTTCGTTGAAAAGGGGTGATTAAAGCGTAAAAATTTAGGGGTTGGCCGCGGCTTTCATTTTTGGGGTGAACTTAACAACGGAATGGATCACCCGGTCAGCCTCAAAGTAAACGATAAAATCTTCGTATACCCATGTGTAAATTGGCGGCTCGCCCACCGGGCCGGCTTGGTTTATCGGCTCGCCATAGTGGTCTTTAACGCGGGTTTTCGTCATACCTGTGGCTGGCGTTGATAAGTATTCCCCCGACTTTTCTTGCTGGCCGATGGGGATGCGTACTGTTTCGGCTTGTAGTTGGCAGGCCAGAGCAAGCAGGATAAATGCTATAACTGATTTCATGGTTAATCCTTATGTCCCCAAGGCGGACGTTTGGTTGGGTTACTGCGGCTTACGCCGCGCCGACTCTAGTTGTGCCCGCATAATTTGCTGGCTGATTTGCTGTCGCTCAGCCGCATTTAAATACAGGAATTCTGCCGCAATTAGGTAACCGTTGCCGCGATCCGGTTCACACCGAATCACTTGCGCATGCAGTGCGGTGGCCATCAGGGGAGACTCAAAGCTCAGCATGAGGGCAAGCCAATGATGCTCGGGTAGTGGCTCGCTGTGGTGAAACATGAGTCCGCCTTCGCTGAGCTCAATGGCTTGCGCGCTAGCGTAATCTGTGACTTGGCTGCTTAAACAAAACTGCGCCAGCACGTCGATTTTGCGCGTTAGAATGTTTAGGTATTCGCCCAGAGCGCGATCGGCGTCTTTAATTTGCTGTTGTAGTTGGCCACCATCCAGCTCTAGCCGCTTTAATTCGGCCATGGTTTGCAAAATGCGGCTAGAGGTAAAATGCGATGTCGCATCGGCACCGCTGGTGACCAATGGTTTTGCGGCCAGCGCTTTCAGCTCGACGATGGCGTTTAGCGTTAAACGAAAATAATCGCGTCGTTCATCCATGTAGGGCACTCATGCTCTTGGGTAATCACTCTCAAACCATAGCATAACTGCAGGATTAGAGCATTGAGTGTGTTCCCGGTGTCGCCGCTCTTGTAGTCCTTGGGGCATTGGGGTTAAATGCGCACATGCTAAAAAACATCCCTTTGGCCATTGGTTTGCGGTATATCCGCGCTAAACGCCGCAATCAATTTATCTCTTTTGTCAGTGGCTTTTCGCTGCTGGGCATGGCGCTGGGTGTGATGGCCCTGATTGTGGTTATGTCGGTGATGAATGGCTTTGATCGAGAGATGAAGCAACGTTTGTTACGGGTAATTCCCCACGGCTTTGTCATGCAAGAGCCGGCCATGGATAACTGGCAACAATTGCGCACTCAGCTGTTAACCGATACAGACATTGTCGCCGCCGCCCCCTTTGTTGAGGGTTTTGCATTGGCGGGGTATCACTCACAGGTGCAAGGGGTGCAGGTGTCCGGGGTTGATCCGCAGCTACAGGGCGAGGTCTCTGAGGTGGCTGACAATATGTTGATCGGAGAGTTATCTGATTTGCAAAGCGGCCAATTCGGTATTGTTCTGGGGGCAGTGTTAGCGCGTCAGTTGCGTGTTGTGACGGGCGATAAGCTGACCTTAACGCTTCCTGAGATATCGATTACCCCCGCCGGTGTTTACCCCCGCGTTAAACGTTTTACCGTGGTCGGTGTGTTTGAAGTTAACGCGCCGGTGGATCAAGAGTTAGCGCTTATCCATATTGCCGATGCCGAGAAACTTTACCGCAATTCGGGCCCCATGGGGTTGCAGTTAAAATTTACCGATATCTATAAGGCCGGCGCCATTACCAGCCGGTTGCGGCAATCCTTGGGCAACGATTACCAGTTTCGCGATTGGAGCCAAACCCAAGGCAGTTTGTTTCAAGCGGTAAAAATGGAAAAAATTGTTATAGGCGTGTTGCTGAGTATTATTATAGCGGTGGCGGCATTCAATATTGTTTCAAGCTTGGTGCTGATGGTGGCCGATAAACGCTCGGACATCGCGGTGCTGCGCACACTTGGCTTGAATGCGCGTCAGATTATGGGAATTTTTATGGTGCAAGGCTGCGGTGTTGGGGTGATTGGCACCGCCGTTGGCACTATTGGCGGGGTGCTATTAGCGCTTTATATCAGCCCGGTGGTTGCCTTTTTTGAATCGCTGACAGGGCGGCAAGTGTTTGATGCAAACGTGTATTTTATCAGCCATTTACCCTCGCAGTTACAGTGGGGCGATGTACTGACAATCTGTTCTCTGGCGTTGCTGCTCAGTTTGCTGGCAACCCTTTACCCCGCGTGGCGGGCAGGACGAATCCAACCGGCCGAGGCCCTGCGTTATGAGTGATCTAACTTCTGCCGCTGTATTGCAGTGTCATGCCGTTAACAAAGCCTACACCCAGGGGCCGCAAGCGGTCAGTGTATTGCGCGATATCGAGCTTGAGGTATTGTCTGGCGAGCGAGTTGCGGTGATTGGTGCATCGGGCTCAGGTAAGTCGACTTTACTGAATATTCTGGGCGGGTTGGATTTGCCCGACTCGGGCGAGGTTGTGGTCGCCGGGCAGGCGCTGTCAGCTTTGGGTGCCGATGCCCGGGGTAAATTGCGCAACCGCTCCCTAGGGTTTGTCTATCAATTTCATCATTTGTTGGCCGAGTTTACCGCGCTAGAAAACGTCGCCATGCCGCTACTGATTGGCGGCCTCGATAGTGTAACGGCCAATGCCCGCGCCAGCGATATGCTCGCGCAGGTGGGGTTGGCAGCACGCACCAGCCACAAACCCCCAGAGTTGTCGGGCGGTGAACGTCAGCGGGTGGCCATTGCCCGTGCATTGGTCACCGAGCCCGCCTGTGTTTTGATGGACGAGCCGACCGGTAATTTGGACTCCCACTCGGCGGCCGACATTCAAGCGCTAATGCTCGATTTAAATACCCGTATTGGCACCAGCTTTGTGGTGGTGACCCACGATTTAACGCTCGCCGGTAAAATGGATCGCACGCTGCAGTTAGCCGAGGGGCAATTAACCGAGCTGGCGCGTCAGGAGTCTGCCGGTGTTTAATCGCTTTACCTTGACGCTGGGTCGGCGTTACGCCACAGCGCGCCAAGGTAGTCATCTGGTCAGTTTTATATCGCGAATGTCGGTGATTGGCTTGGTGATCTCGGTGGCCTTGTTGATCTTGGTTATGGCGATTATGAACGGTTTTGACCGCGAATTGCGCGAGCGGATTTTACAGGTGATGCCCCAGGGCACGCTCTACAGTCGCGAGGGTATTCGCGATCCGGGTGCGGTTATGGCGCAAGCATTACAGCACCCGGAGGTGATCGCCGCGGCCCCTTTTGTTAGCCTGCAAGGCCTGTTGGCAAAAGGTAAAGAGGTGGCCCCGGTAGGGCTGTTTGGTATTGTGCCGGAGCTTGAAGTAAAAGCATCGGGAGTCGACCAGTACTTAACGCACCATCGCTTGAATGAACTTGGTGATAATGCCCAC
Source organism: Gilvimarinus japonicus (assembly GCF_042847215.1). Lineage (GTDB taxonomy): Bacteria > Pseudomonadota > Gammaproteobacteria > Pseudomonadales > Cellvibrionaceae > Gilvimarinus > Gilvimarinus japonicus. The sequence goes on from NZ_AP031500.1 coordinate 1,815,003, forward strand.
GCGGTGGTGCTGGGCAGCACTTTAGCTAAAAGTATCGGCACTGAGGTGGGCGATCGTTTAACCCTGGTGATTCCACGTGCCGGTGCCGGGCGCGACAGCCCTAGTGTCTGGGCGCTGGAGGTGGTTGATATATTGGTCACAGGCACCGAGATCGATAATAATCTGGCGCTGATGAATATGAGTGCTGCGTCCAAACTCACAGCTTACCCAGGCAGCGTCAGTGGTGTGCGTTTAAAACTGCACGATTTATTTCGCGCACCGACTACTATGTACGAAATCACCGCGAATTTACCCGCAACCGTTTACGGTCGGGACTGGACGCGCAGCCACGGCAATTTGTACCAAGCGATACATATGTCGAAAAAGTTGGTTGGGCTTTTGCTGATTCTATTGATTGGGATTGCGGCGTTTAATTTAGTGACCACCTTGATTATGGTGGTCGTCGATAAAGAGGCCGACATTGCCATTTTGCGCACGCAAGGGGCGAGTAGCGCGGATATTATCGGAATCTTCTTGGTGCAAGGTGGCTATATTGGCGTCACCGGAACCTTTATCGGGGTTATTTTAGGGGTTATTTTTTCCTATACGGTAACCTCGGCCGTGGCCGGTCTCGAGCGTTTAACGGGGTTTCAATTTTTACACTCGGACGTTTATCCGGTCAGCTATCTCCCCTCTGAGTTACTGTTAAGTGATGTGGCTTATATTGCCGGTGCAGCGTTGGTGTTGAGCTTTATTGCGAGTGTTTACCCGGCCTGGCGCGCGGCCAGAATCTTGCCGGCCGAGGCATTGCGGCACGAGTAACACGGCAATCAAAACGATAAAAAAGCGAGGGTTATTGGGGCCGGTTTAAGCGCTCTTTGCGGCGCTTGTTCCAGCTGCGTGTGACGTGCCAGCGCCAAAAAAGCTGCATAGTGATATAGCCCAGCCCACCAAATACAAAACCTGTCAGTACTGAGCCCAGCAATAGCGGCTTCCACACTAAAGCGAACTCTTCGGCGAGCCAAGCCCACGACAGCTCGGTGGGGGCGGTGACCTTAGGCGACTCTAAAATCCAGCGGCCCAGCTGGTAGGTGGCAAAAAAGATGGGTGAAATGGTTAACGGATTCGTAATCCACACCAATGTCATGGTGATGGGCAGATTGCAACGCACCCAGAGCGCGCATAGAGCCGCAAGCGCCATTTGCCCGGGTAGGGGCAAAAAGGCGAGAAAAATCCCAAAGAAAAAAGCCAGCGACACCGAGTGCCGGTTTAGATGAAACAGGTTGGGGTCGTGCAGTAAATCACCCAAAAACTGTAGGGCTGGCTTGTCCTTTACCGTGGTGGCGTCGGGCAAAAAACGTCTGATTATCTTACGCGCCATCTGGTTGGTCACACTACGACTATAAAGAAAGGGCACATTATGCCCACAAAAGCGCGATATAACCACGCTTAACGTGCCGTAAGCTAAATCGCGAGCGATGTAGGCTGCTACACTGGCAGATAACCACCGGACAAAGCAAGGACGAACACTCTACAGGGATGATATGTACCGCACACTCTTGGCGCTGCTCGCCGGCGTAACACTCCCCAGTTTTTTACCTCAGCTGCTGCCTTTGCCGGCAGTGGTCGCGTCGGTGGCGATGTTTTTGAGCGCTTGGTTGCTCGTAAAACGCCGCTCTTATAAGAGGGTTTCTTACGCTCTGTCTATTGTGTTGTTATTTCTCGTGGGTTTTGGTTGGGGCAGTTGGAGTCTGCATTCGCTAGTGGCCAATCAGCTCAATGCCACACTCGAGGGTGAGGATATTCTGGTGACTGGGGTTGTCGACGCGCCGGTTCAGCACAGTGAAAGGCGCGTGAGGATGTTGCTGGCACCTCACACGGGGAGCTTGAAGGGGCAGTTGGTTTCCTTGCCTCGGCGCCTACAGGTGAGCTGGTATCGCGCGCCAGGGTGGGTGCAAACCCTGGCGGCAGGTGATCGGGTAGCCCTTACCGTGCGCCTCAAGCGCCCTCGTAGCTTTGTGAATCCCGCCGGGTTTGATTACAAGCTGTGGCAGCTGCGACGGGGTGTGGGTGCGGTTGGGTATGTGCGGACGGATGCCGGCAATAGGCGGCTGACACAGGGGGTACCGGCGGGCGTGCGCGCAACCTTAAGTGCTTGGTTGGCGCGGCAAGAACCGGTTAACCACGGTTTGCTGGGGGCGCTTTTGCTGGGGGAGCGAGGCGAGTTGAGCGATACGCAGAGCCAACTGCTACAGGCCACTGGTACCAGCCATTTGATTGCTATATCGGGGTTGCATATTGGTTTGGCGGCCACCCTGGGTTACTTGCTGGCGCTGGCCGCGGGTAAATTATTGGCGCCGTTTATACCTTGGCGAGCACAGCTTGTGGGTTTTGCCGGGGCCGCTTTTACGGCGTGGGGGTACAGTGCGCTGGCAGGTTTTAGTTTGCCCACCCAGCGGGCGCTGGCAATGCTGTTACTGTTGTATGTCTCGCGCGTGTTGGCGCGTCATAGCGGAGGTGGGCTGATTTTAACGGCGGCCGCGTTGTTGGTGTGCACTCTCGACCCTTTAAGTGTGCGCGATGCTGGGTTTTGGTTGTCATTTGTCGCGGTGGCGTCATTGGTGCTGGTATACGATGGCCTGCTTAGTCCCGCACGTCGCTGGCAGTCGCTGTGGTTACCGCAGTTGGTGGTGTTTCTGGCGCTGCTGGTGCCTTTGGGTGCCTTCTTTGGTCAGGTATCGCTGGTCTCGCCAGTGGCAAATCTGCTGGCGATACCACTGGTAAGCCTTTTGGTTGTGCCGTTACTGTTTGCCGCCGCCCTCGGTAGTTGGCTTAACGACACGGTCGCAGGTGGCTTGTTGTGGCTGGCAGATCGAGTGCTGGATGTTTTTTGGTGGTGGCTGCAGCTATTGGCGCGGCTTGAGGGCGATTATGGCTGGCCGATCAGTGTCGATTGGCAGCCGCGATTAATCGCCTTGTTGTTAATTGCTTTGGGCGCGCTGCTGTTACTACTGCCTAAGGCCTTTAGGTTGCGCGCCACAGGGGTGCTGCTGGTATTGTTGGCGCTTTGGGTGCCGAGGCCCGCCGCGCCACGCTTGGCCATGACGGTGATGGATGTAGGGCAGGGCTTGGCGGTAGTGATTCAGACGCACGAGCACAGTTTGTTGTACGACGCCGGCCCCCGTTACAGTGATAGTTTTGATGCGGGCGCAGATATCATTGCGCCTTTTTTGCGTCGGCAAGGAATAGACGGGCGTGGTGCAAATCGGCTAGACGCCTTGGTGGTGTCGCACGCTCACGCCGATCACGCAGGTGGCGCCGCGGGGCTGTTGAGTGTGCTGCCCAGCGACAATATCTACCTAGGTGAACCTTTGCCGGCTTTAGCGCTCGAAGATGCACCGCGGGCGCGCTCGTGTCATCCCCGGCGCGCCAGTGACGTTAGTGTGGGCAGTGAGCTCGATGCTCTTCACTGGCGCTGGCGCCAGGTAACGTTTCGTTTTTTAACATTGCCCGGTCAGCGCAATAGTCATGGTAACAGTGCCTCTTGCGTGTTGTTGCTCGAGTATCAAGACCAGCGCTGGCTGTTAACCGGTGATATCGAACGGCCGTTAGAGGCTGATGTGGTGGCCGCATTGGCCGCTTATGGCGTGTCTCAAATTGATGTTTTGTTGGCCCCGCATCACGGCAGTAAAACCTCGTCCAGTGCGGCGTTTGTCACCGCACTCGCGCCGGATAACGTTGTGTTTAGTGCCGGTTTTAATAACCGCCACGGGCACCCACACCCTCAAGTGGTTAAGCGCTATCAAAAAGTGGGTAGCCGTATTTTTAACACGGCAGTCGATGGTGCCGTAGGTTTTTACATTGATGCCGATGGTGCGCTGCGCAGCCATACCCAGCGCCAGCTAGCGCCGCGGCCCTGGCGCGATTAAAATGAAAATGGCACAGGTCACATTCGCTTAACCAGGTTAACCCTAACGCCTGCATCTGTGGTAGTGTACAGCATTTTTAACAGCCGCTTTAATCCTAGAATAGGCACCATAAAAAATAGGCATCAGTAGAGGCCTGCACAAGAGGAATCCACCCGTGTTTGAAGTTATCGCCGCCGGCGGCTGGTTAATGCTGCCGCTTGTTCTTTGTTCGATTGCCGTGCTGGCGATTAGTGCTGAGCGTTACTGGAGTCTCAATCCCGCTAAAATTGCACCGCGCCACTTGTTGGCTCAAGTGTGGGGTTGGATTAAAAATAACCAGCTGGATGCGGCTAAACTGAAAGAGTTAAAACAGTCTTCACCGCTCGGTGAGATTTTATCGGCGGGCCTTAGCAATTCACGCAGCGGCCGCGAAACCATGAAAGACAGTATTCAGGAGGCGGCCAATAAAGTCATCCACGAGATGGAGCGTTTTATTGGTGTGCTGGGAACGATCGCCGCGATTACGCCATTGCTGGGTTTGTTGGGTACTGTATTCGGTATGATCGAAGTGTTTAACGCGATTATGATTAAGGGCACAGGTAACGCCGGCGTTTTGGCGGGCGGTATTTCACAGGCACTTATTACCACCGCTGCGGGTTTGTGTGTGGCGATTCCGGCGATGATTTTTCACCGTTTTTTCCAGCGCCGAATCGATACCTTAGTGGTAACCATGGAAGAAGAGGCTATTAAGTTGGTTGATGCTCTGCACAGCGATCGTCGGGTCGATGTGAAAGTGAAGAAGTAAGCGGAGGCCGCCTGTGCAATTTCGTCGTCAACCCCGCGAAGAAGATAGCATTAATTTAACACCGCTGATTGATGTGGTGTTTTTGTTGCTTATCTTTTTTATGGTATCTACCACCTTTACCAAAGAAACGCATTTAGAAATTGACCTGCCAGAGGCCGTGGGTGAGGCGGCCAACAACGCCGAAGACCCGCTCGAAATTATTATTAATGCCGCTGGTGAGTACGCGGTAAACGGTCAAAGCTTGGTCAACAGTAAGGCCGCCACATTGCGCTCGGCCTTAACTGAAGTGGGCGGCGGAGACACCTCGCAAGCGTTAATTATTACCGCCGATGCCAAGGCGCCTCATGAGTCTGTGGTGCGTGCGATGGACAGTGCCGGTCAGCTTGGGTTTGTGAATATGAGCATAACGACCCGCCATCCAGAGCAAGAGCAATAACATGAGCCACGGCTCCGACCGCGAGGCAAAATGGTTGGCCGCTTGGTATGGTAAAAAGCGTTGGGTCTACGCGCTGTTACCGCTTGAGGGATTGTTTCGTTTTTTTGCTGCTGCACGGCGTTTGATTCTTGTGCGCTGGCAACAAAAACGTGTTGGCTTACCGGTAATTGTGGTGGGTAATATTAGCGTTGGCGGCACCGGTAAAACCCCCCTGATTATTGCTTTGGTAAACCGTTTGCAAGCGCGCGGCTTAAAAGTCGGCGTTATCAGCCGCGGCTATGGCTCGGCGGCGCCGCGGTACCCTTATGTGGTGTCGGAATCATCCAGTGCCAAAGAGGCCGGCGATGAGCCCCTAAGCATTTGGCGCGCTACCGGTTGTGCAGTATGCATCGATGCCGATCGTGTAGCGGCTGCACGCATTTTAAAAAGTGCCGGTTGCGATGTTTTATTAAGCGACGACGGCTTACAGCATTACCGCTTAGGGCGCGCTTTAGAAATCGCGGTAGTTGACGCCGCGCGCGGCTTTGGCAATGGCCATTGTTTGCCGGTCGGACCTCTGCGTGAGCCTCGCTCGCGTTTAAAAAAGGTTGATTTTGTGGTGGTAAATCAGACCTCTTTAGAGTCCGATGTGACCTACGAGCGCGGTTATTACAACATGCGCCTGCAACCTAAACACTGGTTTAAAGTAAAAGATTTAACGCGACTGCCACTGGATTATTTGGCCTCCGGCGCCCATGTGCACGCGGTGGCTGGTATTGGTAACCCCGATCGTTTTTTTGCCACGCTAGGCAAGTTGGGGCTGACGCCAGAGTGTCATATTTATCGCGATCACCATATTTTTACCCGCGAGAACTTTCAGTTTCGTCAAACGCTACCGGTAGTGATGACGAGTAAAGATGCGGTGAAGTGTCAGAGCTTTGCCGAGCCCGAGTGGTTGGCCTTAGAGGTCGATGCGGTACTAGAAAAACGCTTTTGGCCTGAGTTTGAGCACGCGCTCGACGCGTTATTGCCCTACGAGTAAACACATCATGAGCTTTACAGTTGTTATTCCCGCCCGTTATGCCTCGACCCGTTTGCCGGGCAAACCATTGGCTGATATTGCCGGTAGGCCAATGATCGAGCACGTTTATCGCCGCGCGAGCCAAAGTGACGCGAGCCGCGTTATTGTCGCCACTGACGACCAGCGTATTGCTCAAGTGGTTAAACAGTTTGGCGGCGATGTATGTTTGACTCGCGCCGATCACGTGTCGGGCACCGATCGTTTGCAAGAGGTCGCGGCGCTTGAGCACATGAGCGACGATGATATTATTGTCAACGTCCAAGGCGATGAGCCTCTGATTCCCCCTGAAGTGATCAACCAGGTGGCGGCTAATTTGGCTGCCTGCGATACCGCCTGCGTGGCAACACTGTGTGAGCCACTTGCCAGCTACCGAGAGTTTCGCGATCCGAATGCGGTTAAAACGGTTTATGATCATAATCAGCTCGCGCTGTATTTTTCCCGCGCGCCCATTCCGTGGCCGCGCGACAATGCCGACGTGTTAAGTGAGCAGGCGGTGCCGGATGATTTTCCTGCGCGTCGGCATATTGGTATTTACGCTTACCGGGTATCTTTGCTCAAGCGTTTTGTGCGGTGGGCGCCGGCGCTGATCGAGCAAACTGAGTCTCTTGAGCAGCTGCGAGTCATGGCCTATGGCGAGCGAATTCATTTAGCCGAGGCCTGTTGTAAGGTTCCCGGAGGTGTCGATACCGATGCCGACTTGGCTCGGGTTAGGGCGCAGCTACAGGAGCAAAGTTAATGACTGTCAAAGTGTTGTTTGTGTGCTTGGGTAATATTTGCCGCTCGCCCACCGCCGAAGGCCTGTTTAAAGCGCGACTTAAAGCGCAAGGGTTAGAGGATGTGGTTTTAACCGACTCGGCCGGCACCGCTGGCTGGCACGTCGGTAAGGCGCCGGACGATCGCGCGATAGCGGCCGCCGCTGAGCGCGGTATTGATATTAGCAGCTTGCGTGCCCGCCAAGTGACGGGCGCCGACTTTACTGAGTTTGACTATATTGTGGCCATGGATGATGCCAATCTGGTCGACCTCAACAGCTTTCGGCCTAATGATTTTGCTGGTCGCTGCTGTTTGTATTTGGATTTTGCGGCTAATACCGCCGAGCACGAAGTGCCAGACCCTTACTATGGCGGTGCCGAAGGCTTTGCTCATGTGCTCGATTTAGTGGAGCAGGCGGCCACCGGCTTGCTGGAGGATATCCAAAAGCGTCACTTGGCTCGAGGTTAGCGGTGGCGCTGTTTCTGCCAGAGTTTGATTTGCAGCGCCTTAATACCTTGGCGATTCCGGCCCGTGCACAGTTTTACGTGGCTGTCACCAGCAGTGAAGAGGTACTAGAGGCGCTGAGCTTTGCCGCCGAGCGCCAGTTGCCGGTATTGCCACTTGGCGGCGGCAGCAATATCGTGTTGGCTGGCGATTACCCAGGCCTTGTGATGCATATAAAGTTGCACGGCATAGAGTTGGTGGACGAAGACGAGACGTCGGTATGGGTGCGTGCGGCCGCCGGTGAAAACTGGCACAAGTTTGTGCAGCACTGCTTGGTGATGGGCTGCTACGGGCTTGAGAACCTCTCGTTAATACCCGGCTCGGTGGGCGCCGCGCCGATACAAAATATAGGCGCTTATGGTGTTGAGGTGAAAGACCGGGTCACCGAGTTATCGGCCATTGATATTCGCTCGGGCTTGCCTGTTACGTTTACCGCCGAGAGCTGTAATTTTGCCTATCGCGATAGCGTGTTTAAACACAGTGCGCAAGATAGGTACATTATCACCAGCGTGACGTTTAAGCTCGATCGTGCTGCTAACTTGGTGCTCGAGTACCCAAGCTTACGGCAGCGCTTGCAACTAGCCGCGCCTAAAAATAGTGACATCGCTGATGTGACGCCCATTACCCCCGAGCAAGTAGCCGCCGCCGTTATTGCCGTGCGACAAGAGAAACTGCCCAACCCCGTCGACACCCCCAATGCCGGCAGCTTTTTTAAAAACCCTATTGTCGATGCCGCTCAGTTTGCCCGGTTGCGCAAACGATTTGCCGATATCATTGCCTACCCGCAGGCCGATGGCACGGTAAAATTGGCCGCCGGTTGGCTGATTGATCGCGCCGGTTGGCGCGGCTATCGCGATGGCGATGTGGTGGTGCATGCCGAGCAGGCGCTGGTTATTACCAATCCGGGGCGAGGCGCCGGGGCCAATGTGCTGGCGCTGGCCGATAAAATTACTCAGTCGGTGCAAGAGCGCTATGGCGTCAGGCTGGAGTTAGAGCCCCGTGTTTACCCTGAGATGGGTTCAGTCTAAGTATTAACGCCGCGAGTTTAATGTTATGTCGCAGCAACCGGATTTATTTGCCAGTAAGCAACCCCAGACACTAATCAGCGAAGACGGCAGTGCCATCTTGTACCCCGGTTGGTTAACGCCCGAGCGAGCTACGTTATTGTTTGCTGAGCTAGATACGTCGCTGGCGTGGGAGCAAACCCACCTGCAGATGTATGGCAAACCTGTGCCTATACCGCGCCTTAACGCATGGTATGGCGACGCGGGCAGTCGCTACAGCTATTCCGGTGCCCACTTTACCCCCCAACCTTGGACGGCGGCGCTGCAAAATTTGCGCGATGAGCTTGAGTCCATGGTCGATACTCGCTTTAACAGCGTTTTAGCCAATTGCTACCGAGACGGGCGCGACAGTGTCGCCTGGCACAGCGATAACGAGCGAGAGTTGGGTGCCACCCCGACAATTGCCTCACTCAGCTTAGGTGCCGGTCGAGACTTTGTGTTGCGTCACAAGCAGAGTCAGCGGCAGGTGCGCGTTACGCTGCAAAATGGCGATTTGCTCATCATGGCTGGGCGCCTGCAGCGCTGTTGGCAACATCAGCTTCCCAAGGTCTCGGGGGCAGTCGGGCGGCGCATTAATCTTACCTTTCGTCGCGTTTGGAAGTAAGTAATAGCGCGCGCTATCGCAAATAAGAATAATTCTGCTACTATGGCGGCAAGCTGAAAGATTTTTTGCAAAGATCATTTCGCCCGATAATAAAACAAGAAGCGGCTTTGCGGCCGATACTTGGTGGCAACATCAAGGGGGGTAAGTGACCAGTATTTTAGTCGTAGATGATCACGATTTGGTGCGTATGGGTATCGTCCGTATGTTGGATGATGTGCCGGGCTATCACGTTGCCGGCGACGCGAAAAGCGGCGAGGAGGCCATTAGTCTGGCGCGCAAGCTTAAGCCCGATGTCGTGCTGATGGATGTAAAAATGCCCGGTATTGGTGGGCTTGAGGCTACCCGTAAAATGCTTGCCGCCAATCCTGCGGTCAAAATCATCGCGGTTACCGCCTGTGACGATACGCTATACCCCGCTCGGTTATTGCAGGCGGGTGCTGTGGGCTACGTGACCAAAGGCACCGGTTTTGGCGATATAACCACGGCGATTGATACCGTGGTGCGTGGTCGGCAGTATATGAGCAGTGTTATTGCGCAGCAGTTGGCGCTGCGCAACGTGGCCGGTGACCGGGACAGTTCGCCTTTTGAGCGCCTAAGCCAGCGCGAACTGGAAACCGCGATGATGATTGCTGGCGGCCGACGGGCGCAGGATATTGCGACAACCTTTTCGGTGAGCCCCAAAACCGTGAATACCTACCGCTACCGGATATTCGACAAACTGTGTATTCACTCTGACGTCGAGCTGGCGCTGTTGGCGGTCAAATATAATTTGCTCGACCCCGAAGCGGTGGTATAGCCCGATCAGCGCGGCTTATTGCTGTTTTTTCGACGTGTAGGTAACGGTATACTAGCTTGCATGGCAGACACTCCCCCCGAATCCGCAAACACCTTTGATGCTAAACGCTTTTTGGCGAGCCAGACCCGTGCGCCCGGCGTGTATCAAATGTTCAATAGCGCTGGCGATATTTTGTACGTTGGCAAAGCAAAAAATCTTAAATCGCGACTGTCCAGTTATTTTCGGGCCAGTGGTTTATCGCCCAAAACCGCGGCGTTAGTGTCGCGCATTGCCCGAGTCGAGGTGACGGTCACCGGCAGTGAAACCGAGGCCTTGATTCTTGAGCAAAACCTGATCAAAGCGAATCGGCCGCCTTACAATATCTTATTGCGCGACGATAAATCCTACCCCTATGTGTTTATGTCTTCCGGCGAGCCGTATCCGCGTATTAGCGTGCATCGCGGCGCCAAAAAGAAGCGTGGCGATTACTACGGGCCTTACCCTAACGTCGGCGCGGTAAAAGACAGCCTGAGCTTTTTGCAAAAAACCTTCAAGGTGCGCCAATGTGAGGACAGTGTGTTCCGCAACCGCTCGCGCCCCTGTTTACAGTATCAAATTGATCGCTGTACCGGCCCCTGTGTGGACCTTATTAGCCCGGACGATTACGCCCGCGATGTGCAGCATACCCGCATGTTTTTGCTGGGAAAAAGTGACCAACTAATGAGTGAGCTGGCCGATGAGATGGAGCGCGCCGCACTGGCGCAAGAGTACGAGCGCGCCGCCGAGGTACGCGATCAAATCAGTGCTTTGCGTACGGTGCAGTCGCAGCAGTCGGTCGAAGAGGGCAGTGGCGATATGGATATTATTGCCGCCGCGGTGAAAAGTGCGACGGCTTGCGTCCATGTGCTGTTTATTCGCCAAGGGCGCATTCTAGGCAGCCGCAGTTATTACCCCAAGTTGGGCCTGGCCGAGAGCGAGGCAGATGTGCTTAGTGAATTTTTACCGCAATTTTATTTGGGTGGCAGCCGCGATATTCCCGCTGCTATTGTCACCGATTGCGAACTTCCGGAGCGCGAGCTATTGATTAACGCCCTGGCGGAGTCGCGCGGCGCGCGGGTGCACATAACGCATAAAGTGCGCACCCATCGCGCCCGTTGGGTCGATATGGCGCGCCAAGCTGCCGAACAAAATATTATCGCGCGTATCAATAGCCGCAAGTCGGTGACCGACCGCTTGCTGGCGCTACAAGATGTTTTAGGGCTGGATGAAATGCCCAGTCGCATGGAGTGCTTTGATATCAGTCACTCCAGTGGTGAGCTAACGGTTGCCTCGTGCGTGGTGTTTGATAAAGAAGGCCCGGCGAAGTCCGATTATCGCCGTTTTAACATCGATGGCATTACCGGCGGCGATGACTATGCGGCCATGTCGCAGGCCTTAACTCGGCGCTATACTCGATTGCAAAAAGGTGAGGGCAAGCTGCCGGATATTTTGTTTATTGATGGCGGCAAGGGGCAGCTGGGTGTGGCCGAAAAAGTAATGGCCGAGTTAGGCGTCAATAACGTACTGCTGATCGGTGTGGCCAAGGGGACAACCCGCAAGGCCGGCTTTGAGACCCTGTATCACAGCGGCACCGGCAAAGAGATTGTGCTGGGTAGCGACTCGCCCGCACTGCATGTAATTCAGCACATCCGCGATGAGGCGCACCGGTTTGCCATCACAGGCCACAAAAATCGTCGGGATAAAAAGCGCAAAACGTCGTCGCTGGAGGGAATCCCTGGCGTGGGGGCAACCCGCCGCCGTGAGCTTTTACGCCATTTTGGTGGTCTGCAAGACATTCAGCGCGCCAGCGTGGATGATTTAGCGCGGGTGAACGGCCTAAGCCGCAAGCTGGCCGAAGACATTTACGGCTATTTTCACCCCGATTAAGGCCGCGGCAGGTGTATAGGTCTCTCTAGGTCTATTCGCCACAAAAGCGCGCTGATCGCTTACAGCGGCCGCAAGGGTAGTGTATTATCATGACCTTATACGGGGCACCAATCGGCCGCTCCTACCGCTAGACGCGAAACGCTGTAAAAGAAGTCACCTATGACATTAGCCAATCAACTCACACTTATTCGTATTGGGCTTATTCCCTTATTCGTTGTGGTGTTTTTTCTGCCGTATAAGTGGGCTCATATCGCGGCCGCGATTATTTTTAGCGTTGCCGCCATTACCGACTGGGCCGATGGCTATGTGGCACGTAAATACAATCAAAGTACCAAGCTGGGCGCTTTTTTAGACCCCGTGGCTGACAAACTGATGGTGGTTATCGCCCTCGTGCTGCTGGTTACTCTGCACCCCGTCGCCTGGTTTGCCGTTTGCGCCTGCGTGATTGTCGGCCGTGAGATCGTGATATCGGCCCTGCGCGAGTGGATGGCCGAGCTGGGCCAGCGCGCCAGTGTCGCGGTATCCTACATAGGTAAAATCAAAACCACCTTGCAGATGGTGGCGATCATCGTGTTGCTCGCCAATATCCCCGCGTTATTGTGGCTCGGTTATATCGCCGTGGTCGCAGCCGCGGCCTTAACCTTATGGTCGATGATTCTGTACTTAAAAGCCGCCTGGCCCTTCTTAATGGCCGGGACCGGCACCGACGGCGAGTAAAAACCGCGCTAACTGTTTACAGATCAATCGTTTACAGAATTAAAAGTTTCCAAAAAGTGGAAATAGAGTAGGTTTTTTTGGTTTTTTACGCTAGAATGCCGGCCTCAAAACGGCGCGATAGCAAAGCGGTTATGCTCTGGATTGCAAATCCAGCTAGCCCGGTTCGACTCCGGGTCGCGCCTCCATTTTCCATCGAGCAGTTGTGTTGATGGGGTGGAGCCAAAGCCAAGCTTTGGTGTAGCAAGAAGTAGGGAGCAATCTCTACTATAAAAAATATCTCCCGATATGCCCGGGTGGTCGACTGCATGGATGCAGGAGTTAGAGCAACGCAGGAGCAGTTGCCGGGGAATTGGGGTCAGCGCCCAGCGCTTACATGGCTAGAAGTAGGGACCAATCTCTACTATAAAAAATATCTCCCGACATGCCCGGGTGGTGGAATTGGTAGACACAGCAGACTTAAAATCTGCCGATCTTAAATGATCGTGCCGGTTCAATTCCGGCTCCGGGCACCATTTTTCTTTTTCTATTTCAACAGCTTACGCCATTTTTCAGATTTTTAGTGGTGGCGCATATATCCTCGTTTTTTCAAATCCGTACACAAACCGTATACGCTTATGCTGCAATTCTTTTCCTGCTTACTACCAGCGGGTTTAGTGATTTGGCTTCTGTTAAGTGTTCCGGCGCTAAGTGCGCGTATCGCATCGTCATTTGGATTGTCTGGTGCCCCAGAATCTTGTTTAGGGTTAACAGGTTGCCGCCGGCCATCATAAAGTGGCTGGCGAACGTGTGACGCAGTACGTGGCTTTTCTGGCCCCGTGGCAGCTCTATGCCGGCGCGCTCTAGCCCGTTGTTGAGCGCATCCTTGCAAGGGCCAAATAGGCGACCGTGTGCGGGCCTGTCTGTAACGATCTCTCGCTCCAAATCATCCGATATCGGAATACTCCGATTACGCCCGTTTTTTGTTTTATTAAAGTGGACTTTTCCGTGGTGAATATCTTTGCGGGTCAAACTTTCCGCTTCGCCCCAGCGAGCCCCAACCGATAAACAAATTTTTGCCACGGCCAGCACATCCGTATTTCTAGCTGTGCCCAACTCTGAAAGCAGTTGATTCATTTGTTTGATGGTTAAAAACGTTAATTCCCTCTCTTGCATCGTTAGTTTAGAAACGTTCTCTAGCGGGTTGGCGAGGCCCCAAGAGCCGGACTTTATCAGCACATTAAACATGGCTTTTGCATAAGCCAATTTATGATTTATATCGTTCTCTGGCTTGAAACCCTCCGTGCGCCTAGTTTCTAAGCGCTCGCGCATGTACTGCTTAAAATCGTTTGATGTGAACGCTACGGCCAGCGGATCATTTAAACTTCTAATCACCGCGTTAAGCTCCACCAATCGTTTTTTGCCAGACGTTAATAAATACCCGTGTTCGTCGTACCACTCCTGGGCTAGATCACTTAATTTGCGCGTATCCCGTTTGGGCTTGACATAGCTACCGGCAGATTGCGCTTTTGCCTTTTCCTGCACTTCAAAATGTTCGGCCTCGCGCTTTGTGCGAAACACCTTTCGAACATGCGGCCCCCCACGACCAGCCGGCCAAAAATCTAGCAGCCATTTGCCGTTTTTTTGTTGTTTAAGCGACATTTATTTTATCCAATCCTTTGCCCTGTTATCGTCTATATCGTTTGCCTCAAGTCGCGATATGATGAGCCGTAAGCGCGGGTTGCTGCTGCTGCGTAATCTTTCAGCACTGATAATTCCCTCGTGCGTCACAAAGCACGATAGCTCTGGAAACGCCTCGGTTACCGCATCGTATTCCAGCTCCGACATACGCACCTTAAAATATTCCACATTTTTAAGGCGTACCGCGTTCAACCCCATATCATCGGCAAACTCCTCTCGCGTTAACCCCATAAGCTCACGCACCATTCTTAAGCGCTCTCCGGCTTTAAATTCCATCGTCACACCTTTTTTTGCTTTGCGCTAATTGCGCCCCATAAGAGCTAACTATTATCACACAGGTAGACATTAACAGAACCTGAACAGGCCGATAATTGACCCTGAGAGTGTAAAAAAGTCGCCAAATAACACATGCAAGGGGCAATTATTACACTTATGTTTGTAAAAATCGTTGACTTACACTGCGTGTTGTAATTATTATCCTTTCGTCGCTAAGGGCTAATTGCCCTTAATTAATGATCAAACGGAAGGATAAACACCATGAAAACCGCCACGACTACCACCAACACCACGCTGCCTAGCCCCGTAATGACCCGCAAACACTTCTCTGAGCGCTCCGGCTTGCGAGTTACCCAAATACGCTCACAGGCCAACATTAATAACCTGCCAACGTTTGAGGTAGGGCGCCACAAAATGATTAACGTTGCCGCCCTGGTCAACGTTAACGAGCACACCTTGTATTGCCCAACGGCCACCGCCGCCCAATTTGCGAGCTGGTGCGGCCTAACCACCGAGCAAGTCATTAGCCAGTTATCAGAGGGAAATTTGCCCGTAAGGCCCATGGGCAAGCTTCGCCTAGTCGACGTTGCAGAGCTGTACAACCGCTGCCTTATTGCCGCTGGCCTCAACCCACCCAATTCAATTAGCGCATAACAACACACACGCTTTTTTGACTTTGGGGGACTCATGCAACAACCACTAGACCATGCACTACATCAAGACGTACTCGCCGCGCTGGAAAACGACGCCGAATTTCAGTTCAAGAGCAATACCAAGTATTTCCAGTACGGCCGGTGCAACGTCTGCAACCGTAAATCGTTGTTTATCAGCAAGGCCAATCCGTACCGCATTAAATGCAGCCACGTTAGCTGTGGCTTCGATGAAACCGTGTTTAGTCGGTACGGCTACCTGTTTGAAGACATAGCCAAAAAATACCCAGCCACACCCGAAAACCCCAACGCTAGTGCTGACGCGTACATGAGCAACAGCCGCGGCTTTCCGTTAATAAAAATTAATGGCTGGTTTAACCAGGGCAGCCGGCCACTACCCAACAGCACCAACCACGCGCCGACCGTGCGGTTTCAGTTATGGGGCAACCACTACTGGGAGCGCCTAATTAATGCCTCTGATATCCGCGAGTTTTTAAAGGTAGGCAAAAAGAAAAAAGCCCACTTTAGCTACGGCATCGAGTTTTTAGGCAAGGGCTGGCAGCCACCCGAGCAAACCCTGCAAGAAGGCGACGACGTTTATATTGTTGAAGGGATTTTTCACGCGATTGCGTTAAGCCTAACCGGTAAAAAAGTAATCGCGGCCTTTAGCTGTAACAACCTACCCAGACAAATTATTGAAGAACACAAGGGCAGGGGGATAACCTGGCACCTCGG
Source organism: Gilvimarinus japonicus (assembly GCF_042847215.1). Classification (GTDB taxonomy): domain Bacteria; phylum Pseudomonadota; class Gammaproteobacteria; order Pseudomonadales; family Cellvibrionaceae; genus Gilvimarinus; species Gilvimarinus japonicus. Next base: position 1,830,872 of record NZ_AP031500.1, read on the forward strand.
CTACGACAACGACTTTAAAGGCGCTGGTAACGACGCGGCTATTAAGTACCGTGATGAACTTCGCCGGATGGATGAAACATGCGAGATTACCCAGTGCCCACAAGGCGTTGACTGGGATGACGTTTACAAAAACGGAAAATTAAACGAATCGTTCTATGACGACTGCCTACACCGTGGCCGCGTGTTCGGTGCTGAATCTATTGCTGAACGTGCCTACTGGTTGTTCCTACGCCACACCTTTAATTACCGCATCATGGAGTACAAGTGCCGCCTGTACTCGGTAAATATAGACTCAGAGTTTAGCGACCAAATTAACGAAGCCGTAGCCGACGCTAACGACGGTGACGACCTCTACCAAAAAGACTTTAAAGACGCCGTGGCCACCAAGGCCGGGCGAGAAATGTTCGTGCGCTATGTCACCCATAGCTCTATCAGCAACTGCCACCCCGAGTTTGTCTATTCGCAAGTCGATAAATCATCGGGCGAAGTCGGCTACCACTTTAACGTTAAATTTCCCGTAAGCCGGCCCATGCAGATTGTGTTTACCGGCTCTGCACTAGAAAGCCCCGGCAGCTTTAACAAAGCTCTGCTAAACCAAGCCCCCGGGGCAACGTTCGACGGCAGCGCCAACCAGCTAAAAATCATTCGCGATCAGTGGTTTGATAAAGGCGTGATGATCGTCGACTGTGTGCCATTTATCGGCTACGACAAAGACAGCGATATTTACGTGTTTCCTGATTTTGGTTACTCCAAAGGCCAGTTCTTACCCATGGGCCGCTACGGTTATATCACCAAAGGTAAAACGCGAGTAAAAACCACGCTAACCAGTATCCCAATTAAACACAGCCATAGCTTTAACGGCGATTGGATAAACAATTACTACACCGCCTTTGTGGAAAACGGCCTTGTTGTTCTCGCTTTTTTTATGGGCAGCTTGTTTGCCGAGCAAGTGCGTAAAGAGTTGGGTTTTTTCCCCTTTCTGGAATTTACCGGCCAAGCCGGCGCGGGTAAATCCCTAGTATTAGAGTTTTGTTGGCGGTTACTTGGCCGTAAAGATCACGAGGGTATGAACCCGAGTAAATCAACCTTTGCCGCGCGCTCACGGATGTTCACCCAAGTGGCCAACATGCCCGTATCGCTCATGGAAGGCGACAGTAAAGACGGTCGCGACGCCAAAAGAGGGGCCTTTGATTATTCCGAGCTCAAAGATTTATTTAACGGCCGGGGTGTTCGCGCCACCGGTGCATTCAATCGCGGCAACGATATCATCGAGCCGCCGTTTCGGGGCACCATCGTTATATCGCAAAACGCCGAGATCGACGGCGACGAAGCCACTCTCACGCGAATCGTTCACTGTCACGCCACTACAGCTCACCAAAGCCGCGCAAACAAGCCCATCGCGGAATGGTTTCGCCAAGCCGATCTGGAAGAGGTGTGTGGCTTTTTACCGCATGTGCTGCGTAAAGAGTCGCAATTACTGCCCCGTATTCTTGAAGGCTATCGAGCCAATCTAGAGCAGTTCGGACAACTCGAAAAAGTAAAGCATGGCCGGATAATCGACAGCCATGCGCTTGTAGCGTCGTTAGTACAAAGCCTCCCGCTGGTGTTCCCCAAGCTGCAACCACAAGCCATTGAGAGCACCGTAAATCTTTTAGCGCGCAGAGCTGTCATTCGCCAGCACCGTATAGAGGCCGATCACCCAACTATTCAAGCGTTTTGGGAAATTTACAGCAACCTAACCAGCCAAATGAAAAGCACACAGAGCGGCCTGTCCGAGCCGCGATACCCGCTTAACCACTCAAAACGAGACGGTCAAATTGCTATCAACCTGCAGGAGTTTCACCAGGCAATGGTGGATAGCAATTCAGAACGCATCGACCTAAAAGAACTACGCAAAATTTTACCGGCTAGCACTCGCGCCAAATTCATCGGCAACAAAAACGTTAAAAGCGCCATTAAAGAGGGTGAAACCCGGTGGTGTGCCGTTTTCGAGCTTCCCAATGCCACCAATCACACAGCCTAAAGGAGGCGATCCCATGCCTAAAGCTTCAATTACCGAACCGTATATGTCTGGATGTTTTTTGATCATTACGGCCCTTTTGGGCGACTTTTTCAAATTCGACGGGGGGCGTCGCAAAGTCCGAACCGACCGAACCAAAAATATAAAAATGCTCACAGCCCAGCAACCACGTGGCCTACAGCTAAGTGCTAAAACCGCACCAAGCCCGAACCAACACCGAACCCAGTTCGGTAAGTATAAAAAAATAAAACGAACTTTTATTTTTAAAGAAAGGCTTATAAATCAGGGGGTTAGCTATTTTAGTGCACTCGGGTTCGGTCAGGTGCGTTTTTCACCGAACCGAATGGGTGATCGCTATCTGTCTGTTTTTAAAGGTTTTTTATCTTTTTTAAACACCCCAAAAAGCCCCGGTGCGGAAAGTTCGGACTTTGCGACACCCCCCCCATATACCCGCCGTGAGGTAAACGCCATGCCAGAGCAAAAGCCCTATGCCGAGGTCACCGAATCCGACATTCGCCAGGTCTACAACCACATGCCCGCCATTAACCAAGTAATGAGCTGGGAGCAAGCCAAAGCCGACCCCGCCATGTCCATTTTGATGCGTCGCCAAGCCGCCGCCGGTTGTATTGATGAACCCGCACCCGACCAACCACCGCGCCGGCAAGTGCCCGTGCCCACATGGGGCCGGTGCTACCTCTTTGAGTCAGACGTTCAAAAAGTTTACTCCGCCTTGCGCAACGCCTATGCCGCGCTTACCGCTGGCGAAAACCACCGTAGTAGCACCAACACCTGCTACCAGCTAGAGCGAGCCATGGCCCACCTAGCCGCCAACACCAAACCCGCCAACACCAAGCGGGCTAAATAACCAACACCTGTGTGGGAGCACAAACCATGACCAACACCATTTACAAAAGCACCTGGTTAGCCGCCGCGCTGCTAACCGTACTTTGCCTGGCACTGCCCAGTTACCAGTGGGCCACACTATCGGCCGTGCCCTTGGTGCAACTGTTGGCCGGTGCATCGGCGTTAGCGCTTAGCATCTGCAAAATAACCTTTTACCCAATCGCCGTAGACAACTGGCGCAGCCAACGGCCGGTGCTTGCCATCGTCTTTTTTGCCACCGCCAGCATTGCGTTATTTTTTAGCGTAAGCGCCACTAAAAACCTGATTCAAGACAGCGCCATAACAAAACAACACGGCCAAACCGTTAACAGCTACGCACACCAGCAAGCGGTAAACACCGTTAACAATATAAACAACGCCATCGGCCTGTTAAACGATGCCATGCGCCGCGATATAGAGGCCGGCTACCGCGCCCGCGCCATCGAGCAACAAGAAAAGCTTGCCGGATTAATGGCACAGCGCAGCGTAGCCATTGCCGAGGTTAAAAACCTCTCCCAAGCGCGCCCCAGTGGCACACAATCCACGTTCCTACAAAACCTAAGTCTAGGCACCACTAAAAATTCCATTCAGTTAAGCGGCGCTACAGGCGCGGCCATAGCACTGCACCTCGGTTGCGTCTTATCCATACTCGCTCTAAGCCAACGCCGGGCACCACAACCACCACCGCAATCAGAAATTAACACCACCCAGCGTTCACGCGCCGACAAAAAACGCCGCAAAAAAGAAGAGCAAATAGAGATGTGGGCCGCCGCCCCAAAAACGCCAACGCTTGCCGAGTTAACAATCGATCAGCGCCATCTTTACCAAGCCATAAAAAACGGCGACCACGGCGCAACCCCAGTACTGCGCAACATCATTAACGACCGGGTTATTAAAGGCGGGCACAAGCGTGTATCGCCCGTATTCGAGCGGCTAGTACAAGACGGAATTTTAGAGCGTAAAGGCCGAGCCTACATTTTGACCGAGGGACAATAACATGACGTTAAGCAATAAATTTAAAACCGATTTTATCGCCAGCAAGCACGGCAACCGTGTAGACATTGACCCGATCATTTGTGATGAAGGCGCTTTGTTTCATCCCATGATCAGCGTCGTTGAATTTACCGATAAAGGCACACAAAAGCTGAGCGTAACGGTTAACGGAAATTACAACCTAAACGCCGAAAAAGCCAGAAAAGTAGGCTTGGTACTAGAGGCGGCAGGGCGCCTCTGTGCCATGGCCGAAGACCACGGCAGTTTGCAGCGCGCTTGGTTTTACTCATTTTGTAAACCACGCCTAGTAGCCGTTAACAACCAATCAACCGCACTGCACTAAGGGGGCACCATGGACACACTTAAAAACCCATTGCGCGATTCAGTAGCCCGCCTGCTACAAATCGCCAACAGCGGCACCGGTGCCAGCCAAGCCGCCGCCAGCGTATTGCTAGCCGCTTACAACATTTACCAATACCGCGTCGATGTAGGCGAGCTGTGTTTGCTGGATGAAGCCGCCTACCAGTGCGCCAAAAACGTTTTAGATTGGCGCGTTATTTACGGCAACGAGCCGCACCACCTAATCGAAAACGGCGAACAGCGCTTCGAGCAACTGTGCCAAGACTGGCAACACCTAAAGCGGGTGCCGTTTTGAATACTCACCACATCACCGTGACTGAAAAAGGCAAACAGTTTTGGGCCGAGTGCAACGGCATAACCGTGACCACCGCCGATAGCGCCATGAACGCCGCCCAAACATTAATAGAGGGGTTACGCCCCTCGCTACACAACAGTGCCGCGTTCTTTGTAGTCAACAAAACCGAGCCGCATATGGCAGAGCAGGGCACCCACACATTTATCGTCTACGAGCTGTGCGGCCGCTGTAAAAAACGTGACTTTCAAGACTCTACCGGTTGCCACATGCCAGCCCAGCTAAACCAACAAGGCGAGTGGCAGTGCGAGCGATTCAATCAAGGGGTAACGCCATGAGACAACCAAAATCCATTAACCAACTGCAAGCCGAGGTGCGCCAGCTAACCGCCGGCATCGAGCGCCGCCAAAAACTAATCGACGAACAGCGCCAAGCGCCCTCCAAAAAAGGGCCGGTATTTATCGGCGTTGATCTGGCAAAAAATAAAGACACTACCGTAACTAAGAGGTTTTCCCAATGAGCTGTAACTGTTTATCCACTGTTTTAAAAGAAGCCAAGCAACGCGCAACACAATACCTGGTAAACCCCGCGCCGGCCTCAGTGTCGGCAAGTTGGGTAAACGCTTTTAACACACTGCAAAAAAGCAATGCGAGTGATTTATTAATTGGCTTGCCGGTAAAGCTGGATTGCACGTTTGCGGAAGGTTCTAGCAGTAGCTTTACCCACCAAGTGTTTATGAGTTTTTGCCCGTTTTGCGGCGATTCGCTGGATAGCGGGGGTATGCAAGATGCCGGGTAACGTACAACCACGACAACCAATCAGCGCTCCGGCCATGACCGTGCGCGCCCCTTGCGCCCTCGGTGCGGTAGATGCAGAGAATTTGGTAAGGCACCTCAAGAGTCAGGCCAATGAACTATGGAAAGATTCCTGCACCAAATCAATGTTAGCTTTACAAGGTGATAAAACGCATCGTTTAAGATTGAGCCAGGCTGCTGAGCAGTTGATGCGCTGGGCCGATGCCATCGAGCAGGACTATATTATTCACCCCTTATTAATTATTAGGGGGTGATGACGCGCTAGGGTGTCAATGAATAGGGGGGATATCAATTGTATTTTGCGTCTGCATTATCAGTTCTATCCTGTCTCTATAGTGGTCAATAAATTCTTGCATTGTAGAGAACTGTTTTACGGCGATTTCGGCAGATAGGTTGGTGTGTGAATGTATACGCTCTCGGAGTTGAGTGATCATTTTATCGAAACGTTTTTGGAGGTCTTTTTCGGATATATATACGGCCCCTTCCGAGGAATCAATTGTGCCAACGAACCCAGCGGTGGTTTTTACTTTTGATGCGTGGAGGCTTTCAGATAAATCCCTTTTTTGTACTTTATAGGAGTCTAATTGTTGGTTTATAACGGTCAAAATGGTCTGCTTATAAGAGTTTATTCGCTGGAATTCAGAATCGCTTTCTGCTTGTTTTAATTGCTTTTCCTGTATTCGATGCAAGGCTAAAAACTCACGCTGCTGCGTAACAATAATTTGCCACTGAAGAAACACCGTGATACCCAATATCGGGATGGTACAAAAGGCGATGAGCGGCGAGAATATGCCGCCGATATAGGAGCCGAATGCAGACCAGTATTTAGGATCAGTTGACGGCTCCCCGTTAAAGGTGGTCTGGTAATACGAAATTGCCACCCACACGGCTCCAAGGATGATCAGAATAAGCACGATAAAGAAGATGACCCCGATTAGGACGTATTTGCCGTTTCTTGGTGGGGGCGGTGTAGTATTTTCAGTGGGTGGCATAGATCATCCCTGCTTTTCGTTCGTATTTGGAGCGATAACCTAGCCCGAGCCGACATCACGGTCAAGCGCTAGAGCTACGCGCCAATCCATTCATACATCATTCAGTTTCAGGGTGTAATAATTACCCTAACGCAAGCCGATTGCCCTCGGTAAGCGTCAGTTGCCACCATTTACCACTTGACGCTCCCCAAGGGCCACGCTATGGTTATCACGCGCTGGCAAAATCCAGCGCCGGGATTGATCCCCCGGATACCTACATGGGCACACACCGCCCCGAGCGGTTTTTTTGTGCCTCCGGTTTGCCTACGCGCCTTTTCTGCGCTTGTAATGGCAGGCTGGGCGGGGCCACCTTCGGGTGGGCCGGGTTCATGTAGGCCGGTAGGATCAACCCCGTTCAGTCTGTCACCAGCGTTTGATCCCGCTTGGTGACGGGTTTAACCCGATACCTACGTGAGGTGCCAACCATGGCCAAACCAGCAACCACCACCCAACACACCAACGATGAAGTTGTACTAACCCCCCAGCAGCTAGCCGCCTACCACAGCGCCGGCCTAACCCTGCAAGATCAAGACGGCAACTTTATCGGCTCATTCACCGCCGCCGGTTTCAGCAACGATCCAGATCAAAACGCTATGGACGCCCGCGACGAAGCCCAGCAAAGCCTGGCCTTTTTAAACGCCTTACTGGGCCAAAACCCCGGCTACCTAGAGCTTGAGGCTCCCGCCGTGATGGGCCTAAGTAATATCCTAGAGGATATTAGCAACCGCCTGGAAGGTGCCCACACCACTGGCGGATAAATTTACATCGTTAGCAATTGTGTATTAGTATTAGCGGTGCCCAGATAGGGCACCGCATCCCCACCGGCGATGCGGCCAATAAATAAACGAAAGGATGCATCACCATGGCGCTAAAACCTTGCAAAGAATGCAAAAACCAAGTCTCTGTTAAGGCCAAGACCTGCCCCCATTGCGGTGTTAAAAGCCCAGTAAATAGCGCCAAGCATAGCAAGTTAGGCTGTTTGTTTTTTGTTATCGCGAGCAGCTTAGTCCTTACCCTCTGTTACTTTCCAAATACTGATTCAGTGGCACCCACTGCTACAGGTTCGCTTGTCGTCGCCAAACATTGGAGCGAAGGCGGTACGCTTCACAACACCGGGCCGGCGGCTTGGTCAGTTGCTATGGAGCGTAATCACTTAGCTACCAGCGCCAATATTCTCATGCGCGCCAATCATGCAGGACTGCTAACCGCCGAACTCAGCGACGAGATAAGCAATAGTGCCGAGGCATTTAAAACCCGCTCTATAGAGTTAACCGCCGCCATGAATCAAACGTTCAAAGACTCCACCGATGGGACGCCAAATGCGACAGTGACGCAGCACGCAATGCGGGTTTTAATAGTTAAGGGGTGGGCTAAGTGATAGAAATTTATTGGATCAGAGTCTCTGAAATAGATTATGTAACTCAGAATCAACGACTCTGCCCCTATCGATTTTAGCAATTGAACGAAATGTAGAACTACAAAAAAGGAACCACATTTGTTTATTAAAATTATTACCACAGTTTTTTGTACAATCTGCGTAGCTGCAATTTTTGCATTAATAAAAAGCCGCTGGCTATATATAATTGCTCCGAAGTTGTACCTATATACGCCAATAAGTGATGGCCAGATTGTAACTTTAACTGTTTATAATGCTGGTTTGTTAGCTGAAGAAGATATAGCAATAACTTTAAGACCTAATTGTAAGTATGAATTAATCGCTACTTCAAAAAGCACTATTACGATAAATGGACAAACTATTTCTATTAATAAACTATCTAGACTAGAAACGCTCGAGATAGTGCTGCTGTTTGAGGGCTCTAAATTTGATCACTCTGATATAGAAAGTATCGAGTCTAAGTCTAACAAAGGTAAAGTTGTAGAAAAAAAAGAACAGGCATCTGCGCCCTGGCAAAGTATTGTTGGGGTTATAGCGATAGTATTATTTTTATTTTTTCCATTCATTTTTGGAACCTATGTTGGATCAAAAACAAAAACTTCAGCTGTTGAATACATCACCTATAAATTGGATTTTTTCGGAACCACTAAAGAGCTGGCAAATTTTAAAGAAAAATTAAAAGAAACGCATGGTTTAGGTGGTCTTAAGGGGGGCATAGAGAAAAAGTACATAAAAATAGGTGTTTCTGAAATAGTTCGAAGAGGAGACGTTTTAGATGTTTTTATAAAAATTGAGAATAAATATAAAGGCCCGCTCATAGTGGACGGGTACTTAGAGACAACTGCGGGTGACGGGCCTTTAGGTTTTAGTGAGCATAGGGTAGATACATTTGGCATGCCCGCCAGGGGAATAGACACCGTAATGCTTAAGGCATATCTTCCCGAAGCATTGCCCGTCAAACTTATTGATATCAAATTTGTCTTTAAAAATACTGAGGGAGACCAGCTTGGTACAAGTCAAATTTTGGAGTTCAAATAGTGCTATTCCTAATAAACACGTTACGTGTATTGCGATTTTTTCAGAATAAATTATGGAAAATGTCAATTGATAATGCTTTGAAACCAAATCAGTTTTTTGGTGTTTTGAGTGCTTAGAAGACTTCATGGGGGGGGCTTCTAAGCGCAATTACTTCTTTTTAATAACGATATAACTGAAAAAATGTCATAATCGATTGAAATTGATACGATTTTGACGAAATAATGGATAAGATGTGCCTAGCGTCCATATTGTACAATCGAAATATCACCCTAACACAATGTTAGACTCCAAGGGGAGGAATAAACTTGGGAAGGCAAAAGCTTCAAAAAGGGCAGTACATAAAGCTTCCTGAAAATTTCACTGTCTTTGTTCCTGGCAGAGAAAGTAAATTCACAATGAACCCAAGTGGTCTCTATATAACTTATGATCACTCTTCTGCGTGGATTCATTATGCGGGTGAACAAGCTGGTGATTCTTACGCTGAATTTGAGATTCCGTCAGACACTAAATTCCTTAGAAAGCTCGCTCGTGAGCTCAACAAGTTCGCGAAGAGACTAGATGAGGAGCGATCTTAGAAAATCTAACAAGCCGTGGCAGTTCGCGCCTATCGGCGTCGAGCTCGCTATACTGTGCCGCTGCACAGTAGTGTTAATTTTTAGGAGCATATGAAGAAACAAGGGATATCATTGGAAAGCTTACCATCTCTAATCGCTGGGCTGAGCGCGGTTATATTGGTTTTTTCGGTAGTGTATGACTACGGCTTTCTTTTATGGCTTGGCGTTTCATTGGCGGAAGCGCCGACGACACTATCTGATCACATTCGAAGCTCCCTTGTTTGGGCTCCGGCAATACTTCTAACTATTTTTTTTGTAACTGTAATAGAGCTTTTAAATCGACGCGTCGAACAAGGAATGACAGAGCAGGAGCTGATTGCTACGTCTCCGGTGCCAAAAGTTACAGCTTGGCTGAGAGGTTCGCCTAAATATTTTGTTTATACGTTAGCGGCACTTCTTCCAGTTGCCTATCTTATCGACGTAGAATTTCCTCTCCAAGCTTGGATGTTCGGATCTATTATGTGGTGGTTTATCCTACACAATCTCCTTTTTCACCATCATGCTATTATGGAGCGCACAAACCGACGGTTTTACATCATGTCTCGCTGGATTCCAGCTGTATTGATGTTCGTGGCTTTCTCCGGAGCTATAGCAGCAGAGAAAGTGCCAAATGGAAGCATGTATTCTTTCAAAATTGGCGGTGAGGTTAAGCTAAGAATTCTCGCTAGAAGTTACGATAACTATTTCCTGCTTTGGAATCCTGACGCGAAAGCCATTGAGTTTGTTGCAAGAGCTTCTGTGGAAGTATTCCAGAAGCTGCCTGTAGAAAAATCTAGAAAATCAAGCCAGCCGACCGCTGAAACGTCGGCTGATTGATATGTTAGTTAAAATAATGGTTTCGGCATCATAATATGAACAAAATTGATCGAGAAATTATCAAAATACTCAAAGATATCTTTCAGCTAAGGCGGGTTCGCCCATTAAATTCTGATCACAATATGAGATTGTGGCTGATCAGAATGACGTTCGCTGTATCTCTTTTCGGAATCATTGGAAGGGTGGTAGTGGGTTTCACTGGTCGCGCAATCCCAGCTGAATATTCCGCAGTGGTAAATACTCCGATTGTAATATTTTTTACCTTATTGTTTCTTCATATTAATAATGAAGTTGAAGAGAGTAGTGTAATTATATTTGTACTTACTTGGGTGGCTCTCGTGCTTGGCTTGTATGTTTAGCGGTGGCTCTCCATGCCAAACATGTAATTCCGGAACTCCCTCGCAACGCTTCGCCCGCGTAAACGGGTTTTACACTGAAGAATTACACAAAGAGGCTCTTAAGCAATCTGACAAGTCTAGGTTGCAAAAGATCTTGGTATCAATAAGCGCCAAAACCATAATTTTACAAACGCCATTCTAATCGGCTCGTGTTAGCTAATTATTTTTTAAACAAACTTTCCGCATTCATATCCATCACCAGCTCCAGCTTCTCAATCAACCCAAACCTCGGCCCATGAATCCCCCGCTCTATATGGCTGATCGTCTCTACGGTCACGCCGGTGGCTTCGGCCAGTGCCTCTTGGCTTAACCCCAATTCCCGCCGTCTGTTGGCCACGTTCTGGCCAAACAGGGTTTTTAGATCTGACATACTTGTTATCCAACGTAAAGGTATTGGCGCTATTGTCCGCAGGCTGGTAGGTTTTCGTAACGTAGTTTAACTACGTGTAACGATGTAAAAATTAGGGATGTAGAAAATGAGTGATAACAACAAACGCACGGATTATCTGTCACTGGTCGAGCAATCAGGCTGCAAGCTTGAGTTGGTGCAGAGTTTACTGGAAAGACCTGGCGAGGAGCTAACGGACGGGGCCAGGGCCGGCGCCATGGCGGTGCTTGATGATATTAATGAAGCGTTAGCCGAGCTTAAAAAGGCTTTTTAATGGGCCTTGATGGGTGCTTACGTTAACCGGTAAGCGCCCATCAGTTTTATTGTAGGGATTGGCTTAGCAATGCTTGGCGCTCGTGCGCCGGTAGGCTCTTTAAAAACTCCAGGGCAATGTTTTTGCCGTCGCGGGCGGAGGGTGACAATGTGTGCTTAAACGCGAGGGTAACCACAAAGGTGTGGCCGCATTCGGGGTCGCGGCAGCTGCAATACAAATCGCACACCTCTTTGCTGATTTCTTTGCGCGAGTAGATCGCCGCTTTTTTATCACACGCTTTGCAAATAACCTGCAATTTACCCGCCCCCCGTTTGTGCTTATTGGTCGATTTTAACACAGCGATAATCATCAGGGGGTAATAATTATCCCACCGCCTCCTTAAAGTCGGGCACGCTAAAACCAATGTGCCGCTGTTTTGGCAGTACCTGGTTAAGCTGCAAAAAATCTTGCTGACGGGGCACCACCTCATTCTCATAATTGTTGCGGGTGATTTTATCCAGGTCGCCAAAGCCGCCGTTTGTCTCGGGTAAAATGCCAGCCAGCGCGCCGTTAATACGCCACATAGCTAATATATCGTTGCGGCTTATGTTTTTAATGCGCTCGAATTCGTCTTTGGTGGCCACGTCGCCAATGGGGATTATTTTAACGCTATCGGGTTTGCCGCCGGGCACGTTTAAAAACATGCTTCTAAAGTTGCCCACCCCCTTACTGCCTTTTACCGCCTCTTTTAGTGCATCTTCTTCCTCTTTGTCAAAGTCGGCGTCGGCGGTGTAAAACACGTACCCCATGTGGGCGCCGTTTAAATAGTATTTGCGCCTAAAGAGGGTGGCATCTTCATTCAGTAAAACCGACTGCATACCACCCAAATATTGCGGCGTGCCGTATATGCTTTGGCAGGGGTCGTACTCTTTAATGTGTACCACCTCGCCGGCGGCAAATGGCACTGGGTCTTTACCCGGCACTAACATGCAATAGCGGTCACGCTCTTTCATGCGGCGCATATTCATCGCCGGCAAGTGCTCTAGCCACCACGGCTGATTAAAGCGGTTTTGCACCACTTTAAAGTAGGCGTTACCAAACACCTCAAAGTCAAACGCCGCTTTGCCTATATCGTGCCGGGTAACGGTGGGTGAGTCTTTAAGCCAGCGGCACAGCATGTTGCGCTTAAAGTAGGGGATGGTGCCGTGGTGGCCATTAGCGCGCAGCATTTTAGCCAATCCGGCTTGGCTAATAGGGGGTGTGTAGTAATCGCCGTGTGGGTCGACAAAAATGCCCAGGTAGTCGGTAATGTTGCTGGCCAGTACCGACTCTGGGTCACCAAAGCTAAACGCGGTGGGCGCGCTTTGCTGTGTGCGCTGGGGTTTGGCCGGGCGCGCAAAGTTGCCCGGCTTGCCTTTCATGCTGCCTTTTTTCATGTTGCCTCGCTAAAATCCCACAGACGCTTTGCGGCGTTTGCCGGTTAATGGTTCGTTACTCAGTGCGTGCATAATGGCCCACGCCACATCGGCGTGGCCGGTCTCGCTGGTGCGGTCGGCCACGTAGGTAATTTGGCCGCTACCGGTGCTGGCCTGGTGTACCTGCAAAAACGCTTGGGGTATTTCTTTGTGCTCGGCATCCCACTCGATCTTGCCCGCGCTAATAACATCTATGGCCTTAAGTACCAGCCGCGTTTTACTTTCTAACCCGTAGTGAATACCCGTGGCTTGTTTAAAAAACACCTTTACTTCATCCAGTACACCAAGGCCAGGGCCGGTTACGTCAATGCCGATAAACTTAACGTTATAGCGGTGCGTTAATTCTTCTATTTTGCTGGCTTGATACTTAAACGTGCCTTTTAGGTTAAGCTTTTCTAAAATCCTGAATTTGTCGCCCGGTTTTAATGGCGGCGCTATAACGGCCACGCTTGATTTGTCGCCCACGCGGGCAGGGTCGTACCCAATCCATACCGGGTTGTTGCCGTACGGGCGCAACTCTTTGCGTTTAAAGTCTACCCAGGTAACGCTGGTGTCTACCGCGCACCCGAGCAAGTCGGACAGGGCAAATACGCTTAAACCCGCCTCGATAAACTTGCACATAAACAAGTTTTCAAACTCGTTTTTGCTGTATTCGTCTTGCAGCTCGGCAATATCAAAAAGGTCGCACCCACCGCGCTCGGCATCTTTAACGGTAACGGCGTTGCGCCAAATCTTATCGCGGCCAACAATGCCAGCGGCCAAAGCCTCGGGGGTTAAATCAAACTTAACTTTATTTTTTAGGCGGCTGTTGTACTTCTCGCCACTCCAAATAGCGTAGGCACCGTGGGTTTTAACGCTGGGGGTACTAAAGTAGGTTTTACGCCACTTCTTTTGCGACGCCATGCCGCTGGCTAACTTGTTGAGTTTTTCAAAGTCGGGTGTCCAGAACACTTCGTCAAAGTACAGGTGGCCGTGGTAGCCCTGTGCGGTGCGGCTGTTGGTGGACACAAAACGCAGCTCGGCCCAAGGCTTGCCGTCTTTTGTTAGCTCAATGCAGTCACCGCCCTTAAGCTCCACATCAAAATACTTAAGCGCAAACTGCATAATGTACGCTTTAAATACACCCGCTTGCGCTTTGGATGCTGACAAAAATATCTGATTGTCGCCGGTTAAAATGGCGTCCTCGAACGCCTCCCACGCAAAGTAAAAGGTAGCGCCAATTTGGCGAGATTTAAGAATAAAGCGGGTGCGGTGCTCGCGGTTGGCAAACCATAGGTGTTGGTATTCAAAGAACAGCTCGTTGCGCACCTCGGCTAATGCCTCGGCGGTTATCTCGCCCACCTCGTTTTTACTGGACGCCTTTTTACGGCGTGGATTACCGCTGCCGCCGTTAGGTTGGCTGGCTTGCGCCTTCTCTTTAGCGGCTTTGGCTTTGCGTACCTCTATACCTGCAAGCTTATCCAGAAGGTTCGATAACTTATCTATCTCTTTAAAATCACCATCGGTTTTATCTGGTTTTTCAATTAACACAATTAACCGGCGCGAGGTGGCTTGCTCTACCGTCTCGTGTTGCAGCATGGCATTCCAAGCGCCTTTATCGGCCCATTGGTATAGCACGCGCACAGAGTTTAGGTTTAGCTTGTCAGCAATTTCTTTAGGCGACACTTGCCGTAGCCACATAAATTTTGCGGCGTCTTTAACTTCTTGCGGGTAGGTGTTTGACATGGGGCCAGTGTAAGCGCCGGCGCGGGTTATTTTTATAGATTGTTGTTCTGAATGTTTCTGTATGGGGTTGATAAAAATAATGCGAACCAAAACCCGTTGATGCAACAAAAACTCGCCCGTATTGTGGCAACCATCAAAGGCGCAAACGTGCCGAACAATGCAAACGAGTTGTTATTAATTTTTTTATTGGGTGAGGCAATGGCGCGAAACTTAAAAACCGGCTACATGTGTATCGCAACATCGGGCAGCGTTGTGCACGGCGCAGAGGACGGCCGCGTTATTGAAAAAGAATGGCTAGAGCAAATGGCCGCCAACTACAACACCCGCGTATACACCGCGTGCATTTGGCCCGAGCACCGCCGCTATTTTAATTTTGGCACCATCTTAGCGTTAAAGGCCGAGCCGGCCACCGACCCGGAATTAAAAGGCGAGGTTCAGCTGTTTGCCATTATTGCGCCTAACAACTCCCTGATCGCCGCCAATGCCGAGGGGCAATATTGCTTTCCCTCTATCGAGGTGGGCGAAAACTACCGGGGCACCGGTACCTACTTTTTAAAGGGTTTGGGCGTTACCGACGAGCCAGCCAGCGCCGGCGTTACCGAGCTTAAATTTAGCAAAGCCGGTAAAGATCAAACCGTGCTGGTAGTGCCTGGGCACGAATTTAACGTAAACGAACATTTAAACGCCGATACCAAGCCGAACCTTATGGATCGGATATTTGGCAAAACAAACGCAGACACGTCACCCGACGAACAACCGGAGCCGCACCCCATGGCAAAAGATAAAGCCAATACCCCCGATGAAAAAACCACCGAATTTAGCGCGTTAGTCGATGCCATTGCCGCCAAAACCGCCGAGCAAATGGACACTAAGCTAGCCGACTTTGCCAAAGCCCACGGCTTAGTGAAACCCGCCGACGATGAAAAGGGCGGTGATGGCAAAGAGCCTGAAACGGAAAAAGAAACCGGCAAAGAGGGCGGCGATTACGCCAAGCTGCAAACCGAGCTTGACGATTTAAAAGCCGAGTTTGCCAAGCTGCAAAATACCCCCACCGGCGGCACCGATGTGCCCGAGGGTGAAGGTGGCGATGGTAGCCAGGGCCGTTGCCTGTAACGGGCCGGCGTAAGCAACACGATTAACCCCAGTTTTTAAACCACCAGCAAGGGCGGCATTCGCACTATGAATTTTGCAACCAAGAAACTGTTTTCGGCCATGTTGGCCGCCATGGCCACCACCTACGGTGTGGCCGATGTGTACGAACAATTTAATGTAACCCCCACTGTTGCCCAGGAGTTGCACGACGCGATCTCCGAAGAGGTGAGCTTTTTACAGCGCATTAATATTGTGCCGGTCGATGAGTTAAAAGGCCAAAAAGTATTGGGTGGTGTATCGGGTTTGTTGGGCAAACGCACCAACACCGACGATAACGACCGCGAAACCCAAGAGGTGCTAACCCTTGGCCAAAAAGACTACGAATTGTTTTTTACCGAGTACGACGTACACCTTAAGTACGCCACCATTGATAGCTGGGCCAAGTTTAAAGACTTTCAGCAGCGCTACGGCCAATGGGTGCGTAAGGCTATTGCGTTAGCGCGCATCCGTACCGGCTGGTTGGGCACCAGCGCCGCGGCCGAAACTGACCCCGGCACCAACACCATGGGCGAAGACACCAACAAGGGCTGGCTGCAACACCTGCGTGAATACAAAGCGGGTAAACAGTGGTTTGATGAAGGCGCTACCGCCGGTGAAATTCGCTTTGGTGAGGGCGGTGATTTTGTCAACCTGGACAGCGCCGTACACGCCGTAAAACAAATGATTAACCCGCTGCACCGCAGCAGTGGTGATTTGGTGGCGATTGTCGGCGAAGATTTAATAGCCGAAGAAAAAGCCGCCCTGTACAGCGCCTTGGGCCGCAAGCCCAGCGAGAAAGAGCGCATAGAGAAAGAAGTGGTAAGCAAGGTGTACGCCGGTTGCGAAGTGGTTACCGATGTACCGTTCTTCCCCGCTCGCGGCATTTTGGTGACCAGCTTGGATAACCTGAGCATTTATTACCAAACCGATAGCTGGCGCCGCCAAGTCGTTGATAACGCTAAGCGCTCGCGCATTGAAGATTACAACAGTGTTAACGATGGCTACGTGATTGAAGACGAAGAAAAAGCCGCCGGCATCGAGTTTGACAACGTGACAATGCCAGACGGCGCGGGCGGCTGGGCATAACACACCCGTAACCTAAACCCTTAAGCAACGCACCCGCCCGGCGTAACAATGCCGGGCGGCATCGATCAGGGCAAGACTATGTTGATTACCAAGCTTCACCAACAACGCTGCCTGGCCAAACACCAGCGCCAGCAGGGCGCACAACAAGCGCTAGCCGGCGTGGCCAGCACCCGCCAAAAAACCGCACCAGTAGCCGACCAAGTGCAAACCGTGGTCGAGGCGCTAGGGCGCGATATTGCGCGGCTTAAAGCGGTCGAGTCGGTCGAGGCCAAAATCGTTTTAAAGCGCGAGCTGCTACCCCAGTACACGCCCATTGCCGATGGCTACCTAGAGAGCGGCGCCAACTACCAAAACCATTTACTTTTTTATTGTGCGTTGTGGTCGTTGGATGTAGACGATTTAGAAGCCGCGTTTAAGTACTTTGATAACGCCGTGGCACAGCAACAGGCTACGCCCGATAACTTTAACCGCGACATGCCTACTATTGCCGCCGAGATGATCGCCGAATGGGCCGAGCGTGAGTACAAAGCCGAGCGCAGTGCCAGCCCCTACATTGACCGCGTATGCGAGCGTTTAGACGGTGGCCAGTGGGTAGTTACCACCACCATTGTGACGGGCAAAGTGTACAAGGTAGCAGGCCTGCTATGTGAGCGCGCTGGCGAGCTTAAAGAGGCACTGGCCTTTTATGAAAAAGCGATGGCTGCTAACGAAAAAGCCGGCTGCAAAACACGCCTCGATAAACTTAAAAAACAGCTAGACGTTGCGTAAACGTTAACGGCTAGCAAACGACTCCCACACAACACGGACTGGCTTGCGGCGTTAGCGCCCTTGGGTTTACTGACAAAGTAAGTCAACTCCGTGTTTCTAATTTTGATTTTTTACTTTTGGAACTCGTATGAGCTTTACCGGCCGCACTGAGACATTTTTGGCAAAGACCTTGGCGAACGCCAATGGGTTTTTCCCTGAGCTGTCATTGGGCGATTTTCAAAAGCAATACCGCGTGCCGGCCAACCTGGCACAGGAGACGGTCGAGCAACAACTGATTAACGCCATGGGCGAAGTTAACCAGGCGTTAGAAGAACGTGCAACGGTCTGGCAAGCCCAGGGAATGGGCACACTAGCCGAGCTGGCTACCGCCGAGGGTAAAACCTTGGTGGCTTTTTATTTTACCGCCGTGTACAGCCGTGCCAAAGCGTGGTTGCTGCGCGATTACCAAACCTTTAGCCGGCGCGACGTGGCCGATGACAGCACCCAAGAGGGCGAGGATATTTACCGCGCCCTAATGGTGCGCAGTAACGCCGCCCTGCGCCGCCTAGAGGGCCGCAGCCCACACTTAACCGTGGAGTTACTGTAATGGCCATAGCCAAGCTAAAAGCCCTACACGCGCATTTGGTGGCCCAGAACTTTGTGGACGAAAACCTAGTGCAAAGCTGGGCTGAAGATGCGACCGCTACACCACGCGCCCGGGAGAAGGGCAATGGTTTGCATGTATGCCGGTTTGAGTACACCGGCGTGGTGACGCTGGATGGTTTCTCGGGCTCTGAGGATTTGCTTTTGGCGGTGCTGACTACCTGGGTGATGGATAACGACCCCGACCGCGAAGGCGACAATTTAGAGCCGCCCCAAATTGATTTAATTATTCGCGACGACGGCATTGCCGATGTTGATATTAGCCTGGTGTTTATTGAGGACATAACCATTGTGCCCGACGCTAGCGGCCCGGTTACTTACCGGGGCCAGCAGTGGAGCTTGGGCCAGCCCGATATTTTTACCGCCGAAAGCGGTGCGCTAAACGATATACCAAGCCGCGATGCGGGCCGCAATGATGATGCCGACTATGCACCTGCACCATAGCGTTAGCGGCGCTAAACAAGCCGCTACGGCGGTGCGCGCACTGGCCATGCCACCGGTAGAGCGCCGGCGTTTACTGCAAAAGGTAGGGCGCACAGTACGTACGGCAACGCGCCAGCGGCTACGCAGCCAAACCGGACTAGACGGCCAGCCGTGGACACCGCGCAAGCGCCACAGTACCCGCAAAATGTTGCGCGGCATGGGTAAAACCTTGCGCATAAGACCAAGCGAGTACTCGGTAAACATTGGTCCCACAAACCCCGTAGCAGGCCGCATTGGCGGTGCGCAGCAACACGGCACTAACGAGGTGATGACCGCGCAAAAAATGCAGGCGATACACAAAAAAAGCGATGACAAGCCAGCCACTAAACGTCAAGCCAAAGCGTTGCAGGCTGAGGGTTTTAAAATTAAAAGCCCAGGCACCCAACCCGGCAAAGGGTGGCGGCGCGCCTCGCAAGTATGGATAAAAAATAATTTAGATCGTGCCCGCGCGGGTTTAATTTTACGGCTATTGCGCGGGGCTAAAAGTAAACAGAGTTGGGTTTTGCCGTTGCCGGCACGCACATCGTTAGGTGCTAACCAGCAAGATATTAACAATATATCCGACATTATTTTTTCAGGCACAAGGGCATAGTTATGGCACAAGGTACGGTTACGACTAACAACCTAAATTTGGCACAAGGTGAGACGCCGGCAGTTGAAAAGAAAGCATTGTTTGTGGGCGTAGGTACAGCCGGAACCGGCACTGTGTTTGCCGTGAATACGCAAACGGATTTGGCCGAAGTACTGGGCGACGGTAGCGAGATTTATAAACACGTGTTGGCCGCACAACAAAACGGCGGCGAAAACTGGCAAGCGGTAGTTGCGCCGGTGGCTGAGGGCTACAACGCCGAGGCGGTGGTTAACACAGCGCTAGAAACCTACTCGGTAGAGCTTGTGTGCATTTGTACACCGGTAACCAGTGCTGCAAGCGTAACCGCGATGCACACGTTTGCCGAGGTGCTACGCAGCACCAAAGCGCGCCGTGTTATTATTTTGCTGGCTACCGCTGGGGTTGATGCCGCCACCGAAACCTGGGCCGATTATGTAGTGGCCCAAGAGGCGCTGCAGGACGGTGTTGCCGGCTACCGCGTGGCGTTGGTGCCAAGCCTGCACGGCAACGATTTAGGCGTGCTGGCAGGGCGCTTGTGTAATGCGGCCGTAGGTGTAGCCGATAGCCCTATGCGCGTGGCAACCGGCCCTGTGTTAGGCCTTGGCGCTACGCCGGTAGATACCGATGGCGATGCCCTAAGCGCGGCCACTCTGGCGGCGCTGGACGCTGTGCGCCTTAGCTGCATACAGCACTACACCGATTACCCCGGCACGTATTGGGGTGACTGTAACTTGCTGGATGCCCCCGGCGGCGATTACCAGGTGATTGAGCATTTACGCGTGGTCGATAAAGCGGCGCGGCGTATTCGCGTACGACAAATCAACCGCATTGCGAATCGCCAGCTTAACTCTACGGCATCGAGCATTGAGAACAACCGCCAGTATTTTATGGCACCACTGCGCGAGATGGCCCGTGGGCAAGTATTTGCTGGGCAACAGTTCCCCGGTGATATTCACCCGCCGGCGGATGACCACGTGCAAATTGATTGGCCTACTAATACCAAGTGCGTGGTTTATTTTAAGGTGCGCCCGTACAACTCCCCTAAAACCATTGAAGCAAACATTCTGTTGGATTTATCGCAGCCGCAATAGCGGCGCGCGATAGCTAAACCCAGAATCATTACCACTTTTTAGAAAAGGCAAACGACATGAGCGGGCAAAAAATATCAAGCTTTGATGTAGACACCTACTTTGATGGTATCTCGCTAAACGTAGAGAGCGCCACGTTAACCATTGACGATAAAACCGCACCACAAATGAGCCGTGGCCGGCCCGACGGCTTTACCCAAGGCGATGTGTCTGCCTCGGGTGAGCTAGAGGTGGATAGCGACACTTTAAAAATTATTATGGCGGTTGCTTTGGCCCACGGTTCGTTTCAGGCCATGCCGGCGTTTGATGTGTTGATGTACGCAAAAACGCCCGATACCAGCCTGCGCGTAGAGGCGTACGGTTGTAAGTTTCGCGTAAGTGACTTGATTAATTTATCAAACAGCAGCGCGGACAAGTTAAAGCACAAGCTGCCGTTTGATGTAACCAGCCCCGATTTTGTGCGCATTAATGGTGTGGCCTATGCCGAGGCGCGCGGTGATCTGTTTAGCATTAGCGTAACGGCTGTACTGTAACCGTGGCCGATGATGCCGACCGTGCCGGCGAGCTGCAACAGCTAAGCGATTCGGCTGTTATCGCGACGCAGCTAAGCCGGCACGACTTTAACGCAAAAAGCCTAACGGTATGCAAAGACTGTGGCTTTGAAATAGAGCCCGAGCGGCAAGCGTTAGGAGGTGTTACACGCTGCCGAGAGTGCCAGGGCTACGCAGAGCAAGAGGGCAAACAATGGGCACGTTAGATGTACGTTACGGCCAATTGATGACGGCAATGATTCGCGCCGGCCACCACTTTTTTGAGCAGGGCGATTACAACTTAAATTTAATCGGTGTGCGCTCGCGTGATGCGCACAGCAATGCATTTAATGATGCCTTGGCCGTAGCTTACAAAATTAACGGCCGGCCCGTGTGCCATGTTTTTGCATGCACGACCGACCCCGGAATTTATTGGCGAGAGAAGCCCGCCAATGTTAACGGCACGGCGATTGTTAAGCCGGGCCAATACCCTGGGCTGTGGACGCTGGGCAAACACCAGGGAAAGTACGCGGCCCTTGTACAAGCGGAAAACATTACCGTTTACCGCGATAACGACGGCAATGGCGAGATTAACACTGACCGCAACACCGCCTACACCGATACTGGCCTGTTTGGCATTAACTGCCACAAAGCCGGCAAGCAATCTCGCCGCGTAGATAAATGGTCGGCCGGTTGCCAAGTGCTGGCAAACGAGTGCGACTTTAATTTGCTGATGGCTCTGTGTGAAAAGTCGGCGCAACTGTGGGGTGACCGTTTTACTTACACCCTGTTAACGGAGGACGAGCTTTGAAAAAGAAACTACTACCGCTGGCCATGTTGGCGGGCTTGGCCAGTGCGGCCGGTATTACCGGGTGTGGCTCGGTAAACATGCTGCGCAATGGCGACAACGCCGATTTTGCCGTGGTATCTGAGGGCGAGGCGGGCGGCGCCTACGCCGTTTTTGCCGGCGAGGGTAGCGTGTGCAAGGTAACCGAGTTTGGCGACCTCTCGCGCTGGCAGGTGACCTACAAAGGCAAAAACTGTGAAGCAGCGCTTAATGGCGGCGCCGTTAAAGACGTGGTTAAAGATGGTGTGGTTAACCCCGATGCACTGCAAAAGGCCCTGAGCGCCACCGATGATTAGCCCGCGCCCCCCACACCATAAAGCCCTGGCTAGCTTGTGTGCCGAGGCTTACGGCAGCCACACCTTTGTGGCGCGTGAGCTGGAAGGTTTACACCGGCACATGGATGTAAAAGTAAACGAGTGGCCCGAGGTGCAAGTGATTGCATTGCGTGGCACTGAGTTTACCGATGCGCTGTTTAACGGCGGTTGGGCAGACATAGTGCGCGATTTGCTGGTGTGGCCAAAGCGTATACCAGGCGTAGGGGTTGGCCACGCGGGTTTTATTACGGGGGGCGCGGATGTGTTTCAAACGGTTGTGCCGCGTTTATCGCTGGATAAACCCATTATTTGCACTGGGCACAGTTTAGGTGCGGCGGTTGCCCAGGTGCTAGCGCTGTTGCTTAAGCAAAGCGGTTTGCCGGTGGTTGAATACGTGGGCTTTGGTTGCCCGCGTGTGTTTGCCGGCAAGCCGGATTGGGGCGATGTAGCGGTTACCCATTACCAACACAGCGCCGATATTGTGCCGTTGCTGTTGCCCCCTGGGCTTTTGTACCGGCACCCGGCTAAAGCGTGCGTGATTGGCAAACGCCACTTTTGGCCCAGCTTTAAGTACCACGACATTCACCATTATTGCCGCGAGGTGTAGCTGTGATTGAGTCGTTAAACGGCACCGAGATGATAGCGCTTTGCTGTGTCCTGGTAACGGGGCTTTGGCAGTTGTTTTTAACGGTGCTGATGTTTTCGTTTAGACGAGTGTTGCGCGAGCACGACGAGCTTAAAAAATCGCACTTTGAGCTGCAATTGGCGGTGGTGCGAGATTACGCCACAAAAATAGAATTAAGCGATTCAGTCACACGGATTGAAACGCTCTTAAATCAACTTTTTAACGATGTACATAGGAGCAACAACAATGGCTAAAGCAACAGGTGATAAAGCCCTTACCGTAACAGTAAGCGGTACCGATTTTAACTTTAACGTAAGCCGTAAAGCTTACAACGATTACCAAAACTCACTGTTTAACAATAAAAACAAAGTGGGCGGTGCCAATAACTTTTTAGTGGAGGTGGTAGACGAAGGCCAGCGTAAAGACCTGATCGAGTTTATCGCCAGTACGCCGGGTTGTGAGCTAGAGCTAGTGGGCGCGATTGTCGAGAACTACGCGCCCGATTTGGAGCTAACGGTAAAAAAGTCCGCGAGCTAGCCGACGCGATAGCGGCCAACGGATACAGCCAGTTGCTGGCGTTGGCCGATAAGCATTTGCCGGGGCAGGGCTACAGCGAGACCACCCTAGCAACGGCGCTGTACCTAGAGCGCGATTATTGGAAGGCCCACGAGACATCGACCGCTAACGCTATTTGTTTGGCGTTTAAAGACGGTTAAACCGTAACCCAAGGCACTGAGGCGTTAATGGCCACACGGCACGAAAAGCTAATGTACACCGTCAGCCTGCTAGACAGGGTAAGCGGGCCGTCGCAAAAAATCGGTAAAAACCTTGACCGAATGACACAGCGATTTCAGTCGGGCATGGCGGGTATTGCCTCGGGGTCGGCTGGGCTTTTTTCTACCGGTTATGCGCTTAAAGCGATTATGGCGCCAGCGGTAGAGATGGACCGTGCCATAGGCGAGCTGGCAAGCCTTGGCGTGGCCGATAGCGCGCTTAAAAAACTAGAGAAAACCGCGCTTAGGTTCACGATGAAATACGGCGGAAGCGCAACGGATATTGTACGCAGCTCTTACGATATTCAAAGCGCGATCAGTGGGTTAACCGATAACGAATTGGCGCGCTTTACCGACCGCAGCGCGCTCCTGGCTAAGGCGACCAAATCGAACGCGGGCACGATTACCGATTACATGGGCACCATGTACGGCGTGTTTAAAACCCAAGCTAACGCCATGGGTAAAAGCCAGTGGGTTGATCAGCTAACCAATATGACGGCGGCGGGCGTAGAGCGCTTTAAAACCACGGGCGACAAAATGTCGTCATCGTTTAGTCGGCTAGGTAGTGATGCCACTGCGCGTGGTGTGGGTATGGCCGAACAAATGGCCGTGCTGGGTACGTTGCAGGCCACCATGGGTGGCGAGCAAGCAGCCACTAAATACCAGGCGTTTTTGGCCAAGGTAGGTCAGGCGCAAGAAAAATTAGGAATGACATTTACCGACAACCAAGGCCGAATGCTGCCGGTGGTGGATATTTTAACCAAGCTAAAAGCTCGCTTTGGCGATATGACCAAAACCGAAGATTTAGACCTGTTAGCCAAAGCCTTTGGCGGTAAAAATGGCGCGTCGTTTATTGCGGCATTGGCGAAAGATATACCGGGGTTAGCCGACAGTATACAGGCGCTAGACGCGGCCTCTAATACGAACAAAGCCGCTCAAATGGCGCAGGCAATTGCTGACCCATGGGAAAAGTTAAGCGCTATAGTGACTGCCGCCCGGATTACGTTTGGCCGGCTATTGCAGCCGGTGCTAAATCCGCTGGTTAATAAGTTTAGCGAGCATTTAAAACAGCTGCGCGGTGCGATGGATCGGTATCCGAATATAACTAAACTGGTGGGTAAGTTAACGCTGGGGGTTTTGGCTATTGTAGCTGCGTTGTCTTTTTTCTCTATCTTAATAGGTTTTAGTAAGTTTTTAATGATCGGCTGGAGCGTAGTTGCCGCTGTTTGGGGGGGTGTTATTTTTACTATAACAGCGGCCTTGAAAGCGGCTCGGTTTGCCATGTTGCTGTTTAATCTGTCGCTGTATGCCAACCCTGTGTTTTGGGTGGTGATCGGTATTGTTGCGCTGATAGCGGCTATAGCGTTATTGGTTTATAAGTTTGACAGCGTTAAATCCGCGTGGAAAAAATACGTTACTGACCCCATAAGCGATAGTCGCGTTTTCGATCCAATGTTTAAAACGATATTTAACGGCATTGAAAAAATCAAATCCGGTTGGCGTGGCTTTTGGAACCTATTAAAAATGCTTAACCCCGCCAAACTTATTGGCAAGGCGTTTAATTGGATTGTCGAGAAGTGGAATGCACTGCCGTTTGTGGACAAAGTCGAAATTGGCGATATGACGGTAGGCGGCATTGGCAGCGGTGAATCATCGGGCGGGTTAGTCAGAAGCCGCGTACCCACCGGCGGCTTACTGCAAGACATTAACAACGCCGATAACCGGCGCAGTAATTACGTCGAAAAACTCGAAGTTAACACTACGCAAAAAGTAGATGCCTGGTGGCTGGATAATCAACTGGCAACGGTGGGTGGCTAACCATGGATTACGTCGATCTGTTAGTCACTGATGATGATTTAACGTTAGGGCCAACCACTGAGCCGGTGCTGGTAAGTGACCGCGCCAGCATTGCCCAGGATATTAAACATTTGGTGCGCGAGTCTGGTTTGCTGGTGGTTATGTTGGCCGAGCGCGATAGCGATAAAGTGGCGGTAAATATGCGCCGTATCGAAACGCTGGTAGAAAATGACTTGCGCATTAAGCCCGGCACTGCCCGTGTTCGCCGAGCCGATACGCAAACAATTTATATAACGGCTAACACCGTTAAATTTGGCCCCGTAGAGGTTTATTTGTGAGCGATTACAACCACAAGCGCGATTTTGAAACGATGCTAGCCGATAGCGGTATGCCGGTAACCGAGCAAGCCGCCACAGCACACTGGGAGCAGAAACTAACGGATGCAGGCAGTGTGGTTAGTAACACAAGTTCGGTATCGCCGTTTTGGCGCTTAATATCGGCCATTATTACCCAGCCGCTGTTGTGGTTGGTGCAAAGCATTGTCACTACCTGGCTGCCTAACTCGTTTGTAAAAACGGCTAAGGGGCCGGCGCTGGACATTTTAGCGTGGGCCATGAATATAGAGCGTCAAGCGGCACAGGCGGCGGTAGGGCAAGTTAAGTTTTCACGCAGTAATGCCAGCGCGGTGCAAATTATACCGGCGGGTACGGTGATTGAAACCTCGCCCATTGGCGGGGTTGTTTACCGTGTTGCCACCACCCAAGAGGCAACGTTAAACACTGGTCAAACGTCGATTTATGTAAACGTACAAGCCGAGGGCGTAGGCGCGGCGCACAATTTGCCGGGCGGATACTACGCGATATTGCCAAGCCCGTTGGGCGGTGGTGTTACGGCGATTAACACCGGCGCGTGGTTAACGTCACCAGGCACTGATAAAGAAACTGACGATGATTTGCGCGAGCGGGTACGCAACCGTTTTGCGGCGGTTAATCAATGGCATGTTGATGCTACCTATATTGCGATGGTGACTGATTTTTCCGGGGTACAAATTCGTAATGTGTTTATCGAGAAAGACGCGCCGCGCGGCCCCGGCACGGCCAATATTTATATTTTGTTTGATACCGGTGAGCCTAGCCCGAGTTTTTTAAACAGCATTCAAAATTACATTATGGATGGCGAAAACCACGGCCACGGGGATGATATACGCCTGCTGGCTATGCCTAAGCAGTATTTGTCTTTAACTGTGGATGTGTGGCCACAGCCGACATTAAGCGACGCGGAAAAGGTGCAGTTAAAAAACGATATCGAGCAGATGATTCGCGCGGCATTTAGAGAGAATACCAATTACGAGGTAACCACCACGCAGCCTAATAGCCGGTTCTCGATGTCGCGTTTAGGGCAAGAGCTGCACGACAAATTCCCCGGTATTTTGGATATGGACTTTGCCACAGATCGGTTGGTAAATGGTTGGTTTGTGTATCGTTTATCTTACTTGCAGGTGCGTTTTAATGCTTAACATAGCGCTGCCGGTATGGCTGCAAAAGGGCGGTGTGGTACGCCTTAAAAACGCCGCACAGCAGTGGTGGGCCGACTTACTAACTTTTACAGCGTGGCCGCAAAAGCAAAAAGATGTGGAGCAATGCCACGATTTAGCATTGTCGCCTTTGGGGTGGGAGCGCAACCTAGACCGATACAGCGAGGAGACGATAGCGCAGTACCGCGAGCGTGTACGGCACGCGTTTGTTAACGCGGTAGATGCCGGTAGTACCGCCGGCTTTAAGCGCATTATTGCGCGCTTGGGTGTTGGCGTTGTGGATATTAAAGAGCGCATACCAGGCGAAGACTGGGACGTGGTGGCGCTGGTGGTAACAAACGAGCAAGAACAGGCGTTTGGTCTGCTAATGCGGGTAATTATTCGCGACTACGGCCGCACTTGCCGGCGCTATCGCTTGCATACCGATCATGTTGCGCCTGTGTCAGTTCAGACGGCGGATATTAGCCACAACGTTATGGTGTTAGAAGCCAGTATTTAAGAGGGTAAATAATGCAAGCAATTACGCTAAATGGGGAGTCGTTAATAGCGCAGGCCAAAGCCAATAACACCGCTTTGAGCCTTGACCGGTTTGTGCTGGCGTATATACCAGGGCTAGATCACACGCAAGCGGTTAACCGCTCACAGGGTTTGCCCGCGGCGCAATACATTGTGCACGAGGCGCCCATTCACGCTGCCGGTTATATCGTGCATAACAAGGTGGTGTACAGCTTGGTGCTGGACACTACCATTGGAGATTTTGAATTTAACTGGCTGGGGCTGGTTTATTCAGACGATAGCGTGTTTTTTGTATCGGAGCTTTTCCCGGTATCAAAAACAAAAACAGTGGGGAACATTCAGGGTGATAGCTTAACTCGAAACGTTATCCTTCAGTTTAACGACGCGCAAAACACAATGGGTATTACCGTACCGGCCGAGGCTTGGCAAACGGATTTTAGCCAAACGTTTCAGCGCGTGTGGAAGTGGGCACCTGATGGTTATACGGCGGTTAATTGTGATCACCTGATACCCGATAATTTGGCGGGGCCTATGGAGCTAAAGTTGCCCCCTAACCCCGATGGCAAAACGGTGGTAACGCTGGGTGTGAGTGAGGCCGATTATTCGGTGGCGCCGGTGTATGTACGCCGCAACGGTAAAACGATTATGGGACAAGATCAAGATGTGGTGGACAACGGCGGACAGTACCAACACCAGTATCGTTACTCGACGCATTTAAATACTTGGATAATTTCACGCACTGGCGTTAAGGGGCAGTTACCACTATGAATCCTGTAGATATTTTTTTTGGCGGAAAAAGTACTAGCGGCGATGGTGGGTTGCCGTCCATGCCGCGTAACGCGGGTCATTGCGCGCGCCTGGCTGGCAACCATATGCCGGCCCCCAGCTTGATTAATGTTTTATCCGCCAACGCCGCAGGCGGCACAATTACTTTTAGCGCTACCGCACACGGGTTGCCTTTGGGGTCGACCGGTACCCTTTGGGTTTCGGGGGCGAATGAAGATGTTTTTAATGGAACGCATACCTACCAGGTGATTGACGCTAACACTTTTACCAGCGGTGAGCCCAACGGCGATATTTCAAACATGACGGGTACGGTGTCGGCTGCGATTGATACGTTTGACGGCGATTATTACGAAGTCCCTGTAAATTCATCTGATAATAAAGATATTAAGGTTGCGTTTGCTCGATATAACTCTACTGGGGCGCAGGTATGGAGTGTTGATTTCGCTGTTAGAAATATATTCCTCGGGTTTTCAATGAGCCGTAACGGAAATTTGCTCTACGCTATGACGTCATCATCGGCAGCCAGCATGGGAACTATTTATGTTGTTGAGTTAGATAAGGCGACGGGCGCGAGCGTGACGGTATCAGAGACCACGGGCTATGAATTTGGCTCTGGTGATTATTGGCCCGGCGGAAGCTTTAACAAGAGTATTAGATTGAGGAACGACCATTCTTTGCCTTATGCGGAAGATGGTACGGTAGATCTATCTAGAGCTTTTTTTGATGTGATGGATGACGGAAATTTTCTATTTTTAGGTACCAGCAAACAAAATGGAGGGGAAACAGTATCGCAGCCTAATAATGTTTCTGCTTCTTTTAGTGGCTCCGAGGTTTTATCTTCTGATTTTGTTTGCTTTTCTGACGGTGTTACGCCGCTAGGGTTTCCCACGCAGTATATTACTGAGGACGGCAAGGTAAAGCTTGGGCAAATTATGAGCGTTTATCACCCGTGGCGATTTTCATTTGAAGGAAGGTTGTCAACTATAAGCCGGGGTAACACAGCCTCACAGTTTGAAATTCCAAATGATGGGAATAAGTTTTTTAAACTTGATAGACGCCGAGAATCGTCAGAATCTGAAGAGTTATGGATGATTGATTCTGGCGCAAAGCCATCAACAGGTGGGGCATTAGCTGATGCTAGTGAAGATGTTTTTAAAATATATGGAAATCCTTTTTCAGGTTCTGATCAGGCTAACCCCTATTACCCTAATCAATCTGAATTGACGTTAGAAAGCGTATCTTCATCTGGTTATCGAGCTTTTCCAGAACCCATTAAAATACATTCAGTGGGTGATTTTGTATTTATTTCTGCATCGCAAATATCTCAGCAGGAGTCAAGTATAAAAAATACACTGTTGGTTGGTAGTTTTTTTGTTAGACGAAAAGATTTTGACGAATGGCTTAACAGCGTATGCGATCACCTTGGATTGCCGGAGTAAATTAAATGAAAACCGTTATTTTTGATGTGGTGCGCGATGGCGCGATGTTGGTTTACCCAGATGATCCGACGTTATTTTCGGATACGTCATTGACTACGGTGGCCGGTCGAGTTGTGGCGGTTTATGTGGGGGATATGGACATTGAGACCTATATTCCTGAACCAGAGTTTGTGTTTGACCCGCGTCCCGAACTAACTATATCTAGCATTTCCGGCCCTGATTATGTTTCAGAGGAGTTGACTTATTTTGAGGCGTCCGAAGGTCAAGAGGTAGTTTTTACCGGTGCCATCGATGTGCCTGATTCCGACCGTCCCTTTACTATGCCGATAGTTCGAAAAGACACTGGCCGCGTTATTTTTGCGCGCGCTCAAGTGTTTGAGGGGGTGTTTACGGCTACGGTTAAGTTTCCGGTCTCTGGCTTATGGGAAACAAACGCAGAGTTAGTTAACCAGTACCGGCAGCCCGATGAGCATTTAAAATTCAACGGAATTCAAGGCGTGGTGGTGGTGTGATGGGGTTTCAGCCGGTGTCGATTAGTTTAGGTGGGCTGAGTGGCAAGGATGATTTCCCGTCTTATGTAACTCGTCTTGATCTGATGCAAACGATTGAGTTTGCCGAGTCGCGTTTCTCTAATATGGAAATTAATTGGCCGTTTAATGGCACATTGATCCGGGGTTGGCGACCTATTGAACCAGTTCGTCATGCCCTTGGGTTTTCTGATTGGATAGAATTTTATAATGCGTGGTTACAGTATTTTAAGGGCGATGCTAGGGTCGCGTTTATTCACCCTTGGCAAGAGGGTGTAGGTTACGGTAATGGGATTCACAAAACTTTGTCGGCAAAAAATGTTATCGATGCTATGGCAAATAAACTGCGTGACGATAAAGACCGGCTTTGCCCAAGCGGTGATACGGAGGTCATTTCGGTTGTTTTTAGCAGTGCAACGTTGATCGATTTGGCAAGCTTGGTTGATAGTTTTAGCGCAGTATTCCCATTTCCCGAGCTGGCTATGATTAAGCGTTTGTCACTGCGCATGGCGAGCTATGATTTGGATAGCGTTAAGTTATCAGAGCCGGTTACTAACCCACAGTGGGTTAACGTAAGCTCTGAAAAAATGCAAGCGTTAAGAAACACTCGGGCAATTTCGGGAGCCCAAATGGCTATGCTTGATGGGTCGATGGTCGAGAACGAAGAAAGGGTGGAGCTTCAAGGTTTAATCGCAAGAAAGCGAGCTTATTTAGAGTCGATAGAGCAAGCCCAGGATGAGCTAATAAATGCAGCGCCTGGGGGCGGCGGTCAGTACTTTTATTCAAAGGCTCAGTCGCCCAAGTTATGCGCCGATGCGCTGATAAATGCTAATGACTTTGATCACTCTGATGTGTATAGCGCGGGTTTGTTGCTGGCCGGCGCTCCTGGTGAATTGGACGCGCTTAAAGAGGCATTCGGGCTGTGAATTTAAACGAGTATAAGGTTCCCGAGTACAGCTTAAAAGTTCGCGGGCAAATGCCTTATGATTCTGATCCTCTTGGAGGACAAACCAGTGGTTCGAGCCGGGCGCACAAAGGCATTAAGCCTAAGATGCTGTTTGTATCGCTGCAAATACCGATGAATGAGCCTGTGGTTCTTGAGAGGTTGCTGGCAGTGGCAGAGGCAACCGACGCCGCCGGCGCATTAGTCGTCTACGATTTGCAAGATAACACAGGCAATGCAATGAAGATTCGACAAGTGCAGTTTGGCGAGGTGTTCACCGTTAGTGAGAAAGAGAGTGTGCGCGCATGGGATATTAGCTTTGTTTTACATGAATACTATAGCGTTCCTGAGAAAAAAGAACAGAGGATGACGACCGGCGATGCGCCCCCGCAGGTTGCAGCAGGTGCAACGGTAAGCGGTGGTGAAATCGAAAGCCAAAGCCAAGAGGTGAAGTTATCACCGTCTTATTGGAAGGCGGCGCTCGATAAATTGGAGAGTTACTTAGACGAAAGTAACGCAGAGGGCGCACAGTGAAGTTAACCAAACGTTTAAAGGTTAATGGTGTTGAGTGTCAGATAGTCGATGATATGGTGACGCTTAATTTGTCGCGACCCGGACGATCGGTGTTTTCTGTTGTTTCACCAGTGACTTTGTCTGGCGTTGTTGAGCTTTCAATGGGTTACGACCCACAGCGGTTGCACCGGTATTTTATCGGTTATGTCGAAAACAGCATGACAACAAACGTTAATGTCCAGCGATTGATGTGCCGCGAGTTAACGGGTGTTCTTGATCGCATTACACCGTTTAATTTACGACATGTTTCTTTGCTTAAAGTATTAAAAATACTGTCAGAGTTAACGGCGCTGAAGTTCGTTATTCCAGAAAAAGCAAACGTTTATTTAGCGCCTTACTTTTATTCTTGGGGTGGCGGTTACCATGTTATGGACTCTATCGGCCGGATTTTTGGCTTTGAAAAGTTTATGTGGCAAGCCCAAGGCGACGGGCGTGTTTTTGTCGGGCCGTGGTCGGATAGTTACTGGAGCAATAAGCCGGTAGAGTTGGGGGCGCAAGCTCTGACTGACCACGGGTATGTTAACCAGGCTAAAGTCCCGGCGATTCCGTTACTCAGGCCGGGGGCACACTTAGTGCAAGACGGTAAACGCTTGATTGTGTCCCAAGTGCAACTGGCGGGTAGCTATATGAATATTACTTGGTCGGATAACCCTTGGAGAGCACAGCGTGATTGAGCAAATAAAACGAATTATTGGTAACTTATATCCAGAAATTAGAGGCGGGTATCACTTGCCGCGTTTTGCCCGTGTGTTGTCTATTAGCGACGCGCCAAACGATGGTGGGGTAACGGATAACTACCGCCCCCGCTATGCGGTAAACATTCAGGTGTTAAAAGAGAATGGTAAACCTGATAGCGCTTTGCCGGTCTTTAATGACTTGGCTTTACCGGTATTGTCAGTGGGTATGGAGCGAGGGGGCTTTGGTTTCCCCCAACCCGGTTGCTTGGTAGAGGTTGCCTTTGCTTACGGCTCACCCCAGCGACCCTTTATCCGCACTGTTTTAAGTACCGATGCCTCGATGCCAGAAGTCGCTGTGGGTGACGATCGTCAACAAACCGCCCCCGGAATTTTTGAGCATACCCGCGCCAATGGCGATAAATCACGCACGACGTTTGGTGACGTAACCGATACCTGTCACGACTATACGCTTGACGCAGCCGATATTATTCAGCGTGCGCAATCATTAACGTCAGAGCTTTCAGGGCACAGTAAAGAGAATGTCGGTGGTCTTAAACTTATCGAAGCGATGGCGGCGGTTAAACTGCTAAGCGGTGGTTTTTTTAGAATCGTATCAGTCGGTCACATAAGTTTAGTTTCTGGGGGAAACTTACACGAATACCTTGCCGGCGGGAAACAAACCTACGCTGAGGAAGATATCAAGGCTGTTACAAAAAAAGCAATGATAACTGAGTGCGAAAAAGTAGAAACACTGGCAGCGTCGGCAATTCGTTTAAACGTCAAAACGGATGGAAAAGTTTACATAGGTGATGACAACGTAAACGTGGTTAAGGCACTGGCCGATCTCACAGGTATTGTTAAAGACTTGGCAACCAAGGTCGCAAACCACGTCCACCCAAGCGTAGGCGCGCCCACTTCCACTGCCTCGCAGTTTACGGCTAAAGCAACAGAAGCCGACGCACTGAAAAGTAAAGTTGATCTGGTGGCAGAGTAATTAAAACGAGATGCGAACCGGCTGCGAGGTATAAACGTCTAACACTTGCCCGGACTTGGCGAGCAATCGGGCTTGAAGGGTGATTGTTGAGCCTGTGCGTATATCCCCACGAAAATAGCTTCCCCCGGTCGCGGCTAGATCAAAGGCAACACCGTCTCGTACGCACCTAAAGCCCTGGTCACGGCTTAACCCGTTGATGTTCTCGATGCGCCCGCCCTGGGCGCTTTTGTCGTTCAGCAGCAAGTAGCAGGTTTCACCCTCACGCCCGGTGCCCAAAGTGACGCGCTGGCCGGCCTGACCGTTCACTGTAGCCGGCGCAACCCCAATCAGCCGGTAAGGCACCGCCACCAAGCTATCAGCCCCCCACGCCGCAGCACAGGCGCTAACCAGCGCTAACAATCCAACCTGTTTAATATTCATACAGCTAGCCTATAACAGAAAAAAATTTCCAACAACCAAAGCGAGAAGAAAAATCACTCCTCCCCACCTGCCGAGTTTGGACGTTTTTTTGCGTCAATGAATGCGCTATTTGGCTCGGGCGCCCTGTGTAGCGGGGCGCAGGGCATGTGGCAGTTTCAGCAATTGAATACATTTGTGCATGTGTGAAGACTAGGCACATACGTTTTATTGGCTTCAAACCCGCGCCCCGCTTAGCTTTCCGAAAGATTCCCGAAAACGCACGGCGAAACGAAAAAAGTGTATACAAACTGTATACGGCAACGCTCACTTACTCAGATCAACGGGCCGTAACTTACTGATATATAGCGCTAATTCTACACTACGGGGCGCAACTTGCGCCCATTGATAAGACTTAAAATCTGCCGATCTTAAATGATCGTGCCGGTTCAATTCCGGCTCCGGGCACCATTTTCTTTTATCATTTGTTGTTTTCTCTGCTGCGCCAGCACTTCGCAAGATCGGCCAAGATTGAGCCGGTTTCCGTGTTGTTACTCGCCTTTAATTCTGCGTACTTATCCGTTAAATCGGTCTGCCTCCGGCTGTCTGCCGGTATGGCTTTGATTGTCAGGTTATCTGTTTAGTTCTCTAGGGTATCTCCAGGGCTGGTTTGTTGTGCCTGTGATTTGGCTAGCCAGTGGCGCACTTGGTTCGGCTGAGCAATCTGTGCACCCCCAATGTTAAGGGTAGTGAAAAAATGTGTGACGCAATACCATCTCGAGCTGTTTGTGCCAGGTTGGTAGTGGTTGGCGACAAATTACGCAATTTTTATAAGCTGTTCTAATCAAGAGTATTTTTGGGGAAAAGTATGATTAAAGGTTCACCCTTGGCTGTGGTAGTAGCTTCTGTTTTGATGTACGGCTGTGCAAGTCAGCCAAAATTGGCGGCGCCTTTGACGATGCCTAGCGTGCCGTTGGCAGAGGATAGCTTTGTCGAGGCGGAGCTTAAAGTGTTTGACGATAGTCAGTTGGCCGATAATGTTGTGCAGCTAAGCTCTCATGCGGTTAGCGCTAACAGTTCGGTTGTGATTAACGTGCCGGCAAGTTTGTTTGAAGATCAGTCTGATTCGCAAACTAACAACCAAGATTTTAAAACTAAAGACTTTTTTAATGAAGCGGAACAGCAGATCGAAAAAGAGTTAATGCGCAATGGCTTTCGGATGTTGAGTCGTTCAAAGTTTGAGGCAAAGTTGCGTGAGCTGCGCGATGAGTCTCGTTGCGATTTAAGTAATTATGACTGCTTGCGCTCCTCAGTTTCGCCCGATGTAAAACCTGTACTAGAAGAGCTGAAAGCTAAATTTGATCGCGGTGATTTGTCGGCAACACGATACGCTGAGCAAGTGCGGGACATTCGTTCGCAAATGCAGATGTCGTCAGCAGGGCGTAGCCGCAATGGTGATGAAAAAGAGCTAACAGATATTTCCGAAGTTATCCGTGCGGCGCAAGATGGAGAAATTCGCTCGGATTACATCTTACAGATCAATATTTTTGATACGGAAAAACAAAAGAAGTTAATGCTGGACTTGCGCCATGACGATCAAATACGAGCATTTGTGCGCAATAATCCAGGTATAGCGGATGAGTTTACAGGCTCGCCCAGTAAGCATCAGATCAGCTGTGCGGTAATTGAGGCAAGTTTGAATGCCAAACTTGTGCATGTGAAAACTGGTGAGATTGCCTGGATCGGTGAGCATAGTCTCAATGAATTTAGCTCTGGGGTGCAGTCTGTATCGGTAGAGTTGGGGCAGCGTCACTATGTGTCAAACGCCGCTGAAGTCGAAAACTTTGTGCGGTCCCAAAATCGCTATAGCGCTCGCGAGGCTCGCTACGGCCGGAGTGTGGAGGTGCCGGAATTTACCTACGCCGATAAGCTATTAGGCCCCGATGTGAGTGGCGGTAGTTGTAATCAGAGTTGGAGCACCTCGAACGAGGTTAAGTTGGAGTTGGCTCGTAAGGTGGCAAGAGAGTTAATTAGCACGATTGCCATTGGCGAATAGTCTTACCCTCTTGGCCCCAGTGGTGTTGTTACCCTGGGGCCTTTTTTATATCCCAGTTTGCTTAGAACGCTTTGCTCATGGCCAAATGTAAAATCCCCAAAATCCACACAAAGGCCAGTGCACCAGCCGCCCGTCGTTTAGCTTTGCTAACGGATTTCATGGCAATAACCCCGGTGACAATATAGGCGATAACCAGCAGTAATTTAACGCTGAGCCAGTTGATGGGCCAGAGTGAGTAGCCGACGGTAAACATTAAGGCAAAGCCGCTGAGGAGTAGGCAAGTGTCGATAACGTGAGGCGCGATTTTAAAAAACTTAGCGTGAATAAAGCGAGCGCCGGCTTCGCGGGCGAAAAAACGCAAGGCAAATAATCCGATGGAGAGTACAACGAACATCAGGTGGGAGTGTTTGAGGGCCATGTAGCTCATAAATTTAGCAACCTAAGTAGTTGGATGTGGTGTTTTTTATTGGGTGTTAAGTCGGCCAGGGTGTAGTTGTCTAGTACCGCTATAAAGGCCGCCAATGCCTCGGCAAAAATGCCTTTTAAGCGGCACACAGGGGTTAGAGTACAGGTATCGGTAGCGCTGTTAAAGCACTCTACTATGGCAAAATCTTGTTCGGTGTCGCGCACCAGCGCGCCCAGGTTTATTTCGCCGGCTGGGCGGCTTAACTGCAAGCCGCCGTTTTTGCCTCGGGTGGCGTCAAGGTAGCCTAGCTGGTTGAGCTGTTGCACTACCTTCATAAGGTGGTTTTTGGATATATCGTAGCGCGCCGCGATATCGGCGATGGTGGCTCGTTGATCGCACACTGCTAAGTACATTAAAACCCGCAGGGCGTAGTCGGTATAGCGGGTGATTCTCATGCGTTACCTTTTTGTTGGGTGGTAGGGGGCGCCGGTTACCCGGGCCGTCCGTCGAGCCTAGGGGCTGTTAATATGGGTGTGTAGAGCAGTACAAATAGCCCAAAGGCGATAACCCATAAACTGGCGGTTGCGGTTAAGCCCAGACTAAAGGGCAATATTCCGGCCGCGACCAGCAGGCGCAGAAAGGTGGCGCCACTGATGCTCACATAGATCCAGACACCGCCGCGGGGCAGGGTCATCGGCCGACCGGTATGGCCCAGGCTGACACGGGTCATCACCGCAAGAATCAAGGTGCCCATGCCGCCGACCGTGAGGGTGTGTTGCCATAGGCTGGCGGGAAGCTCCAGCCAGGGTGTCGCCGCCCGCAGCCAAAGGCTGAGCACTAGCCATAAGTAGCCCACGTGTAGCACCCACAGCAGAGGCTCGCGGGTACAGCGCCAGCCCCGCCACAGATAAAGCCGAGCCGTATGCAGCACCGCAGCGGTGAAGGCGACCGCGCTAATAATCGCGTTGTTGAGCCCCGCGGTGCTGGTGATGATTAAGAGCAAAATGACCAAGAGCCCAGCCTGATCTAGCCGAGGATGCTGTTGTATCGTTTGACCGCCAGTGCCGTGCTTAACCAACCAGTTGCGGCTAAACGCCGGGATAATGCGCCCACCAATAATTGCCATTAACAGCATGACCAAATCCAGCCCCCAACTTTGCCCCAGTCTTAGCAAGCCGGTATTGCCGGTAATAAAGCCCCAGTGCATTAAACCGTTGCCGGCGCTTAGCAGCAGTAAAACGCCGGCGATAGGTACATTGCGCAGGTTGCGGCTGACAATCAGCACGCGCATTACGTACGCCAGCATTAAGGCCCAGAAGGCAAGGTCGAGCAGTGCCACCAACGTTGGCGGCAGCAGATGTAAGTTCCAGAACGCGACGCGGCCAACCAGCCAAACCGCTGCCAGCAGGGCGAGTCCCTTGCCGCGCAGCGGCGGGCACCCGGTCCAGTTGGTGATGGCGGTCAGTAAAAAACCTGCGATAGCCGCGCCGACAAATCCGTACAGCATTTCGTGACTGTGCCACTTAAACGGACTAAACCCGATCGGTAGCGGCCATCCGCCAAGTAAAAAGCCTAGCCAGCCAATGAGTATTGCCACCGCGTACAGTGCCGCCAGTAAAAAGAACAGCCGGAATGGATAGGCCAATAGCGTTTTCAGGCGAGTAGTTAATGTCATGGGGCGCCTTTTGGAGTTTGTTTAAAAAACACACTTTAAGGTGTTCTATTAATGTACTATAAAATAGATGTATATTAAATGCATCTTTATTTTGTCCTGTTACATTAACGTGAGGAGGTTAGTATGGCACCGGATCTTCTGTTGCGCGCAGCTCATGGCAGTATGGCGGTTTGTGGCGCGGTTTCATTGGTGATTGTGTATTTACTGTATGGTGCGCCCGAGGCATTAGTGTTGCCTTTGTCGGTCACGGTGGCGGGACACATCGCGCTAATTTTGTTTCCGGCGGTGTTTAAGTTGGGTTATGTGTTGCGTTTGGCGGCACTTAAGCAAATGGGGCGTCCGGTGGACTAACTCGCGACAGGCTATGTTGCCCGTTACGTGCGTTGATCGTTTATGATTGCCACTAGTGAGGTTAAACAAGTGACCTGAGTGGGGTCGCGTTATTCGATAGGAGTGCATTATGAGCAAGTGGGTGATAGCTGGTTTGGTGCTGGGTTTGAGCGCTTGCGGGCAAAGTGACAATGGTACCGCAGCGGAAAAGAAAGGTGCATTTGAAGCTTATACCGATAGTCAGGCCAAAGCACTCGAGCAGGCTAAAGACGTCGAGAACACGTTAAAAGAGGCCGAACAGGCGCGTCGCAAACAGCTTGAGCAAGCTCAGTAGTGGTTTAGGCGGATTATGAGCGAGTTTGTCGAGTTTTTGCACGAGGTGTTTGCGCCCTTTGGCGTGATTACCACGCGCAGGATGTTTGGTGGTTTTGGTGTGTATCACGACGGGCTTATGTTTGCGCTGGTGGCGGACGACACCCTTTATCTGAAGGCGGATGAGCAAACCGCGCGCTGGTTTGATGAGCTGGACTGTGAAGCATTTAGTTACCAAAAGGGTACCAGAGCGGTGCGGCTATCTTATCGTCAAGCGCCGGAGGCCATCTTCGATGACCCGGATGAGGCATTGCAGTGGGCTCGCTGGGCTTACTCGGCGGCGTTGCGAGCAAAATTTTAAATCTTTTTGAGCGCGCCAGTAGCGCTTGCTAAATAAAATAATAATTATTATCATTAGCGCCTTTGCGGATATCATTAGGGCGGTAAGAGTGAGTGTGGCATCGGTGCCCGAACATAAACGGGCACATAATCCAAAGCGCAGCGCAAGCAAGAAAGCCGCTGAGAAAAAATCCAACAAAAAAAGCCAGTGGGCACGCTGGAGTCGGACCCTTCACTGGACGAGTTCGGCCATTGGTTTAGTTGCACTGCTGTTTTTTTCGATTACCGGCGTCACCCTTAACCACCCGGACTGGTTTAAAGCAGACCGAAAGACTGTTAGCCGCGTTGTGACCTTGCCGGAGAGTTCTCACGCAGATTGGTTAAGCACCACAGAGACCGAACAACTGCAATTGCTGTTGGGCGTGATTGACAAAGAGTTTGGCCTAGGTGTGCCGCGTCAGATTGATCGCGATGAGGTGGAGTGGTTTTTTGATTATCCCCGCCCGGGTGGGGTGGCCTCTGTGGTGTATGACGTCGAGCTGGGCGAGCTGATGTTTGAATCTACCTCTGACGGCTCTGTCTCGTTAATTAATGATTTGCACAAGGGGCGGCACAGTGGCGCAGCGTGGTCACTGTTTATCGATGTCTCGGCAATTCTAGGCGTGTTTATGTCCATTACTGGGCTGTTGCTGCTGGTGCTCTATGCACCTAAGCGCAACAGCACCTGGCCACTGGTGGGGCTGGGGTTGTTGGTACCTATGGTTATTTATGTTGTGTTTGTCCCTTAGTGGTTGGCTGCTTCGGGCGTAACTTTTTAAGGAGCGTATATGCGCAAGTTGGTAGGGGTCGCGGCGTTAATGGCGACAGCAAGTTTTGCCCAGGCCGAGACGTTAACGGTAGAGCTGGCCATTCCCGAGATGGACACCGCTGAGTACCACCGACCTTATGTAGCGGTATGGATCAGCGATGACAGCCGCCAAATCGTTGAGCATGTGGCGGTTTGGGTCGAGAAGGAAAAGTGGTGGCGGGATATGCGCAGCTGGTGGCGCCGTGGTGGCGCGCACACTGAGCTGCCTATTGATGGTGTCTCGGGGGCGACCAAAAAGCCCGGTACCTATACCGTTAGCTGGGAGGGTGACTTACCCGAGGGCGAGTTAACCCTAAATGTTGAGGCGGTGCGCGAAGTGGGCGGCCGCGAGCATTTACGCTTGCCATTACCGGCAAATCGCAGCGGTAAAGTTGAAAAACAAGGCTCAAAAGAGCTTGGCCTTATTGTCGCAAACATTGCCAAATAATGAATGTAGCGCCGAACAACCTAAATATTAGATTAAGGGAGTACGTATGAAAAAGCAGATGATGGTTGCGTTAGCCGTATCAGTAATGGGGTGGCCGCTGGTGGCCGATGCCCACAAACGTTGGTTGTTGCCGACCGATTTTAGCTTGAGTGATGCCGAACAGGTGAGCGTTGATTTTACCGCCTCTAACAACTTGTTTTATGTCGACAAAGGCATGCCGGCGGACGGTGTTGAGATTATCGACCCGACCGGTAACGTGCACGCACCCATTAACCCGGTGTTGCGCAAGCGCCGCTCAGTGTTTGATGTCGATATCGACAAAGAGGGCACCTACCGTGTCGTGTCAGGCGGTAAGCCGATGTACTTTTCATCGTACCAAGTACCGGGCGAAGAAAAGCCAAGCCGTGGGCGCGGTGCTTTGGATGAGCTGAAGGCGAAGATTCCGGCGAATGCTACCGACGTAAAGTTTTCTGAGTCTGTCAGCTTGCTGGAGACTTACATTACCTTGGGGGCGCCGAGCAAAAACTTTGGCACCAGCGACCAGGGCATTGAGTTGGTGGGCGGCGCTCACCCCAATACACTGTATGCGGATGAGCCATCGCGCTTTGTGTTTAACTTAAACGGTAAGCCGGCTAAAGGCTTAACGGTAGAGGTGACCCCGGACGGTACTCGCTACCGCGATGAAGAAGGCACAGTTGCCTACACCTTGGATGGCAAAGGCGCCGCCGAAGTTAACTGGAGTGTGCCCGGCCGTTATTTGTTGGAGGTTGGCACTCAGGTTGAAATGCCCGAGGGCAGCGAAATCGCCAAGCGCTACTACAGCTATTCTTTGACAGTCGAAGTGCTTAAGCCGTAACGCTTTCGCTGGGTGTAGCTAAGGCGACCTCGCGGTCGCCTTTTTTGTGTCTGGGATAAACTTTGCCCGTTAAGCATAGCCGGGTGGCTTTTGTAAAGGTCGACGAACGGGCCGCTTTCGCGTATCTTAGGCACACCTAGTAGGCTCTAGAGAGACGAGTCGCGAGGCCAAAGCGGTGTTTATATTCAGCTAAAAATGCACATTTGTAGGGGGTAAAAGCCCTGTTTTCGTGGATTTTGCGTTGCATCGCGGGCCCTGTCGGCATTTTTCAAGAGTCTGTTAAACCCTAATTAATTTTGCGGGTGCCTGGGTTCAACCGGGTTCCCCTATACGTTTACTGTGACTATGAACCTGAATTATCTGGATTTTGAGCAGCCTATCGCCGTCCTCGAAGGTAAGATCGAGGAGCTACAATTGGTCGGCAATGACAACGACCTCAACATCAACGAAGAGATCAGTAAGCTCAAAGAAAAGAGCACCAAACTGACCGAGAGCATATACTCCAATCTTTCCTCATGGCAGGTGGTACAGGTGGCACGCCACCCACAGCGCCCCTATACCTCGGATTACATTAAGCGTATTTTTACCGATTGGGACGAGTTGCATGGCGACCGCCACTTTGGTGACGACGACGCAATTATCGGTGGCGTAGCCCGGTTAAATGGTCAGCCGGTGATGGTAATCGGTGAAGAAAAAGGCCGTAGCGTTAGCGAGAAAGTACAGCGTAATTTCGGCATGCCCAAGCCCGAGGGCTACCGCAAAGCGCTGCGTTTAATGGAAATGGCTGAGCGCTTTAAATTGCCCATTTTAACCTTGATCGATACTCCTGGGGCCTACCCAGGTATTGACTCAGAAGAGCGGGGCATCAGTGAGGCTATTGCGCAAAACTTAGCGGTGATGTCACGTTTAAAAACCCCGATTATTTGTACGGTTATTGGTGAAGGGTCATCCGGTGGCGCCTTAGCCATTGGCGTGGGCGATCACTTAAACATGCTGCAATACTCAACTTACTTTGTAATCTCACCCGAAGGTTGCGCCAACATCATTTGGAAAACAGTCGACAAAGCGCCTTTGGCTGCGGAAGCAATGGGGGTGACTTCAACCGTGCTCGAAGAATTAGGCATTGTCGACGAGACAATCCCTGAGCCGCTCGGTGGTGCACATCGCAATATCGACGCTATGGCTGATACGCTGCGCCAGCGTTTAAGCGAGCAGCTAGAGCAGCTGAATGAAATACCCACTGAAGAGTTACTGGAAAAGCGCTATGAGCGTTTAATGAGCTACGGCAATTAAGCGCTATTACTTAGCCATAAAAAAACCGCCGTATCGGGCGGTTTTTTTATGGCTGGTGCTTAAGCTACATGCTTGGAGGTTAGGCGCCTGCCAGCGTTTGGTCGTACTTGCGGCTTAGCATGTCGTAAAAGCTTTCACGTGCTTGCAGTACCCCTTGCTTTAGCGCGTTAATCTGATCGGTGGTGATGTCTTTACGGCCGTTGTATACCTGACGGCGAAACGCGACGATTTGCCCCGCGTATATTTTTAGGCTGCGCTCTAAATTCTTCTCGCCCAAAATTAGCAGTTTTGCCTCGGCGGCTGACATCTTGCCAAACGATTCCACCAACTCTTCGGTGATGCGGGTTAACTCCTGTTTGCGCTCGGCGGGCCAGCGTTCGCCAAACTCAACGGATTCGGCCGCGAGTGAGGCGTATTTGCTGAACATATGGGTTACCTCACCGACGAATGCCGAGATGTCTTCAAAGACGTCCAGCCGTTTTTGTTCGCGCAAGCTGCGCGGGCCGATGACCATTTGCCGGCGACTCCACCACCAGGCGCTGGCAAGCGCCACAATGCCGCCAATCGCGACTTTTAATGCGGTGTCAATAATTTGGTATGTGATCGTGCTGTCCACGGGTTTGCCTCACCGTCAGGAAATTGTCAGTTTGAGAACTCCGGTAGGCTTAAAGCAATAACTACGCCAGCTAATGTGGTTCGGCGACTCAGCCGCCGGCCAGCTTCACCGTGTAGTCGAGTTTTTCTAGCGTCGCCTTAAGGGTGTCGCGATGGTCGCCCTGGATCTCGATGTTACCTTCTTTGACGGCGCCGCCCGTGCCGCACACTTGCTTTAGCTTTTTGGTTAGGCTTTTTAGTTCATCGCCCACCAATGGCACCCCGGTAATAACGCTGACGGTTTTGCCGCCGCGGCCTTTGCTCGAGCGCTGGATGCGCACGATGCCGTCGCCGGTGGGGGCTTCGGTGTTTTGGGGCTTCTCGCTTACACGGCCGCCGTCGGTAGAGTACACAAGTCGACTGTTTTTGCTCACACGCTTTTCCTCCTGCTCGGGTTCACGGAACTGGCAGTATAACCGACGTGCGCTCGGCCGGCACAGACGCTAGAATGCGCCTCAAGATTTTATTGGATAAGTGCTCGCCTATGACAACTGCTTTTACTCGTGTGCTGCTCGCACTGATATTGATGACCTCGTTAACCGCATGCGATAAGCCGCAAGGAGCCAATAATAAGCCTGAGGTTGTTGATCCGGTGGCGCTGGGTGAGCGCAAGGCGCGGGTGTGCATGAGTTGCCACGGACCGGGCGGTGTCTCTCGGGTGGCGAGTTACCCCACTCTGGCCGGCCAAGATCGCGCGTATTTATTGACGCAATTACGCGATTTTAAAGCGGGTCGTCGTGAGAACCCGATGATGAATGCCATGGTGGCGAGTTTATCGGATACCGACATGCAGCATCTGGCGGCTTATTTTGCCGCCCAGGGGGAGTAGACGTGTTAACCAGCAAAGGGTTGAGCTTATGATTGAAGTGCAAGGGCAGTGGGGCCCCGAGGCCGAGCCGTTAATTGCCGCCTTTGCTGATAACTTCTCGCGCTTTGCCGAGGAGGGCGCGGCAGTGGCAGTGGTGCGCGATAATCAGGTGCTGGTAAGTGCCTGGGCGGGCACTCGCGATAAAGCCCGCAAGCATCCGTGGCGGGAGGATACCTGCGTCAATATTTTTTCGGCGGGCAAACCCCTGGCAGCGGCGCTTGTGATGACGCTGGTGGCCCGTGGTGAGATTGCTTTGGATAAGCCGGTTAGTTGCTACTGGCCCGAGTTTACCGGTAAGGGGAAAGAGGCTATCACCGTGCGGCATGTACTGGCGCATCGCAGTGGTATGAGTGCGTTTCACCCCAAGCTAAAAGATCCGGTGATTTTTGACGCCGCCTCGGTCAAATCCCTTTTAGAATACGATGAGCCTTGGTGGACACCCGGCTCAGCACAAGGTTATTCGCCCTTTTTGTACGGCTGGATTTTAGCCGAGCTGGTGCAGCAAGTTACCGGGAGCTCGTTTAGTGAGCTGTTTCAACGCTATTGGGCTGAGCCGTTAGCGCTTGACGCCTACTTTGGCGTGCCAGAGCCGCGGCAGGAGACGCTGGCTGATGTCGGCCCGTTAAAAAAGCCCTTGGGCGATGCGGGCAGTGCCAGCCCTGGCGCTAATAGTGCGGCGTTAGGGCAGTTAATGAAGGCCGATCCACGCGGGGTGGTCAATCGCGCCTTTACCAATCCTATGACGCTGATGAATTCGACTAACACACCCGCTTGGCGTAGCGCTTGTATACCAGCGGCTAATTGCCATGCCAGTGCCGTCGCCCTGGCGCGCTTTTACGGTGTGTTGGCGGCCGGTGGTGAGCGCTCGGGCATAGAGGCCACAACGTTGGCAGAGTTTACTCAGGCGCGGCACGCCGAGCCCGATAAAGTCTTGGGGGTGCCTTTGCGTTTTGCTTTGGGTTTTATGGGCTCTCAGTCAGCGGGTGACTGTTTGTTTGGTAGTGCGCAGGGGTTTGGTCATCCGGGGGCCGGTGGCAGCGTTGGCTTTGCCGACCCAAAATCGGGCTTAGGGTTTGCGTATATCACGGCGCGTTTGGGGCAGAGTTTGTTGATAGATGCTCGTGCCCAGCGTTTAATTGCCGAGCTGGCGCCACTTTAAGGGCGTTCACTTATAGTTTTATTGAGGTTGTCAGAATGTCGCAGGACGA
This sequence comes from Gilvimarinus japonicus, assembly GCF_042847215.1. Taxonomy (GTDB): domain Bacteria; phylum Pseudomonadota; class Gammaproteobacteria; order Pseudomonadales; family Cellvibrionaceae; genus Gilvimarinus; species Gilvimarinus japonicus. The sequence goes on from NZ_AP031500.1 coordinate 1,875,739, forward strand.
TGTATTGCAAGAAGCGTTGATTGAGCTGCAAAGCCGTTTGAGCTTTCAAGAGGACACGATCAATGAGTTGAACCTCATTGTCGCTCGACAAGACCGTCAACTGCAGGCGCTGGCCAAGCAGTTGGGCGGACTGGCAAGTAAGTTTGACGACGCTATGTTTGATCGCGAGCAGGGCGGATCGGCGGCGGACGAGCGGCCGCCACACTATTAGTGGGCCGCTGCTCTTAAAAATCCAGCTCCGAGAGTAGGCGTTCGACGTAGCGCAACCGCTCTTGCAAAATGGCGGTGCGGTGCGAGTCGTTTTTGGCAAGCTTTAGCGCATTGCGCAGCTGTACGATCGCCCGGTCGTACACACCAACCTGGATAAAGTATTCGGCCCGCGCCTCGTGTACCCCAAGTACGTCGCCCGCCAATCCGTTCACCTCGGCCAGCAAATACCACATGTAAGGGTCTTCGGTTTCTTTACGCACGTATTGCGATAAAAACTCCGCGCCGCTTTGATAGTGGCCCGAGTCCATCAGTGCCTCGGCGTAGCGCACGTTAAACGGGTAGTAGTTGGGCAGGCGCCGCAGGCCGGTGCGCAGTTTTTCCAGCGCGGTGTCGTAGTCTTTAGCAGCCAAGTCAATATCGATATCCATGACTTGATACACCAGCCGGTTTGGCTCTTTTTGCAGCAGTGGTGCAAGGGCTTTGGCGGCTTCTTGGGCGTTGCCGATTTTGCTGTAGGCCAGTGCTAGACCGTAGCGGCTGGCCTCTGGGGTAGCGTTATCGCCGTCCATTTCGGACTGGAAAATACCAATCGCCTGTTGCGCGCTTTCGGCTTGCAGTACTTTAATCCGGGCTTTCATCAGCTGAAAGTCCAGCGAGTCTTTTTGGGTTTTGCCATCGCGCGGATAACGCATGGCGCGGGAGCGGGCGTCGGCTACCCGGCTCTCGGTTACCGGGTGAGTGAGCAAAAAGTCCGGTGGTCGGCGCGAATAACGCGAGGCGCGTAGCATCTGTTCGAACATGTCCGGCGCGGCGTAGGGATCGTAACCGGCATCAATAAGCGTATCGATTCCCAGGCGGTCAGCCTCTTGCTCGTTTTGCCGGCTAAAACGTAACTGAGCGTCGGCGGCCGCAGCCTGAGTTGCGGCCATAGCAGCCATGCCTCCGTCACTGCCGCTCGCGGCTAACACTAAGCTTGCGAGCAAAGCGGTGTAAAATGGGATGGTCATGTTGCGTTGCTGCTCTAACCGGCGCGCGTAGTGGCGCTGGCTTAAGTGAGCCAGTTCGTGGGTCAGTACCGAGGCCAGTTGTGCCTCGTTTTGCGAATAGATAAATAGGCCGGTATGTACGCCAATCACGTTGCCGGGGGCGGCAAAGGCGTTCATGGCGGGGTTTTCGACGACGATCAGCTCAAAATTGCGATTATTTAGCTGGCTAAACTGCGTGAGCCGGCCAATTAAATCGCGTAAGTAGCTAATCAATAGCGGATCGTCAGAGGTCGGTATTTGCGCACGATAGCTGCGCATAAATAATTTGCCGAGGCGTTTCTCCTCCTGGAATGAGACGATCCCCGATGACGTGTCGCCAAAATCCGGCAGGTTTAAGTCATCGGCGCGGCCTACGGCGGGAATGCTTAACAGCAGCGATAACACAAGGGATAAAGCTTTATTCACAATAACTCGGTCTCTTCGGGCACACGGAGCCGCATTTAGATACGACGGTCAGTCCTGCTACGGGGCATAGTATCATTAATGCATAGGGGCGCTGGCAAGTGCAATCGTGCGGCCTGCTACTTGTGCACACGCGCAATGTTAACTAGCATGTCGGGTCACCTCCGGCGATGCCGCTGGCGGTTCTGATGTGGGCTTGTAGGTGGTATGACAAAGATCGATCCGAGCAGTTCCCTCCCTAGTGCGACGCTGGTAGACGCCCGACAACTGCGCTGCCCTATGCCGCTGTTGCGTGCCAAGCAGGCCATGCGGCCTTTGGCGGTAGGCGACCAGATTGAGGTGCGCGCCACTGATGCGGGTTCCGTCAGAGATTTTCACGCCTATGTGCAGCTTGCTGGCCACCAGATGATCGAGTTTATCGATATGGGGGATGAATACGTTTACCTGATTGAAAAAGGAGGTGCGGTCTAATGCTCATCTGGAGAGTGAAACAACGATGCTGAAAATAGTCCGCAGCTGGATTGACCGCTATTTCTCCGATGAGGAGGCGGTTCTGCTGGTGGTGATCATTGCTGTCAGCTTGCTGGTTATCTTAACCATGGGGGTGGTACTGGCCCCGATGATTGCCAGTATTATTATCGCGTTTTTAATGCAGGGGTTGGTGGTACGCTTACGCGAGTGGGGCGCGCCGCATTGGCTGGCGGTTACCGTCACATTTATTTTGCTGTTGCTCATGCTCGCCTCGGTATTGCTGGTGCTACTGCCAGTGTTATGGCAGCAGTCGGCGCGACTGTTTGCCGAGGTGCCGAGGATGCTGGGTGAGTGGCAAAGCGTGTTGCTATTGCTGCCCGAGAATTACCCTAATTTAGTCTCCCAAGCGCAGGTCGAGGATTTAATCGCGGCCACAACAGCCGAGCTTGGCCGTATGGGGCAAAATGTTTTGACGTTTTCGGTAAGCAGTCTGCCCATTTTGATGACGGTGCTGGTGTATTTTGTACTGGTGCCTATTTTGGTGTTCTTCTTCCTTAAAGACAGCTCTTTAATCGCGGACTGGATCGCCAGCTTTTTACCCAAAAAGCGCCCGGTGATGACCAAGATCTGGAGCGAAATGAACCAGCAAATTGCTAACTATGTGCGCGGTAAGTCCATCGAGATATTAATTGTCGGCTCTGTGTCTTATGTGGCATTTGCGCTGTTGGGCCTGAACTACGCAGCACTGCTGGGTATTGCTGTGGGTTTGTCGGTGGTTATTCCGTACATTGGCGCGGCGGTGGTTACCATACCGGTTGCCATGATCGCCTACTTCCAGTGGGGGTGGGGTTCGGAGTTTCTTTATTTGATGTTGGTGTACATCATTATTCAGGGTATCGATGGCAATATTCTCGTGCCACTGCTGTTTTCTGAGGCCGTCAACCTGCACCCGGTTGCGATTATTATGGCGGTTTTGGTGTTTGGCGGCTTGTGGGGCTTTTGGGGGGTATTTTTTGCGATCCCGCTAGCCACCTTAGTAAAAGCGATTTTGTACGCCTGGCCCATGGGAATTGCCGTCGAGTCAGAATCCGAGCCAAGCCCAGCGGTTGATATTTCGGAGCCGCAGTAATGGTGCTGGGTTGGTGGCTGCCAAGGGCAGCATCCTTAACGGCTGTGCTGAGTTTTATGCTGCTGGTGTTGCCGATGCGGCTGTTTGCGGCACCCGCCGCAGAGTCCGCTGCCGAGGCGCCGGGGTTTCGGGTCGAAGAGGTGATCGCCAGCCCGGAAGATCCGCGCGCGTATCGTGCGCTTGCCTATGACAATGGTTTGCAGGTGCTGCTGGTGCGCGACCCGGCAGCGACAGAAGCCAACTGGGCGTTAAGTGTGTTGGCTGGGGCCAACCAAGATCCGGTAGCGTTGCCGGGGCTGAATAATTTGCTGGCTTTGGTGTTATACAGTGATCCGGCGGCCAATATTAACGTTCAGCCCGAGCACACCGAGTATCATTTGCGAGCGCCGACGAATGCGTTGGCCACAGCGCTTACTGACTTTTTTACGCATATCGATCGCAGTGCAGAAATACCGCTTGAAGAGATAGAGCGCGGACAACATTTACTGGCCAATAATATTCGCTCGGGGCTGGGTGCCACACTGACGGATCGCCGCGACGATGTTTTTAGTGCGCTTTTTAATGCTGAGCACCCAATGGCGCGCCGCCAAGGGGCGTCCGCCAGTATTGCGCAGTTGCCGGTAGTGACTGAAGCGCTGCAAAAAAACTTTAAACGCCTGTATACCCCCGCGCGGATGCGACTGGCCCTTGTGGCTAATCTGCCGCTCGATCGGCAACAAAGCATTGTCACCGCTGCCTTGAACCGCTTGAGCCAAAAAGCCCCGGGGACTATCCGCGACGCAAATTATCCACCACTGTTTACACCACAAACGCTGCCCATTGACGTGCAAATCCAGGCCGATATTGCCAAGCCGCAATTGCAGTTGTTGTTTCCTGTGCCCAACCCCTTAGCGTTATACGCTGAAAAACCCTTGGCGGAAGTTTCTAGGTTGTTGGCCGACGGTGGCCCCGGCAGCTTACTGGCGCTGCTAAAAAGTTTAGGCTGGGCCGACACTATCGATACTGGCATGGGCATGCAGTCGCGCTATGACGGCTTATTTGAAGTGCGCATCGATTTGACGGACCTCGGTGTGCGCGCCAAAGATCAAGTTGTGGCGCTGGTATTTTACATGCTCGACCAAATCAGGATGCGGGGGTTACGTGAGTGGCGCCACCTTGAGCTGGCCCGCACGGCGGCGTTGGATTTTCGTTATCGCGACGCCTCAGCAGTGCGCGATCCCGCTCAGCTGGCTCATGCGCTGCACTATTACCGTCCGCGCGATGTCCTTTACGGCCCGTTTCGCTACAACGAGTTTAACGAGCGGTTGGTGCGGCGCTATTTAGACTTTTTACGCAGCGACAATGTCTTGGTGAGTTTGACGTCAACAGCGGCGGTTGCGGGCGAGCAACGCAGCCCGGTGTTGTTGACGCCGTATTCCGCGGTTAAATCGAGTGAGGCGCAGCCCGACATTAAAATTACTGTGCGCCGGCGGCTGGACTTTCCCGAGCGCAATAATTTTATTCCGACGCGTTTAAGCACCAAAGAAGCGCCGATGCTACCTACCTCGCAAAATACCGGCATTAATGAGGTGGTAGAGCTGTTTAACCGGCCGCGTTTTAGTGCTTGGTTTAATCGCGGTCACATTGCCAGCCCAGCGGCGTCGGTATTGCTGCGCTTAGAGATTCCGGCGGCGGGGGCGTCTGCGCTCGCGGCAGCCGAGGCTGAACTAATGGCGGAGCTGGTTCGCCAAGAGCTTAATGAAAAGGCGTTTGCCGCACATCTGGCCGGAGTTGATTTTACGGTGCAGCCGCACGCATTAGGGCTGGACGTCCATGTGCATGGCTACAACTCGCAACTTGGTTTAATGCTAACGCGCATCGATCAAGTGTTGGACGATGTAGAAATCACAGATCGGCGCTTTAAGCGGGCGCAGGATATGTTGGCCGAGCGCTTAACGATGCCGAGAAATACGCTGGATAGCATTCTTCGCGAGCGTTTAAACCGTTTGCACTATCGCCCTAGCTGGACGCGAGCGGAACGCGCGGAAGCGTTGGCCAGTATCACCCCCGATCAGCTGCGCAACTTTAAGCATGTTCATTACCGCCCGGCGCGTCTTAGTATATTGTTTTACGGCAATCTTTATCGCCAAGAAGCGCAGCGGCTGGCGGCTCTAAGTGAGCACTATTTTTTAGAGGATGATGCCGGTGCGCCACGTACCGCCACTTATGGCCGCTTGAGTGGCGATAAGGGCCCACAATTAAGCCTGCCAACTCGCGATGGCAGTGGTGTGGCGCTGTACCTGCAGGGGCGGGGCGCCAGCGCCGTCGATTACGCTCAAATGCAGCTTGCCGCGCAACTGCTGCGCGAATCGCTAACGGCAGAGCCTGAGAACATTGCGGATCAGTTTGTAATCAAAGGGCTCGTCGCGGGTGACGATACCGCTGAAGGTGCCTCGGGTGCTATCGCAGACACTACGGTGAGCCTTAAAAGTGCGGCAGACGAAAGCTCTGCAGATGATTCGCAACGGGAAGCGCATTCAGTGACGCCCACAACGACCATTGACCCGGCTAATATCGCCGTATTTGATTGGCAGCTGGCAGGGCGCCCGGCGCTGGTGGTTTATTGGGCGGGAGAGACAGCCGACGGGGCGGCGCTGCGCGAGTTTGTGCGTCAAGAGTTGGCTCGCCAGTGGCCATCCGCTGCGCTCGCAGAAGCCCAAACGGTTGTTGGGCGAAGGCTTGCTAACGATAGTGCCGGCGGTTTGCGTGAAAAAAGCACGGCGCTGTGGCGTGAGCTGGTGGATGCTACCATGGCCAATACATCTGTTATGACAGAGGTTGCCGGTGCAAGCGTGGCCTCGTCTGAGCGATATCGCCGCTATTTGGCTGAGCGGGTGGCCGGCGCGCTAGCTCTTACGGGAACGGCGGAGAAAAATGCGCCAACCTCTAACCAAAAAGCGCTAGATAGTTATTGGAATCACTTGCAGAAGCAGCCGTTGCAGGGCCCGGTTTTGCCCTAAAATGTAGCGCGCCCGGGTGTTTATCGTTCGGGCCTGTTTGAAAATTGGCCTGTCTGAGCAAAATGCGTACCGATCTTGGTGCTGCCCCGCTGCTGATATCGCAGGGCTAGCAAAAATCCCGTAAATATGTAAAAATTCGCGCATTTTTGGGCCCCAGTATTGGGGTAATCGCCACGTTTAACCCTAATATAGTCACAACGTAAAGGGGCGAGGCCACTGGTAGCTATCCTGCCAGGTACGGTCTGCGTTGGTGTTAACGCTGTGTCCAAATGTGCTCAAAAGGCGCATGACTGAGGAGAATTAAATGATAGAAGATATTGATGCTCTGGAAACCCGAGAGTGGCGCGATGCCCTCGATTCTGTAGTACGTCACGTGGGGAAAGAGCGTGCCGCATTTCTTCTGAAGAGCCTGTCCGAGTCTGCTGCAGACCACGGCATTGATCAGCCCTCTGCTATCACCACGCCTTATCGCAACACCATTCCCACCTCCAAAGAAATCCAAAGCCCCGGCGACCACTACATTGAACGTAAAATCCGTTCAATTATTCGCTGGAACGCGATTGCGATGGTGGTTCGTGCGAACAAAAATGATGATGAGCTGGGCGGTCATATCGCGTCATTCTCCTCAGCCGCTACCTTGTACGAGGTGGGTTTTAACCATTTCTTTCGTGGTAATGACGGCGATAAGCCGGGCGATTTGGTGTACTTCCAGGGGCACAGCTCTCCGGGCATGTACGCGCGCTCTTACCTCGAAGGTCGTCTGACCGAAGATCAACTGGATAACTTCCGTCGCGAAGTGGACGGTAAAGGTTTGTCGTCTTATCCGCATCCTTGGTTGATGCCTGATTACTGGCAGTTTCCCACCGTTTCTATGGGCCTCGGTCCTATTGCGGCTATTTATCAAGCGCAAGTAATGCGCTACATGGATCAGCGCGAGCTGATCGACAAAGGCGACCGTAAAATTTGGGCGTTTTTGGGCGACGGCGAGTGTGACGAGCCAGAAAGCTTGGGCGCAATTGCGCTGGCTGGCCGCGAAAAACTCGACAACCTGATCTTTGTGATCAACTGTAACTTGCAGCGCTTGGATGGGCCGGTACGTGGTAACGGTAAAATCGTACAAGAGCTCGAAGGCGTATTCCGTGGCGCTGGCTGGAACGTGGTTAAAGTTCTGTGGGGTGGCGGCTGGGATGCACTGCTTGAAAAAGACACCACCGGCCTGCTGCAAAAGCGCATGGATGAAGTGTGTGATGGCGAGATGCAAAACTATAAAGCCAATGGCGGCGCTTACACCCGTGAGCACTTCTTTGGTAAGTACCCAGAGCTGTTAGAGCTGGTTAAAGATTTGTCTGACGACGATATTCTGCGCCTAGCGCGTGGCGGTCACGACGCGCACAAAGTGTATAACGCTTATCATAATGCGGTTAACACTAAAGGCGTGCCGACAGTGGTGTTGGCGCAAACCGTTAAAGGTTATGGCATGGGCCCCACTGGTGAAGCGGTTAACAACGCTCACCAAGTTAAAAAACTCGACATCGAAGGGCTGAAAACCTTCCGTGATCGTTTTAGCATTCCGATCGATGATAAAGACCTGGAGAAAATCCCTTACTACCGCCCTGCGGATGACAGCGCCGAAATGCAATACTTGCAAGAGCGTCGTCGCACGTTGGATGGTTACCTGCCAGCGCGTAAGTCTGATTTTGAATCGCTGCCTATCCCCGAACTGGACGCCTTTAAAGCTCAGCTTAAAGGCACCGGTGAGCGTGAAATCTCGACCACAATGGCGTTTGTGCGCGTGTTAAACACGCTGCTTAAAGACAAGCAGATTGGCAAACAAGTGGTGCCGATTGTACCGGACGAAGCTCGTACCTTTGGTATGGAAGGCATGTTCCGTCAAGTGGGTATTTACTCGGCGTTGGGTCAGAAGTATACCCCGCAAGACGCCGGCCAGATCATGTACTACAAAGAGGACGAGAAAGGCCAGATTCTGGAAGAGGGCATCAACGAAGCCGGCGCTATGTCCGCTTGGGTTGCCGCGGCCACCTCGTACAGCAACCACGCAAAACCGTTGCTGCCGTTTTACATTTATTACTCTATGTTTGGTTTTCAACGCATTGGCGACTTGGCTTGGTTGGCGGGCGATGCGCAAGCGCGTGGCTTCTTGCTGGGCGGCACCGCAGGGCGTACCACGCTGAACGGTGAAGGCTTGCAGCACCAAGATGGTCACAGCCATATTTTGGCGAACACTATCCCTAACTGTCGCAGCTACGATCCGACCTTCTCTTACGAGGTGGCGGTTGTGGTACAAGACGGTCTGAAGCGGATGTACCAGGACAAAGAGAACTGTTACTACTACATTACGTTGATGAACGAAAACTACGTTCATCCTGATATGCCAGAAGGTGTCGAAGAGGGCATCATTAAAGGTATTTATCAGCTTGAAAAAGGCACCAGCAAGAAGAAAAACCGTGTTCAGTTGATGGGCTCGGGCACTATTTTGAATGAGGTGATTGCCGCAGCTGAGATCCTGCGCAAAGACTTCAGTGTTGAAGCTGATATTTGGAGTGTCACCAGCGTTAACGAGTTGACCCGTGAAGGTCAGGCCACCGCGCGCTGGAACTTGTTACACCCAACCGAAACACCGCGCAAAGCCTACATTACTGAGGTCTTAGAGTCTCAGGATGGGCCGTTTATTATCGCCACCGATTACATGAAGAACTACGCAGAACAATTGCGTGCGTTTATTCCGGGCGATTATCAAGTGCTGGGTACCGACGGTTTTGGTCGCAGTGACTCACGCAAAAAGTTGCGTCACTTCTTTGAGGTTGACAGCCACTTTGTGGTGATTGCCGCACTGAAATCTCTGGCCGACCAAGGCAAAATCAAAGCCGACGTTGTAGCCAAAGCCATCAAACAGTTTGGTATTGATCCAGATAAAGCCGATCCGTTGACCGTATAGTCGCCTACCCGCGACAAGTGGGGCGCGCCAAGCGCCCTGCAAGATCAATGGATAACGTAAGCCACAGCCACAAGCTGGGGCGGATTAAAAATGTAGCGAGGAGTTACCGTGGCAATTGAATCGATTAAAGTCCCCGATATTGGCGGCTCGGAAAATGTAGATGTCATTGAAATTTCGGTCGCCGTTGGCGATACCGTAGCAATCGATGATTCGCTGTTGGTGTTGGAGACCGATAAGGCCTCGATGGAAATACCGAGCACTGTTGCCGGCAAGGTAACAGCGATTAAAGTAAAAGAGGGTGACAAAGTCTCTGAAGGCGATGTGATCTTTGAAGTTGAAACCGAGGGTGGCGCAGACGCCAGCGGCAGCGACAAAGAAGAGCCAGTTAAAAATGAGCCGGCGCCAGAGCCTGAGTCAAAAGCCGCGCCTGCAGCCGCATCGGCCGAGCAAGACATCACTATCCCCGATCTTGGTGGCTCAGAGAATGTCGACGTGATCGAGATCTGCGTTGCAGTTGGCGACGAAGTTAGCGAGGGCGATTCGTTGGTTGTGCTAGAAACCGACAAAGCCTCGTTGGAAATTCCAGCACCGGCCAGCGGTAAAATTGTTAGCATCGATCTTAAAGAGGGCGATAAAGTTTCTCAGGGCGACAAGCTGGGTGTGATGACCGGTGGCGCAACTGAAGCACCTGCAGAGACTCCCGCCGAGTCCAGTGCAGCGCCCGCGCCAGCTTCAGGTGGTAGCTCTGTCGAAGTTATACCTGTACCGGATATCGGTGGCTCTGAAGGTGCGGCAGTGATCGAGATTTCCATCAGTGCCGGTGATGAAATCGACGAAGGCGATACTTTAATCGTACTGGAAACCGACAAAGCCTCTATGGAAATTCCGGCGCCTAGCGCTGGTAAAGTGGTGAAAGTTTCGGTTAAAGAAGGTGACAAGCTCTCGCAGGGTGATGCCATTTGTGAGATGGAAGTTGAGTCAGCGGCACCGGCGGCGCCGGCACCAAAGGCGGAGTCTGCACCGCAAGCCGCAAGCGCCCCTGCTGCCAGCACCGCGACAACCTCGTCTGGATCGCCGGTAACGGCGGATAACGTCGAAGTGGTTAACTCTTCGGATGTTTACGCCGGCCCCGCCGTGCGCAAGTTGGCGCGACAGTTGGGCGTTGATCTGAAAAAGGTTAAAGGCAGCGGACCTCGCAGCCGTGTTAACAAAGACGACGTGCGCGACTATGTGAAAAACATCGTAGCGGATAGTCAGTCTGGCAAGAGCACTGCTGGCGGCAGCGGTATTCCTGCGATTCCCGCGGTTGATTTTGCCAAGTTCGGCGAGATCGAAACGGTCAAAATGAGCAAGATCAAAAAGCTTACCGCTGACAACATGGTGCGCAACTGGCTTAATATTCCACACGTTACTCAGTGGGACGATGCCGACATCACCGAGCTGGAAGCTTTCCGTAAAGGCCTTAAAGCCGAAGCTGAAAAGCGTGGCAGCAAATTAACGCCGCTACCGTTTTTGTTAAAGGCCTGTGCCGCCGCTTTGGTTGCCGAGCCCAGCTTTAACGTCTCTATGCATCACGATGGCGAGCACATTGTGCAGAAAAAATACGTGCACATTGGTGTTGCTGTTGATACGCCAAACGGTTTGATGGTGCCGGTGATTCGAGACGTCGATAAAAAAGGTTTGTGGGAGCTGGCCGACGACTTTAGCGCAATTGTTAAAAAGGCGCGCGATGGCAAACTAACCGCTGCTGACATGCAGGGCGGCTGTTTTACCATCTCAAGCTTGGGCGCTATGGGTGGCAACGGCTTTACCCCAATCGTCAATGCGCCCGAGGTTGCCATATTGGGTGTTTCTAAGGCGCAAATGAAGCCAGTTTGGAACGGTAGTGAGTTTGTCCCGCGCAACATGTTGCCGCTGGCTCTGTCTTACGATCACCGCGCTATTAACGGCGCCGATGCCGGACGCTTCTTTACTTACCTGACGGCCGTAGTTGCCGACGTACGTCGCTTATTGCTGTAAGAGTGGGGGAGTGTTTAAAAGCCCAGATTGAGTGATCAAGCTGGGCTTTTTTGTTTAAGAGTTATAGCAGTCAGCCACTGGAAGTTTTTACCTGTCCTGTATGCGAACCCCGCACTCCACTCGTTAGCATTACATTTGTTGTTTGCTGAGCGTTTTTGTGGGTTCGTTATGCACCATGAATAGACCGCAGACTGTAAAAGATCATGGGTTACTAGTTTTCAAAAATATCTTTATTTTTCCTGTGACTTTGGGTTGCCCGTTTATATTGACGGGTGTCTGAAGTGTGTTTTCTAGGTTTTAAAAGGTGGCGTGAGTGTTGAAAATCAATGCCGCCGAATAATGCTTCCTATTAATAAATGCTGCGGAGTACTGGAAGTATTACAATTGGGGATATTGAACGTGTGTGCTGTTAGGAGTTAACAGCGCTGTTTTAATTTTGTAGGTCAGGCTTGAGCCCTTTAGCTCAGAAGCGTGGTCTACTAATGTGGGCCTAGCGCTGCGGTGCACTGACCCCGTTAAAGTGAGAGGTTATTTTAGATCGAATCAACCAGATCTCGCCTATGTCTTTTTTATTTAAGGTATAGGGTTTGTAGGCAGTGTTGTCGCTTTTTACTATAAGCTTATCTTGAGTGCTTAGGTAAATACGTTTGGCAAGCACTCCGTCCTCGGCAACGATCACGGCTAGTGATCCGTCATCAAATGCTTTGCCGGGCTCGAGTCGCTCGGCAATTACCACCTCTCCTGAATAGAGTGACGGCTCCATACTGTCTCCGTCTGTTTCGAACAGGCGGTAGTCTCCGTCTTCAAAACCTGGAATCCTGTAAACACCTAAGGTCTTTATGTAGTTGGGATCGTTGCACTGGCTTATATAGCCCGCGTGGGCATCGACATTGACCATCGGAATAAGCGGGTCTGGGCAGCTCGAACCTTGCAGAGGGGATATGTCACCTTGCGTATCGACTAAAAACGTTTTTCCTTCACCGGCCACGAGCCAGTTGCAGTTGACGCTAAAAGCTTGGTGGATTGAGTTGATCGTTGTCATAGAGAGCTTAGACTTGCTTGCCTCAAGCTGTGACAAAGCGCCTTGCGTTATACCAATTCGATCAGAGAAGTCACTCTGGGATAGGCCCAGTAGGTCTCGCAGCTGGGTGATACGCTCGTTGGCTAACAGGTTTTTGTTCATAAGGACGCACAAATTAAAGAGTTGGTGCCTGTTGCAACCGGGATATTAGCTTGCTAATATCCCGGTTGCAACGCGATGGATGGCAGTGGGTTGCTATCTCAGCTGTTTTACTCTCTTGAACGATCAATTCCAAGCGAATAACGACGGTTTGTTCTACCTTATTACATAACCACCTCTAGTGGCTACTCACCCCACGATACACTCGCCGGGCGACTTATGGACGCAATATATGAGCAAAACAACATTAGCATGGCGAAAAAATCGTGGGTTAATGATAGCGGAAGATGACCTCGACGACCAATTGCTAATTCGGGATGCATTAGAAGAAAATGGTGTGTTGTCTGACGATGTGCTGTTTGTTGAAGACGGCCAAGCGCTGTTAGAAAAACTGCAAGCGCCAGAATTGGTGCCGGGCTTGATACTGCTCGATTTAAATATGCCGCGCATGGATGGTCGCGAAGCACTGCGCCACATCAAGCAAGATGAGCACTTAAAACACATTCCAATCGTGGTTTTTACCACCTCTAGTAACGAGGAGGATATAAAATATACCTACGAGTTTGGCGGTAATACTTATTTTACGAAACCTACCAGCTTTGATGAGTTGGTGAGAGTGATGTCTTTAATTAAGTCTTATTGGTTAGAAACGGCGCTGTTAGCGGAGCATTAACACCGACTTTTTTGGTGCTGTATTGCTCAGTCCTGCCAAGCGCTTCTATACTGTTCTTCGTTATCGCGATTATTAAACACACCTGCTGGCGCTTGAGTGCTTATAAGTCTTTATAGTGAGGCATTTTGGGTTGGAGGCGTACGTTGTTGATGCGCTGGCCTGTTTTCTGAGCTTTACGCTTCTTACCCTTCTTGTTACGGGTTCTGAGGTAAACTTAACCATATACCACGAAAACCCCAGTTTGAGCTTGCTCACGCTGGGGTTTTTCGTTGGGTAATACCTGTAACCGTGCGCCATGTGGTGTTCGATCACGACTTGAGGTGAGAGTGACCAATTTTTTGCAAAAAACGGTACTGTTTAAACCGGTAGCGCTGGGTATTTATTTTTTGACCTTTGCGACGGGGGTGGTCGGCGCGCTGTTACTGCCGACATTGAGTATCTTTTTTGCTGATGAGGTGGGGGTAAGCCCCTTTTGGGTGGGCATTCCCTATGCGGGAATCGCGATTGGCAGCATTGTTTACAATCAAGTAATAGGCGCTTGGTCCGACTCGCTTAAAGATCGACGCATGTTAGTGGTGGGCTTGTGTCTAGTCGGGGTGCTGGGTTGTTTGGTGTTTGCGTTGTCGCGCCACTATTGGCTGACCTGCTTGTCGGCAGTATTTTTGCTGAGTTTGGCGATGGTAGCTTTCTCGCAGATTTTGGCTTATAGCCTAGAGTACGCCGAAAACTGTTTGCCGCTTGAGCGTATTGCCTTGTTTAACGCGGTCGTTCGGGCGCAAATTGCTTTTGCTTGGGTGGCGGGGCCGCCAGCGGGCTTTTTAATTGCCAGCCATTGGGGGTTTACCAGCTTGTACTCGATTGCGGCGGCGCTATTTGCGGCGGTGGCGATTGTTAGCCCCAAAATGTTGCCAGCGTTAAAGCTGACGGGCCATTCGGATGAGCCTGAGGTTAAATCAGGTTTATGGGGGAGTTTAAATGCCCGTTCGCGTTGGTCTTTAGCGCTCTGCGTGTTGGCGTTTTCGTTAATGTGGTGTGTCAACAACGCGTATTTAATTAGCTTGCCTTTGCACCTTACACGCAATTTGGATATTTCGACCGGTTGGGTGGGGTGGATTATGGGTGCCGCCGCTGGGCTAGAGGTGCCGGTAATGTTGCTTGCCGGCGTGTTAGCTGCACGTATGAACCCGCTGAACTTGGTGCGCGCCAGTGCCTTGGCGGGGTTAGTGTTGTATGCCGGCGTGTTTTGCGCAACGGCACTTTGGCAGTTATTTGCACTGCAAATTGCCAACGCGGTGTTTGTTGGCATTTTGGCCGGTTTGGGTGTGTCGGTGGTGCAGCAAATGCTACCGGGGCGTGCGGGCAGTGCCTCGGCGTTATATACCAATACGACCCACGTGGGGACGTTATTAAGCAGCTTGCTTATTAGTGGTGTGGCCGAGGCTTATGGTTATTTAAGCGTGTTTATGGCGAACATGGTGTTAGTGATTTTGGCCGGTGGATTGTTTATGTTAGTGCGGGCCGGTGAGGGTGTAGAGCCACAGGCACGCTAGAAAAATACTAATCGTCCTGGCTGTTAAGTGCGTGCAACTGCGCGTCTGTTAACGTCGATAATTTAGTGCGCAGTGTGGCTTTTAATTGTGGCATTAAGTCGCCAATGACCTCATCAATTAACCGTTGTCGCTCGGTGTTTTTACGGTTGTTGGGTTCTGTTGTAAAGTCACCAGCGCGATTGCCCCGCAAGCGTGAACGGATATGTTGTGGCAAAAACGGGTTTTCACTGTTGCTGGGCGAATGCTGAGCGGGCGCTACGTTTTTTGCAGAGCTGTTAGTCGGTTGCGCCGTTGAGTGGGAACCTGGGGTTGGCGCGGCAGTGGCTTGAGTCTTGATGGTACCGCCTAAATCTAGCTCGTAGTTCTCTTCGTGCCGGTCCAGCATGTTGTTGTGGCGTTGCTCTAACTGCTCAATAACCTCTTGCAGTACAGGGATGTCATCGTTGTCCAATAATCCTTGGATAGACTCCAGTTCATTTAATAACTCACTGCGGGTTTTCTCGCGCTCATCGCTCATGGCATTGACTCTTATACGTTATGCGCCCGTCCTAGTTTGTGGTGCCTGATGGGGTAGCCGCGCTCGCCTAAAAAGCTCCAGTGCTGGCGGGTGTGCGCAAGCACTGCGTCGGTTTGAATGACCACTTCGGCCATTCTGGCAAAGCGGCTAAAATACTCTGGCAATTGTGCGCATAAGCTAATCAGTACATCGTGATGATTACCGCACTCGCCGCTACAGTCAAGGGCGATGGGTTCGCCCGAGTCGGTAGCATCACTGTGGCGCCAGGGCAGATAACTTTCTGGCCGCTCGTCGGTTAGGTGCTTAGCCACTGATGCCAGTTGCGTCGCATCATCGGTGGCAATCAAAACTTTGCGGCCATTGTTAATGGCTTTTTCGCACAAGCGGCTAGCAAAGGCCAGTCGCTTGTCGGGCTCATCGCTGCTGAGGATGTAAAAATCCACTTCGGTCATAGCAATTATTTACTGTCGAGTAAGTATTGCACCAGCAAAGGCACGGGGCGGCCGGTAGCACCTTTAGCACTGCCGGAGTTCCAAGCCGTGCCGGCAATGTCCAGGTGTGCCCAGCGGAGCTCTTTGGTAAAGCGCGATAAAAAGCAAGCGGCGGTTATGCTGCCGGCTTCGCGACCGCCAATGTTGGCGATATCGGCAAAGTTGCTGTCGAGTTGTTTTTGGTATTCGTCCCACAGGGGCATTTGCCACGCGCGGTCCCCGGCCTCGATGCCCGCCGCTAAAAGCTGCTCGGCAAATTGCTGGTCGTTACTGTATAAGCCGTGAGCGTGGCTGCCTAGAGCGATAACACAGGCGCCGGTAAGGGTGGCTATGTCCACTACGGTTTTGGGTTTAAAGCGCTTGGCGTAGGTTAGGGCGTCGCACAGTACCAGTCGGCCCTCGGCGTCAGTGTTGAGTACTTCAATGGTTTGGCCCGACATAGAGGTCACGATATCACCGGGTTTAGTGGCGCCGCCCGATGGCATGTTTTCGGCCGCAGCGACAATCGCCACCACGTTGGTGTTAGGCTGCAGGGCGAGCAGAGTTTTCATTGTGCCAAACACGCTGGCTGCGCCACACATGTCAAATTTCATTTCATCCATGCCGGCGCCTGGCTTAAGGCTTATACCGCCAGTGTCAAAGGTGATGCCCTTGCCGACCAGCACGTTGGGCGCTTTTGATTTAGCCGCTCCGCGGTACTCCATCACAATGAGCTTAGCGGGCTCGTCACTGCCGGCTGAGACGGATAGCAGTGAACCCATGCCCTCGGCTTTCATTTGTTTTTCGGTTAACACGCTGACGTGCAGCTTGCTCTGGCCGCGAGCCAGAGCGCGGGCTTGATTGGCCAGGTAGGTTGGGGTGCAGATGTTGCCGGGTAGGTTGCCCAGTTCGCGGGCGTAGTTCATGCCATCGCCCAGTGCCTGGCCTTGTGCTAATGCCTTTTTAACACTGGCGGGGCTGCCATCGACATTAACCGTAATTTTATTGATGTTAATTTTGCTGGGCTTTTGGCTTTTGAGCTGGTCAAACTGCCAGAGATCGGTGGTTAAGGTTTGCGCGATTTTGCGCGCCAGCCAACTGGCGTTTTGGCCACCGACGGTGACGCCGGTTAAATCGATGCTGATGTTTTTATACGGGGCACCTTTTACCGCGCTTTGCAGTGCGCTGAGGGCTGCACTAATGGCGGCAGGTTCAACGTCGCTTTTGGCCGATTTTCCGAGTCCCAGCAACAGCAAGCGATCGGCACTTTGGCCAACATTGTGATGGAGCATTAGGCTGGTGCCGCGAGCTCCGGTGAATTTTTCACGAGTCAGTAATTTGCTCAGCTGACCTTTACCGGCCTGATCAATAAGCTGAGCGCTGGGTGTCAGGGTAGTGTCGGAAAATACGCCTACGACCAAAAGCGCGCTGCGGTGGCTGGTAGCGTCGAATGACTTAGCTTGAAACTGCATGTGTGACCCCTAGTTAATTTTGTGTTGCGAGCGGTTAAGCGGTAACCGTTACTCGGTTACACTCGCCCCGGCAATAACAGTTGCCGAGAAATCGAGCGACGTTGTCGCTGGAACGAACAGCGCTCCCGTACGGTCTATCGCTTGGCTTATCCAGACACCGAGACAAACGGCTTCGGTTGCGGGATAATGCCACCAATATTCGCCTAGTTTACGTCATCAGTGGGCGAGGGGCCAAAGTCTTTGGTTGTTACTGCCTATGGCGGTCGTTTTTGGTCGGGTAGGCCGCTCAATTGAGTAAGGATGGTTGTATTTTGATCGTATATCGCTATTTGTCGCGCGAGGTGCTGGTGACCATGCTCGCTGTCAGCACCACCTTGTTGCTGATCATTATGAGCGGCCGTTTTGTTAAATACCTAGCCGATGCTGCCTCGGGCAAAATTGCGGTCGATGTGCTGTTTACGATTATGGCCTACCGTCTGCCTGGTTTTTTGGAGTTGGTCGTTCCCCTAGGTTTTTTTATTGCCATTTTGCTCGCCTACGGCCGCCTTTATATGGATAGTGAAATGGTCGTGCTTAGCGCCTGCGGCATGAGCCAAAAACAGTTATTGTTTATTACGGCCATACCTGCGGTGGTAGTGGCGTTAATCGTTGGCGCCATGAGCTTGTGGGTCAGCCCTTGGGGCGCCGCTCAAACCGAAAAATTATTTGCCGAGCAGCGTTCGCGCAGTGAATTTACTACCCTGCGGCCCGGTCACTTTCAGCCCTTCAACGGCGGCAAGGTGGTAACGTACGTTGAGTCTATCAGCGACAACCGCTCCCAGCTTAATCAGTTGTTTTTAACCCAAGTGGGTACCCCTACCGCAGTGGCTATAGCCGAGGTGGGTAAACAGCGCCACAATAGTGAGTACGATGAGCGCTACCTGGAGTTGCACAACGGCATTCGTTATCAGGGGCGTCCGGGTTCTGCCGACTATCAAATCACCGAGTTTGAGCAGCTGGCCCAGCATATTCCCGAACCAGACGTGTCGGCCGCATACAATTCCGAGGCGGACGCTCGATCGACCCGCGAATTGTTAAAAGACGATAGCATCTCGGCCCGGGCGACCTTGCAGTGGCGTTTATCCATGCCGTTGTTAGTGCTGGTAGTGGCATTTATGTCGGTACCGCTCAGCCGCACCAATCCGCGCCAGGGGCGCTACCTAAAAATGCTGCCGGCTATATTGTTGTACCTTTTTTATCTGGCCGGGCTCAGCTCGGTACGCTCCGAGATGGAGGCGGGCAACTTCCCGATTATGCCCGGGTTGTGGGTGGTGCACGGCGTGTTTATTGTTATCGCGTGGTTGGTGTTTGTCGGGCCAACTAACGTTTTTACTCGCCGAGGGGGTAAACGTGCTAAAGCTTAATCGTTATGTGGCGCGTGCGGTGGTTGGTGCTGTGGCGATGGTCTTGCTGCTGGTGTTGGGCCTAGACTTTATCGGTAAGCTTATCGATCAGTTAGATAGCTTAAAAAAAGATTACACCTTTTTTGAGGCCTTGATTTATATCCTCTGGGGGTTGCCCCGCAGTGCTTATGAATATCTACCTTACGCTGTGTTGATCGGCTGTTTGATTGGCTTGGGCAGCCTGGCCGGCTCGAGCGAGTTGGTTGTGATGCGCGCCGCGGGAGTATCGGTAGGGCGTATTGTGTGGATGGTGCTGAAGCCGGTACTGCTGTTTATTTTTATGGGCATCGTCCTGGGCGAATATGTTATTCCGTACGCCGATCAAGTCGCCGAAAGTCGCCGTGCGATTGCGTTGGGGTACAGTGATGAAGGTCAAACCCGGCGGGGCGTTTGGCATCGTGAATCGGATGAATTTATCCAGTTTAATGTCATTCAGCCCGGTGGAAACCTGCGCGGTGTCAGCCGTTATCGCTTTGCCGACGGTAAGCTTGAAGAGGCGAGTTTTACTCATCACGTCGAGTATTACGACGGTGTGTGGCATGAGGAAAACGTGTTGATTACCAATTTTACGGGTGAGCAGTTAACCACCCAGCGTTTACCGACACGGGAGTGGCACACAGAACTTACGCCTGAGTTATTGGATATTGTCGCGGTGCCTCCCGAGGCGCAATCGATTGAGAGCTTGCATGAGTATGTGGGCTACTTAAAAGAGCAAAATCTGCAAAGCAGTGAATATAACTTAGCCTTTTGGCAAAAACTGTTGCAGCCATTAGCGACCGCCAGCTTGGTGTTAATTGCCATCTCGTTTGTATTTGGCCCGCTGCGCGAAGTGACTATGGGGCAAAGAATTTTTACCGGCGTTGTGTTTGGTATTGGGTTTCGGTTGGTGCAAAGCTTACTGGGGCCATCCAGTATTGTGTTTGGTTTTCCGCCGTTGGTGGCGGTACTGGTACCGATTGGCTTGTGTTTGCTGTTCGGGGTGGTGCTGCTACGGCGCGCCGCGTAACCTTGACGGCGTATGTTTATGCGCAAGAGTAAGAGTGCCCCACCGGTTAAGTGGGGCGTTAAACGACTGGATTAGTGGCCCTTAGGCAGTTGCAATACGCGAGTGCCCGAGAGGCGATCGTGCAGAGTGAGGCGCTCGGGGTCGAGCCATAACCAAAAGTAGCCTAACCCTAAGCACGCCAGTGATAGGCCGCCCAAAAAACAGCGCAATAAGCATTGCCCAATGGTGGGCTTGTTGCCGCTGCTGTCGGTCAGTTTAAGGCGCCACGCTTTCATTCCCAGCGTCTGACCAAAGCGCTGCCAAAAGATGACGTAAAACCCCACCCAGATAATGACCCAGCCGATAAACCCAAAAATTCCCATCTGAGCTTTTTCGCCCGGGGCAATTGCCTCCCCCAGTACAAGAGTTTTAACGGCGAGTAGCGTTGCGCTGTACGCGAGGCTGATTGCCATAATTAATAAGCTGTCGTAAACCGCAGCGGCCAAACGTTTTACGACGCCCGCGCTCGCGGCCACAACGCGGGCTGATGAGGGTTGTTCTTTGGGTTTTTGTTGGGGCATCTAGGGCTCCGCCGATGTTGTTAATGTGTCGCTATTTAGCGTTTAGCTCACGCGCAAAGGTGGCGCCGAGAGGCGTTAGTTTAAAGTGGTGTCAGCACCGATAAAAAACTCAATCACATAGCTGCCCGGAGCATCGATCGGCACGCCAAAGCTAATGCGCCCATTGCCTGTTAGGGGTATTTCTTCGCGGCGCAAGTAAAGCACGTTGGCCTGATCGTCGCCCTGCATATAAGTGCCGTTGGTGCTGTGATCTACCAGGACGTACTTACCGCGACGAAATAAAATACTGCCGTGCTCACGAGAAGCGCGTGTTGAATTGATCGCCCAGTTTACACGTGCGCGCTCGCGACCGAAGGATAAAGGCAGTTGATCGGGGGTAAAGCTGGCCTCGCGTTCCGGGCCGCGTAAACGTAAACGGTGGCGGTCCAGTTCGTTGTGCAACTCGCGAACATCCATGACGGCGGTGGCGCTGTGGGTGATTGTCGGCGTTTCCCAGTGCAGCCGGTATACGGTACAAATGTTTTGTGCGCCTTTTAATACAACGCGGTCAAACGCATCGCACTGGTTGGCCATAGGTTCGCTGAGTTGCGTCAAAACCGCGTGGGTCACCACAATCTGGCGCGCGCGGGCAATGTGTGAAACCTCCGCCGCTTCGTTGACCACATCGCCAAAGACATCGCCCTGAGGGTCGAGTAGCGTGGCACCGTAGGCGATGCCGATACGCAGCGCCTGTAAATCTAGATTGAGAGATTGGCGTTGTAACTCAAGTGCGGCTTGACAGGCATCGCTAGCGCTGGGGAAGCGCGCCATAACTTCGTCGCCGATATTTTTCACGACTACGCCGGCGTGGCGTTCGATAATACTGCGAATCACGCTCAGGGTCTCGTCGATAAGGCTTTTTGCCTGAGTATTACCTTGCTCTTTATAGAGCCGCGAGCTGCCGGATACGTCGGCAAACATCACGGCCTGTGTTTCGCGCTGGGCGGACATTGCGACACTCTCGGTTCGGAATTTGAGCGATTATAGCATCTCAAAGAGATTTGGGCGGCAAGCGCTTAAAACGACGCGATAGGTGCTTTGGCTGGGTTTGTGGCAATTAATATAGGCGATAGCTGCCGCGCACGATAACCTCGTGGGGCCGTTTTTCGGTATGAATAATACCCCGCGCGCGGGAGCGTTGATTGAAGCTAAAGCGCCGATGGTGGGTTATACGTGCTAAATAGCTGCTGGCCTGGACACACGCCGACCCCGTGGCCGCGTCCTCGGGTACACCGTACTGGGGGGCAAAGTAGCGCAAATGCCAATATCTGTGGGCTGGCGCCAGAGCAATGACAGAGCGCGCGCTATACAGCTTCAGCGCGCGCGCACGTAGCCGAAGCTGCGATAGTGCCTGGGGATCGGGCAGTAGTAGCAAGGTGTAATCTTGCCTGCCGCCCATACGAACGGCGGTTGATACCGGGGTTTGGCAGAGGTGAGTCCAGCGTGCGGGGTCATCTTTCGCGCTAACGGGGCAGGGGCGGTCGCAATAATAGGCGCCTTTGTTGTCGACCCCAACGGTGACGGCGCCTGCCGCTGTGTGTAGGGTAAGGTTAAACGTGTTGTGAAATTCGTGTGTGTACAAATAGGCGGCAACGGCGATATTGCCCGAGCCGCAGCGCAGTACTGGGTGGCCACAATCAAAAAAGCGCGCGTGCCAACAATCGTTTTGTTGCCACAGTACCAAGGTGTTGGCGTGTGGCTTAAGAGCTTGTTGCCAAATCTGCGCCTCGATATTTTTGCCGGTGTCTAGCGTTGATGTGTCAAGCGCAACAATATGGTGACGATTACCCCGTGCGCCCGCACCACAAAAACTGTCAACGATCATCAATTTTTGTGGTTGCCGGTTTATATTGCAGCAGGCTAATGGCAAACAAATCGTCGGGTGCCATCCATAGGCGGCGAGTGTGCCAGTGAGCCTTGCGGGCAAGTGTGGCAAACTCTGAAGGATGGTATTTATAGGAGTTTTCGGTGTGAATGCTTTCGCCTTTTGCAAAGTAAAATTCGCGCGCGGCAATTTGCACCCGTTGCGCCCGTAAGCTGCGCAAGTGCATTTCGATTCGGCCGTGCTCTTTATTGTAAAACGCGTGGTGGCCAAAGTGCATTAAATCAAAGTCGCCATCTAGCTCGCGGTTAATGCGCGTCAATATGTTTTTGTTGAAATTTGCCGTTACTCCCCGAGGATCATTGTAGGCTTGATGCAAAATATGCTCTGGCTTTTTAGTGTCAACGCCAATCAGTAGGTAGGCGCCGCTGCCAAGGGTTTGTCCGGCATTATGTAAAAACTCTAACGCCTGTTGGCGGTGTAAGTTGCCAATGGTCGAGCCCGGAAAGAAGCCCATACGGGTCAAGCCGGTTTGGCTTAGGGGCAGCGGCAGAGTGAAGTCTTGTGCAAGAGGGGTAACATCAAGCCCGCTATAGCGGCGGCGTAGCTCGGCACAAGAGTTAAGCAAATGCTCTTCGCTAATGTCGATGGCGGTGAGGTTTTTAACGGTGTCGATGTTGTTTAGTAGTGGTGTTATTTTGCGCAGTGAGCCCGCCCCGAACTCGACAATGGACAGCTCGTCGTTTTTTTCGGCGCGAAAAAAACGACTCAAGTCGGCGGCGACGGTAGGTAGAAGTTCCAGCTCGACATGATAAGGATAATATTCATCCAATGCGCAAATATCGTCAAATAATTGCGAGCCGCGTTCATCGTAAAAATATTTCGGCGCTAATTGTTTGGGGCGCAGGGCGAGGCCGCGTAAAACATCTTCACGAAAACTGCGGTCGTGTTCAGAGGTTGCTTGTTCGGTATCTTGCGTTGCGAGTGCGATGGTCATGTTTGAATCCTCATCCTGAGTGACATTACTGCGCGAGCCGCAGGCCACTAAACTGCCAGCGCTGGTGCGGGTAAAAAAAGTTGCGATAACTCGGGCGCATTTGCGCCTGCGCCGTGGCGCAGGAGCCGCCGCGCAAGACGTATTGGTTAACCATAAACTTGCCGTTGTATTCGCCCAGTGCGCCTTGCTCTGGGGTAAATCCGGGGTAGGGGCTGTAGCTGCTGGAAGTCCACTCCCAGACATCACCGTATACTTGTTTAAGCCCTTCGCCAGCTGCTGCCGGCTGTGGCTGCCAGCGGTCTGACTCGGCAAAGTTACCTTGCGCGGCGCTTTGGGTTGCCGCGATTTCCAGCTCAAACTCGCGCGGTAGGCGGTAACCCGCCCAGCGGGCAAAGGCGTCGGCCTCAAAGTAGCTGATATGGCATACCGGTGCGGCTAGGTTAATAGGCTGGTAGCCGTCGAGCTGACATTCAAACCACTCACCATTGACCTCTTGCCAGTACAGAGGGGCCTGCCATTGGGTTTTTTGCTTACAATCCCAGCCATCGGATAGCCACCATGCCGGGTCTTGGTAGCCACCAGCGGCCATAAAGGCTAGCCATTGGCCGTTGGTGACAGGGGCGTTGCTCAGTGAAAAGGCATTGCAAAACACTCGGTGGCGGGGGCGCTCGCAGTCGTAACTAAAGTCTGTAGGCTCAGCGCCAATCCAGTACAGCCCCTCGGTAAATGTACTAAATGCGGCCTCCAAGGGAGCTGAATCAGTTGCTATTTGCGCGGCGCTTGTGGGCAAGCTGGCGCTGGCGTGACCAGAAGAAAATGCCGACGGGTTTTGCGCTAGAGCGTGTTTAATGTCGGTGAGGATAAGCTCTTGGTGCTGCATTTCGTGATGCAGCCCGGTGACGATAATATCGGCGACGGTTTTGCTCGGGGCCGTGTCTATCAGAGCTAACATGGCATCATCTATATGGCGGCGATAGGCGAAGACTTCATCCGCCGATGGACGCGATAGCAACCCTCGTGCAGGTCTCGGGTGTCGCTCACCGACGCTGTCGTAATAAGAGTTAAAAAGGTATTCATAGTCCGCGTCAAAAACGCGGTAATGGGGCAGGTGGGGCTTTAGAGCAAACGTTTCAAAGAACCAACTGGTGTGTGCCAGATGCCATTTTGTGGGGCTGGCGTCCGGCATAGATTGCAGCATCATGTCTTCGGCGCTCAACCCTTTGGTGAGCGCTGTCGTGCGCTGCCGGACGCGGTCGTACCATTGCCGAAGCTCAACGTCAGAGGTTGCTATTGGTTCACTCAGCATAAAGGTCTCCCTGTGAATGAATCATCAGCATAGGGCAGGTTTGAGACGATTTAAAGAAAATGATGTGATGCAAGTAGTGATTTTGTTGCAAAGAGGTGTAAAGGCGGGGTTAGGGTTTTCGCTTAGCTCTGTAGCTGTAAAACAAACACCCATAAAAAAAGCGCAGTGTTAACTGCGCTTTTTAGCGTATCGATTGGTGAAGATCGATGCGTTTAACAAGATGGTACCAGAGGCCGGACTCGAACCGGCACGCTTTTAAGGGCGGGGGATTTTGAATCCCCTGTGTCTACCAATTTCACCACTCTGGCAAAGTGGGCGTGATTATAGCAGCGAGTTTGTTCTCGTCAACCACTGATGTTAAATATTTATTGCGGTGGCTCTTGGGGCGGCTGGCAACTTGTTGCATTTTGGGCTAACCTTGCCGCCCTTCAAAAATTCTGATTCTCCATGTTATGCAGCGCCAAGACTTTGATTACGTCTTACCCGACGAACTAATTGCCCGAACTCCTGCCGCCGAGCGTCGCGGTAGTCGGTTGTTGTGTTTGGACGGTCCCAGTGGTGCGTTGGAGCACCGCCAGTTTCCCGATTTGCTGGATAAGCTACAACCCGGCGACTTGATGGTGTTTAACAACACCCGGGTAATCCCCGCGCGTATGTTTGCGCAAAAGCCCACCGGGGGACAAGTGGAAATACTGGTTGAGCGCGTCTTGGATGAATACCATGTATTGGCTCACACCCGTGCCAGTAAATCGCCCAAGGCCGGCTCCGAACTGGTGTTAGATGATGGCACGCGTTTGCAGGTGACCGGCCGGCAAGAAACGCTGTTTGAAATTACCTTTCCTGAACCGGTGTTGCAGGTGCTGGATAAGCACGGCCATATGCCGCTGCCGCCTTACATTGATCGTGAGGATAATGCGGTTGATCGCGAGCGCTACCAAACCGTTTATGGCGAGAAGCAAGGCGCTGTTGCCGCGCCCACCGCAGGGCTGCACTTTGATGACGCGCTTATGGCGCAGTTGCGCGAGCGCGGCGTTGAACTGGCGTTTGTGACGTTACACGTGGGGGCGGGTACTTTTCAGCCGGTGCGGGTTGATAATATCAGTGATCATCAAATGCACAGTGAGGTGATTGACGTCGACGAGTCTGTCTGTGCCGCGGTGCGCGCCGCCAAGGCGCGTGGCTCGCGTGTGATTGCGGTGGGCACCACCAGCGTACGCAGCCTAGAAAGTGCCGCGCAAAATGCCCCAGCGGGAGAGTCGATTGCGCCGATGCAGGGCGATACCGATATTTTTATTTACCCCGGTTGCTCCTTTAAAGTTATTGATGCCTTAGTGACGAATTTTCACTTGCCGGAGTCGACCCTGTTAATGTTAGTGTCGGCTTTTGCCGGTTACCAGCATACCATGGCGGCGTATGGTGCGGCTGTTGCCGAGCGCTACCGCTTTTTTAGCTACGGTGACGCTATGTTTATTACCCAAAACCCTCGCGCCGGTGATGATATTCCCGGCGTCACTGATTAAAGCCCGAGCGTCTTATGTCCAGCGATACCCCGACTCCTGCTACCTCTGCCAGTGTTAGCAATCGCGAGTGTTTTATGAATTTTGCGCTGAAATCTCAGTCCGGTCACGCCCGTCGCGGCGAGCTGAGCTTTCCCCGCGGTAAGGTGCAAACCCCGGCTTTTATGCCGGTGGGAACTTACGGTACGGTAAAAGGTATGGCGCCGCGGGAAATTAACGAGATCGGAGCCGAGATCATTCTGGGTAACACCTTTCATTTGATGTTGCGACCAGGCACCGAGGTGGTTAAGGCCCACGGTGATTTGCACGATTTTATGCGCTGGGATGGGCCAATCTTGACTGACTCCGGTGGCTTTCAGGTCTTTAGCCTCGGAAAGTTGCGTAAAATTACGGAAGAGGGCGTGTCGTTTCGCTCGCCCATCGATGGCAGTAAGGTCTTTATGGACCCGGAAATCTCCATGCAGGTGCAACGTGATTTAGGCTCTGATGTGGTGATGATTTTTGACGAGTGCACGCCCTATCCGGCGACCCCCGCCGAGGCGCGCAGCTCCATGGAGCTGTCCTTGCGCTGGGCCGCGCGCTCTAAAACGGCCCACGGCGATAACCCCTCGGCCTTGTTTGGCATTGTACAGGGGGGAATGTACGAGGACTTGCGTCGTGAGTCGATGGCGGGGCTGGAGTCGATAGGCTTTGACGGTTATGCCATTGGTGGTTTGTCGGTCGGCGAACCCAAAGAGGACATGCTGCGGGTTTTAGAAACGTTAGCCCCGGTGATGCCGCAAGATAAACCGCGCTACCTTATGGGAGTTGGCAAGCCTGCCGATATCGTCGAGGGCGTGCGCCGCGGTATTGATATGTTCGATTGCGTTATGCCCACCCGCAATGCGCGTAATGGTCACTTGTTTGTCGATGAGGGCGTGATAAAAATCCGCAATGCCCGCCATCGTCACGATGCCTCACCGTTGGATGCGCGTTGCGATTGTTATACCTGCCAAAATTTTAGCCGCAGTTATTTACATCATCTGGATAAGTGCAATGAGATCCTCGGCGCCCAGCTCAATACGATCCATAACCTGCGTTACTACCAAAATGTCATGAGTCGGATGCGTCAAGCGCTGGATGATGATGCCCTAGACGCGTTTTTAGCTGATTTTTACGGTCGCCAAGGCCTAGAGGTGCCGCCAGCGCCCTAAGGGTGGGCGGCGCGCATTGTTGTTGCTCGCAGTTTCGGTATAATCCGCCCCCATATTAGCCTTTTGCCGCCTTATTAAGGTGTGGACACTTGAGTTGTCCGGAATCGGTCCCATATAGGCACGGGACATAAATGTATAACACGCCTGATGCCCGCCTTAGGGGCGAATCAGCGCCTTGTTTCGGATGATCGTATGTTAAACCGCTACCCCCTTTGGAAGTATCTGCTGATTCTCGCCGTGGCAATTTTAGGTTTTATCTACGCCGCGCCGAACCTCTACCCCCCCGACGACGCGGTGCAAATATCCGGTTCATCCAGTGGTATGACGGTCGATGGCGAAGTGTTGAGCAAAATCGAAAGTGCGCTGGATAACGCCGGCATCAGCTACTTTGCCGCCGAGCAAGATGGAGCGTCAGCGCAGTTACGCTTTAATGACGGTGAGGCGCAATTGCAAGGCAAGCGCGTTATTGCCGATGCGCTGGGTAACGATTATGTGGTCGCTCTTAATCAGGCGCCAACCACTCCTGACTGGCTGGTCGCTATGGGCGGTGCGCCCATGAAGTTGGGTCTGGATTTGCGCGGTGGGGTGCATTTTTTGCTTGAGGTCGATACTGACTCGGCCATCAGCAAGCGGCAAGAAACCAGCGCCGATGAAATGAAAGACAAACTGCGCGATGCGCGGATTCGCTATAACTCGGTCGAGGTAGAAAACACCGTGATTGTGGCTGAGTTTCGCGAGACTGAGCTGCGCGATGCCGCCATTAGCGAGCTGCGCAGCGATTACCCGCAAATGCTGTTTAATACCGATTTACCCGGCGACGATGACGAGTTGGTGTTTCACGCTGAGTTAAGTGAAGCGGCGGTGCGCGAGATCGAGCAGTACGCGCTAAACCAAAACTTAACCACACTGCGTAAGCGGGTTAACGAGCTGGGCGTATCCGAGCCAATTGTCCAAAGTCAGGGGCGCAATCGTATTATTGTGCAGCTGCCCGGCGTGCAGGATACCGCAGAAGCCAAACGGGTGATCGGTAAAACCGCCAACCTAGAGTTTCGCTTAGAGGCGGCACCCGATGCCTTGGTGGCGGCTAAGGAGCAATTTGATTATCAAGGGTATCCCGCGTGGCTTGAGCGCAAAGTGATTCTGACCGGCGATCATGTTGCCAACGCCAGCACCACGCTTGACCCCGAAACCAATACGCCGCAGGTAAACATTACCCTCGACAGCCTGGGCGGCACCAAGATGAACCACGCCACTCGCTCTAACATTGGGCGCCGTATGGCGGTGTTGTTTATCGAATACAAAACCCGCATGAACACCGAAACCAGCGCCGAGGGCGAGCCGGTGGAAGTGCCGGAGCAATACACTGAAAGTAAAGTCATTAGTCTTGCGACCATTCAAAGTGCGCTGGGTGTGCAGTTTCGTATTACCGGCCTAAACGCTCCGGGTGAGGCTTCTGAGCTTGCCTTGATGTTGCGCTCGGGCGCGCTCGCGGCGCCCATGTACTTTGTTGAAGAACGCACCATTGGGCCGTCACTCGGGGCCGAAAACATTCAGTTAGGCGTGCAGTCCGTGCAGTGGGGTATGGCGCTGGTGCTGTTGTTTATGATCGTTTATTACCGTTTGTTTGGTGTTTTTGCCAATATCGCGCTCGGGGTTAACGTCCTGGTTTTGGTTGCGGTAATGTCGATTTTAGGTGCAACCCTAACGCTTCCGGGTATTGCCGGTATCGTGCTGACAGTGGGTATGGCGGTGGATGCCAATGTGTTGATTTTTGCCCGAATACGAGAGGAGCTAAAAGCGGGGGCGAGCCCCCATACGGCGATTTCGGCGGGCTACGATCGCGCCTTTACCACTATTTTGGATGCCAACCTGACGACCTTAATTGTGGCCGTTATCCTTTACGCTATCGGCTCTGGTCCGGTTAAAGGGTTTGCGGTGACTCTGTCGATTGGTATTTTAACGTCCATGTTTACGGCCATCATGGGTACACGCGCGCTGGTCAATTTGGTTTATGGCCGTCGTAAAAATCTCAAGAAGCTTTGGATCTAATGGTGCCAATGATGTCTAGCAAACAAGCAGATAACAAAATATTTAATTTTATGGGCGCCCGGATTCCGGCCACTGCGTTGTCGGTGATCCTGCTGGTGGTGTCGATCGGTGCCTTGGCTGTGAACGGCTTGAAGTTTGGCTTGGATTTTACCGGTGGTGCGCAGGTCGAGGTGAGTTTCTCGCAGCCGGCCGATATCCCCGAAATTCGCACCATTTTAAACGACGAAGGCCTGGTTAACCCGGTGGCGGTTCTGTTTGGCTCTGACACTGAGGTGCTGATTCGCACGCAAGGTGCTATGTCGGATGGTGGCGAAAAAGCGCTGGAGCGTCGGTTGCAGGAGGTGGCACCCGAAGCCTCTTTAACGTCGGTCGCCCGCGCCCCTCGCGACCGAGGTAACTACTCGCAATCGTTGACCTTTAGCGGTGCCAGCCAAAGTGATATCGACGAGACGATATTACCGTCTAAGTATTTTGGCTCTATCGAGGTTAGCGCCGCTGGTAGCGATGTGGTTGCCTTGATCGAGAACTCCCTTGATACCGCTTACACCGGCGAGCTACTGGATGTATTATCCGCCAAAACCGGCAGTGAGGTTGAGCTGCGCCGCAGTGAGTATGTCGGCCCGCAAATTGGCGCCGAGCTGCGCGATGAGGGCGGCCTGGGGATGTTGGTGGCGCTGGCTGTGGTTATGCTGTATGTGGCCGCGCGGTTCCAGTTTAAGTTTTCGGTGGGTGCTGTGCTGGCTTTGGTGCACGATGTGATTATCGTCTTGGGCTTCTTTGCGCTGTTTCAGGTGGATTTCGATCTGACGGTGCTGGCGGCGGTGTTGGCGGTGATCGGTTACTCCCTTAACGACACCATCGTGGTGTTCGACCGGATACGGGAAAACTTTCGCCGCATGCGTAAAGGCTCATCTGCCGATGTGATCAATGCATCTTTGACGCAAACACTAGAGCGAACCTTTATTACCTCGTTAACCACATTGCTGGTATTGGTGATGTTGTTTATTTTTGGTGGTGAATTGATTAGCGGCTTTGCGTTGGCGCTGATTGTCGGCGTGGTCGTGGGTACCTATTCGTCGATTTACGTGTCATGTAACACCCTGATGTGGATGCATATTGTTAAAGAAGATTTAATGCCGCCGGAAAAAGAAGGTTCTGAAATAGACGAAATGCCTTAAGTTGTTACAATAAGTCCGTTAACAAAAGCTCGCCGGGTTCCGGCGGGCTTTTTTTTCGCCATAAAAGCGGGGTATGCTACTGCTTCGTTCGCTACCCCAACGTATCTCCATATGAGAGCGCCATGAGCATTAAAGAGCCAAGCATCAGTATTACTCAGGAATTGGACGATTTGTCGCCCAGTCAACTGCGTAAAATCGTCCAACGCTACCGACGCATCTTCTGTGGCAGCGGCTATGGCTTCTGGGAGTGGGATCTTGAAACCAGTTTTATCGACTGGTCGGGCGCCTTTTGGGAGCAGCTTGGCTATACCGATCTCGATCGTGAAGAGTTTTATGATGCCGCACAATTACCCAATTATATTCACCCCGACGACCGGGACATTATGTTTGAGGCGGTGCGCGAACACCTGCGCTCGTCTGAGCCGCTACACGCTTGCTACCGCATTCGCACTAAGGCGGGTGATTACCTTTGGACGCAAGTGCGGGCCGATTCGATCCGTGATGAGCAAGGGCGCGCTCGTTATATTTCCGGCATTAACTTTGATGTTACTGAGCTAAAAAATGTAGAGGCAGCGCTGCGCGAAAGTGAGGCTCGTCAAGTTCGCATTATTCAGGCCTCGAAAGATGGTATTTGGGAGTGGTACGCCGAGAGCAATGGCTTTCACTTTTCCAGCCGCTGTTGGGAGCACTTAGGCTACAACGAAAACGACGATATGCTCACCACGGGTCAGGATCGCCTGCGAGAGTGGCGCAACCATATTCACAAAGATGATTTGCTTAAGTTTGATCGCACTTTGCGTAAGCACATGTCCGGTCAGGGCGCTTTTGATATCGAGTACCGGGTGCATACTAAGCAAGGGGATATCCGTTGGATTCGCGCCCGAGGGCGGGCGAGTTTTGATGATCGTGGTCAACCGACTCGCATGTCGGGTACCAATATGGATATTACCGATATCAAGCGTGCCGAAGAGCGCGTGGTGCAGGCGAAAGATGCCGCCGAAAAAGCCAATCGGGCTAAAAGCGAATTCTTATCCAGTATGAGTCACGAGCTGCGTACACCGCTTAACGCAATTTTAGGCTACGCCCAGCTGTTTGAATACGACGATAACCTGCAGAGTGTACAAAAGGGTAACCTGCGCGAGATTCGCTCGGCCGGCGAGCACTTGTTGCGTCTTATTAACGACGTGCTCGATTTGGCGAAAATTGAATCGGGCAATATGGAATCTCGTTTGCAGCCGGTGTTGGTAGCGCGGTTACTGGCTGATTGCTTTACCTTGGTACAGCCGCAGGCCGATGCCCGCGGTATTTATTTGCATGCAAATTATCAAGGTTTAGAAGGCGCCTGTGTCACCGCCGACCCGGTGCGCCTTAAACAGGCGCTGCTTAACCTTTTGAGTAATTCGATTAAATACAATCGGGTTGGGGGCGAGGTTGCCGTCACCTTATCGATGTTGGCCGATCAGTTTTTGCGTATTAGTGTGCGTGATACGGGCACGGGTATCGCCGCTCATCGTCACGCAGAAGTGTTTCAGCCGTTTAATCGTCTGCACGCCGAGATGAGTAAAATCGAAGGCTCTGGGGTTGGCTTGGTGATTACTAAGCAGTTGGTTGAGATGATGGACGGGCGCATCGATTTTACCAGTGAGCTCGACCAAGGCACTTGTTTTTGGCTCGATTTAAAACGCTGCGGTGAGGCGGTCAGTGAGCGTCCCCCTAATACTCCCGAGCTCGACATGGAGCCCGCCGAAGTATTAATTTGCGAGCGCGATTGCCGGGTGCTTTACATCGAAGATAACGCCACCAATATCCGTTTAATGCAACAGTTTTTTAATCGCTACGCCCATTATTCACTGGAGGTTGCCGAGGAGCCTTATCTGGGAATTTTTCGGGCACGCAGCAGTAAGCCCGATGTGATTGTGCTGGATATAAATTTGCCAGGGTTGGATGGCTATGAGGTGCTGAGCGTATTACAGAAAGACCCGGCCACGGCCTCGATTCCGGTCATTGGTTTGTCCGCTAATGTTATGTCGATCGATGTGCAAAAAGGTCGCGATGCTGGGTTTTACGAGTATCTGACTAAGCCCTTGCAGATTAACCATCTAGTGCGGGTGCTGAACCAGTTGGCTGGCGAGGCAGAGGCTAAAGTGTTGGATTTTACGGAGCAGGATGGCGGTTAGTGCGCCCTTGGAATTGACAAGGCGGCCGAGAAATCTCGTCCGCCTTGGTCGGGCTCGGTGTTGTCGGGCTCAGTGTTATCGCGGGGCGATTAGTGAACGTGCTCCATGTGTTTTTTAACGATTTGTAACACAGGCTTAAATACCTTTGGTCCGCCGCAAACAACATTGCCACTGTCCATGTAGGTGTGCCCGCCGTTAAAATCGCTCACTAGGCCGCCGGCTTCTTTTACCAGCAAAATCCCCGCAGCGATATCCCAGCTTTTTAGATTCATCTCCCAAAAGGCATCAAAGCGACCCGCGGCAACATAGGCTAAATCGAGCGCGGCAGAGCCTGGGCGACGGATGCCGGCGGTTTGCCCGGCGATCTCTTGCAGTGCTGCCAAATAAGGTGAAATGTTCTCGAGGGCGTAACCGCTAAACGGAATGCCCGTACCGATCAGGGCACCGGCTAAGCCGCGACGACTGCTGACGCGGATGCGACGGCCGTTAAGGGCGGCACCGCGACCGCGGCTGGCGGTAAATTCTTCGCGCTTGATGGGGTCGTAGACCACGGCGTGCTCTATTTGGCCCTTAATGCGACAGGCAATCGAGACTGAGTATTGTGGGATGCCGTGAATAAAGTTGGTGGTGCCGTCCAGCGGGTCAATGATCCACTCGACATCGGTGTTGCTGCCCGGTTGCGAGCCGCCTTCTTCGCCGATGATGCTGTGGTCGGGGTAGGCTTTTTTCAGGTGGTAAATGATTTCTTTCTCGGCGGCTTTATCCACCTCGGTGACAAAGTCATTGCGACCTTTTTCCTCGATAGACACGAGGTCAACGCGCTCGGCTGCGCGCTCAATCAGTTCGCCGGCTTTGCGCGCCGCGCGCAAAGCAATATTCAGCATGGGTTCCATGGGGCACCATCAACAAGTCAGAGTCAGTAAAGAACGGGGCGTCACTGCGAGGGCAGCGGCCAGAGGCGGCGATTATAACAACGCGTTAGCACCTAAACCAGCACAATTAGTGGCAAATGTACTCCTTTGCGGTTGATTTTGTTAGAATGCCGCGCTTTTAGACTCCGCCCAGTTCATGGGCAATCTTATCCAAGGGTGCGCTCATGAGTGAAAACCGTTTAGATAACCTGCGTATTGTGCTGGTAAACACCTCCCATCCGGGCAACATTGGTGGCGCCGCGCGCGCCATGAAAAATATGGGGCTCAGTAAACTCTATTTGGTGGCGCCTAAAGATTTCCCGGCCGAGAAGGCTGTATGGCGCGCCGCAGGTGCGCTGGATATTCTGGATGACGCCGTTGTTGTTGAAACGCTGGACGAGGCGATTGCCGATTGCGGTTTGGTGGTAGGTACCAGTGCGCGCGAGCGGCGTATACCCTGGCCGCTGGTGAATCCCCGCGAGTGCGGCACCAAAGCCATCGCCGAGGCCGGTGAGCACGAGGTGGCGGTGCTGTTTGGTCGAGAAGATCGCGGCCTGACTAACGAAGAATTGCACAAGTGTCACTACCATGTGCATATTCCCGCCAATAGCGACTACAGTTCGCTCAATTTGGCCTGTGCAGTACAGGTCATCGCTTACGAGTTGCGTATGGCGCACCTTACCTGGCAGGACGGTAAGGCGCCCACCTTTGATGACTGGGATGTCCCCCCGGCGAAGGTTGAAGCGCTTGAGCGTTACTACGATCACTTGCAGCAAACGCTGACAGAGCTAGGCTTTTTAGAGCCAGATAATCCGCGCCAGACGATGACGCGCTTGCGTCGGCTGTACGGGCGTATCCGGATGGACGAGATGGAGTTGAGCATTTTGCGCGGCGTGCTGACCAACACACAAAATTATATTCAGCGCACGCAAAAGGCGCTATCGGAGGCGTCAGCGGACGATAGCGACACCTAAATTGGGGGGAGACGGGCCTGTGGGGCGGTTGCTGGCTTGGAATATTGCGAATAGTTGAGTAAAATGGTCGGACTTTATGGGCGGGCCGATTAATGTGCCCGCTCGAACCTGATACACCTTTACAGACACGCTAACGCCATGAGACTGACCACCAAAGGCCGATACGCCGTAACCGCGATGCTCGATTTGGCGCTTCACAGCGACAAAGGGCCCGTGAGCTTGGCGGATATATCCGAGCGCCAGGGGATTTCACTCTCGTACCTTGAGCAGCTGTTTGCCAAGCTGCGGCGCG
The DNA here is from genome assembly GCF_042847215.1 of Gilvimarinus japonicus. Lineage (GTDB taxonomy): Bacteria > Pseudomonadota > Gammaproteobacteria > Pseudomonadales > Cellvibrionaceae > Gilvimarinus > Gilvimarinus japonicus. The sequence goes on from NZ_AP031500.1 coordinate 1,910,296, forward strand.
AGTCGCTGGTTAACAGTGTGCGCGGCCCCGGCGGCGGATACTGTTTGGCCGTGAGTGCCGGCGAGGTGTCGGTAGTGCAGGTGGTCGATGCGGTAAGCGAATCACTGGACGCTACTCGCTGTCAGGGAAAGGGCGACTGCCAGGATGGTGAAATTTGCATTACGCATCATCTTTGGCAAGACCTTAGCGGGCAAATACATCAGTTTTTAAGCGGTATCACGCTGGCCGATTTGTTGGCCCGGCGGGATATTCAATCGGTCTGTAAGCGTCAGGATGAGCGCCACGCCGCCGATGCCAATCGCGCGGCGGCTGAGCTGCTCTCTGAAAATATCGTTTGTAGTGACCGCCACTAAGCGGCGCTTGGGGTTAAAACGAGCAACATGACACCCATTTATCTGGATTACGCAGCGACCACGCCGGTGGCGCCCGAGGTGGCCGAGGCCATGGCAAGCTGCTTAACACTCGATGGTACCTTTGCCAATCCGGCGTCGCGTTCGCACCGCTATGGCTGGCAGGCGGAAGAGGCGGTAGAGACCGCCCGCGGGCAGGTGGCCAATTTGGTTGGCGCCGACCCGCGCGAGATCGTTTGGACCAGTGGTGCCACCGAGTCGAATAACCTGGCGTTAAAAGGCGTGTTCGAATCGGCGAATATTGCCGCTGACAGTGTAGGCCATTTGTTGGTTAGTGCGATCGAGCATAAAGCGGTGCTCGATCCCGCACAGTGGTTGGTGGAGCAAGGCCATGAGCTGAGTTTAATTGCCCCGGATAACACCGGCCAAATTAGCGCCGCCTCGGTGCGCGATGCGTTGCAGGAAAATACGCGGTTAGTGAGTGTCATGCTGGTGAATAACGAGCTTGGCACCATCAACCCGATTGCCGAGATTGCCGCGGTGTGTCGCGCCCACGGGTGCTTGCTGCATGTAGATGCCGCTCAGGCCGTGGGCAAATTGCCGGTCAATGTCACCGATCTGGGCGTCGATTTGCTCTCTATGTCGGCCCACAAAATCTATGGCCCCAAAGGGGTCGGTGCGCTTTACGTGCGTCGCAGCGGCGATGTCAAAGTTGCCGCGCAAATACATGGCGGCGGACACGAGCGCGGTATGCGCTCCGGCACGCTGGCTACCCATCAGTGTGTGGGGTTTGGTGTGGCGGCCGAGCTGGCACGTGACGAGCTTGATAGTGCGCCTAACCGAATGGTGGCGTTGCGCGACCGGCTTTGGCGTGGCATTGAGAACTTGCCGGGGGTGCGCCTTAATGGGCACGCCACCGAGCGTGCCTGCGGCCATTTAAATGTGAGCTTTGGCCAGGTCGATGGCGAGCTGTTGCTATTGTCGTTGCGCGAGTTGGCAGTGGCTACAGGCTCCGCTTGCACGTCGGCCAGCATGTCGCCGAGTTACGTGTTAAAAGCCATTGGTTTAAGCGATGCCGAAGCGCTGGCGTCGCTGCGTATTTCTCTGGGGCGTTATACCACGGCCGATGAGGTCGAGCGCGCTATCGGCCACATTAACGCGGTGGTGGGTAAGCTCACCGCAAAAGCCGGATAGGGTAAGCGCGAGCAAAAACAAGATGGCCTTAGGCCGCATCGAATGTTGCCTTGGGCGACATGTGATTAGTCAATTCGGGTGATGCCCGACACTCCGTTACCACGGAGAAAGAGGTGAGAAATGTCTGAACAGGTAGAACACCTAATCAGGAAAGAGTATGCCGCGGGGTTTCACACCGCGATTGAATCGGAAACTTTACCGCCAGGTCTAAACGAAGATGTGGTGCGTTTTATTTCGGCCAAAAAGGACGAGCCCGAGTGGATGCTCGAGTGGCGTTTGCAGGCGTTTCGCGCGTGGCAAGAAATGGACGAGCCCGATTGGGCCAAGGTGAAGTACCCGCCGATAGACTTTCAGTCAATTTCCTACTACAGCGCGCCTAAAAGTATGGAGGATCGTCCGCAAAGTCTGGACGAGGTCGACCCCGAGTTACTGGCGACCTACGAGAAATTAGGTATTCCTCTGCACGAGCAAGAAATGCTCGCCGGCGTCGCCATGGATGTCGTGTTTGATTCCGTCAGCGTAGTTACCACCTTTCGTGAAAAGCTCTCTGAGGCCGGGGTAATTTTTTGCAGCATTAGCGAGGCGCTTGAGAAATACCCCGACCTGGTGAAAAAATATTTAGGCTCGGTGGTGCCGCAAAAAGACAACTATTTTACCGCACTAAACTCGGCGGTTTTTTCCGATGGTTCGTTTGTGTTTATTCCTAAAGGGGTTCGCTGCCCCATGGAGCTTTCAACGTATTTTCGGATTAACGAGCAAAACACCGGTCAGTTTGAGCGCACCCTTATTGTGGCCGAAGAGGGCTCGCACGTAAGCTACCTTGAAGGCTGTACCGCTCCGATGCGCGATGAAAATCAATTACACGCGGCTGTGGTTGAACTGGTTGCCTGTGATCACGCCGAGATTAAGTACTCGACAGTACAAAACTGGTATCCCGGTGACGCCGAAGGCAAAGGTGGCATTTACAACTTTGTAACTAAGCGCGGGGTGTGCCACGAGAGCGCTAAAATTAGCTGGACGCAGGTCGAGACTGGCTCGGCTGTAACTTGGAAGTACCCCAGCTGTGTGTTGCGTGGCGATAACAGCGTGGGCGAATTTTACTCGGTGGCGCTGACCAATAATCTGCAGCAAGCTGACACCGGCACTAAGATGATTCATATCGGCAAAAACACCCGCTCTACGATTATTGCCAAAGGGATCTCGGCTGGTCGCAGCGATAGTAGTTATCGCGGCTTGGTGCGTATGAATCCCGGTGCCGATGGCGCGCGCAACTTTACCCAGTGTGATTCATTGTTAATTGGCGATCGCTGCGGCGCGCACACTTTTCCGTACATCGAGAGTAAAAACCCCAGTGCTGTTATTGAGCACGAAGCGACCACCTCGAAGGTCAGTGACGATCAAATGTTTTTGTGCGCCCAGCGCGGTCTCGATCCAGAGAAAGCGGTATCGATGATTGTGAATGGTTTTTGCCGCGAAGTATTTAAAGAGTTGCCCATGGAATTTGCCGTAGAGGCGGGCAAGTTGCTCGAGGTTAGCCTAGAGGGCTCCGTTGGTTAAGCCTAATGGTTAGGTGCAGTTGTTGCTGCGCACGGTTTACCACGGTCACAAAATTAAACGTTTGAGAGTAAAAAACATATGTTACGCATAGACAACCTTCGCGCCAGTGTAGAAGACAAAGAAATTCTGAAGGGCTTGAGTCTTGAGGTTAAACCCGGTGAGGTGCACGCTATTATGGGCCCCAACGGTGCCGGCAAAAGCACCTTGGGTAATGTTTTGTCGGGCCGCGCGGGTTACGAGGTGAACAGCGGAACCGTTGAGTTTAATGGCAAAAACTTGTTTGACTTTGAAGTCGAAGAGCGCGCTCGCGAAGGCCTGTTTTTGGCGTTCCAGTATCCGGTGGAAATACCCGGGGTGAGCAATATGGAGTTTCTTAAGGTCTCAGTCGACGCGGTTCGTAAACACCGCGGTTTGCCAGAGCTGTCGTCAGTCGAATTTATGAAGCTGGCGCGTGCCACCAGCCAAAAAGTAAAGCTGGATCAGGCCTTTTTAAAGCGCGGTGTTAACGAGGGCTTCTCGGGTGGCGAAAAAAAGCGTAACGAGATTCTGCAAATGATGCTGCTGGAGCCGAGCCTTTGTATTTTGGATGAGACGGACTCGGGGCTTGACATCGATGCCTTACAAACCGTAGCCGAGGGCGTTAACGCAATGCGCAGTGAAGATCGCAGCTTTATTGTGGTTACTCACTACCAGCGGTTGCTCGATTATATTGTGCCCGATTACGTCCACGTTTTATCCGATGGCAAAATTGTTAAATCCGGTGATAAATCTCTGGCGAAAGAGCTTGAAGCCAAAGGTTACGGTTGGCTCGAAAGTGGGGAGGTGTAATGAACGATTTTCAGCAGCAGGCTTTGTCGCAGGCGCAAGCGCTGCTCGCCGAAGACCCGTCGGTCCCCGCATGGCTGACTAATATGCGCCAACAGGGCGCCGATCGGTTTCAGGCAGCCAGCTGGCCCACGCGCCGCACCGAAAACTGGAAGTACACCTCGCTTGCCGCCCTGGGTAAGAAATCTTTTGCGGCGGCGAATGAAAGCGAAGGTGCCGATGCGTTTTCGGGACTCACGGCGGAGGCTTACCGCTTAGTGTTTGTCGATGGTGTGCTGGATGCTAAGGCGAGCGATCCGCTGCCCGAAGCGGCGACTCTGTTTGCCGATGCCAACGCCGCGCAAGCCGAACTTATCAAAGCGCATTTAGGGCGTCTGGCCGATAGCGAACAACATTTGTTTGCCGCTATGAGCGAGGCGCTGTTGGCGCAAGGTGTATTGTTGCATGTGGCCGCCGACACGAAGCTCGACAAGCCTTTTTACATTATCAATCGCATCACTGATGGCGCCACACCGCTGGCCAATACGCGTTTGTTGGTCGTGCTAGAGCGCGGCGCTGAGGCTGAAGTTGTCGAGCATTACGCGACTGCAAGCGATGACACGACGGGCTTTGTGAATGCACAAACTGAGGTGGTAATTGGCGATAACGCGCGTTTTAAGCACTATCGCTTAAACCTTGAAGGGGAGGCGATTCATCACGTTGGTGGCGTCTTTGTCGAGCTGAATCGCGACGCTAACTTTGACGGCTTTGCCATCGCCAAAGGCGCTGAGTTGATGCGTATCGATTATGGCTTGCTGCATTGCGGTAGCGGTGCCCATGTTGAGCTTAACGGTGTGTACTTGCCGCGCAACAAACAGCTGGTGGATTACCACACCAATGTGCAGCACTGTGTGCCGCACTGCACCACGAATGAGGTGTTTCGCGGGATTATTGGCGATCGCGCGCGCGCGGTATTTAACGGCCGTATTCACATTCATAAAGATGCACAGAAAACTTTGGCCGAGCTGAGCAATAAAAACTTGCTGACCTCCAATAAAGCCGAGGTGGACACCAAACCTGAGCTTGAGATTTACGCCGACGATGTGCGCTGTGCTCACGGCGCGACAGTAAGCCAAATTAACGACGCGGCGCTCTACTACTTGCAGACCCGTGGTGTCGCCAAAGAGCAAGCGCGAGTGATGCTAAGCTTTGGCTTTATTAACGAGCTGATTCAGCAAATCGCAAACAGCTCGGTACTGGAGTATTTGTTGCCGGTACTTGCCGATCAGTTTGGTCGCGATACCGATTTGCTGTTGTTGGATGGAGACGACCTTGACTCAGTTTGATGTTGCAAGCGTTAGAGCGCAGTTTCCAATTTTGCAGCAAGAGGTCAATGGTCATCCGTTGGTGTACCTGGATAACGCTGCGACCACGCAAAAGCCTGAGTCGGTGATTGCTGCCATTGCCAATTATTACCGCTATGACAACAGCAATGTGCATCGTGGCGCACACGCGTTAAGTGATCGCGCGACCGAAAAGTTTGAAGGGGCTCGAGCTCAAGTGGCGCAGTTTATTAACGCGCCGGCAAAAGAGCAGCTGCTTTGGACTCGCGGTACCACCGAGGGTATCAATGTTGTGGCCGCCAGCTGGGGGCGCGCACATTTAAAGCCGGGTGATCGTGTTTTAGTCTCTGCCATGGAGCATCACTCTAATATTGTGCCCTGGCAAATGGTGGCAGAGGCCACCGGTGCGACGGTCGAACCAATCGCGGTAAGTGCCGATGGCACTATCGACATAGCCGCCTTTACCGCGCAGTTAGATACGCGTGTAAAAATGGTGGCGATAGGGCATGTCTCTAACGCACTGGGCAGTGTTAACCCAGTGGCTGATATTGTTGCGTTGGCCCACAGTGTGGGTGCCTGTGCCCTGATTGATGCGGCACAGTCCATCGCCCATTGGCCGATTGATGTGCAAGCGCTCGACTGCGACTTTTTGGTGTTTTCGGGCCACAAAATGTTTGGCCCTACCGGCATTGGTGCACTCTATGGCAAACGCGAGCTGCTAGAGGCGATGCCGCCGTATCAAGGCGGTGGCGAGATGATCGAGTCAGTCAGCTTTGCCGGCACGGTATACAACCAGCTGCCATACAAATTTGAGGCTGGGACGCCGAATATCGCGGGCGCTATAGGGTTGGCCGCAGCGGTGGATTTTTTGCAGTCGTTTGATCGGGCGCAGGCCGATGCCCACGAGCAGCAATTGCTAAAAAGTGCTGAGCAACAATTGCAGGCGCTAGGCGGTTATCCCTTGGTGGGTACCTCGGCCAACAAAGTCGCGGTGATGAGTTTTACCTGTGATTTTGCCCACCCGCAAGACGTTGGCATGATACTCGATCAACAAGGTGTCGCGGTGCGCACTGGTAACCACTGCGCGCAGCCGATTATGGATCAGTTTGGAATACCCGGCACAGTGCGGGCCAGTTTTAGTTTGTACAACAACGAAGATGATGTTGCCAAACTTATTGCCGCACTGACCAAAGCCAAAATGTTTCTGGCGTAAGCGTCGAGAGACTTAGGAGGTTTGCATGAGCGTTGAACAGTTTAATCCCGATCAAGCGGCGTTAATTGATGTAACGCCCGCAGCGATCCAGCATTTTAGCCAACAATTGTCCGCTGATAGTGCGGCCAATGCAGTGCGTTTGTCAGTAAAAGAGAGTGGCTGCACAGGGTTTATGTATGTGTTGGATTTGGTCGCAGCACCCAGCGAGGGCGACCGTGAGTTTACCCTGCAAGATGGCGTTACTTTGTATGTTGCCGAGGCAAGTGCGAGCGTTATTCGCGGGACAAAAATTGATTATGTGACCGAGGGCGTCAATCGCCAGTTGTCATTTTTAAACCCCAATGCCAAAGATTACTGCGGCTGCGGTGAGAGCTTCAACGTGGGCTAAGCCCGTACACACGAGCGTTTAATATGGCAACAGAGCGTGAAATGGTGGTGATGCAGGCTGATTGCCCGGCTCGTCGTGTGCCCGACGGCACACCCGTGACCATCCCCAAAGATACTTTTGTGACGATTACCCAGGCGCTTGGGGGAAATTACACCCTGAGCTATCACGGTCAGATGGTGCGCGTTGATGGTACGGACGCGGCGGCACTGGGTAAAGAATCCGAGGCGCTACACTTTACCGATGCCGGTGACGGTCAAATCAGCGCAGAGCAGGTGTGGGAGGCGTTAAGAACCGTTTTTGACCCTGAAATTCCGGTCGATTTGGTCAATTTGGGGCTGATTTACGCGCTGGATATCGATCAGGCTCGCAACCATGTGGGTATCACGATGACCTTGACCGCGCCCGGATGTGGCATGGGGCCCGTATTGGTAGGCGATGTTGAGTACCGGGTTGGTAAAGTGCCCAATGTCCAAGAGGTGGAGGTCGATCTGGTGTTTGACCCACCCTGGAGCCGTGACATGATGAGCGAAGAAGCGCAGTTAGAAACCGGAATGTTTTTTTGAGGCCGCCGCCAGGGGGCGTGTGAAGGTAGGCTAGGTAAGCAGATGAGTGAATTTGGTACAGAAATAACCAGCGCCGACATTATTGATACCCTCGGGTTCTTTGACGGCTGGGAAGACCGCTACAAATATATTATCGATCTTGGTAAAGAGCTGCCGCCGCTGGATGACAGCTATAAGATCGAGCAATACTTAGTGCGCGGTTGCCAGAGTCAGGTATGGTTAGTCAGTGAGCAACGCGGAGATACGCTCTATTTTGCCGCCGATAGCGATGCGTTTATTGTTAAGGGGTTATTGGCCGTGGTGTTGGCCGCCTACAATGGTAAGACCCCCGCTGAGATTGAGGCGTTTGACATAGCCGCCTATTTTGAGGATTTGAACCTGTTAAACCACCTGAGTGCTACCCGGGGCAACGGCTTAAAGTCGATGGTGCAGCGAATTCAGCGTATCGCACAAGAGGCCCGTTAACAGAACCGGCGCCCAGAGTGCTAAAGAGGTGTCAAAATAGCGACCAAAGCCCTGAAAGCGGTATAGTTATTGATATAAAATGACCCAAAACCCGCGTATAATTCGCGGGTTTTGGGTATTGGAGGGGCGCATTTGCCCCGTGAATAGAAATAACGGAGTAACACATGGCTGTAGAGCGGACACTGTCCATTATTAAGCCCGATGCGGTGGGTGACAATCACATTGGCGCGATTATCGCGCGGTTTGAAGACGCTGGGCTGAAAATCGCGGCGCTGAAAATGATTCAGCTGACGCAAAAACAAGCCGAGGGCTTCTACGCCGAGCATAAAGAGCGACCGTTCTTTGCCTCATTGGTGGAATTTATGGTGTCTGGTCCGGTCTGTGTACAGGTTTTGGAGGGTGAAAACGCTATTGCCCTTAACCGCGAGCTGATGGGTGCAACCAACCCGGATGACGCCGCCCCTGGTACTATCCGTGCAGATTTTGCCACCGCAGTAAGCGCTAATGCGGTACACGGCTCTGACTCACCCGAAGCCGCCAAGCGCGAAGTCGCGTACTTTTTTTCCGCTGAGGAAGTTCATTCGCGCTGATTAAGCGCAGGTAAGGTTATGGCAGTATCAAACGTAGAGACGAGTGGCCTAGAGGCCGGCAAGGTCAACCTTTTGGGGTTGCCCGAGTCTAAGCTGGTGGCTTTTTTTGAGTCCATGGGCGAGAAGCGCTTTCGTGCCGCCCAGGTGCTTAAATGGATTCACCAGCTCGGTGTTGACGATTTTGACGAAATGACCAACATCAGCAAACCTCTGCGTGAGAAGCTGAAGCAGCGTTGTGAGATAGTTGCGCCCGAGGTGCTAGAGCAGCTCGACTCGACGGATGGCACCCGCAAGTTTTTAATTCGGGTTTCCGGCGGCAGTGTGGTTGAAACTGTATTTATTCCCGAGGGTGAGCGGGGCACTTTGTGTGTCTCTTCGCAGGTGGGCTGCTCACTCGATTGCAGCTTTTGTGCGACCGGCAAACAGGGTTTTAACCGCGACTTAACCGCCGCCGAGATCATTGGCCAGGTGTGGATTGCGGCTAAATCGTTTGGCCAGTTAGTGGCGGGCGGTCCGCGCCGGGTTACCAACGTTGTGATGATGGGCATGGGCGAGCCGCTCATGAACTTTGATAATGTTGTCGACTCCATGAACTTGATGATGCACGACAACGCTTACGGTATATCTAAACGCCGCGTGACCCTGAGTACCTCGGGTGTGGTGCCGCAGCTGGATCGTCTTGGTGAGTACACCGATGCCTGTTTGGCCATCTCTCTGCATGCGCCGAACGATGAGCTGCGCAACGAGTTGGTACCGATTAACCGTAAATACCCCATCGCGATGCTGCTAGACTCTGCCCAGCGCTACATTGCGGGGTTGCCTGACACGCATCGCAAAATCACCATCGAGTACACCTTGATCGATCACGTCAATGATCGTCCCGAGCATGCGCGCCAATTAGCCGAGCTGCTGCGTGAGGTGCCGGTAAAAATTAATTTGATTCCGTTTAACCCCTTTAATTTGTCTAACTATAAGCGGGTTAGTAATAACGCGCTGCGGCGTTTTCAGGATATTTTGATTGCAGAAGGTTTTATTACCACGGTAAGAACCACACGTGGTGATGATATCGACGCAGCGTGTGGCCAGCTGGCGGGTACGGTGAATGATATTACCAAACGCTCTGAGCGGTATCGCGCAAACTTTGTCAAAGATGAACCTATCACTTTCGTCAGTCAATAATAGACAGTGATGGGCAGGCACGGATGAAGGCTGTAGGCTGGTCGTAAATAATTAAAAGAGGCGCTCTAATGCAGAGTACAGTAAAACGCAATACGACAACGCACTGTAAGGCCGTGGTACGACGTTTAGTTAGTTTATTGGGTGTGTTTGCATGCGCGCTGGCGTTAGCGGCTTGCGTCAGTACCGTGCCCGAGTCCCAGTATCAGGTCGATGAAGATAAAGCGCTCAGCAGTCACGTTGAGTTGGCGCTTAAGTATATCGAAGGCAAAAATCGTGAGTCGGCGCGCCACCATCTACGACGAGCCTTTGAGCTCGACCCCAATTCGGTCGATGCAACCTTTGCCATGGCGATGCTTTACCAGTTAGAAGGTGAGCCGAAGCTCGCCGAAGAGTACTTTAAAAAAACTTTGCGGATTGACAGTCACTATACCCGCGCGCGCAACAATTACGGCGCGTTTTTGTACGCTCATGAACGCTATGACGAGGCCTACAAACAATTTGAAATCGCCTCGGAAGAGCTCGATTACGATAACCGCGCTGAGGTGATGGTTAATTTGGGCCGAACCGCGCTTACCTTAAACAAACCCGAGCAAGCTAAAGCGGCGTTTGAGCGAGCTAACCGTATCAATGCCGGTATCCCGGCGGTGAAGTACGAGCTGGCAACACTGTATTTTGAACAGGGCGATTACGCCTCGGCGAAACGCTATTTGGACGCTTACAGCCAAATAGCACGCCCGGCTCCCCAAACATTATTGTTGGGCATTAAGCTTGAGCGAATTTTTGGTAACAAAGACCGCGAAGCGAGTTACGCCTTAATGCTAAAAAACAAGTATCCGTACACGCAAGAATACCTTGAGTACAAGAAAATTATGCAAGAGCAATAGTCGACGGGTTGTTTATGTCTGATGAAGTAAATCCAGAATCGCAAGCGGGCCCTGGTCCGGGGCCAGGCGCTAAATTGGCCGAAGCTCGCGAGCAGCAGGGAAAGTCTCGTGAGCAAATCGCCAGTGCGTTAAATATCCAGTTGGATAAAATCATCGCGCTGGAAGCAGATCAATATGAAAAGCTGTTCTCACCGGTTTTTACCCGAGGCTATCTGCGCAGCTACGGCAAGTACTTAGGGCTTGACGGCGAAGCGTTAGTGCGTGAGTTTGAAACGGATTTTGTGAGCACCGAAGAGCCTGTGACGCCAAGCGAATCGCTCAACGTAAAAATATCCAATCACCGCTCTGTGTGGCCGGCTCGGCTGGGCTTGGTTGTGGTGCTGCTGTTGTTGCTGGGGCTTTTATATTGGTATGTTGACTCGCAAAAAGGTGCTGTCAGTGCGTCTGCTACCGCGCAGCCTGTTATAAATCGCGATGCCGCTGAGGCGCCGCCGGTCACTAGCCAGGCACCATCTGCTGCGGAGCCAGACTACACACCGGCGATTGCGCTAGCGGCCGATGCAAATGCGGTAAGTGAGAGTATAGGGGCGGAAACTGCAGAGCCTAAGCCGGTTTCGGCTAAACCTGACCTCGATGCCACCGATACCATAACTGAACAACAGAGTGAGCCTGCGACTATTGTCAGTGATATGTCTATTGGCACCACCAGTTCAGCTGATGGCACGGTTTTAGATGAATTGGTGTTGAGCTTTGATAATGAGTGTTGGTTAGAGGTGCTCGATGCCAACGGCGATTCACTGGCGGCCGACCTGCAACGCGAGGGCACCAGTATTACCTTGCACGGCGTGGCGCCATTTAACGTTAAGCTCGGCAACCCCGATGGCGTCGAGATTGCCCTTAATGGTAGTGACGTCGATGTTCCGGACGTTGCCGGCAGCGATAAAGTGGTTAGGTTTGATGTTAATACTGAGGCCTAGTGATGCATAGCGAATCTCCTATTAAGCGACGCCAGTCGCGCCAAATTATGGTTGGCAATGTGCCGGTTGGTGGCGATGCGCCTATCGCGGTGCAAAGCATGACCAACACCGATACCAACGATGTCGCGGCGACGGTTGAGCAGGTTACTCGTTTGCAAAATGCCGGCGCGGACATCGTGCGAGTCTCGGTGCCCACGCTAGAGGCCGCCGACGCCTTTGGTGAAATTCGCAAGCAAGTCAGTGTGCCTTTGGTGGCGGATATTCATTTTGACTACCGAATTGCACTCAAAGTGGCCGACTTAGGCGTCGATTGCTTGCGGATTAACCCAGGTAATATCGGCCGCGATAAGCGTATCCGCGCGGTGGTCGATAAAGCCCGCGATTTAGGGATTCCGATCCGCATTGGTGTTAATGCCGGGTCGCTCGAAAAAGAAATCCAAAAAAAGTACGGTGAGCCAACTCCCGAGGCGCTAGTCGAGTCGGCCATGCGTCATGTGGATATTCTCGACAAATTAAACTTCCCCGACTTTAAAGTCAGCGTAAAGGCATCGGATGTGTTTATGGCCGTGGGTGCCTACCGGCAGCTGGCCACCAAAATTGATCAGCCGTTGCACTTAGGTATCACCGAGGCGGGCGGTTTGCGCTCGGGCACTGTAAAGTCCTCTGTCGGTTTGGGCGCGTTACTGCTTGACGGTATTGGTGACACGATTCGTATTTCGTTGGCGGCGGACCCGGTGGAAGAGGTCAAAGTCGGCTGGGATTTACTGCGCAGCTTAAAGTTACGCAGTAAAGGCGTTAACTTTATCGCCTGCCCAAGCTGCTCGCGGCAAAACTTTGATGTAATCAAAACCATGAACGAGCTGGAGATGCGCGTCGAAGACATCACCGTACCGCTCGATGTTGCTGTGATTGGCTGTGTGGTAAACGGCCCGGGTGAAGCGAAAGAGGCCGACCTAGGTTTGGCCGGCGGCTCGCCCAGCAACTTAGTGTATGTGGATGGCCAGCCCAGCACGAAGTTTGGTAACGATAGCTTGGTGGATAACCTTGAACGTTTAATACGGCAAAAAGCGGACGAAAAGCTTAAGGCCGAAAAAAATATTATCGCTAAAAGCTAATTAGGTTTCACCCAAGACAGGTGTAAGGCAGAACATTGAAAAAAATTCAGGCAATCCGGGGCATGAACGATCTTCTCCCCGATGACATCGCCACATGGCAATATTTAGAAAAAACCGTCACCAGTACACTGGCGCGGTTTGGCTATCGGGAAATCCGTTTTCCTATCATGGAGCAAACACACTTATTTAAACGCTCCATTGGTGAGGTGACCGATATTGTCGAAAAAGAAATGTACACCTTTGACGATCGCAGTGGTGAGAGTGTTACCTTGCGCCCAGAGGGTACCGCCAGCTGCGTGCGCGCCTGCGAGCAACACGGGTTGCTTTATAACCAGACACAGCGGTTGTGGTATATGGGGCCGATGTTTCGCTACGAGCGGCCACAAAAAGGCCGCTACCGTCAGTTTCATCAAATCGGTATTGAAACGTACGGCTTAGAGGGCCCCGATATTGATGCCGAGCTGTTAATGCTAAGCCACAATCTGTTTCAAGCGCTTAAGCTAGACGATTGCGTTGCATTGGAAATTAACTCGCTGGGTAGCGATACCGCACGTGCGCAATTTAGAGAGGCCTTGGTGGTTTACCTAAATGAGCATAAAGATGAGCTAGACGAAGACAGTCAGCGCCGTCTAACCACCAACCCGCTGCGAATTCTTGATAGCAAAGCCGCCGCGACCCAGACATTGTTGGATGGCGGCCCATCGCTATTGGATTACCTCGATGATGAATCTAAAGCGCATTTTGCCACGTTAAAGCAACTGTTGGACGCCGCTGGTGTCCCATACCGGGTCAACCCGCGTTTGGTGCGCGGGCTGGACTACTACGGTCGCACCGCATTTGAGTGGGTAACCGATAAACTAGGGGCCCAGAGTGCCGTGTGTGCCGGTGGCCGCTATGATAATTTAGTGGAGCAGTTAGGTGGCAAGCCGACCCCCGCCGTCGGTTTTGCCATGGGGCTTGAACGCTTGGTCTTGCTGCTGCAAGCGCAACAAGTGGTACCTGCTGAGGCTGAAAATACCTTGGATGTGTATTTGGTGGCGGTGGGGGATGTACAAGCCAGCGCCCTGAGCCTGGCAAAATCTCTGCGCGAAAGTTTGCCGCAGTTGCGCTTAATGATGCACTGCGGTGGCGGTAGCTTTAAGAGCCAGCTAAAAAAAGCCGACAAGAGCGGTGCCTCGGTGGCATTGATTTTGGGTGAAGATGAAGCCGCCAACGATTGTGTCGTGGTAAAGTACCTGCGAAAAGACAAACCCCAACAGAGCTTGGCCCGCACAGAGCTGGCCGCTGTATTGGCACATTACGGTCCGCCGCGCTGATCGCGCGAGCGGATACTTATTTTAGACAGACTATAAGACAGACCCGTTAGGAGTAATTCGTGAGCGATCATCTAACCGAAGAAGAACAACTAGAAAACCTAAAACGCCTCTGGAAGGAGTACGGCTCGACGGTGATCGTCAGCGTAGTGGTCGCTACCGGCGGCTACTTTGGTTGGAATTTTTGGCAGGACCAGCAGCAAGCCAAGGCGGAGGCGGCCTCTGATTTTTACGAGCAGCTGGTGACCACTGCAGGCGAAGGTAACGCGACTGACGAAGCTCATCGAGCGACGATTAGTCACTTGGCTGAACAGGTAAAAGACACCGACAAAGACAGTGCTTACGCGGCACAGGCAGCGTTGTATGCCGCGCAAGCGGCGGTGACTGGGGAGGATCTCGAAACCGCTAAAGGCCAACTTAACTGGGTGCTAGAAAACAGCGATAGCCCAGCGCTGCAAGAGATTGCCCGGCTGCGTTTGGCGCGGGTGCTTGCCTCTGAGGGCAGTTACGATGATGCGCTGTCGCTGGTTGCCAATCAGCCCGCGACCGGTTTTGCCGCCGAGCAAGCGGAAGTGCGCGGCGATATTTTGCGTCAGAATGGCGATAACGCGGCCGCTTTAACGGCTTATCAAAGCGCGATTGAAAAAGTCGGCACCGAGCAACAACAGCGCCGCGTGGTGTTGCAAATGAAAATCGACAATCTCAAATTGGCCAACAGCGCCGAGGAGCCCTCTGCATGAGATACCTAGCACTACTGTGGCTGATGGTTGGCCTGTCTGGCTGCTCTCTGTTCAGTGATGAAGACGGCACCGAGCCCATGGAGCTGGTTGATTTTGAGTCTACGGTTGAGATCAAGCGGGTATGGCATCGCGGTATTGGTGATGGCCAAGGTGACGGCTATACCCGCATTACCCCGGTTATCGATGGCGATACCTTGTATGCCGCGGACTACGAAGGTGAGCTGTATGCTCTAAACCGTAAAACCGGTAAAGTGTTGTGGCGCAAAGATCTAGACACCGTCTTGGCCGGCGGCGTGGGGCTGGGCAAAGGTCAGTTGCTGTTAGGCACCGATGAAGGCGAAGTGTTAGCCCTTAATCTTGCCGACGGCACAGAGTTGTGGCGCACCCAATTAAGCGGCGAGGTCATGTCGGTACCGGCGGGTGACGAGAGTATTGTCGCGGCGCAAACTCTGGACGGTCGTTTAACCGTACTGGACGCCAGTAACGGCGAGGTGATGTGGTTTTACGATAATCCGCCACCGAAGTTGACCTTGCGTGGTCGTCCATCGCCGGTTATTACCGCAGCGGCCGTTTACGCAGGTTTTGCCAACGGTCGGCTGATGTCCTTTAACCCACAAAACGGCCTGATTTTGTGGGAGCAGCGTGTGGCTATGCCCAAAGGTCGCTCGGATCTCGAGAAGATGGTGGATATTCAAGCCTCGCCATTACTGCGCGACGGCATCTTATACCTCAATGGCTATCAGGGGCGTTTGATGGCCGTTAGCCGCTCTAATGGCCGGCCGTTGTGGGCGATAGACTCGTCTAGCTACCAAGAGATCGGTTTGGGTGATGACGCACTCTATATTGCCAAAGATGACAGTGCCGTGGTCGCCTACAATGCGGGCAGCGGTGCCGAGTTGTGGCGCAATGAATTAATGCTGCGCCGCCAGGTAACGGGCCCGGCAGTACTGGGTGATTACGCGGTAGTCGCCGACGAAGAGGGCTATGTGCACTTTTTAAATACCTCGGATGGTCGCTTTGCCGCGCGTGAACGCGTGGATGGCTCGGGCGTTCGTGTCCCGCTGTGGAGCGATGGCGAGCTTTTATATGTGTTGGCCAATGATGGTACACTGGCCGCCTACGCGATCAAGCAAGACTGATTGCACCCATACCCCTGCGGCCCGGGCCGGGCCGCATTCCAGACACAAGATTCAAAACTATGATTCCAGTCATCGCCCTTGTCGGACGACCCAATGTGGGCAAGTCCACCATGTTTAACCGCCTGACACGCTCGCGCGATGCCATTGTGGCCAATTACGAGGGGCTAACCCGCGACCGTAAATACGGCGAGGGTAAGTTTGACGACCGTCGTTATATGCTTATCGATACCGGCGGTATTACCGGTGAAGAGGCGGGGATTGACTCCGCGATGGCCGAGCAGTCGCTACAGGCGATTGATGAAGCCGATGTCGTACTGTTTATGGTGTCGAGCCGCGACGGCGTGACCAGTGGCGATTTTGCTATTGCCAAACACCTGCGCGCCCAGGGCAAAAAAGTCTACTTAGTGGCCAATAAAATTGATGGAATGGACCCGGATATGGTCGCCTCACAATTTTACGAGCTGGGAATCGGCGAAGTTTTTGCCACCACGGCGACCCACGGCCGCGGCGTGAAAAGCTTAATGGAGACTGTGTTTGAAGAGTTGCCAGAGGCCGAAGAGGAACCAATTGCGACGTCAACCGGTATTAAAATTGCCATCGTCGGGCGCCCTAATGTGGGTAAGTCGACCCTAGTAAACCGCATGTTGGGCGAGGATCGTGTGGTGGTCTACGATTTGCCCGGCACCACGCGCGACAGTGTTTATATTCAGTACGAGCGTTTTGATAAGCCCTATACCATTATTGATACCGCAGGTGTTAGGCGTCGCAAAAATGTCTCCGAGACGGTCGAGAAGTTCTCTATCGTAAAAACCTTGCAAGCCATTGATGACGCAAACGTCGTGATTTTGGTCATGGATGCCAGTGAGGGGATCGTCGATCAGGATTTGCATTTGTTGGGCTCGGTCATAGACGCGGGAAGGGCCTTAGTGGTTGCCCTAAACAAATGGGACGGGTTAGAAGATAGCCACAAGCAATACGTTAAAAATGAGTTAGAGCGTCGCTTACGATTTATCGATTTTGCCAATATTCATTTTATCTCGGCGCTGCACGGCACTGGCGTGGGTAATTTGTACAAGTCTATCGAGCAAGCCTATAACTCGGCGACCGATAAGCTATCGACCAGCTTTTTAACGCAAGTACTACAAGATGCGGTCAAAGAGCACCAGCCGCCGATGGCCGCAAACGGGCGCCGTATTAAACTGCGTTATGCGCACGCCGGTGGCAGTAATCCACCGGTGATTATAATTCACGGCAACCAGACCGCTAAAGTGCCGGCTCACTACGTGCGCTACCTAGAAAAAACCTTCCGCACCGCCTTAAAATTGCGCGGTACACCGGTGCGGGTGGAGTTTAAAACCGGCGATAACCCCTTTTCTGGTCGCAAAAAGCCTAATCCCTCGGCGCCGCGTAACGCTCGTATCCGTCGCTCGCCCCGTAAAGGTAGCTAGCCCTAGCAAATTATTGGCGGCGCTGAGGAGCTTGTTGGCGTGAACCCCTTTGTTGTAATTGCCCTGACGCTGGCGTTGGGGCTTGTTTTACAATTTACCCGCGTGGCGGGTGAGCGCGCCGCCGCGCGCTTAAACGCTTATGTCATAAATTTTGCCCTGCCTTGTTTAATTCTCTACGAGATGCCGCGTTTAACCTTTGATGCAACCGCGCTACTACCTGTTATCACCGCGTGGGCGGTTATGGTGTTAACAGCGTTGCTTGTTTGGTTGGTGGCGCATCTCGCGCACTGGTCGCGCTCTGTCACAGGTTGTTTGCTGTTGCTGATGCCCCTAGGCAATACCGGGTTTGTTGGTATTCCGCTTATCGATGCGCTAGTGGGTACCGATGGGGTCGGCTACGCTATTTTGTACGATCAGTTTGGCACCTTTCTCGCGCTCAATACCTTTGGCATTGTGATTGCCGCCAGCTTTGGTGGTGGCAAAAGCTCAGTTGGTTTAATCGCGCGAAAAATCATTACGTTTCCGCCCTTTATTAGTTTATTACTTGCCCTGATGGTGTTGCTGTTTGATATCCCGTACCCAGAGGTTGCATCGCAGTTTTTACACTGGAGTGCCGCAACCTTGGTGCCCGTGGTAATGGTGGCGGTTGGCATCTCGTGGCATTTGCAGCTCGAGCGGCGCCACATAAAGGTTTTTGCGTTTGGTCTTGGCGTACTGTTGCTTATTAAACCTCTGATGGCGTGGAAGATCGCCGGGTTTATTGGAGGCGACGATTTGGCGCTTACGATTGTGGTGTTAGAGGCGGGCATGCCGGCGATGATCTCGGCCGGTGCGTTGGCGATGCGTTACGATTTGGCGCCGCGCTTGGCGGCGTCATTGGTAGGTTACAGTTTGCCCGTCGGGCTGCTGTCGTTGTTTTTTTGGCGCGCTGTCGTCGCTTAGCTTTGATGCTGGTGCCAAAATGGTTGGCCGATGGTCGGTGTGCTGGGGCTGGCGGTTTGACGTTTCTGCATCAGTCCGGCGTTAAAGGCACGGCGGCCGGCAATAATGCCGTCGGCAAAAGCGCGTGCCATTAGCGGCGGATTACCGGCTTTCGCTACCGCAGTGTTCAGTAAAATCCCATCAAACCCCATCTCCATCGCTTCGGTTGCTTGCGAGGGTGCACCCAACCCGGCATCGACAATAAGTGGTACCTCAAAGCGCTGGCGCAACGCGTTTAAATGATAGCGGTTGAGTAGGCCCTGACCGGTGCCGATGGGAGAGCCCCAAGGCATTAACACTTGGCAGCCGACGTCTAGCAATCGCTGGCAAACAATTAAATCTTCGGTGCAGTAGGGCAGAACCTTAAACCCTTGGCTGATGAGCTCGCTTGCGGCGTCAATCAGGGCAAATGAGTCGGGTTGTAAATTGTAATCGTCGCCTACTACTTCAAGTTTTATCCAGTCGGTCGCAAACATCTCGCGGGACATCAATGCCAGGTTGATCGCCTCTTTTGCGGTTTTACAGCCGGCGGTATTGGGCAATAATTTACAACCGCTCTCGCGGATGTATTGCCAGATCGTCTCGCCGTCACCATTGGCCGGATTTTGTCGGCGCAAACCGAGGGTGACGATGTCGCAGTCTGAGTGATCGATGGCATCGCGCATTAATTGCGGTGAGTCGTATAGGGCCGTGCCGAGTAAAAAGCGGCTGTTAAAATGCTCGCCGTAAAGCGTTAGCGGGTCTGTGGTGGTTGCCGGTTTATTCATTTTTAGCCGCCTCCAACGGGTTGCACGATGTCGACCAGATCGCCACTCGCAAGTAAGGTGTTGTGGTACTGCGAGCGAGGCACAAACTCGCCGTTGACGGCGGCGGCAAACTTTTCGCCTACGGCACTTTGATTTTGCCACTCGGCGATAGCGTCTTTAAGGGTGGTTGCCGGGGCGATTTCCAAGCAGTTTCCGTTTAAAAAAACTTCAATGGTTTTCTGGCTCATAAACTCACCTTTTGTGCCAACGGCGTGGCGTGAGAGTGCTGAATCAATGACGAAAATTCGTCGCTGGAGGTCGGTAGGTTAAAAGTCGTTAATAGCAGCTCGACCATGACCGGTGCCAATAAATAACCGTGGCGGTATAGTCCGTTTGCGCAAATCAAACCGTCGTCGCGGGTGATTTTAGGAAGGTTGTCGATATAGGCTGGTCGCAAATTGCTGTCGGATTCAACAATGCGCGACTCAGCAAAAGCTGGAGCCAACGTGTACAGCGCGCTGGATAGTTCTAGTGACGATTGCAAGCTGATAGGTGAGGTGTCTTCACTTTCTATTTGCGTGGCGCCAATAATGTAGCGTTGGTTGGGTTTAGGCACAATATACAGTTGATAGCGCGGGTGCATCAATCGCACTGGCCGCTGTAGGTTTACTTCGCTGGTGTAGACGTGCAGTGTCTCGCCGCGTACGCCGCGCAGCGATGGCTGTTGCGTTTTGGCACCAAAACCACGGCAGTCAATGACCCAGTCGTACGCCGTTTTTTGCTGGCGGTTTAGCTGGGTGATTGTGTGGGGCGCAACAGCCACAGGCGTGTTATCGGTTAGCGTTACCTTATCGCTGTGGCGTAGATATTCCAGTAAGGTTTGCAACAGTTGACGGTTGTCGAGGTGGGCCTCATTTTCTAACAACAATGCGCGTTTAAATTGTGGGTTTAAATCAGGCTCAACAGTTTGTATTTGGCTGGCATTAAGCGATTGCATAGCAATGTTGTTGCGCCCAATCACTCGGGTTAAATCAGCTTCAAACTGAACCAGCTCGCAATCGTCTTGTGGATGGGCGACCACCAAACTGCCGTTGCAGTGAAAATGCGTGAGCGCCTGCGGACCAAGCTCGCTTAACCACTGCGGCCAGAGCGTTAGGCTGTGCAGCCCCATACGATAAATTTGATAGTCTGAGACCACCGCTTCACTTAGCGGTGATAGCATTCCGGCGGCACTCGTTGCCGCGGCAGTTGGGGCGTCGAGCGAGCCCGCTTCATATACATCGACATGTATGCCTGCGCGCGATAGTCGCCACGCGGTTAAGCGGCCTAGTAAGCCTGCGCCGGCAATCGCCACGCGAGAGGGTGCAGAGCGAGTGGTTAAAGAGTCAATCACGGTGCCTCGAATAATCGTTGAGGCTGAGGAGGGCGCACGAATGCGTTACTTGTTTCCTCCGCAGGTATCAGCCTGTTCAGGTTCCACGGGTTCGGACGTACCGATCTCAGCCTCCGTCCCTGTCTTAAACAGGTCGAGGCGCCCCGACAAGAGCGCTCAATATAATGGGTTTACGCGAGCCGTGCAATCTTGATGAGCTTTGCCCGAGTGATTAACCCTCAATGATCTGGCAGTGCAGTTCGCCGCGTGCGAGCTTGGCTGTTACTTTATCGCCTTGTTGTACTGCATCGCTGTCACGCACTATTTTGCCGTGGGAGTCGGTGACTAACGCATAACCGCGCTCTAACGTGCTGAGCGGGCTGACGCTGTGCAGTAGACGCGCATTCTCGCCGAGGCGCTGAGAGGCGCGCTGGTGACTGGCTTGCCACTGCTGCATAAGGGCGCTGCGGGTTCGCTGGAATTGCGCTTTTAGGTGTTGCAGCGCGTAGCGTGGGTCTGGTTGGCGAGCCTCTAAGTTGGCGAGCGTTTGTTTTGTGCGCTCTAGCTTGTGGTTGATGGCGCTGTTTAAACGCAATTCGAGTTGGTCGAGCCTTTGGGACTGCTGCCGTAAGTGGTCACCGGGGTGGCGTAGTCGCTTTTGTAAATGATTGAGTTGCTCGCTCAAGCGCTGTAAGCGACGTTGAATCGTTTGCCCTAGGTGACGCTCGCGCACTTGCAGGCGCACCAGTTGCTCACTGACATCGGGCACGACCAATTCGGCAGCCGCCGATGGGGTGGGGGCGCGTACATCGGCGACAAAGTCGGCAATGGTGACGTCCACCTCGTGCCCCACAGCGCTGATAAGCGGCACGGGGCATAGAGAGATGGCCCGTGCGACCCGCTCGTCATTAAACGGCCATAAATCTTCCAGCGAGCCACCGCCGCGGGTTAGCAGCAGTACATCAAACAGTTGACTGCGGGCCGCCATGGCAAGTGCCTGGACAATCGCGGGGGCCGCTTCGGTGCCTTGCACCGGCACCGGAATAATACTCACAGGAATCGCGGGGTAGCGTCTTTGTAACACCGACAGGACGTCGCGAATCGCCGCACCGGTGGGCGAGGTGATCACGCCAATGTGGCGCGGTAGCTCGGGCAGCGCTTGTTTGCGCTCGGGGTCAAACAAGCCTTCTTTAGCCAGTTTGTCTTTTAGTTGTTCGTAGGCGCGTTGCAGTGCACCGTGGCCAGCCGGCTCCATGTGCTCGGCAATCAGCTGGTAGTCGCCCCGGCCCTCGTACAAGCTTACCCGTGCACGCAGCAACACTTGCTCGCCCTGTGTCGGGGTGAAGCGCAGCCCAGCGTTACGGTTACGAAACATCGCGCAGCGTACTTGGGCGGCATCGTCTTTTAAGGTGAAGTACCAGTGGCCCGAGCTGGGCCTGGCAAAGTTTGAAATCTCGCCCTCAATCCAAACCAGAGGCAGGTGGGTTTCTAGCAGCTGGCGGCTAAGGCGGTTGAGCGCTGTAACGCTGTAGATGGTGCGGCTGTTATCGGTTGCTGTGTAATCCATGGGGTGATTGTAACAAAGCTAGGCTAAATTGGTGCCGGTAAAGTGCTATTTTGAGCTTTTTATATCGTGTGGTTGTAAGCCGCAAAAATAAAAGAATATCAGTCAGTTAGCGCGGCGTGCCCCGGATTTCTCTGGTTTACTGGCGGCCTATAAATAGAGTACAATGCCGCGCTTATTTTCTATTGGCGCAAAGGTTGGATAGCTATGTTGCGAATCGCTGAAGAGGCTCTCACGTTTGACGATGTTTTGCTGGTACCCGGTTACTCCGAGGTCACCCCTAAGGATGTGTCGTTAAAAACACGCCTGACCCGCGGAATTTCGCTCAATATACCGCTTATCTCCGCGGCCATGGATACTGTCACCGAAGCGCGTTTGGCCATCGCCATTGCGCAAGAGGGCGGTATCGGCATTATCCACAAAAGCATGTCGATTGAAAAACAGGCGCAGCAAGTGCGCGCTGTTAAAAAATACGAAGCCGGTGTGGTTAAAGATCCGATCACCATCGAGGCAAACTCCACCATTAACGACCTGTTGCAGTTGACTCAAGCACACAACATCTCGGGCGTTCCGGTGCTTGAAAATGGCGACTTGGTTGGTATTGTCACTCGTCGCGATGTGCGCTTTGAGGCCAATTTAGACGCGACTGTCTCGAGCATTATGACACCCAAGGCGAAGCTGGTGACCGCACTTGAGGGCACCTCGGCGGCGGACATTCGGGTATTGCTGCACAAACATCGCATCGAAAAGGTGCTGATCGTGAACGACAAGTTTGAGCTGCGCGGCATGATCACCGTAAAAGACATTAATAAAGCTGAGCAATACCCCAGTGCCAGCAAAGACCCCGAGGGTCGCTTACGCGTTGGTGCGAGTGTTGGTACCAGTGCTGATACTGATGACCGAGTGAAAGCGCTGGTTGATGCCGGGGTTGATGTACTGGTGGTGGACACCGCTCACGGACACTCCAAAAATGTGCTTGATGGGGTTCGCGCGATTAAACAAAAATACCCCGATCTTCAAGTGATCGGCGGTAACATCGCCACCGCAGAGGCGGCCAAAGCGTTGGCCGATGCTGGCGCCGATGCTGTTAAAGTGGGGATTGGCCCAGGCTCCATTTGCACCACGCGTATTGTCAGTGGTGTGGGTGTGCCTCAGGTGTCGGCGATTGCCAATGTGGTTTCGGCGCTAAAAGATACGGGCGTGCCGGTGATTGCCGATGGCGGTGTGCGCTTTAGCGGCGACTTGGCTAAGGCCATCGTTGCCGGTGCCGACTGCGTGATGATGGGCTCGATGTTTGCCGGAACCGAAGAGGCCCCCGGTGAAGTTGAGTTGTTTCAGGGGCGCACCTACAAAGCCTATCGCGGCATGGGGTCGTTGGGTGCTATGGCGCAAACCCAAGGTTCGTCTGATCGCTACTTTCAAGACGCCAGCGCCGGCGCTGAAAAGCTGGTGCCAGAAGGCATTGAAGGCCGTGTTCCTTACAAGGGGCCACTGCATGTGATCGTGCATCAGATGATGGGCGGCTTGCGCTCGGCCATGGGCTACACGGGTAGCCGTGATATCATCGAGATGCGCACTCAGCCCAAATTTGTCCGAGTGACCTCGGCGGGTATGGGCGAGAGCCATGTACACGATGTGCAGATCACCAAAGAGGCGCCTAACTATCCTATTAGTGGCCGCTAATCTGATTCTGCTCAGCATCAAAACCCCCGCCATGGTGTGCGGGGGTTTTTCATTTTTACAGTTAACTTAACCGTTGCGGAAACCCTATGACTCAGGATATTCACGCTCAGCGTATTCTCATTCTCGATTTTGGCTCTCAATATACACAGCTAATTGCTCGCCGTGTGCGCGAGGTGGGGGTTTACTCCATTATTCGTGCTTACGACATGAGCGAAGAAGAAATTCGCGAGTTTGACCCCAACGGTATTATTCTTGCCGGTGGCCCTGAGTCCGTCACCTTAGCTAACTCGCCCCGCGCCCCTGAAGTGGTATTTAAACTGGGCGTACCTGTATTGGGTATTTGTTACGGCATGCAAACTATGGCCGAGCAGTTGGGCGGCGCTGTACAAGGCTCGGCGATTCAGGAGTTTGGTTACGCGCAAGTAAAAATCGATAGCAACGGCCCGCTGATTGACGACATTAAAGATCACGTCGACGCCGAAGGTAATGCGCTACTGGATGTGTGGATGAGTCACGGCGATAAAGTGATTTCTTTGCCTGAGGGCTTTACGGTTATGGCCTCGACGCCATCGTGCCCCATTGCCGGTATGTACTGTGACGAGAAAGATTTTTACGGCCTGCAGTTTCACCCCGAGGTGACCCACACGCTACAGGGCAAGCGTATTTTTGAGCACTTTGTGCTTAAGCTTTGCGGTTGCGAACCTCTGTGGACCCCCGCCAATATCGTCGATGATGCGCTGGTAAAAATTCGCGAACAAGTCGGCACCGATAAAGTCCTGTTGGGGCTGTCAGGCGGTGTTGATTCATCCGTTGTGGCCGCGCTGTTGCACAAAGCCATTGGCGATCAGCTGACCTGTGTGTTTGTCGATAACGGTTTGCTACGCAAGTCGGAGGGCGATCAAGTGATGGACATGTTTGCGAAAAACATGGGTGTTAAAGTGATTCGCGCCGATCGTGAAGCGTTGTTTTTGTCACGCTTAAGCGGCGAAGATGATCCGGAGCGCAAGCGTAAAATTATCGGTAATAGCTTTATCGAAGTATTCGATGAAGAGGCTACCAAAATTCGCGATGTGAAATGGTTGGCGCAGGGAACGATTTACCCCGATGTGATTGAATCGGCAGCCGCTAAGACGGGTAAAGCACATGTCATTAAGTCGCACCACAATGTCGGCGGCTTACCAGATGATATGGCGCTGGAGCTGGTTGAGCCGTTACGAGAACTGTTTAAAGACGAAGTGCGGGCCATCGGCTTAGAGTTGGGCTTGCCTTACGATATGGTTTATCGTCACCCTTTCCCCGGGCCAGGTTTGGGCGTGCGTATTTTGGGCGAAGTCAAAAAAGAATACGCCGATATTTTACGCGAGGCCGATGCTATCTTTTTAGAAGAGCTGCACGCCGCCGATTGGTACCACAAAACCAGCCAGGCGTTTGCCGTTTTCTTGCCGGTTAAATCGGTGGGTGTGGTTGGCGACGGCCGCCGTTACGAGTGGGTTATCGCGCTGCGCGCGGTCGAGACTGTCGACTTTATGACAGCTCGTTGGGCGCATTTACCTTACGAGCTGTTGGAGAAAACCTCGAACCGCATTATCAACGAAATCTCCGGTGTTTCGCGGGTTACCTACGATGTATCCAGTAAGCCGCCCGCCACCATCGAGTGGGAGTAATGTGTTTAGCGGGCCTAAAAAAGCGTGTGGCATTGTACTTTGCAGTGCGCTGTTTGCTCTGGCAGGTTGTGGCTCGTTAATAATGGGTAAGGTGGACACCTCGTTGTCCACCTTAAAACCCGGAAACTTCCAATTAGATCCTGACCATACTCGCGTTATTTTAAAGTTTCTCACCTTGGTATCTCTAGCTTCGTCGGTCGATTTAATCGCTCGGACGCCCAACTTAACTATCGCAACGATGACCCGGCGGCGAGTACGTTTACCGCCGATGTGGATATGACCTCGCTGGATATTAACCGTCCTGATTTTGCCGAAACACTCATGGGGTGTGATTGGTTGTGCGTTAACGATTATCCCAAGGCGCGTTTTCAATCGCGCGGTAGAGCTCAAGTGACAGGGCCGGTGTTGGCGTTTAGTGGTGATTTGACGTTTCGTGGCGTGACACAAACGACGACATTAACGGTTACGTTAAATGGTGCCACCACCAATCGGCTGACGGGAAACTATACGTTAGGTGTTGATGCCGGTTTAACGTTATTGCGCTCTGAGTTCGGCATGGGGCAGTTTGTGCCTGCCGTGGGTGATGAAGTAACGCTTGAGATATACGCCGAGTTTATTCGACGGTAAACTCGCTTGGGCTTTTACTGGTGTACATGCCTGTGATGTTAGGTTCGCGCCCTGTTGGTGAGCCGTATTCCGGTTCGGCTGCGACCGAGCTTGAGGTGATGTTACCGAGGTATGTATGTCGTCATACAGAGAGCCAAAGCCTGCACCTCTGAGTGTCTAGTGGCGGTATCGCACCCTAGCGCCTTGGCGCTGAGCTGCAGTTTATCTTTGTGTCCGTACCTAAAAAAACAAGATTTTACGCGATATTTTGATTCTGCAGCGCCGCGCGGGTTTTATCAGTTAAGACTGATTTCATCATGGTCAATGGTAATTGCGCGCTGTTTATACAAGGCTCCCAAGGCTTTCTTGTAGGCGCCTTTGCTCACCCCAAACTGTTTGGCGATCTCGGCAGGGTCGGCTTTGTCGTTTAGCGTAGAGCGCCCACCGGATTGTTGTAAATAATCCATAATTTTTTGTTGCAGTCGGTCGCGGCCTTTGTCGCCCAGCGGTTGCAGGGACAAATCAATCTTGCCGTCCGCTCGAATACCTTTAATGTAACCATCAAGCCGTTGGCCGTAGCGCACCGGGCGGAACGCGTCGTCGCGAAATATCAAACCTAGATACGCTTGGTTGATCACGGCTTTAAAGCCCATGTCACTTTTGCCGCATATCAGTAAGTCGACTTTGTCGCCGACATTCAGGTGGCGACCGTCCTCCTCTAGGTGCCGGCTGAGGCGCGAAGAGCCAACTATCCGTTGTGAATACGGGTCTAAATACAAAGTGACGACGTAAGATTGTCCAAGTTCGAATCGTTTGTGTTGCTCTTTATAGGGGACCAATAAATGTTTGGGTAATCCCCAGTCCAGAAAAGCGCCAGCATCGTTAATATCCACCACTTTGAGTAGGGCAGTTTCACCTACTTGGGTAAAGGGTTTGATGGTGGTGGCAACGGGAATGTCGTTGGAGTCGAGGTACAAAAACACATCCACCTCGGTACCAATGGTCATCTCGTCGGTTAGATAGCGTTTGGGAAGCAGTATGGTGTCTAGCTCACCGGCGTCTAGGTAAGCGCCAAAATCTACCAGCTTAACAATGGGGAGGGTCGCGTAACGGCCAATATGCGCCATAACTAAGTCGCCTTAAGCAAAAGGGCGATTGTAACGCGTCTATAAAAATAAAGCAGGCAGAAGCTCGGGGCAACCCCAAGCTTCTGCCTGCTTTTGATGCCTGCTAAATGATTAAAAGTTCACGCGGGCGCCAGCGGCGATCGAATTGCCTTCATCCGATAGAGAGGTGTCTAGGGTGGCGGCGATGGTACGCGTAAACCAGTAGTTGGCGCCTAAGTTTAATGCCGTGGTGTCATTAAAGGCGGTGTGGTGCGCCACTTCGGCTTTACCTTCGATGTTGTTGTACAAAATACCACGCAGACCGGCGGCGGCAATGAGGCCCGTATCGCTGCTGCCGTAGTCGGGAGAGGTGTGCTCCACACTCAAGGTGCCATACAAATCAAAGCTAGGGCTAAAAGCGGTACGGTAGCCAGCACCAGCCGCCACAGTGGTAGAGCCACAACCGTTATTGCCACTGACATCCGTCACCGAGCCGACCCCGTACCAGTGGCCGTCAATGTCGACGTTGCCATAGGCGCGCAGCCCATCTTGGTTGCAATCGTAGTCGTCCAAATCTTGCTCTACGTACTGCAGGCCCGCATGGTTGTAGCTGATATAAGTGTTCTTTAACGCTGCGCCACGATCGGCGTAAGCGCCGCCCGCGACAGACAGTGCAAGCGTTGCCGCAGCGATTTGCATAGTTCTAACTGGTAAGGCCATCGTAAAGTACTCCTGTGGGTGTTTGATGCCAAGTGGCTATTAAAACTCTGCCGCATACAAAGCAATTGCTTTGCCAAATACGATACCACCCCTCTGTTGCGTGCTCTTCATCACAAAAATAGGCGTATTTGATTTAAGTTGATTAATAAATAGTCTCTCTAAGTTGTTGATTATGTACGTTTTACAAGAGGGTTGTGTAAAGGTTGGGAGTACTTGATGGGGCTTTTAAGGTACCAATAATAAATATCATACTATTGAGCTTGGTAAGGCAGTGGTGTTATTGTTGGTCATACCATTAACTTTTTTGGTAAGGTGGGTTGGTGGTCCTGCGCGCTGTAAACGTTTACCGTGACCTGACTGCCTAAAATATAATCAATAATAAGGAATTAGCATGAAAACTGGCTATCTTTTGTCGGCTGCCGTTTTACTAGGCGTACTCGCCGGTTGTGGCAGCGACAGTGATGACGACGATCCGATCGTTATTAATATCCCTGCCGATAATGGCTCTCAACCAGAACCCGAGCCGGAACCTACACCGGAGCCTGAACCTGAACCCGAAGTGCCGGTAGCCGGCCCCTTCGAGTGCCCTGAAACCGGTTTGTATTTCTGTGACGACTTTGCCAGCGGCGAGTTGAGCAATTGGAACGTTTTGGCCAGCCCCGATAACACTACTGGCGCGACCGGTACATTTGATATTTTGGATGACAATGGCAATAACGTGCTGCGTTATACCGCTGCTACCGCCGGCCCAAATAAGGTAGATGGTGAACTGCTGCTGGTCACGCCCGAGGCGTTTGCCGATGTGCCTAATGCCGACTATTTTGTCGAAGCGCGCATTCGCCCACGGCAAAACAGCAATACCGCCAGTAAGTTTTTATACATGATGGCGCGTTACGACAGTGCAGGTAACTGGCACGCCGGCGGCTTAAACGTACAAAACTCTTCAAGCAGTACCAAGGTCGAAATCGCCAAAAGTGTTGACGGCTCGATCTCGCGGCCAGTGCAGGCAAGTAAGCCGATTTTGCTGGGTGAAGCCGGCGAGACCGATGGTGTTTGGTACACCGTACGCTTTGAAATGATCGGTGAAGACTTAACCGTTTACCTAAACGGTGAGCTGCTGGGCACCACGCCGGACGCCGATTACGCTGATAAAGGCTTAATTGGTTTGTACACCTACAATAGGTCGTTCGAAATCGATGATATTAAAGTGGGCGATCCGGCGGTTAAGCCCGTGCAACTCACCATCGATTATGCTGACCCAACATGGGAGGTTGAAGCCGGCAGCGCGCCATTAGTGGTGACAGTGGCCGCATTGCAAGATGATGGGGTGACGGAAGATTCGTTTACCGTGGAGTCTTCAGATCCGGCCATTGTTGCCGTGGATATTGACGGCGCAGCAGTATCATTGACGCCTTTGGCGAAAGGTGACGCCAGCGTAACCTTTACCAGTGGTTCTGACCCCAGTATCGAGCGCCGTATTGATGTCGCGGTGGCTGAAGGTTTTACCATGCCAAGCACAACCTATGGTGATCTGGACGGTAAGTTGATGCCCGCCAGTGGTGCTATGGATGTCCACATTGATGAAGGTTTGGCGATCACTTTTGATTCGGCGCCAACGCTGGGTGACATCGGCTCGGTGCGTATTTTTCGCGCCAGCGATAATGCGTTGATTGATACTATTAACCTCGGTGCCGAGGTCGATAATATTGGTTATCCGGGGCAAGATCGCGTGCGCAGTGTTTATTACAGCCCCTTTGTTATCGATGGCAATACCTTGCACATTAAACCGCACACGGGTTTGTTGGAGTACGGCACCGATTACTATGTGGCCATTGGTGATGGCGTGGTCGCCGCCGACCTTAACGGTATGAGCTTTAGCGGCTTAGGAGAAAACAGCAACTGGAGCTTTAGCACCAAAGCGGCGCCCCCTACGGGTAATGAGGTCACGGTGGATGACGACGGTGCGGCCGATTTTCGCACTGTTCAAGGGGCGTTAAACTATATGATGTCCAGTGTGCCGAAAGATGATGCGGCATTGGTCCATATTAACGACGGCTCTTATCACGAGATGTTGTTTTTACGTAATAAAAATAACCTCACATTGCGGGGCGAGAGCTCTGACAATACCGTGATTCATTACGATAACTACGAGTCGTTAAACGGTGGTTCGGGCGGCAGTGCAGCACCTGGCCCAGGTACACCGGGCGGTGGTCGCAGTGTGTTTTTGGTTGAGGGCGTCGACAATTTAGTACTCGATACCATCACCTTAAAAAATGACCACATCCGGGTCGACAATGCCTCCAACCAAGCGGAGACGATTTACTTTAACAGTAGCTACCGTTTGATCGCGAAAAACTCTGCGTTTATTAGCGAGCAGGATACCTTGTTATTAAAAGGCTATACCTGGTTTTACAATACGTTGGTAGCCGGTAACGTCGATTTTATTTGGGGTTATAGCGTCGCTTCACTGTTTGAAGACAGTGAGATACGCTCGATTGGCGACTCTAAAGGCTCTAGCGATGGTTATATTTTGCAGGCGCGTACTGAAAATATTACCGACCCGGGTTTTGTGTTTTTAAACTCGCGTTTAACGCACGGCGCCGGGCCAACGGGAAATGTAATTGCCGATGGCACCAGCTATTTGGCTCGCAGTGGCGGCAAAGCTGAGAACTACGATAATATCACGTTTATCAATTGCGCCATGGACAGCCATATTGCCGATATCGGTTGGGCGGGTGAGGGTGTTAATAGTCAGCCCGCCCCCAATCCTGTTGTTGCCGATGCCAGCTCTGGTTGGAAAGAATTTGGTAGTACCGATTTAAGCGGTAATCCATTGGATTTATCCCAGCGCGAATCGGGTTACCTGTTATCTGCGGGCGAAGCGGCCGCATACTGGGATAGAGCATCAGTATTCGCCGGTTACAACGGCGGTGCGGGCTGGAACCCAGAGCCTTAAATAGACCGCAAGACGTAAAAATGCCGGCATATATGCCGGCATTTTTTTTGGGTTAAAGGCACCAGAAAGGTGTTAACCGTTCATTATGTTGCCAGTTGGTTAATGGTTTGCCATTCCCGTTGGGTCACGGGCTGGATAGAGAGTCGACCCTGTTTACGCAGCACCATCTCATCAAGCGCTTGAATTTGTTTGATCTGATCAAGAGTGACTGTCTGAGCAAATTTTTTAGTCAAGGTGATATCAACGCAAAACCAGCGAGGCGCTTCTGCGCTGGACTTGGCGTCAAAGTAGGGGCTTTGTGGGTCAAACTGTTGCGGATCGGTATAGCTGGCGCGACTGACGATCGCAGTGCCGACAATACCGATTATTTTACAGCGGCTGTGGTAGAAAAATACCCGATCACCCGCAGCGACTTGGTCGCGTAAAAAATTACGCGCTTGAAAGTTGCGCACGCCGTCCCAGCGGGCGGTCTGTTGCGGCGCTTGCGCCAGATCGTCAATGCTGTAGCAATCAGGCTCCGACTTAAATAGCCAGTATTGTTCAGAGTTTGTGCGCACCACGGTTGTACTATTGCTCGAACGCTTGCAACCGCTCGGCCACGGCGGCGTCTACTAGCTCTAAGCTGATGCGGCGAGTATCAACATCTACCGCCGATATTTTTACCGCAATGGTTTCATCCAGCGTATAGACTTTTGTTTCTGTGGTTAGCTGTAAGCGCCTGCTGTCAAATTTAGGGCGCGGTTTGCCTTTTTCTGATAATTGCACAAAGCCGTCGCAGCCAATGTCATTAAGGCGCACATTAATACCGTTAGGACTAACCCCGGTAATGGTGCCGAAATGAACGGTGCCGACGTGCTCGGCCAAGTATTGGCACAGCAGCCAGTGCTCTAATTGCCGGCTGGCTTGTCGCCCGCGCACTAAAATTTGCTGTTGCTGCTCGGCCAATTCGCTCGGGGCTACGGGTACATCGGTACCTGTTAATATTGCTTTAAGGGCAAAGTGGTTAAACAGGTCTTGGTAGCGCCGGATAGGAGAGGTGACGGTTGCGTAGGCGTCAAAGCCCAAGCCAAAATGGCTTTGATGTTCGGCGCTTAAGCTGCCCGCTTGCTGCAGCCGTTGCAGCAACGAAAGCAGCGCGTTTAACTCGGGATTTTGTGGCGCGTTAGCGCGTAGGTGCTTAAACAGCGCCTGAAAGTGAGGCAGCTGCGCGAGATCTTGCGCGGCCAGTTCGGGCAGGAGTTCACCCGCCAGTTGTTTGGCATCTTCTAGGCGCTCGGGACGAAACCCGACGTGACCGGAGTACAGGCCGGTGCTGGGGTTTTCTTTGAATAAGCGGCCGGCACAGATGTTGGTGGCGAGCATGGCTTCCTCGACCAGCTTTTGTGCGGTGTTGCGGTGGCGCTTTTCAATCCGTTCGATTTTTTTCTGATCGTTTAGCCAGTATTGGTAATCGGCGCGATCTTCCATCACCAGGGCGTGCTCGCGACGATAATTTAAGCGCGCGCTCGCGCATTCGTGCAGTGCCTTTAGACTGTCGCGAACGTCACTTGGCAGGGCTGCGTAGCTGTCGTCACCGCCTTCGCGTTCATCCAGCAAATCGCTGACCGCCTGATAGTTCAGTTTGTGGTGCGATTTGATTAGCGCTTGCTGAAACCCGTAATCGGTAATTTTACCATCGCTATCAATACGGATATTACACACTATGGCCGGTCGCACTTCGCCGGCAATGAGCGAGAACGTGTCGTGCGACAACTCAGTGGGCAGCATGGTAATGGGGTGCCCCAGTAAATAAAGCGTGCTCCCACGGGTTCGAGCGGTTTGATCAAGCGCTGAATCGTACGTGATAAACGCGCTGGGGTCGGCAATGGCCGTGGTCAGGGTCCAACCATTGCCGTCGCGGACGGCATAGACGGCGTCGTCCATGTCGCGGGTAAATTCCGAGTCAATAGTGACCAGCGGTAAGTCGGTTAAATCGGCCCGCTTGTTGTCATCAAGGTGGTCGATATTGATGCTCTGGCTTTGCTCCAGTGCGGCCTCGCTCCACTCGCTAGGCAAATTAAACTTAGCGGCGATATAGCGACCCTCTATGCCGATTTCGTCGGGCCGACCGATGCGATTTATCACACGAATTTGCGCTTTGCCTTCGTGCTTAAACGGATGCCGAACCAGCTGACAGGCTACTAAATCGCCCTCGGCGCAGTTGGTGCGCTCTTGTGGCGGAATAAATAACCATCGGTTGAACGGTGGTAAGTCTGGCTCGACAAAATGCGCAGGACCCTTGCGAACGTAACGCCCGACGAAGGTCGTTAATGGCGTCTCCAATAAGCTTTCAAGAGTTGCCTCCAGCTGCTTTTTGTTGTTCTCGGTCAGGCTGATTTTCACTCGGTCGCCGGGTAGTACTCGCAGCATCTGGTCGGGGTTCAAAAAGGCATCGCGACCGTCATCCAGCCGGACAAAGCCAAAGCGTTTGGCGGTGGGCCGAACAATGCCTTCGGCGTAGGTTTTGTCGGCGACGATAGAGGACTTTAACTGCGAAAGCTGAGAGATAGCGTCTTTATTGAGCATGAATAACAACTTGATCTGGGCATGAGAATAGCGTGCATGATAACAGGATTTATCTGCTTGCGCTGGTCACAGTCGCCGCTTTGAATTTTTTCGCGTGGGCGTCGGTATGCCTGTCAAGCTAGTGTATTATTAACTTATGGATGTACTTAATCAGTTGATATTGCTCGGTGCTGTTCTTTTTTTGATCAGTATCTTGGCCAGCGCGCTCTCGCCTCGAGTGGGAATGCCGCTGTTGTTGGTGTTTTTATTGGTGGGGATGCTCGGCGGTGAGGATGGCATAGGTAAAATTGCCTATGACGATGTTCAGTCGGCGTTATTTTTAGGCACCATCGCGCTGGCTGTGATTTTGTTTGATGGCGGCTTGCGCACGGACATCACCAACTTTCGGGTGGGGTTGCGCCCAGCGTTGGTGTTGGCCTCACTTGGGGTGGTCGTTACCGCCGCTGTGTGCGGCGCGTTTGCCGCGTGGATGCTGGAGCTGTCGTGGGTAGAGGGCATGCTGATTGGCGCTATCGTCGGCTCTACCGATGCCGCCGCCGTTTTTTCCGTGCTTAACATGCAGGGCTTGGCGCTCAAGGCCAGGGTCGGGGCAACGCTTGAGATAGAGTCGGGCTTGAACGACCCGATGGCGATCTTTTTAACCATTACCGTGGTCGAGTTTATCCGCTTGGGCGAGACCGGTTTTCACGCCTCGATGTTGTGGGCTTTTGTCTGGCAAATGGGAGTAGGTGCCGCCGTTGGGGTCGTTGGCGGGCGTGTACTGGCGTGGGGTGTGACTAAGTTGCAGTTAAGCCCCGGGCTCTATCCTCTGTTGGCGTTATTTGGCGGTATTTCAATTTTTGGGGTGGCCGCCGTGCTGCACTCGAGTGGCTTTTTAGCCGTTTATTTGGGTGGTTTAATGGTGGGCAACCGCGTTTCGCGCGGGTTGTACAATATTCAGCGGTTTCACGATGGCATTGCCTGGTTGGCGCAAATTAGCTTGTTTTTAATGCTGGGTTTGCTGGTGTCGCCACGGGAGCTGGTGACTTATGCTTCCAGCGCGTTATTAGTCGGATTGTTTTTAATCTTTGTCGCGCGGCCGCTGGCCGTGACTGTATCGCTGCTGCCGTTTCAGTTTTCGTGGCGCGAGACGCTGTTTATTTCTTGGGTTGGGCTGCGGGGCGCGGTACCCATTGTGTTGGCGATGTTCCCCTGGCTCGCCGGGCTAGAGCACTGGCCGTTCTTTTTTAATATTGCTTTTTTTATTGTGCTTATCTCTCTGGTGCTACAGGGCTGGACGGTAGCGCCCTTGGCGCGCTGGTTAAAGTTGGATGTGCCCACCAGTTCATCGCGGGTGCAGCGGGTTGAGCTGGGTGTACCGGGGCAGGCTGGGTTTGAGTTTGTCGGCTACAAGCTATTGCAGGATTCTCCAGCGCTAAAAATGGACGTGGCAAATTTGCCGTTACCGGACCAGGCTCAGCTATTGTGCATTATGCGTGAAGAGATGCCGGTGCCGTTGCAGGACGATCCCACATTGCAGGCCAATGATCACGTTTATCTGCTGGCCAGACCGGATGCCCTAAAAGCCCTCGATAAAACCTTGGTGGGTGAGCTGGAGCCGGATCGTTTGAATGCACAGGCCTTTTTTGGCGAGTTTGTGTTCACCCCGCGAGCGAAGTTGGCCGATTTGGGGATGTTGTATAGCTTTGAGGTCCCCGCCGACATGGCGAACTGGAGTATTGGCCGCTATATTTACAAGCGCTACAAGAAACCGGTGGTGGGTGACCGGGTGCGTTTAGGTAATGTCGAGTTTATTGTGCTGGAAATGCAAGACGCGAAGGTGGTTAAAGTCAGCTTAAAACTGCACCGTTAAGATTTTCCGTCCACGGCCGATATTATAATAATTAGGCGTTGCTGCTAATAGCACTGCCACTGGCGTTGAGAGGGACACACAATGTTTGCTTGGTATCATAATATGAGCTTTCGCTGGAAGCTCACCCTACCGTTGTTACTGTTGGTCGTATTGTTTTTGTACTCGAGCCTCTACTCCGTTCGCTCGACCAACCAGCTATCATCTCATGCCAATACGATTGCTAAAATTAACCTCCAAGAGCTGCAGTTAATCTTGCAGGCTGATAGAGACCTCTATCAGGCGTTAACCGCTGAGCGCACGATGTTTATCAGCGGCGTGAGTGGTGCCAGTATTGCGGCTTTAAAAACCGAGTTTGAAGATAATGCTGAGCAGGCTAAATCCCGCTTTTTACAGTCGTTGCAGTTATCCGACACCAGTACCCCCGCCGAGCGCGAGGAGTTTTTACGGCTGTATGATTCGTGGTACCAATACAGTCGAAACTTGGTATCGGCGGCAAGTTTGGGTGATCCGATGGCCATTGACGCGGTAGAGCAAGAAGGGTTTGAAAAGAGCTTTCGCTACTTTGAGGCGGTGCGCTCTCATTTAGACATAGTCGGTGAGCGGCGCTTGGCCCACGTCGATCAATTTACGCAACAAATCGAGTCCGATGAGCAAACCATTTCGGCGCAGCTGATTGTGATTGCGGTTATCTGCTTGTTGGTTGCCCTAGCGGCGGCGTTATTGCTTCCCATGATGGTGATTCGGCCGCTCAAAGCCATTGGTGATCGTATCCATAACATCGCCGAGGGCGACGGTGATCTGACGATTCGCCTGGATGAGGGCAATAGTGATGAATTGGGCGAGCTCGCGGGGCATGTAAACCGCTTTATGGATAAACTGCAATCGCTCATCAGCCAAATTCGCAGTAATACAGAAGATGTGGCGGTATCGGCCAACCTACTATTAGAGGTGTCAAGCAACAGCCAGAGGGCTGCCGACGAACAGTGCCACGCCATTACCATGGTGGTCGCTGCTGTAAATGAGTTGACGGTGGCGATTCAAGAGGTGGCACAAAACACCAACGAGACGGCTGAAAGCGCTAAAAACGCCAGTAATGTGACAGAGATTGGGCAAGCACGCATACGCACGGCGGTAGCGCGTGTAGAGGAGTTGTCAGCCCGTATTAACGACACGGCCGGCGTTATGGGCAAACTTGAGGACGAAGCTAAAAACGTTACGTCAGTGATTGATGTGATTCGCGGTGTGGCCGAGCAGACCAATTTACTCGCGTTAAATGCCGCCATTGAGGCGGCTCGCGCCGGTGAACAAGGGCGAGGGTTTGCCGTTGTCGCCGATGAGGTGCGCACGCTTGCCAGCCGCACCCAAGAGTCCACCGAGGATATCCAGCAGATGCTCGTGCAGTTGCAATCAGGAGTTCAAGGCGCCGTGCAAGCGATGACCCACGCCAGTGACATGACCGGGGAGGCGGTAGAGTCCGCCAACGACGGTGGTGAGTCGCTGGCGAGTATCAGTGAGGCGGTGGGTACCATTACCAATATGGCGATTCAGATTGCCACCGCTGCTGAGGAGCAAAGCTCAGTAACCGCCGAGATTGATAAAAATTTAGTGGAAATTAATGAGCTGGCGATGAATACCTCTGGCGGCGCCAGCAAGACCGCAGAAGCCAGCGCGGAGCTTAGTACTCTGTCGCACAACTTGCGTCAACTGGTGGGAAACTTTAAGGTTTAGAGGTAAAGTGCCCTAAAACTTAATACGCAGGAGTTGTCGTGACTGTACATGGCGAAAGCATTATCCTTATTGGCATGCCGGGTGTGGGTAAAAGCACGGTTGGCGTATTGCTCGCTAAAGAGCTGGCACGGGAGTTCGTCGACACCGATCTGTTAATTCAGACGCACGCCGGTAAGACGTTGCAAGATATTGTCTACGATGCCGATTATCAGCACTTGCGTGAGCTCGAAGAGGCTACCGTGTTGTCACTAGTCTGTGACCGCCACGTGGTGGCGACCGGTGGCAGTGTTGTTTACAGCGAGCCTGCAATGGGGTTGCTTAAATCGCTGGGCCAGGTGGTTTTCCTCGATGTCGATTTGGCCGAGGTGCAAAGACGCGTGGATAACTTGTCAACTCGCGGCATTGCCAGCCCCGATGGTCATGGCTTGGCCGATATCTACGCCGAAAGGCTGCCTTTGTACCAACGCCATGCTGATATCACGATTGATTGCCGTGGCAAAACCCCAGCGGAAATCGTCAGTGAAGTTATTTATGAAGAGGGCGGTCAGTACGCCGATAAAGACGCCTGAGTTTATGCGGTATAAAGGGTAGTGGCGGCGTAATCTAAGTCGTTTTTACCGAGCTTGACGGCCTGGCGGCCGTCAAGTTTATAAAAATGTGGCTGTAAAAACGGGGTTAGCCTTCTGCTTTAAGTTGCTTCAGTTTGGCCTGAGAAAGCTCTAAAAAGCGTGAGGTTGGCCCGGTATCTTCGTAAATTTCATCCCCTAATTCATCGTGTGCCACGACGTTTTTGCCTTTTACGTAGGGCATGGATTCTTCTAGCTCATACAGGGCGGCACTTAGTAAGTCTCCGATAAGCTGTTCAACACTGCGTTTGGGGTACATTTGCTGCAGCGCCTCAAGCTTAGCGGCATCTTCCATCGGTAGTGCTACGTGATAGGCGGAACGGGTCATCTCGCCGCTGGCAGTTTTTTCCCAATGGCTTATTAATTCGCTGGGTTTCATATTCCGTTACCTCTATCAGTTACTGGTCGGGCGGTCGCGGGGTGCATTAATAATGTGCACAGATCTCGGCGGCCTGGTTAGATCTTGCTCAGCTCAGCGCGACCTATAAAGGCCGGCAATGGCTGTCGGGTGAGAAGTCTACTATCTAATATAGCGACAATGGCTATATGAAACAATGGCTTATGTCCCATGTTTGACCTGTCAAAGTCCCCGTCTTGTGCTTGGGTGGGCAGCGGTGTATCGTATCGCCTTTTTTCTGAACAATATTTATTCAAAATTAGCTTTCGATGCAGGGCTCTGCTGTGGCAAGTTTCAGCTTGCGGGACAGTGTTAAAGAGTACCAGTCGTAACGGCATAAGGGCGGCATCTAGGGTGTCGTACCAAGGCGGTTTAGAGCGCCAGTTGACCGTTCAGGCCCACGAGGTCTAATAATTTATACTGAGGAGTGATTGTAAATGAAGGTCATATTATTGGGGGCGCCGGGTGCAGGGAAAGGTACTCAGGCAAAAATGATAATGGATAAGTTTGGTATTCCGCAGATTTCGACTGGCGACATGTTGCGCGCGGCCGTTAAAGCGGGTACTCCGCTCGGTTTACAGGCCAAAGACATCATGGCTGCGGGTGGTTTGGTGCCAGATGACCTAATCATTGCGTTGGTGAAAGAGCGCATTACGGCGGACGATTGTGAAAAAGGCTTTTTATTTGACGGCTTTCCGCGCACGATTCCGCAAGCCGAAGCATTGTTAGACGCCGGTATCGATATTGATTACGTGATCGAGATTGACGTTGCCGACGAAGAGATTGTGAGCCGCCTCAGTGGGCGTCGTGTGCACGAGGCCTCGGGTCGCGTATATCACGTAGAGCACAACCCACCTAAAAATGCCGGCTTGGATGATGAAACCTCAGAAACGCTGGTTCAGCGTGAAGACGATAAAGAAGAAACGGTACGCAAGCGTCTGGCCGTGTATCACGAGCAAACTAAACCATTGGTTGAGTTTTATAAATCCCTTGAAGCTAAAGGTGGCAATGTCCCAAGTTTTACCCGGGTATCGGGTGTGGGCAGTGTCGATAATATCCGCAGCCAGTTGTTTTCTGTGTTAACCGATTAAATCGTCATAGTTTAAAGGGCGGTTGTAGCAAAAAGTCATTAAAGGCCCTGCGGGGCCTTTTTTGTGCCTGAAAGTTTATCCAAGGCTCAGCTGTTACCTTAAAAGTATATGAGCGAGCAGGCGGGCTCCGCAATATTAATACAGTCGCACGGTTGCACTGTGCGTTATGGGTATTTTATGTAAGTTGGCTCTAATGGGGCGCTATTGGTTTTGCATCGTGGGTATTTTGGACTGCATAGCCTTACGGCTATTGATGTAAAGTATAGTGCGCTTCAATGCGTGTAGGATTAATGCATTAATCCTTATTGTTAAACGCACTCGTAAAACCAATGCGCACAAATAAAACATAAAAATCCGCCGCCATTGTTACTTTTTTGCCTTTTTAATAAAAAAATACTCCATTGTTGTCTGTTTTTTGCTAAAAACGACTTGTAAACGTGCAATCTGATTGTTTTTTAAATAGTATTTGAGAAGCGCCTGCAGCGCATGTTCACACGGCTATACTTTTTGCGTGTACGAGTAATAACAATTTAGGAGATATCTCATGGCTAGAGTTGCGAAAAAAGCAGCGCGTAAAGCGCCCGCTAAACGTAAAACATCAACCCGTAAGTCCCCTAAGCGTGCGGTAGCTGCTACGGCTGATACAGCCGTAGCCAAAGTACAGCTCGCGGTGGATAAAGCTCAGGCTCAGCTTGATGAGCAATCCAAAAAAGTGGACGCGGCCCGAGTTAAAGCTAAAGCTGCCAAAGCTAAAGCCGCGAAAAGCGCTAAGGCGGGTGATAAACGCTCCGCGAAAGCCGCGACAGCCGCCACTAGCCGAGCCTCAGAAAAGGCTCGCGCGTTGCGGTTAAAATTGGCCGAACAAAAAACGCGTTTGGCCAAAGAGAAGTCACTTGCTGCCGTTAGAGCGTTACAAGATTCCAGCAAAGCAAAAGTGGCTGAGGTGGAAGAGCGCCTGTCGGCACGAGCTTATAGCGACCTGGAAAAAGCCAAAGCGGCGTTTGAGGCCAAGTGGTTAAAGTCTCGCGCCAGCGCCGACGCGAAAAAGATAAAAGCGGCGGCGAAGAAAATGCAAGCTAAAGCCAAAGCCGCTGAGAAAAAGGCTAAAGCTAAAATTAAAGCGCTAGAGAAAAAAGAGGCCGCCAAGGCAAAAGCAAAAAGTAAAGTGAAGAGCAAAACCAAAGCAAAGCCTAAAGCGGCTGCTAGCGCAAAAACTCCAGCCAAGCGTAAAGCGCCCGCGAAACGCAAAAAAGCCAGCGTCCGTCGTGGTCGTCCGCCAAAAAAGGCGTAACCTCATCAGATAACCTAAAGCTTACTGGGTTATGACTCACGAGCCCCCCGCTGGTAACAGTGGGGGGCTTTTTTGTCTCGCGCGAGTGGTTTGGCGGCAAAATGTCGGTGTTAAGCCAATGATTGTTGAGGCGGTAGGCGGGAATCTGTCAAAATAGCGGCTTAATCTTTCTGTGATGATGACCTATGGCTAAAATTCTTGCGCTAGACACGTCGAGCGATGCCTGCTCAGTTGCCTATCTCGATGGCGATCAACTGATTGATCGTTTTGAGCTGGCCGCTAAAAGCCATACTCAGCGCGCCTTGCCTATGGTCGCCGAGTTGCTCGCCGAGCTAGGCACAAGCGTTAAACAACTGGATGCGATTGCCTTTGGCGCGGGG
This sequence comes from Gilvimarinus japonicus, assembly GCF_042847215.1. Classification (GTDB taxonomy): domain Bacteria; phylum Pseudomonadota; class Gammaproteobacteria; order Pseudomonadales; family Cellvibrionaceae; genus Gilvimarinus; species Gilvimarinus japonicus. The sequence continues at coordinate 1,950,886 of NZ_AP031500.1, forward strand.
CCGGGCTCTTTTACCGGCTTGCGTATTGGTATGGGCGTGGTTCAGGGGCTTGCATTTGGCGCCGATGTGCCTGTGTTGCCGGTATCGACATTGATGGCGATGGCGTATGGTCGCGCTTTTGGTGACGCTGCCGGAGGGCGAATATTAAGTGCTTTGGATGCCCGGATGGGCGAGGTTTATTGGGGGTTGTATGAGTGCTCAAGCCCCGTCTGTTTACCCAGGGCGATTCACGCCGATAGCGTGAATGCCCCCGAATCGGTAGCTACGCTAGTAGCGCGAGAGCCGGCCTTTATTGGCGTCGGCAGCGGTTGGCGCTATGGGCCCTTAGCGAGCCTGACCGACCGGCACGAAATAGAGGTCTATCCCAGCGCGCGCGATATCGTGCAATTAGCGGCAATGCTGTATAACGCCGGTGAGGCCCAAGCGGTTGAGCAAGTGCAACCTGTGTATTTGCGCAATGAAGTTTCTTGGAAAAAGCGCCAGCGTATTCGCACTCCCGCGTAAACCAGTATTAAGCGATAGGGTAACCCATTGCCCGCAGAGCACACACGCAACAAACCCAAATGCGAGACAATCACGATGAACGATGCAGTACACAGTGACTTTAACGACGACTTGTTGCGCTTTATCGCGGCGAGCCCAACGCCTTTTCATGCCACCGCCGAGATGGCGCGCCGGTTAACCGAGGCCGGGTTTGAGCGTTTGCAAGAGGCTGATCACTGGCAGTTGCAAACGGGCGGGCGCTATTTTGTGACTCGCAATGACTCCTCTATTTTGGCGTTTGTTCACGCCGCAGAGCCATTGGTAGAGGCTGGCATTCGTATGGTTGGGGCGCATACCGATAGCCCTTGCCTAAAAATCAAACCTCACGCCGATATACAAAGCGCTGGCTACAGTCAGGTGGGGGTAGAGGTGTACGGCGGCGCATTGCTAAACACGTGGTTTGATCGCGACTTATCGATTGCCGGCCGGGTCACTTACAAAGATTCTGATTCCGAGCCGTGCAGCAGTCTAATTGATTTTTGCGCGCCCGTTGCCGTCGTGCCCAGTTTAGCAATTCATTTAGATCGGGAGGCTAACCGCAATCGCTCTATTAATGCGCAAGAGGATATTCGTCCGCTGTTAATGTTGGCCCCTAACGGCGACCAACCAACGCTTTTTAAGCAAGTGGTGAGTGAGCAGCTGAAACAGCAGGGCGTAAACATCGGTGCGGCTGACATCTTGGATTTTGAATTGTGTCTATACGATACGCAAACGCCAGCTTTGGTTGGTTTAAAGCGCGAGTTTATCGCCAGTGCGAGGTTGGATAACCTGTTGAGCTGTTATGTTGGCTTGCAGGCACTGCTTAGTGCCGACGGTGAGCAACACCGTTTACTGGTTTGTAACGACCACGAAGAAGTGGGTAGTGCCTCTGCCTGTGGCGCAAAAGGCCCTATGCTTGATCAATTTTTACAGCGCTTGAGCCCCGATGTCAGCGAGCGAATGCGGATGCTGGATCGTTCGATTATGGTGTCGGCCGATAACGCCCATGGTATTCACCCGAACTTTACCGCTAAACACGACGCGCAGCATGGTCCGTTATTAAATGGCGGCCCGGTTATTAAAGTTAACGCCAACCAGCGTTACGCCACCAACAGTGAAACCAGCGGAATGTTTCGCCTACTGTGCCAAGAGGCGGGAATTGCGGTGCAAAGTTTTGTTTCGCGCACGGATATGGAATGCGGCAGCACCATAGGTCCCATTACCTCAGCAGAGGTGGGGGTTCGCACTATCGACGTTGGTGTGCCGACCTTTGCTATGCACTCTGTGCGCGAATTGGCCGGTAGCGACGACGCCTTGGCGTTAAAAAAAGTGCTGGAGCTCTTTTTTAAAAGGCCGCTGCGCTTGGGCCATAGCGTTTGAGCCACCGTGTTTTACTGTTATCTGGGTACGATGCCGCCAGCCATCAGCGCTGGCGCAAAGGTTTAGCCGACCACTTACCTGAATTTGAGTTTACCCAGCTAGCCTTGCCACCGAGGCATTTTAGTTGGCGTATTCGCGGCAATAGCATGAGCTTTGCCGGGTTGCACCGCGAGACACTTGAGGCAGACTACCAAGCATTGCTCGCCACAAGTATGGTCGATTTGGCGGCGCTGCGAGGGATGGTGCCTGCGCTAGCGCGTTTGCCCACCGCTTTGTACTTCCATGAAAACCAATTTGCCTACCCAAAAAGCGCCACCGCTCACGCATCGGTTGAACCGCAAATCGTTACACTCTACAGCGCGCTATGTGCTGACCGTTTGGTGTTTAATACGGGGTTTAATCGCGACTCGTTTTTTGCCGGTGCCGAACAATTGTTACGTAAGCTGCCGGATTTGGTGCCGCCCGGTATTGTCTCGCAACTGCAAGCTCGTGCGAGTGTTATTCCTGTTTTACTGGATGATGCGTGCTTTCCGCCTAGCGGAACGAGTCGTGCCCCAAACAGACGTCCGCAGCTTATTTGGAACCACCGTTGGGAGTACGATAAAAACCCGGCGCTCTTGTTGCGCGCGTTAGAGCTTCTGTGTATCGAGTATAACGGGGCCTTGCCGTTCACCTTGCACGTTGTGGGGCAATCCTTTCGTCAAGTGCCCGCCGAATTTAGCGCGATAAAACAGCGATTGTCGGACGCCGGTGGGTTGGGGCAGTGGGGCTATTTGCCCAGCTCAGAATACCGTCCGCTACTGCAGACGAGTGACATAGTTTTATCCAGCGCCGATCACGACTTTCAGGGGTTGTCAGTGCTTGAGGCCGTCGCTGCGGGCGCGACGCCAGTAGTGCCCGGTCGCCAGGCTTACCCAGAGTGGTTTGGCGCGAGTGCTTGCTACCCGGTAACTGGTGCGCTGGAGGCTGATGCTCAGGCGTTTGCGGCGGCGATCGCAGCGCGGCTGGCCCCCGCAAACCCGACTCCGGGGCCGGATTTATCAGCGTTACAGTGGTCCCGTGGTGGCCAGGCTTACCAACAATTGTTACAGCAGCTTAGCGCGCTACACAGGCTTTGAGCGAACCTGTATCATAGGCGCCCTTAAGCGCCGCTAAGTGATTTGACCTTTAAAGAGTACTCCATGAGCAAACAACGTGTATTAACCGGCATTACCACCACCGGAACGCCCCATTTGGGTAATTATGTCGGCGCCATTCGCCCGGCCATTGCCGCGAGCCAAAACCCTGAGTTGCAATCGTTTTATTTTTTGGCCGATTACCACGCACTGATTAAGTGTGATGACGCGGCGCGTATTGAACAGTCGCGCCGTGAGATTGCGGCCACTTGGCTGGCTTTGGGGCTGGATACCGAAAAAGCGGTGTTTTATCGTCAATCTGACATCCCCGAGATTCCGGAGCTGTGCTGGTTGCTTAGCTGCATGGCGGCCAAAGGTTTAATGAATCGCGCCCATGCCTACAAAGCGGCAGTAGCCGCCAACGAGGACGCTGGCGAAGATCCTGACTACGGCGTAACCATGGGGCTGTACGGTTATCCGGTTTTGATGGCGGCGGATATTTTAATGTTTAACGCCAACACAGTACCGGTCGGCAAAGACCAAATTCAGCACGTCGAGATGGCGCGCGATATTGCCGGGCGTTTTAACCACCACTATGGTGAGCACTTTGTATTGCCACAAGCGCAGGTGGACGACAAAGTGGCTGTGCTGCAGGGGCTAGACGGTCGCAAAATGAGCAAAAGCTACAACAATACCATTCCGTTGTTTTTGCCCGAGAAAAAGCTTAAAAAGCATATCAATAAAATTAAAACGAACTTGCTGGAACCCGGTGAGCCGAAAGATCCGGATACCTCTACGGTATTTCAAATCTGGGAGGCGTTTGCCACTGACGAGCAAACTCAAGCGATGCGCGCTAAGTTTGCCGAGGGCATTGCCTGGGGCGAGGCAAAACGGGAATTGTTTGAGCTGGTAAATAATCAGCTAGGCGATGCGCGTGAGGCCTATGAAGATTTAATGGCGCGGCCGGCTGATATCGAAGACATTTTACAGCAAGGTGCAACACGGGCGCGCGAGTACAGCCAGCCTTTGATTGCCAAGCTGCGTTCGGCGGTGGGTTTAAAAGCGATGATTTAGCCCCGGCTGACAACCGATGCGGGTAACGGCATCGGTTGTTTTGTGCCTCACAGGCTAATTAAGATAAACGCGAGACCACGTTATAAATCCCCTGCGTCAGGGTCGCCAATTCGTTGGCCGACATTACATAGGGTGGCATCACATACACAAGCTTGCCAAACGGGCGCACCCAAATGCCCTCGGCGACAAACGCTGGCTGTAACTCATCCAGCGTTTGCGCCTGGTGTAACTCAACCACACCAATGCCGCCCAGCACTCGTACATCCGCGACCGCCGCGAGTTCACGGCAAGGTTCCAGCCCTTCACTTAAGCGGGCTGCCAAAGCGCTGACTTGTGCTTGCCAATTGTTTTCGAGCAGTAAATCGATACTGGTATTAGCCATGGCGCAGGCGAGTGGGTTGCCCATAAAGGTTGGTCCGTGCATAAATACACCGGCTTCGCCACGGCAAATTCCATCGCTGATTTTGTCGTTACATAAAGTAGCTGCTAACGTCATATAGCCACCGGTGAGCGTCTTACCCAAGCACATAATATCGGGGCTAATACCGGCGTGTTCGCACGCAAACAGTTTGCCGGTGCGGCCAAAACCGGTGGCTATTTCATCGGCAATCAGCAGTACATTGTACTGGTCGCACAGCTCGCGCACTTTTTGTAAATACACCGGCGAGTAAAAGCGCATGCCGCCGGTGCCCTGTACGATCGGCTCTAAGATAACCGCCGCCAGTTGCTTATGGTGGTGCAATTGCTCCTTTAGGCTTTCGAGGTCAGCCTCGTCAAACTCACCGTAAAAGTTGCTGTTGGGCGGCTCGGCAAAACGCTGTTGCATTAAATTGTCGCGAAACAAATGGTGCATTCCCGTCACTGGGTCGCACACACTCATCGCGCCAAAGGTGTCACCGTGATAGCCCTTTTTTAACGCTAAAAACTGATGTTTCTCTGGGCGCCCTTGCGAGTGCCAGTATTGCAGCGCCATTTTCATCGCAACTTCTACACTCACAGAGCCCGAATCAGATAAGAAGACTTTGTTAAGCCCGGCGGGTGTTAGCTCAACTAACTTTTGGCACAGAGTGACCGCTGGCTCGTGGGTTAAACCGCCAAACATAACATGGCTGACTTGTTCGGCTTGAGCGGCGAGCGCGGCGTTCATGCGTGGGTGGTTGTAGCCGTGGAGTACGCTCCACCAAGACGACATGCCATCGATCAGCTCGCGGCCATCGGCTAGGGTGATGGTGACACCTTTGGCACTTCGCACCGCATAAGTTGGGGAGGGGGTTAAGAAAGAAGAGTAGGGGTGCCAGACGTGCGCAAGGTCACCGGCCAGAATGTCATCGTTGCTAAGCGCCATTGTGTGTGCCCCTTGGTCAGCGTCTTAAAAGCGGCCAAAACTACGGGTTTTGGCCGCTTTTGGCAAGTGCTAGCCAAAGCGATGCACGAGATCAAACTGGTCGGAGGCGCGTTCGGCCATATCGTTGTTTGCCCGACTTGCCGCATCGATATCGGTCCTGGTGTCGTCGGCAATTTGGGTAATAGCGCGGGTATTGTTGTCAATATCCGTTGCAGTGGCAGATTGTTCTTCGGCTGCGGCGGCAATCTGATGGGATAGCAGGTCAATGGCGCTGACCGCGTTAGTGATAGCCGTTAGCGCATCGCTGACATTAACCATTTCACTGACACTGCGATCAACCAAGTGTTGGCATTGCTCCATGTTGTCGCCGGCTAACTGAGTGCTCTCTGAGAGTTCACCAATAATGGCCTGAATATCCTCGGTCGAGCGCTGGGTGCGCTGAGCGAGGGTTCTAACCTCGTCGGCGACTACCGCAAAGCCTCGGCCTTGCTCGCCTGCCCGAGCGGCCTCGATCGCCGCATTTAATGCCAGTAGGTTGGTCTGCTCGGCCACGGCCCGGATAACATCGGCAACGCTGGCGATTTTGCCACTGCCTTCGGTTAATCGCTCTAATACCTTGTTAAGGGCGGTGACCGTGCTGGATAGCTCGTTGATCGCGGTATTGGCGTGGGTGATAACCTCGTTGCCGCGCGCTACTTCCTTGATGGCGTCGCCGGTGGTTTTGGAGGTTTCACTGGCGCCTTGGGCCACCTCTTGCACCGCCTGCGACATTTGGCTCATGGCATGGGCAACATTGGCGGTTTGCGCTTGTTGTTCGGCCATGCGTGCAAAGGTCACTTGCGTCTGTTGTTGGGCAGTTAACGCTTGGTTTTTTAGCTCGGAAGCGGATTCCTGAAAACGCCCGAGAGCGGTACGTAAGCGCGCTGCAATCGCCAGTTGAGCCAGCTCTATCTCGCCCGCGCTATCAGCCCGGCCGGTGTAAATATACGCGGCTATCTGGTCGCAATGGGTGGCGCGGGCCCGCGCAAGTGCCGCGCTTAGTGTCATTGTATGGCCCCACTGGGCGACTGCCCCGGCAATGACCGACACAACTCCCCCTGCGGTATAACCGGTTAGATTTTGCCCTGTCGCCAAGTGATAAATCGTGGTTAATAGCAATAGCGCAAAGGTAACCAGCAGCCCGGTTTGATTGCGTTGCATAAGTGCTTTTAACAGGGGGCAGGCAGGTTTTCCGGCGCTTAAACGCTTGTACGCACGTTCGGCGCGGCCAATGGTTTTGCGGTCAGCTTGGACCCGCACAGACTCATAACCGCTCACGTTGCCACGTTTACCAACCGGGGTAACATACGCGCTCACCCAATAGTGATCACCGTTTTTACAGCGGTTTTTGATGATACCCATCCAGGGTTTGCGCCCCTTAAGCGCTTGCCAAAGCAGGGCAAAGGTTTCAGCGGGCATATCCGGGTGGCGCAAAATGTTGTGGTGTTGACCGATCAGTTCGTCTTGCTCGTAACCGGCAATACGGCTAAATGTGTCGTTGCAGTATTCAATTTTGCCTTGGGTGTCGGTAGAGGAGACGATTTCTTCACCCGGCTGAACGGGAACTTCTTTACCCGTGATGTGACCATTGTTGCGCATTCATAAGCTCCGAAACGCGATCCATTGAAATGCGTCTACCTGCCATTAGCGCTAAGCGCTTACGGCAACCTGCCGCTCACCGCGAAGCGCTTCGAGCCGGTGTAGGTACGCATCGATTTGTTGACGTTGTGTCAGAGGAATATCGGCAAAGGCGAGACTAACTTGAGTTTTACGTCCCGCTGTTTTGTCTAACATGGCGGCCTTGATGGTCGCGCGGCAGGTAATAAAAATATCAGGTCCTAACACAAAGCGGCAAAAGGGTAGGGAGACGCCGGCGCGGTAGTGTTTAAGTAGGTTGCCATTAAGGGAGATACGCATTCCCCCGGCACTGATGTTGATGACCTGACAGCTTTCGGCATGCAAACCGGGGGCGCGAACCTTGGCAGTAAAGCGTGGGCCGGGCAAGGTAAAGCGTCTATGAGTGCGACGCGGGGCCCGGTGTATTTCTGACGGGAGTTGCAGGGCGATCATGCGCCCTTGAGGTTTGTCCACAATGGCGACAACGGTCGAGGTAAAATAACAACGCTCAAAGCCTTGGCGTAAGCTGACTTGCAGAGGCTGCCCTTCGTTCAGGGTATTTTGTGCGGGGAAAATCTCGTCAATCCATATTAGATCGCGCTTTGCGTCTATGGCGAGCATCAGACTTTGGCCCTGCCAAAAGCCGTTTTCAACACTTAATACGCGGCGGGTTTGCAGCCAGTTATTGAGGGTCTCAAGGCAAATTTCGCTGGCGTGGCAGGGCGATTGCACTGCGGTCTCTGGAGTTAATTCAAACCTGTGTGCTGATTGGCGCACAAGTGCTTTGAGTGGGCTGATAAACTGGCGCCATAAAGTGTTCTTCACGGTATCGTCCTAGTGCTAAAGACTGCAAAAAGTTGCTTGCTTATGACTAGCTGATAGCAATCCCTGTGCCATTGCGCTGGGGCACCTGTGGCGCCTTTAAAGCCGCGACGTTACGCTAAGTATTGGCCTTTATAAGGAACCGTCTAGCGCAAAATCGGCAAAGCACTGCCGCCTTGCGGCAAAAGACTTCGCACTTGTGCTTAATATCCGTACAATAGCGCCCCCGCAAGCGTGTGACTAATGCGGCTGCCTCAGGGCCAGAGTGAGCTCTAAGGTTGATTCATCGTAGTAATAACTGGCAGGTTTCAGCATGAGTGATTCGGTATCCATTTACCCCAACACGCCCACAGCGGATTCCGCTGCTAAGGCGGCAGATGAGCAAACGCTAACGGCGGCGCGCAAACAGAAATTGGAGTTTAATAAACTGCAAAAACGCTTGCGCCGACAAGTGGGTACCGCGATTGCCGATTTCGAAATGATTACCGAAGGCGATAAAGTGATGGTGTGCTTGTCGGGCGGTAAAGACTCCTACGGTATGCTCGATGTCTTGCTGGGGCTACAAAAAACCGCACCGATCAGGTTTGAGATCGTGGCGGTCAATATGGATCAAAAACAGCCAGGGTTCCCCGAGCATGTGCTGCCAGAGTACTTGGAGGCGCTGGGGGTCGAATATCACGTGGTCGAGAAAGACACCTACAGTATTGTGAAAGAGTTAGTGCCCGAGGGAAAAACCACCTGTGGGCTATGTTCTCGCTTGCGGCGCGGCACCTTGTACAGCTTTGCCGATGAGATAGGCGCGACCAAAATTGCCCTGGGCCATCATCGCGACGATATTATCGAAACCTTGTTTCTCAATATGTTTTACGGCGGCAAGCTGAAGGCGATGCCTCCCAAGTTGCTGGCTGATAATGGCCGTAATGTGCTGATTCGTCCTATGGCTTACTGCAAAGAAAAAGATCTGGCTGCGTTTGCCGAGCAGCGGGGCTTTCCCATTATTCCCTGCAATTTATGTGGCTCGCAAGAAAACCTGCAGCGCCAAGTGATAAAAGAGATGCTCAACACCTGGGAGCAGTCTCACCCAGGGCGGTTGGAAACGATATTTTCGGCTATTTGCAATGTGGCTCCCTCACAGCTAGCTGATCGCAACCTGTTTGATTTTATGGCGTTGACACCTGGCGCGGTAGCAGACAAGTCGACCAATACAATTCAAGCCATTGAGGTTTGAGCTAAATCTCGCCCGTTGTTTTATTTGTGGCCTCGTTTGACTGACGGATAGGCGCACTGCTCTATACTGACATTGTCGCCCTATTTTATATCCGAGGTAACCAAGGAGAGCAGGTATGAGAATCGGCGTGCCCACCGAAATCAAACACAATGAATTGCGTGTCGCGCTAACCCCCAGTGCTGTGCTGGAGTTAACCCGCGCGGGGCACGAGGTGACGGTACAAGCCGGGAGCGGTGTCGGGAGCGGGTTTAGCGACGCCGACTACGAGCACTCGGGGGCGCAGCTGAGTGATTCTGCCGAGGCGGTTTTTGCATCAGCCGAGTTGCTGGTTAAAGTCAAAGAGCCCCAAGTCTCAGAGTGCGAGCAACTGCGCCCGGGGCAGATCCTGTTTACGTTTTTGCATTTAGCCGCCGTACCCGATCTGGCCGACCACCTGCTGGCCTCCGGCGTGACCGCGATTGGCTATGAAACTGTCAGCTCGGCTAAAGGTGACTTACCTTTGTTGGCGCCTATGTCCGAGGTGGCGGGGCGGCTGGCAATACAGGCGGGCAGTTTTCACCTGGAATCTATCCGCGGCGGCCGCGGCGTGTTGCTCGGTGGTGTGCCTGGCGTGGCCCCCGCGACTGTGGTGATCGTCGGCGGTGGCGTGGTTGGCTATAACGCAGCGCGTATGGCAGTGGGGCTGGGCGCCCGCGTTACGATTTTGGATGCTTCGTTGGCGCGGCTGCGGCAGCTCGATGACTTGTTTCGCGGTGCTGTTAATTGCGTGTTTGCCACCCATGCGGCGCTTATCGAGCTGGTGCGCGAAGCAGACCTGTTGGTAGGCGCGGTACTGATCCCGGGGGCTAGCGCGCCGCGCTTGTTGCAGCGTGAGGATATCTTAACCATGCGTTCGGGCAGTGTGGTGGTGGATGTTGCGATTGATCAGGGCGGGTGCTTTGCGACCTCGCGTCCGACCACGCACGAGCACCCAACCTATCGCGTAGGTGATACTCTGCATTACTGTGTCGCCAATATTCCCAGCGCAGTGGCGCGAACATCGACATTAGCACTGTCTCATGCGACACTGCCCTTTGTGCAGGCGTTGGCGTCTGATGGGCTGGGAGCGCTAAAAAATAACCCCTATTTGGCTCGCGGCGTTAATGTGCACAAGGGCAGCATTACCCATAATGCCGTAGCGGCGGCGCTGCAAAAGCCCTGTAAAGAGATGCAATGGTAAGGCTTGTTGTGACTGAGGCAGTAAGCGGTCACACAAAGTAGGCTGTATTGACGTTAACTGGATGGCGATAGCCCCCATTGGGGAATCAGCGACGAATGCATAATAAAGGACCAACCTTCTACGAAGGAATCTCATTTCAGCTTGCTAAAATTGGGATTATTCTCGTTTTTGTACTGAGTTTTTCTATGAACTTGGTACAGGTTTATGTGGATTATCGCGCTCAGTCGCGAGAGTTTGAGAGGCTTGTTGATCGGGTTATTCAGGTCGCCACACCCCCCGCCGCCCGGGCCGTACACACCCTTGATGACGACTTAGCCACTGAGGTGGTTAACGGTCTGCTGAGTTACGATTTTATCCATGAAGTGGCCATTCTCGATGAGCGGGGCAATGCGCTGGCCGAGGCGAGCCGGCCGCCTATTGTTCACAGTGCCGGCTGGCTGGTTAAAATCGTCGATGATGACGTTCTTACTTATACCGCACAGCTGGCAGTTCCTGGTTACGCGCAGCAATCCACCGGCAAAATCTCTTTTCGGGTAGATAAACGCCAGGCGCTGGCGAGCTTTTACAGCCGCTCAGAGCTGAACCTTGTGGCCGGTGTACTGCGTAACCTGGTCTTGGTGGTTTTGCTGTTTATCGCATTCTACGTAAAGTTAACCAAACCGCTGGCGCGCCTATCCCACGAGATCAATGAAATTGACCCCGATCAGCCGGGGGTAAGACGCTTGACGCCGCTGCCCGATAAGCGTCAAGACGAACTGGCCAGCGTTATTAGCAATACTAATCAGTTGTTAGATGTGGTCGAGTTGTCGCTGGCTAAGCGCCGCGCGGTGGAGCTTGCGCTGCGTAAAAGTGAAGAGCATTTGCGCCAAATCGTCGATAGTTTGCCGGTCTTAATTGGTGCCCGTAACAAGCAAGGTTACTACCGTTTTGCCAACCAAGCGCTGGCCAATGCGTTGGGCTATACCCCCGAACAAATGTGTACCATTCACGTGCGAAATCTATTAAAGCACTCGGTGGATAATATCGAGCAAGTGCTTAATAACGATGCGCGGGTCATCGACCGGCGTGAAGAGCTTGATGTTGTGGAAGAAAGTTTTGTCGGTGCTGATGGCAGCCAGCTGTTTTTGCAAACCCATATGATTCCGCTGGATTATTACGACGAGGTTGTTTCTCTGGTGCTGTCGGTGGACGTCACTGAGCGCAAAAACGCCCAAGAGAAAATGCAGTACATGGCGCATCACGATGCCTTAACCAGCCTGCCCAATCGCCTGCAGTTGGTCGAGCGATTGGAGCACGAAGTGCGGCGGGCGGTACGTCATGGTTACTTTGGTGCTGTGTTGTTTATTGACCTTGATAAGTTTAAAAATATTAACGACTCCCTCGGCCACCCGGTGGGTGACTCTGTATTGCAAGAGGTTGCTAAACGCTTAAAAGCCGCCGTGCGCGAGGAAGATTTAGTGGCGCGTTTAAGCGGTGATGAGTTTATTGTGGTGTTAACTGTGCTCGACCAAGAGCTGGACATTGCAGGACTTAAAGCGGGCGAGATCAGCGAAAAAATACGTGCGGTGGTGTCGCAACCTATAATGCACGAGCAAATGGAGCTGCGCATTACTTGCAGTGTCGGGGTTGTGGTGTATCCAGATAAAAATAACGTGGTGCATGAGCTGTTGCGTTACGCCGATACCGCAATGTACCACGTCAAAGAAAAAGGCCGCGACGCTATCGAGTTTTTTAATGAAGATATGGCGGATAAGGTCAGCGCGCAGCTGGTGATGGAGGGTGATCTACACCGCGCCCTAGAGCAGCAGCAGTTTGTGTTGCACTATCAACCTAAACTCGATATTGAAACCGGCGAGGTTGTTGGTGCCGAGGCCTTATTGCGCTGGCAGCACCCCGAGAAAGGTCAGATCTCGCCCATGGACTTTATTCCGGTGTTGGAAACATCCGGCTTAATTCTTGATGTAGGGCAGTGGGTTATCGAGCAAGCCTGTCAAAGCTTGGCGATTTGGTCGAGCAAAGGACTGTGGCGTCCGGGTATGACCATGAGCGTTAATATTAGCCCTCGCCAGTTTCGCGGGGCGAGTTTTGTACAAGATGTTATTGATGCTTTACAGCGTTACGATGTGCCGCCGGGGGCACTGGATATTGAAGTAACCGAGGGCATTATCATTCAGCGTGTCGACGAGGCGATTGAAACTATGTCGACGTTGGCCGCGCATCAGGTGAGTTTCTCCTTGGACGATTTTGGTACTGGCTACTCCTCAATCAGTTACCTTAAACGCTTGCCGGTGTCGACGTTGAAAATCGATAAAAGCTTTATTCGCGACTTAAGCCATGACCGCAGTGACCGGGTGTTGGTTGAAACCATTATTACCATGGCGCGTCTGCTCGATTTAAACGTGGTGGCTGAGGGCGTAGAAACCGCCGAGCAACTGGAGATCTTGCATACCTACCACTGTCATAGTTACCAAGGGTTTTATTTTAGTCCGGCAGTACCCGAGATACAGTTTGAGGCACTTTTAAAACGTTAATGGCCTGATCGCGCTACCCACCGAGGCGCCCCAGTAAATAGGGTACAACGGTTTCTACCCGCATAATGCGGCGCCCTAGCGTAACACCGGTAAAGCCCGCCTCGCTTAGCATGGCAATTTCGTTATCGATAAACCCACCCTCGGGGCCAATGGCCAGTAATGTCGGTTTATTGGTTGATGTAGGGCAGGGGGTTGTCACATAAGGATGTGCCAGCAACGCATCGTGATCCTGTATCAGCTCGGGCAGTTGATCCTCGACAAAAGGGCGAAAGCGTTTGGCCGTATGAATTGTCGGAAATTGAGTGTCGCAGCCTTGCTCTAGTCCGAGCAGTAGCTCCTCGTGGATTTTTTGTGGCTGCAATTGCGGCGATTGCCAATAGCTTTTTTCAACCCGTGCACTCTGCAGAAGCGTTAGCTGCTTTACCCCGAGCGCGGCAATGGTTTGTAGTGTCCGCTTCAGCATCGGGGGGCGGGGTAGACCGAGAATCAAATGAATATTCGATGGCGGTGGCACGGGCTCAGTCAAGCTGACCTGTAATGTAATGAGCTGCCCGTCCATGGCGATTATCTCGCCGCTGCCCATTAGGCCATCGACCAGCCCGACACGTAAAGTGTCACCTAGCTTGGCGCGGTGGACTTTGCAGATATGGTCTAACCGGCGTGAATCGCGCAGGATAGCGTGGCCGTGGGCGTCGAAATCGTCGGCAAATAACAGAATTAAGTTCATGGCTACGCTGCAATAAATGGTGCCCCGGAGACGATTCGAACGTCCGACCTGCCGCTTAGGAGGCGGCTGCTCTATCCAACTGAGCTACCAGGGCTTTGATCGCCCCAATCGAGCGAGGCGACATTGTAAAAACTTTGCCGCGATAATCCAAGGAAAGATGGTTTTTTTGTTAAGCCCGAGTGAGGGTGTTGCTTGAGGCGCTGTTGGTGGCGCTGCCGCTGGAGTCGTACAGGCCGGCACTTTGCGTTTTGCCGCGCACCAGATCGAGAAGTCGTTTGAGGGTTTGCTGAGATCGGGCAACCAGCTTGCCGTTAAGGTTGTTTAGCTCGTTGCACTGGCTGACTTCACTTTGCAGTTGCTGCCAAAGAGGGATCAGCTCGCGAAGGGCGTCGTCGGACGCTAAAAACTCTTGCCAGCTGACGGCGTTGTCATCTACCTGCAGGGCTTGTAAGAGCGCGGCACGTTCTTTGGCGTGACCTTCAAGCAGTGCAAGGTGCTCGTTTTTTTCGCTAATAAGGGCGGCGAGTGCTTCGTGGTTGCGCGTTTGAAGCAGTTCGCGTTCTTCGGAGAGTAGCGCTTGCAGGCGTTGGGCGGCGTGCAAGTCGCGGTTGAGCATCTCACGTACCAGTTGGGGATTGGCCGACATGATAAACCTCTGTATGAGTGTGTATTGGCAAAAATCGGGTGCGAGCCCGACATCTCACTAAATAAGGTGAGATGGTAGCGGGGACGAGCTCAGGCAAATGGACTCGTCCCTCGCTAGTTATTCCGTGCGTTAGCCCAGTAGCTCATCCTGTGCGAGCATCGCCTCGGCCAAGCGCTCGGGGTTAATTTCAAACCGCCCTTCAGAAATCGCCTGCTTAATAGCGCTGACACGCTCGCTGTCAACGCCTGAGGCGTTGTCGATTGCCTCGCGTAAGCGACCGATGTTTTGCGCTTCGGGGCTTAGTGCGACACTGTCGTCACTGTTGTTAGCCGAGCTGTCGACATTCCCCGGGGTTTTATCCGCGCGGGCGTTACCGGCAGCGCCGGTGGTGCGGCCGCTGTTCGGGGCGTTTGTTTTTACTGTGTTTGATGTATCAATAACCATAGTGAGTTCCCAACGTTGCCTGATTCCGGTGTGCTACCGGTGTTTGCCAATACCAGAGTGCATGCTCGCCAAGGCGACACATGCAACTCGTCTATATCCGCTTTCGGCAGGCAAGCGTACAACTTTAGTGTTTTCTGTCACTTTTTTGTGAATTGGCTCACGTTGAGCCACAAAGCGTCTAAAAATTGGCACCGACACGTCCTTCACCTAAGATGTTAGCCCGAACGACGCGTTCTGAGCTGGTGTTACGCACCCGGATTTGCTCGCCAACACGGCCGCTACTGAGTGCCTCGGCTTGCGTGGCCACCTGAATGGTGCCGCTGGTTGACTCTAAGGTGACAATGTCACCGCGCTCGACCGCCAGCGGCTGCTCCAGTACGCCTTCGCGCAGTGGCTCGCCGGCGTCAATGGAGCGTCGCAGTTGTTGCCCCAATACTTGATTGGCCGAGGTTAGGTAGCCCTGACGCAACGTGCTGGTGTTGAGCCTCTGGTGGGTAATCACCGAGCTGTCGATCAATGTGCCGCGCCCCAGTGGGACGGCGGCTACGAGTATTTCGCGGTAAACGTCGACCTGGGCGCTTAGGTAGAGCGACCAAGGTTGCTCTCCCTCGCACTGCGCCTTAACGCTAATGGCACCTCCGTTATCACCGATGTCTCGCACGCTAAATGTTAACGGCGCAGAGCAGCTTGTGAGGCGCAGCCGAGGGTCTAAATCGGCAACGCTGACCTCGCTGTCAGTGGTCGCAGTGTGCTGTTGCGTGTAGCGCTGCTCTAAAAAGTGTTTTGCCGCCGCTTTCAGTTGGCCTAAGTCCTGTTGCGCCGCCTCTAGGCTGCCAGCTGCCAGTGCTGCTATCACCGCTACTGCGCAGGGGAGCCTTGAGGTTAAGCGCTGTCGAATCATGGCAAGCATCCAGTTCATAGGGCGGTATAAAGTAAGTCCCAAAAATACACTCAATATAGGTGTTGTAATAAGCTATATTTGGACTGAGCGCTAAAGTGCGTCAAAAATCAGCCGTTAACATAGATATAAGGCAGATAGAGCAAGGACCGTGCCGGCGATTGATGCCGGCCTGTCGGTAACCGCTGTTAAATAAAAATGTAAGTTTTCGGCATAACTTATTGATAATATTGCGTTAGATTCGTTTTGCGCTTGATTGGAGAAACATCTATGGCCGGCGTGTTAGACAGTGTCAATCAGAGAACACAATTGGTCGGGCAAAACCGGCTGGAGCTATTGCTGTTTCGGCTGCGTGGCCAGCAACTGTATGGTATTAACGTTTTTAAGGTCAAAGAGGTGCTGCAGTGCCCGCCCTTAAACGAGATACCGGGCCGTAGCTCAGTGGTGCGCGGTGTGGCCCATATTCGCGGTGGCACCATCCCGATCCTCGATATGAATCAAGCCATTGGCCGCAAACCCTTGGATAATCTCGCCGAGTGTTTCGTTATTATCACCGAGTACAACCGCACCCAGCAGGGCTTTTTGGTCAGCGGGGTTGAGCGTATTGTCAATATGAACTGGAGCGATATTCATCCGCCACCATCAGGGGCTGGTAAGGCGCACTATTTGACGGCGGTAACAGAGGTTGAGCAAAAATTAGTCGAGATCGTGGACGTAGAAAAAATTCTGGCTGAGGTTGCCCCCGTTAATGAGCAAATTAGTGCCGGTGTTGTGGCCGACGGCATTAGCGAGCGGGTGGTACAAAAGCATGTGTTGATTGTGGACGACTCGAATATCGCCCGCAAACAAATTCAGCGTGTAGTCGAATCTATGGGGATCCGTACTACCCTTAAAAAAGATGGCCGCGAGGCGATGGAGTACCTGCAAAGTATGCAGGAGCAGGGCTTAAACCCCCTTGAAGAGCTGATTATGATCATCTCAGACATCGAAATGCCCGAGATGGACGGTTACACCTTTACTGCCGAGCTGCGTGCCAATAGTTCGCTAAGCCAGATGTACGTGGTCTTACATACCTCGCTCAGCGGTGTTTTTAATGCCGCAATGGTAAAAAAAGTCGGGGCAGATGACTTCTTGGCGAAGTTTCACCCCGATGAGTTAGCAAAACGGGTTAACGACCGGGTGCTATCGATTTCGGGTGAAGATTTACTTGGTGATGCTGAGTAAAATCAATAAGGTAGCGCAATTGTTTGATGTTTTATCTACCGTCAGGCTTTTACCGCTCGCAGGTTTTTGTTGCTAACAGTTGCTACTAAAAAGCACAAAATAAGGACGGGTATGACAAACGAACGTACCGCACAAGGCGGAACGCTGGCGCAGGCAGAGTTTGATCACTTTCGTCAGTTTCTGCAGGATGCCTGTGGTATTTCTCTCGGTGAGAATAAGCAGTACTTGGTGACCAATCGAGTGCGGCGCCTACTAGAAGAGCACGGCTTGCATTCGTTTACGGAGTTGGTCGGAGTGCTTAAAAGTAACGCAAACCGTCGCCTGCGCGATCAAGTCATTGATGTCATGACCACCAATGAAACTTTCTGGTTTCGGGATGGTTACCCGTTTGAATACTTAAAAAATACGATTTTGCCCGATTTAATGCTGCCGGCTAAGCGAATGTTTGGCCCCGTGCGGATTTGGTCGGCGGCGTGCTCGTCGGGGCAGGAGCCATACTCGCTGAGCATGATGATTGAGGAGTATCGCCGCCGCGCTATGGGGGCACTATCGCGGCCAGTGCAAGTAGTGGCAACCGATTTATCCTCAATTGTGTTAGAGCAAGCTCGCCAAGGTATTTACGATAAACTCTCGGTGATGCGCGGCCTGTCGCAAGAGCGACGCGATATGTACTTTGATTCGCTCGATGGCAACCGCTGGCAAGTTAAGCCTAAGCTGCGTGAGTGTATAGAGTTTAGGGCGATTAACTTGCTCGACTCTTACGCGGCGCTGGGGCGTTTTGATGTGGTGTTTTGCCGCAACGTTTTGATCTACTTTGATGCGGCGCTGAAAAAGCGCATTCTTGAGAAGATTCACGCGAGCCTCAAGCCTGGCGGTGTGGTGTTTCTGGGTTCATCAGAGGGGGTCGCCGGTGCTGCGCACCTGTTTGAAATGGTCCGCTGTGAACCGGGTATTTTGTATCGTGCCTTGTAATCTAAAGGGCTTACGTTAGCTCACATTCCCGTTAACTATATCTATTCCTCTCGCTGCTTGTTGAAACTCAATCTGTTCTGCGGCGGTGTTAAAGTCGAGCTCCTTAAGCAAACTTGTTTACCTACATGTCAGTCAAGGGCGGCAAAAGAGGGCGGAAATCCATTGCCGCTTTGTTTTTTATGCCGCCATTGGCGTATCTCCTCGGTTTCTCTCTCTCTTGTAAACTTCATAAAAAACAATAGCTTATCGTTATTTTTAGCTTTTGGCACGGGCTGTGCTTTATTGCTTGCAACGCAATTTAATTAACACAGCGAGCAAATGAAAATGGCGATTTCTTTTTCAGAAGCACTTGGAATCCACGAGCCGGCATTAAAGCTTCGGGCGCGTCGCGCAGAAGTGCTAGCCAATAATTTGGCCAACACCGATACCCCCGGGTTTAAAGCTCGCGATATGGATTTTAAGGCCGAGCTGAATCGTCAGACCCGCCCCGCAGGCCATGATTTGAACGTGAGTTTGAGTAAGACTCAGTCGGGTCATCTGGACGGTAGCGGGCTCGCCGGTGGCGATACCAAACTTGGTTTTCGTATCCCGCATCAGAGCTCGGTAGACGGTAATACCGTTGAAGATCAAGTTGAGCACGCGGCGTTTATGAAGAATGCCCTGGATTTTCAGGCCAGTTTTATGATGCTCAATAAAAAGTTTAAAGGTTTGTCCAGCGCGATTGCGGGTCAGTAGCTGCTAACGTGCAGCCAGTAAAAATAAGTAGGCAGTGGAGATATCTCATGGCGATTGGCAATATATTTGACGTAGCAGGCTCGGGCATGAACGCCCAGAGCTTACGCTTAAACACCACGGCCAGTAACTTGGCGAATGCGCAATCGGCAGCCTCTAGTGCTGGCGATGTGTACCGCTCGCGCCAACCCGTATTTGCTGCCATGGCGCGCGATGCAATGGCGTTTGGTGCTACCCCGATAGATGGCAACGACCAGGCGGCAAGCGCTGGCGTGCAAGTGCTTGGGGTGGTTGAGAGCGATGCGCCTTACGAGCAGCGCTTTGAGCCCACGCATCCTCTTGCCGATGAAGAAGGTTATGTCTACTACCCGAATGTGAATGTGGTGGAGGAGATGACCAATATGATCTCTGCCTCGCGTTCGTTTCAGGTGAACGTTGAAGTAATGAACGCGGCCAAACAGATGGCGCAACGCGTGTTGACTCTGGGACAGTAAGGATAACGCCATGACTACGGTAAATGAGACCAGCTCAGCGGGCAATATACTTAGCAATTTAAGTATCAATAAAAAAGAGCCCGAAACCAAAAGCAACGAGTTGGGCCAATCGGCGTTTTTGGAGTTGATGATCACCCAAATGAACAATCAGGACCCGTTGAGTCCGCAAGACAATACCGAGTTTATTGCCCAGCTGGCGCAGTTCAGCTCCGTTGAAGGTTTGGAGCGGTTAAACACCAGCTTTGAAGACTTTAGCGGCAACTTTATGTCTAACCAAGCGCTGCAAGCGTCATCGTTGGTAGGGCGCTCGGTGACGGTGCCCACGGATACCACCTACTTGGCCGAGGGCGGAATAATTTCCGGTTCAGTCAATTTGCCACAAACCAGCCCCAATACCCAGGTCAGTATTTATGACGCCAGCGGTGCGTTGGTTGGGCAAATACCCCTTGGGGCTCGCGAAGCCGGCGAGACTGTATTCCGTTTTGACGGCCAGTATATGGAGGTTGACGGCGAGCTGACCAACTGGTCGGCGGGTGAAGAGCCGTTCGCTCCCGGTGATTATACGTTTGAGGTCAATGCCACGGTTGATGGCAAAACTGAATCCATAGCCACCTCGCTTAGCGCCAATGTAAACAGTGTGACGCTCGCTGAAGACGGCGGCATCATTTTAAACCTGGCCGGTGTCGGCGCGGTTAATATCTCGGACATCAAGCAGTTTAACTAATTAAGAATTTGCACACCGATTGCCGGTTTGCATCAATAGGAGAAGCGAACGATGCCTTTTAATACTGCTCTGAGCGGCATTCGGGCCGCCAATACTGACTTAAAGGTAACCGGCAACAACATTGCCAATGCCAGCACTACCGGCTTTAAAAACTCTCGCGCCGAGTTCGGTGATGTCTATGCCAGCTCACTGCTCGGTAGCGGCTCTAATACGCCGGGCTCGGGTGTCAATCTACAAAAAATTCGTCAACAGTTTAGTCAAGGCAACCTAAACTTTACGGAGAACCAGCTCGATTTGGCGATCAATGGCGCGGGAATGTTTATTCTCGATAACGCCGGCGATAAGCTTTATGGTCGTGACGGAACCTTTGGCTTGGATAAAGACGGTTATATTGTCAATAACACCGGTTCAAACTTGCAGGGCTTTATCGCCGACGATGAAGGTAACGTGGGCGGGATTTTGGAGAGCCTACGTGTGAACGTAGAGAACCAAGCGCCAAACGCCTCTACCGAGATGAATATCTCGTTTAACCTGGATGCCCGTGAGACCGTTCTCGACCCCAATGTTCCGCCTGACCCTGCAGCGTATTTTGATGCAACCGATCCTGCGACATACAACCACGCCACTTCGGCGACGATCTACGATAGTTTAGGTAACCCACACACGTTAAGTCAGTATTTTGTAAAAACCGACGATGTGACTAATTCGTGGAATGTCCATGTCAAAATTGATGGGCAAGATCCTACCGCACCTGCGGGGCCGGTCGCCCTTGCATTTGATACGGGGGGTGCTTTGGCTAGAGTCGACGGTGTCGCCGCAGGCACAGAGTTTGCGCTTGATTACGATCCGGGTAACGGCGCGACACCGGTTGCCGGTCTCGCCATAGATTTTGCGAACTCCACTCAATTTGGCAGCGGATTTTCAGTCGAGGGGCTAACTCAGGATGGTTATAGCACCGGCCGCCTAGCGGGTATTGATATTGACGAGCAGGGCCTTATTTTTGCGCGCTTTACCAATGGTGAGGCGCAGACGATAGGGCAGGTCGCGCTGGCAAGTTTTAATAATCTTGAAGCGCTCAAGCCGGTTGGTTCAACGTTGTGGGCACAAACGGCCGACAGTGGCGAGTTGATTGTCGGCTCACCTGGCTCGGCTTCGTTTGGCGATATCCAAGCCGGCGCCCTGGAAGAGTCCAATGTGGACTTGTCCGAACAGTTGGTTAACCTGATTATTGCCCAGCGCAATTTCCAGGCAAACTCTAAAACCATTGAGACGGCTAACCAAACCACACAGACGATTATTAACTTGCGTTAATGGCCTGCGCTTACGAGCGCAAGTGGCACTTTTTGCGGCGGCAAACGGCGGAAGCGGTTTGCCGCTTTTTTGTGTCTGATTTTTAATTTCTCGGGCAGTCGCGCGCTAGCCCCCGTATGACGCGGGTGTTGGTGTTGGCACAGCGGTTGCAATACTTGCTGTAAGTAAGTTCAACTGCCAATAAACCAACGGAGTCTGTTGTGGATAAAGCTCTCTATATCGCAATGACCGGTGCCAAGCACAACATGATCGCGCAGACCAGTCACGCGAACAATATGGCCAACATTAATACCACTGGCTTTCGTGCGGATTACGCTGTAGCCCGCAGTATGGGTGTGTACTACGGTGACGGTCAGCCAACGCGTGCTTACGCCATGACAGAGTCTCCCGCGTCAGATTTTACCCCGGGGCCGGTTCAGCAAACCGGGCGCGAACTGGATGTGGCCATTAATGGTGATGGATTTTTGGCGGTTCAGTCGCCTACCGGTGCCGAGGCCTACACACGCGCTGGCAATTTAAACTTAGATGCTAACGGTATATTGCGTACCGCCGAGGGCTTGCCGGTGATGGGTAATAATGGGCCCATCGCCTTGCCGCCAGCCACTCAGATTAGCATTGGTGAAGACGGTACTATCTCGGTTCAAGGGCAGGGCGAAGGGCCAGAAACATTGGTTGAAATTGATCGCTTAAAGCTGGTTAAACCTGATTACGGTTCGCTGGAAAAATCCGCTGATGGTTTGTTTCGTCAGCTCGATGGCGTTGACTTGGTCGCAGACGCTGATGTGCGTGTGACATCCGGTGCGCTTGAGGGCAGTAATGTTAACGCCGTTGATGCTTTTACCGACATTCTAAGCTTGTCGCGTCAGTATGAAATGCAAGTCAAGCTAATGAAAACCTTTGAACAAAACTCCGAAAGCTCAGCGCGTCTGTTACAGATGTCCTGACCTGTTCGTTAACGACTAGAGGGTAACGCCATGCACTCGGCACTTTACGTCAGCAAGACCGGCCTAACGGCGCAGGACAAACAACTGACCACAATTTCTAATAACCTTGCTAACGTCGGCACCGTGGGTTTTAAGCGCGATCGGGTAACTTTTGAAGATTTGCTCTATCAAACTCAGCGCCAACCGGGTGCGCAATCGACGCAAGACACAGAGCTGCCATCAGGCTTGCAGCTTGGTACCGGTGTGCGGGTTGTGGGCACGCAAAAACAGTTTACCGAGGGTAACCTTGAAGTCACCGACCAAGCGCTCGATGTTGCCATTAACGGCCGAGGGTTTTTACAGATTTTACGCCCCGATGGCTCGGTTGCTTATACCCGCAACGGTCAGTTGCAAATCAACGGTGAAGGGCAGTTAGTTAATGCCGACGGCCACCTGCTAGAGCCTGCCATCAATGTCCCCGAGAACGCCAGCAATATCACTATTAGTAAAGACGGTGTCGTTAACGCCTATGTGGATGGCGAAGTCGACCCGCAACAGCTGGGCGATATTCTCCTAGCCGACTTTGTGAATCCGGCGGGCCTTCAGGCGGTGGGCGGCAATTTGTTTTTAGAGTCGGTGGCCAGTGGTAATCCACTGATTGGTGCGCCGTCTGAAAACGGCATGGGCAGCCTAGAGCAAGGCATGTTGGAGAGTTCAAACGTCGAAATCGTGCAAGAGATGGTCGATATGATCAGTACGCAACGGGCCTACGAGCTTAACTCCAAAGTTGTTTCCACCGCTGATCAAATGCTGCAATACATAACGCAAACCTTATAACGGGTGCTGCAACAGGTGAAGGTCATGATGGGTAATATAAAATACGTGAGCATAGGGGGGCTGGTGCTGCTGTGGTTAACGGGCTGTGCCTCTTACGCGCCGCCACAACCGGGTGATCCGCATTATGCGCCAGTGGTGTCGGCCGCCTATCAAGAGCCGGTACAAACCAATGGCTCTTTGTATCACGAGCGCAGCATGAGCTTGTTTACCGACTCCAAAGCGCGCAACGTCGGCGATATTATTACCATCATGCTTACCGAGCGTACGGTATCGAGCAAAAGCTCGGGCGTTAACGTCAGCAAAGACAGCTCGACCAGCTTGCCGGCGGGTACTATTTTGGGAATGACGCCGACCTTAAACGGGGTTCCATTTGACACCAGTATCAGTCAAGAGCGCGATTTTAATGGCGATGCCGGTGCCGACCAAAGCAACAGTCTAAGCGGTTCTATTGCGGTGACAGTTGCCGATGTATTGCCTAACGGCAACTTGATTGTGCGCGGTGAAAAATGGATGACACTGAATCGCGGCGATGAGTTTATTCGTATTAGCGGAATTTTACGGCCCGATGATATTTCACGTCAGAACACAGTGTCGTCTACCAAACTTGCCAATGCGCAAATTTCTTACAGTGGTACTGGTGAACTTGCCAACTCGCAGTCGATGGGTTGGATGTCGCGCTTTTTTAACAGCGCCTATTGGCCGTTCTAAGGGGGCGGTATGAAAACGTTATTAGGCTTACTGTTAAGCAGTTTTTTTACGGCACTTTTATTAAGTGCTGGCGCAAGTGCCGAGCGAGTCAAAGACATAGCCTCAGTGGCCGGTGTTCGGTCTAACCAGCTTATTGGCTACGGTTTGGTGGTGGGGCTGGATGGCACGGGCGACCAAACCACCCAAAGCCCCTTTACCACGCAGTCTTTTAGCAACATGCTAAAACAGTTTGGTATCAACGTACCTGAGGGTACGCGGATGCAAATGAAAAACGTCGCCGCGGTTATGATTCACGCCGACCTTCCCGCCTTTGCCAAGCCCGGTCAAGCCATCGACATCACGGTCTCGTCGGTGAGTAATGCCAAAAGTTTGCGTGGTGGTACTTTGTTGATGTCAAAGCTTAAAGGTATTGATGGTAATACGTACGCAGTGGCCCAAGGCAGCTTAGTAGTGGGTGGGTTTGGCGTTGAGGCGGGCGATGGCTCCAATATTACCGTTAATGTGCCGAGCGTAGGTCGGATTCCCAATGGCGCCACCGTAGAGCGCAGTGTGCCTAATAACTTTACCGGTAATCAGCCGATTGTTTTTAACTTAAACCGTGCCGATTTTACCACCGCAAATCGTCTGGCGACGGCGATCAATGAAATGTTAGGCCCTGACGTGGCTGCCGCTATCGATGCTGTTTCAGTCGCGGTGAAAGCGCCGCAAGATCCTGCGCACCGTGTTGATTTTATGGCGCTGTTAGAAAATATTGAGGTCAAGCCAGGTGAAGAGGCCGCCCGTGTGGTGATTAACTCGCGCACAGGTACCATCGTTGTGGGCCAGCATGTTCGGGTCTCTCCGGTTGCCATTACCCACGGCAGCTTGACCGTTTCTATATCTGAAGATTACGACGTCAGCCAACCTGGCGCTTTTGCACAGGGGCAAACTGCCATTACTCCCAATAGCGCTATTGATGTCGAAGAAGAAACCAATCCGATGTTTAAATTTGCCCCAGGTTCGACCTTGGAGGATATCGTTCGCTCGGTAAATAACGTCGGTGCATCGCCCGCCGACTTGATGGCAATCTTAGAGGCGCTTAAGCAATCTGGCGCCCTTAACGCTGAGCTATTGGTGATCTAATGAACGAATTTGATACAAAAGCGAGCGCCAGCATTGCCCAAGACAGCTATTTAAACAGTCAAGGGCTTGAGGCTGTGAAGAAAATGGGGCGTGATAAAGACCCTGAGGCCCTGCGCCAAATGGCACGCCAGTTTGAATCCTTGTTTGTGCAACAAATGCTTAAAAGTATGCGGGCGGCGTCCGAATCGTTTTCGGAAGACAGTTATATGAACAGCTCCGACACCCAGTTTTATAGCGATATGCTCGATCAACAGTGGTCGTTGGAGTTGACCAAAGGTAAGGGAATGGGCTTGGCCGATACTTTGTATCAGCAGTTATTAAAAAGCTACGGCCAGTATTTACCCAATGATAGAAACGCCGCTGACAAAGCAAGATTAGATGGCGCGCTACAAGGTGCGGCCCTGAATTTTGATCAGCGCCGGGTCAGTGAGCGAGTGGGTGAGCGTGTAGACGTTCAGCCTTTTTCTGAGCCAGCAGTGACGTCTGTGAATGCCGCGGCCGCAGATGCGGCGGGCTTTATCGATGCCATAAAACCTTACGCCACATGGGCCGCGCAAACCTTAGGTGTCGCGCCCGAGGCACTGATGGCTCAAGCAGCCCTCGAAACCGGGTGGGGCAAACATTTAGTGCGTGATGAAGCTGGCAGCAGTTTTAATTTGTTCAATATTAAAGCCGGCAAAAGCTGGGATGGCGAGGCGGTGACTGTCAGCACTACAGAGTACCTAGAGGGCGAAGCGCAGACCGTCGATGCGGCATTTCGTCGTTACGGTTCATTGCAAGAGAGCTTTGCCGATTACATCGCCTTGATGCAAAAGCCTCGCTATCAAAAAGCGTTGGCCGAGGGGACTGACGCAAACGCCTATGTAGAGCAGTTGCAAAATGCCGGGTACGCGACCGACCCCAATTATGCCAATAAGTTAAAACAGATTATGCAGCGCGAGAACTTTTCTGGCAGCCCGGCACTTGCCGCCTATCAACAACATGTGGGTAATTTGTAATGTCCGGTCTACTTTCTAATGCGATATCGGGTCTGCAGGCAAGCCAAAATGCTTTGCGTACGGCTGGTAATAATATCGCCAACGCCAATACCGATGGTTACAGCCGGCAAAACGTATCGTTTGGCACGCGACCGGCGCAAAGCGCCGGTAGTGCAGGTTATTTAGGTAACGGCGTTACTACCGAGTCGATTGCCAGGGTTGTCGATGATTTTGTGTCGACGCAACTGAGGTTAGACATTGCGAATTTTAATCAACTAGATTCCTACAACCAAAACTTGAGTAAAATAGACAGCTTGTTGGCTAATAGCAGTACAGGTTTGTCTGGCGGAATGGAGTTGTTTTTCTCAGCCTTGCAAAGTGCGGCCGATGACCCCGCAGCAACTCCGTCGCGGCAGTTAGTAGTTGATCAAGCCGAAGGCTTGGCGGTTCGCTTTAATAGTTTGTATGACCGTTTTGCATCCATCGAAAACGCCATTGATGGTGAAATCTCGACACTCACCGGCCAAGTGAGCTCGCTCGCCAATTCGATTGCCGAGCTAAATAAAGCAATTATCGAGAAACAAGGGGCTAGTGGTGGCGAGCCCAATGATTTATTGGACAAACGAGACTCGGCGCTTAATCAGTTGTCACAATTAGTGGCCGTAAACGTGGTTAAGCAAGACAGTGGTCAACTTAATGTTTACATTGGCAATGGTCAGCCTTTGGTGGTGGGGCAAGATGCAACCCAGCTGAGCTCAGATGGAAACGGCAGGATTTTGTTTTCCAGCACCGGGGGCGAAACAGATATTACCGAACAGATCAGTGGTGGCAAGCTGGGTGGTTTGCTTAGCTTTAGTGACGACGTGTTGGCGCCGGCTAAGAATGAGCTGGGCCGTGTGGCACTCGTGTTAGCGGGGGAAATGAATCGCCTGCAAGGCGAGGGGCTTAACCTTGACGGTGACTATGGTGAGCCGCTGTTTAATCCGATCAATAGCGCTAGCGCTATGGCGGGGCGAGTGACTCCGCTTGGGGCTAGTGGTGGTAACTTCACTGCGGAAATTACCGATACCAGTTTGTTAACTGCCAGCGATTATACACTGCGTGTCGCCGATCCCGGTGGTGACTACGCGGTGGTACGCGAATCTGATGGTGAGTTGGTGGCGTCTGGGGTTGCGGTCCCGGCCTCGCCTGCGACAATCGATTTTGATGGTATTTCGCTCGAGGTAACCAGTGCCATCAGCAACGGTGAGTCGTATCGCATTAATCCCACCACGACGGCTGCACGTGATATACAGGCTATTATGGATGACCCGCGCGGTTTAGCGCTCGCCGCGCCGGTGCGCACTGAGGCTAACCCCAACAATGCGGGCTCCGGTGTTATTAGCGCGGGTAATGTTTTGCGCGACCCGGATGTTACGAGTACTGCGGTTGGGCCGGGGCCCACTACACCTGTGGTGGTAGAGTTTATCTCGCCCTCTGAATACCGCTTCTTGGATGAGCTCGGCGCGGAGCTAGACCCTGGTGTCACTTATCCCTATAGTCCAGGCGATCCGATCTACCCCGAGTACGCCGCATTGCCCGGTGACCGAACCTACGAAATCAATATTCAAGGAAATCCTGCGACGGGCGATACCTTTACTGTTAGTTTTAATTCTGATGCGACAAGCGACAATCGTACCGGCTTAAAAATGGCGGCGTTGGTGGCTGCCGAAACAGTAGAGGGTGGGTTAAGCATCAATGGCGCCTACAATAAGCTTGTTGAGCAGGTAGGGGCCAAGTCCAATTTGGCGCGTATGAACACCGATGCGGCGCGCAGTGTACTCGAGCAGACGCAATCATTGCGGGACAGTATATCAGGGGTCAATCTTGATGAAGAAGCGGCCAATTTGATTAAGTTTGAGCAGGCATACAACGCCAACTCACAGGTGATCTCTATTGCCCGGCAAGTGTTTGACACGCTTTTAAATGCCTTTTAGTCGGCGTTTGTAGGCGATAACGAGGTATACAGGCTATGCGAGTATCGACATCACAGATTTACAGTATCGCCAATATTGGTATGCGTGATGCGCAGGCGGCGATTAACAAAACCAGTGCTCAGATGGCTGCCGGTCAGCGGGTGTTGACGCCAGCGGATGACCCAGTAGCCGCCACGCAAATTCTGCAGTTGGGTGAGCAGCTGAGTAAGCTTACGCAGTACAACAAAAATATCGACGTGGCCGAAAGCAAGTTATCGCTTGAAGAGGTGGCGCTTAATAGCGTCACGTCGCTGGTGCAAAGTATGCAAGAGCTGGCGGTTAGCGCGGCAAACACGGCGACCCTAACGCCTTCAGAGTTTAAAATTATGGCCTCTGAAGTGGACAGTCGCATGAAGGAGCTGCTTAACCTGCAAAACACTAAGGACTCGTCGGGACAGTATATTTTTGCCGGTTATCAAAGTGGTGATGCTGCCTACACAGAGCAGGGCGGTAGTGTCGTCTATCAAGGTGATGATGGTTCTATTTCACTGCAGGTGTCTGAAAGTGTCACCGTGCAAGCAACAGACCCTGGACGCAGGGTTTTTGAAGGGATCAACACCTCGCGCAATACCGTTAGTGCCTACAGCACAGAGGCGGGTAACCTTGGTTCGCGACCGGCTCCCGCAATTGTGGATCAAGACGCGTTAGATCAGCTCGATCATGGCCCCTTGGCGGTGACGGTGTCGGGTGCTGGGGTAGTAACGATAGAAGACAGTGATGGCAACCCGGTGCCCTTTACGCAAGGCCCACCACCGCCGCCACCGTCGCCTTTGGCTGCGTCTACCTATGTGATAGAGGCGGCGGGAATGCGCTTTGGTGTTGATGATGGCGATGAGCTTACGCTGACAGTCAAAAACGAAAAATCCAGTATCATGCAAACACTCACTGACTTTCGCGATGCTATGCTTGCGGTTAAGAGCAACAGTGAGAGTAAGGCCGAGCTGGGCGATGTGATTGCTAAAACACTCGGTACATTAGACAATGCGGTAACCCGTATTGGCGAGGTCCAAAGCGATGTTGGCGCCCGCCTAAACACTCTCGATTCGACTCGCAACCTAAACGCCGATACGGCCCTTGATACTGAAGAAGTGTTAAGGTCCTTACGTGACTTAGATTATGCCGAGGCGACCACTCGCTTAAAAATGCAAGAATTGGTGTTAAGCGCAGCGCAGCAAAGCTTTTCTAAGGTTAGTCAGTTAACTTTATTTAACTACTTGTAATCACAGGCTAAAAGGTTGACGTAAAAAGCCCCAATAGCCAGAGCCCCAAATATGAGCGACACTCCAGCCCCCCCAGAACTCTCCAGTACAGCGCTTGAGCGGCAGTTATCTTTGGCAATAAAAGCGTCTGAAGAGTTGTTGGTCTTGGCGCAAGCCGAGAGCTGGCAAGATTTTGAGCGGCAGTTTCGTCAACGAGACACGGTTCTGCAGCGTATCGACGCTGAAGTCACGCGACAGCTGCCGCTATCTGAAGAACAGGGTGAGCTCATCGCCGCCAGGCTAAACGAGCTACGCGCGCTAAATGACAAACTACTGCAGACGGCAGAGGTTAGTAAAAAGGCGATAGCGCAAGAGCTGGCAAAAGATCGCAAGGCACGGCAAGCGCTTAACGCCTATAAAAAATCCTAGCGACTCTTGGATGCTCCTATTGTCTGTTATGTCATTCCGGTGTCGAGGTCGTTCTCCTGCTAATCTCTTCGTATGCAGCCTCTAGCGCTGAATACACGCAAAATCCGCCTGGTTTTAGCGCCTGATACACATCTGATATAGCACTTGTACGGTATTAAAACTTGACATGAATGTTCTGCAAGTTATTGAAAAATATAATAATTAATTGCTCTCTTGATCTTTTTGTAAAAAAAACCTAAAGCAATCAAACCTCCTGACGATAACCTACACAGAAGTGCTGCAAATACGCGACTTCATCATCGGCTGATCACAGCTGGCAAGACTGTGAACAGGTAAAAAACTTAGGAGATTACTCATGGCTCTAGTAATTAATACCAACGTTGCCTCCCTGAACACTCAGCGCCAGCTGATGCAATCTGGGCAATCACTCGATCAGGCCACCGAGCGCCTGTCTTCCGGTCAACGCATTAACTCCGCTAAAGACGACGCAGCGGGCTTGGCGATTGCTAACCGCATGACCTCACAAATTCGCGGCTTGGACCAAGCTGTACGTAACGCCAACGACGGCGTGTCTATGATTCAAACCGCTGAAGGCGCGCTGCAAGAGGGTACTAACATCCTCCAGCGTATGCGCGAACTGTCGGTACAGTCTGCTAACGGCATCTACTCTGATGCTGACCGCGGTCGACTAGATGCAGAGGCGCAACAGCTTAAAGAAGAGCTGGGCCGCATCGCCGAAGAAACTACCTTTAACGGCCAAAAACTGCTTGATGGCAGCCTTAAAGGCGCTAAATTGCAAGTGGGCTCTGAGCAGAACCAAACCATTGAAATCACTGTGGGCTCTTTCAGCACAAGCTCATTGGGTGGCTCTTCAGGTGATATCGTTAGTGAGGCGGCGGCCAATGGCCTGGCTGATCTACAGTTGCTTGATGGCACCGATACCTTCAAAATTAACGATACTGTGATCAGCTCACTTACTGCTGCTTCTACCCTGAATGAAGCGCTTAAGATCATGAACGCTGACCTTGAAGGTAAGGGCGCACAAGTTTCCGCGCAGACTGAGATCAAGGCCGACAACACCGGTTCTGGTGTGCTGCGGGCGGGCACTGACACCTTGACGATTGCCGTTACTGACGGCGATGGTAACTCTCAATCTTACGTGATTAGTGACACCAAAAACATGGATGAGTTGGTTGCCAAGATCAACGACGAGACTAGTGTCGAAGCGAGCCTTGATGATAAAGGTAAGCTGGTACTTAATGCTCAGGGCGCTGAGGACATTACGGTAACCGATAGCACCACTAACGATGTGGCTTCTGGCTTCTCGACCACTAACACAGCTAACTTCTCACTGGTATTTAATGATACTAGCTCTGATAACGCTGGCGTAAAGATCCAAGCTGAAGGCGCGGCCTCGTTAGCTGCAGCGAACAGTGCCAATCTGGGTATCGACTTGCAGGACGACAATGGCAATATCGAAGGTGCTTCTGTTACTGCGACTACGGGTACTGATCTTTCTGAGGGTGATTTAATCATTAACGGCGTTGAGATCGGCGTGATCGCCGGTGGCTCAGATGCGGCCGCAACCTTGGCTGAAGCCATTAGTGTGATTAACGAGAAGTCGGCCGAAACCGGTGTGGTAGCCTTTATTGGCTCGGGCGGCGATGAGATCGCGCTAGCGTCTGCCAGTGGCGATGAGGTCTCCGTTGAGTATGGCGACTCATCCACCGCAGCCGATGTACTAGCTGTGACTGGCTTGCAAGAGCGTAACGCGTCGGAAGGTGCGGGTTCGGTAGCGAGCATCGACATTTCGACCGCCGCCGGCGCGCAAAAAGCCATCGGTATCCTGGATGAGGCGATTGGCCAAATGAGTGCCACCCGAGCGGACCTGGGTGCGATCAACAACCGTTTGGACTTTACCGTTGCCAACCTGAGCAACGTCAGCGAGAAAACCTCGGCGGCACGTTCGCGGATTGAAGATGCAGACTTTGCGGCTGAAACTGCCAAGCTGAGCCAATCTCAGGTATTGCAACAGGCGGCTCAGGCCATGCTGGCACAGGCAAATGCCCGTCCTCAGCAAGTTCTGTCACTGCTGCAGTAATCGTCAGGGCTTACCCCGCCGAGTTAATCGGCGGGGTTTTTGAGTGAGGACAGTACCATGAATGAAGTAAACGCTACAGGATCAGAGGTCTATACGTCTGCCAAGTCTGGGGCTGCTTCATCGGTAAACCGTCAGGGGGGGCAGGTGAGCGGCAATAAGTTGCCACCGCTAGCGGATGAACAACCCAATAGTGTTTCGGTAGAAAACACCGCTGAACGCACTGCCACTAAACCTGAGTTTCGCGACAATGTTCGCCAGGCCGTTGCTAAGATGAACGAGTATGTTCAGTCCACGCAGCGCGATCTGCAGTTTAGCTACAATGAAGAGCTGGGCGAGACCATTGTTAAAGTGCTTGATAGCAAGACACAGGAAGTGATTAGGCAGATACCCGACGAGGTTTTTGTCAGCTTGGCGCAAAAATTGAATGCTGATGAGCCAGTGCCATTGCTACAAGCGCAGGCTTAATCGTCGACAAGTAAGCAGATTAACGATTGGGGCGCCTTAGGGTGCCCTTTTTTTGTTTTGGGTGCTAAAGCAGGCTAAAGTTTACTCAGTAACAGCCGATACAGATATTAGGCACACACGCGTGGAGTAAGGTTATGGTCGACAACAACATTATCAGTCAGCTGGGGGGCGGTTCCGGGATCGATACCCAAAAGCTGGTAACGGATCTGGTCGAGATCAGTCATGCTCCGCAAGCTAATCGCTTAGACTCCCGTGAAGAGAAGCTGCAAACACAATTATCCGATTATGGAATTTTACGCAGTGCCTTGGCTGACTTAGAGTCGGTGGTGGCCAACTTGGCAAGCCCGGATATCTTTGATGCTAAATCCGTCTCGGTGCCCGATACCTCTCTATTCGCCCTAAGTGAGCTCGACTCCAGCGCCCAAGCGGGCAGTTATCAAGTTCAGGTCGACCAGATCGCCCGTGCACAATCACTTAGCAGTCAAACCTATGCCTCAAAAAGCGCCGAAGTCGGCACCGGCACACTGACGCTGCGTCTGGGTGATTGGAATAGTGCACTCGATGATTTTACTGTCAACAGCGAGGCGGTCGGCGCCACAATCGAGATTGATGAATCTAATAATAGTCTCGAGGGGTTGCGCGATGCCATTAACAAGGCCGACATCGGTGCGCAGGCCAGTATTGTGGCTGATGGTAACTCCTACCGGCTGTTGATCACGGGTCCGTCGGGCGCCACTAATGAGGTCGAAATTACCGCCAGCGAGGATGCCGGTGCGCCGGGACTGGCCAACTTTAACTTTAACGCCACTAATCAGGCCCTCACGCAAAATCAAGAGGGTCAAGATGCGCTGGTACGCGTGAATGGCTTGCAAGTGTCGCGCGCGTCTAACTCTTTCGATGACGTGATTGACGGGCTCACTATTGATTTATACAACGCCTCCGTGGATGAAACCGTCAATATTACGATCAACGAAGATCGCAACACCGCCGAGACGGCAATTCGTGACTTTGTCGACGCCTACAACGTTTTTATGGAGCAGGCAAAACAGCTAACGGGTGTTAACCAAGAGACGGGTAAAAATGGTAGCTTAGCCAGCGATTCGTTAGCCGATAACTTGGTGGACCGAGTAAAAGGCTTTATAGGTGCGGCTGTTCCCGGATTAGAGGGGGGCTTTGGCAGTTTGGCTAATTTGGGCATCCAAACCAAAATTAGCGACGGCACCTTGCAAATCAACGAAGACCCAGACCGTATTAACACCAACTTCAATGCCGTGATGGAAAATAATTACGGCTTGGTTAAGTCATTGTTTACACCGCAAACACGCTCAGACAGTGGCAGCATTGAGGTGACAGGCTTTAGCAAGCAAACCAACCCGGGCAGCTACGATGTACAGATTACCCAGCAGGCGACCAAAGGCAGCTTACAGGCGGGCAGTGTGGTTGCGGGGTTTCCGTTGGACACCACGGGTAAAGATTACAGCTTTGATATTGCGGTAGACGGTAATCAGGCATCGGTGAGCTTGCCTGACGGCGTTATTTATAACACCCCGGAAGAGCTGGCGACTGAGATCGAATCGTTAATTAACGTCAGTGAGGCCGTTTCTGGTAATCGCAGCTCTGTCAGTGTTAGCTACGATAGCGGCAGTGGTGCGTTTAACTTTATCTCCGATAATTACGGCAGCAGCAGTACCCTAGAGATCACCGCGATAGGCGGCGATACTGCCGAGCTTGGTTTAGCCGTGGCCGCTGGTACGGCGGGGCAGAATGTTGCCGGCACCGTTGATGGCGAGCCAGCGTTTGGCTATGGTAACGTCTTGCTGCCTAAAATTGGCAGTAGTGCTGACGGCTTATCGCTACTGATAAAACCGGGCGCTACCAGTGCTACGGTAGGCTTTTCACGGGGGTTTTCGGGGGGCTTAAGCAGTCTCATTAATGGCTTTATGGTCAATAATGGATTGATTGACCGGCGTGAAGATAATATCAATGAAAGCTTGGTTGACATAGAAGATGACCGCTCGGATCTAGAGCGCCGCACAGAGGCCTACCGCAGCCGGCTAAGCAGTCAGTTTTTGGCGATGGAGTTAATCGTTAATGACCTTAACAGCACCGGCAGCTTTCTTGAGGGGCTCAATGATCGGCTGCCCTTTACCTCGCCAAATAGGTAGATAGCCGACATCGCTACTGATACAAAGCGAATGGTTACCTCTAGCGTTAGAGTTGATATATGACATGTGAGCCGCTTAATAAGCCCGTCGCGATCGTACCGGCCAGAGCGGGCTCTAAACGGTTACCGGGTAAAAATTACCACCCGTTGCTGGGTAAACCGCTGATCCAATATACCCTAGAAGCCGCAAAAGAGAGCGATCTTTTTGCGCAAATTTTAGTGTCGACAGATGACCCGGTGGTGGCTGACATAGCCCTAAAGCTGGATTGTCAGCCACTGGAAAGGCCCAGTGCGTTAGGGCAAGATGACTCAACCACCGACGCTGTCATTGCCGATGTTATTACGCGCGTGAATCTCTCTGATAAGCAACTGATTGTTTTGTTGCAGCCGACTTCACCACTGCGACAAGCTCACCACATTGTGCAAGCTTACCATTATTATCAGTCGCTCCCCTCATCAGATAATGGTGTGATTAGCCTGGTTAAAGGCAGTAAAAAATACCTAAAAGCATATTGCCTGCTAGACCAAGAGCTGACACCGATCTACCATAAAGATGCCTCATATAGTTGCGAGCAGGCCCTGCCTGATGTTTATTTACCCAACGGTGCCCTATATTTGTTCTCGGTGGCGGCCTATCGGGCAGAAGGCTGTATCCCCAGAAGTGGATTAAAACCCTATATAATGGCTGAACACGATAGTATTGATATTGATACCATCGAAGATCTGCGAGAAGCGGAGCGGCTAATAAAAGCGAGGATGTGATGACCAAGCCAGAGTTTATTGTTGCGGGACGGCGCGTAGGTGGAGACGAACCCCCTTTGGTGATCGCGGAAATCGGCATTAATCACAGCGGATCGCTAGACATTGCTAAGGCCATGGTAGATTGTGCGGTTGCTCATGGCGCTGAGGTTATTAAACACCAAACCCATGTCGTCGAAGACGAAATGGCGCCCGCGGCAAAGTTAATTAAACCAGGTAATGCCGATATCAATATTTTTGATATCATGGATTCGTGCGCACTGTCGTTTGAAGACGAGCGAGAGTTGAAACATTATACTGAGCAAAAAGGTGCGGTTTTTATCAGTACGCCTTTTTCCCGTGCAGCGGTTGATCGGCTTGAGATGTTAAATGTTCCCGCTTATAAAATTGGCTCGGGAGAATGCAATAACTACCCTTTAGTTAAGTATATTGCCCAGCAGGGCAAGCCTGTCATTCTCAGCACTGGCATGAATGATATTCAGGGTATTACAAAAGCTGTCGCTATACTGCGCGCACATAATGTTCCCTATGCTTTAATGCACTGCACTAATATTTATCCTACTCCTGCGCAGCTCGTGCGTTTTGGCGCCATGAGCGAGCTGATGAAAGCGTTTCCGGAAGCGATTGTTGGCTTGTCCGACCACACTACATCCAACCTTGCGTGTCTAGGGGCTGTCGCATTAGGTGCTGAACTGCTCGAACGCCATTTTACGGATTCTATGGGGCGTGACGGTCCCGACATTATATGTTCGATGGACGGTCCGGCTCTCAAGGAGCTAAAAGAAGGCGCTGCTTTGATGAAACAAATGCGTGGCGGCACCAAAACGCCATTGCAAGAGGAGCAGGCAACCATCGATTTTGCGTATGCCTCTGTGGTGACAATTAAAGCGGTTAAAAAAGGTGAGCTTCTGACCGAAGATAACCTTTGGGTTAAACGCCCCGGTGTTGGCGGCATACTTGCTGAGCATTATGATAGCTTGTTAGGAAAGCGCGCTACTCGGGATATTGCGGACGGAGCACTCTTACAATTCTCCGATGTTCTAGAGGAAAGTGCGTGAAACGTAAAATACTCTTTTTAACCG
This sequence comes from Gilvimarinus japonicus, assembly GCF_042847215.1. Classification (GTDB taxonomy): domain Bacteria; phylum Pseudomonadota; class Gammaproteobacteria; order Pseudomonadales; family Cellvibrionaceae; genus Gilvimarinus; species Gilvimarinus japonicus. Next base: position 1,986,731 of record NZ_AP031500.1, read on the forward strand.
GTACTCGGGCTGATTTTGGCAAAATGCGCTCGTTGGTTGATGCACTGTGTGAGAGCGGGCAGTTTGACGTTCACTTGTTTGTAACAGGCATGCATATGCTCAGCCGGTATGGGCTTACTTCACGGGAAATAGAGCATCGCGGCTACCGAAATATTTATAAGTTTATCAATCAAAACTACACCGACACCATGGATGCGGTGTTGGGGAAAACAATTATTGGCCTGTCTGACTATGTTAAAGAAATTCAGCCGGACATGCTGGTGGTGCACGGAGATCGGGTCGAGACTCTAGCGGGGGCCTCGGTTGGTTGTTTAAATAACATCTTAGTCGCCCATGTCGAGGGCGGAGAGGTTTCCGGCACAGTTGATGAGATTTTGCGTCATTCCGTAAGCAAGCTATCACATCTTCACTTTGTATGTAATGAGCGCGCTCAAAATCGTTTGATGCAACTTGGAGAAAATAAAAACAGTATCTATGTTATTGGATCGCCGGATGTAGATGCGATTTTTAGCGATAAATTACCTACACAAGAAGCGGTAGCTGAGCGCTATAATATTCCGTTTAAACGCTATGCTATTTTGCTTTATCACCCAGTGACAACCGAAGCGGATCAGGTAGAACGCCAGATCGATCAGCTCTTGCAGGCGGCCCAAAAGTGCGGCGATAACTTTGTTGTGATCTACCCCAATAACGATGCCGGAAGTGGCAAAATTATCGAGCGTTATCGTGAGCTTGAAGCGCACTCCGAGCGGTTTCGTGTTTACCCCTCGATGAGGTTCGATTATTTTTTGTCATTGCTCCGAGGCGCCGATTACATGCTGGGAAACTCTAGCTCGGCCTTGATGGAAGCGCCATATTTTGGTGTGCCGGCGGTCAATGTGGGGACTCGACAAGCCAGTCGGGCATCGCTTCGCAGTGTGATTAACGTGGGTAACGATAAACGAGATATTCTGACCGGTGTGGAGCGTGTGCGGCAGTTAAAGGTTGAACCCGAACAGCATTTTGGTGAAGGCGGTAGTGATAAAAAGTTTTTAGGTATCTTGCAGCAAGCTGATTTTTGGCGTACGGAAAAACAAAAAACCTTTATTGATATGGATTTGTAAATGCAGGTTCTTCATGTGGGTAGCTTTATTGGTAATATTGGCGATAACGCCAATCATCAGGGGCTTCGGCGGGTCATAGAGCGCACCCTTGACTCTGGCGTGAACTACCATAACTGGGAGATTCGTCGCTGCTATCAAAACTATAACGCGCCTGATCAGTGGCGCTTTGATGACGAGTTTGTTCGTTGTGCCAATGAAGCTGATTTGGTTGTAATTGGTGGTGGTAACTTTTTTGAACCTTGGATAGAAGCCTCGGCTACTGGGACAACAATCGACCTACCACTCGAGCAATTAACAAAAATTACAGTGCCGGTTGCCTTTTACGGTGTTGGGTTTGATACCCATAAAGGTTTTAGCGATAACACGCTGGGACGCTTTGATCGCTTTGTACACGCTTGTGGCGGTATGCCCAATGTGTTTTTGTCGTTTCGCAATGATGGCTCAAAAGATAATTATCACGCGGCATTTCCTAATCATTCGGTTCAGCCGCATATCGTTCCCGATGGTGCATCTTTTTTCCAGTGTGAGGCGAGTACTTGGCTGCCTGACGGGAGCATCTATTGGGCCGTCAATATTGCAGGGGACATGAAGCCACTGCGTTTTTCAGGGGATTCCAATGGTGAGTGGCTGAGATTTTTACAGAATCTAGCGTGTGTCCTTGAGTCCAATTTAGGTGCTAATCCACAAGTAAAGATCGTGCTTATACCGCATATACCCAGTGATTTAGAGGCTATTAATAGTCTTTTGCAGGTTATGGATGATTTTCTTGTTAGATCTCGCGTGATTGTCGCGCCTATGTGGCAGGGCTGGGATGGTTGTAAGGTTACGTTTGGACTTTACAAACAGTGTCAGCTCTCTATTAGTATGCGCTTTCACGCCAATATTACGCCGATGGTAATGGGTGTGCCGACTATTGGGTTGGCAAGTTACCCTAAAATAGCGGCTTTATATCGTGAGATGGGCCTGAAGCGACAACCAGTGTCCGCGCAAGCGAGCGACTTTATGACAAAGCTTCAGTGCGAGATTGATCTCATTAAACACTCACCAGAGCAAGTCTTGACTGATTACACGCAAGTTTTAAAGGCCGCGCGCTCTATGGTTGAGCCTTTTGAGCGCTTTTTGCGGCAACAGTTCTCTTTACCTCAATAGACGCTTAAGAACACTCACGCTATTTGACCTTGTCGCTGATGTTACGAGAGCGGGAGTCTTTTCTCAATAGTTGATACCCTATACGCTCACGAGCTTCGTTGAGGTAATTTAGGTAGTGCGCCTTTGTTTGTTTGAAGTTAGAGACGGCCTCGTCAGGGTTTTCGCCGCAATAGAGTGATTTGGCTAATAGGTGGGAGAACTGTGCGGAGCTCCCACGCAGTAGCCAGTAAGTGTGAGCATTTTTATCGGCTCCTTTAAGATCCCCAAGCATGGTGTGTTGTCTCGTCAGAAGTTGATGACAGTCCGCAATGCTCTCAGGTTGTTCTGAAAAAAGCTTTATTATCTGGCTGATGGTCTCAGTCGCCGCTTTAAAATCACTCGTTACCGCTTGTTGAGATGGCGCTCTTTTAAAAACATTTGGGTCAAAATGAGGCCGAATCAGTGCGTCCACCATCGACATTTTGTTCGCGATTGGACTAGATGCGATAGCAATATCATCGATTTCAATGGGCTTAGCCCCGTCAATCAGTACGCCATCACTGGCATTGTGACACTCGAGCCCGGGTGTATGCCGGATAACATCACTCACCATCTCTCTGGCTGCAGCGTATATGTTGTTACTGATAATTTCGTCGCCGCGGTTGCCTGGTAAAGTTGTCGTGTTTTTAGCGTCACGCTGATATAGGTTTAAGCTGGCAACGTGCTCTTTTTTGATGTCATAGTGTTTACTGTGAGAGGAGTGGTGTTGCCCCGAGGCCGAAAAGCCCAAGTCTAGCCCAAAAAAGTAAAGTTTTTTGAACCCCATGTTAGCCATTAGCGCGATCGCCGCATTGGCAACAGTCGGGTTGCAAGAGCGTAGGCTGATAAAAGGTTTCTTCTGGCCAGCGAACCGGCTGACGTAGTGCGTCCCTAAATCGTTTGACTTCATCGCCATTGATCTTTTGGGGAAAAGGTCAAATACATCGGGGTGCACCGTGTTTAGAGCGATTAAAGCGATGTCATTGCGGAACTCTTGTGACGTGGAGGCGGTTATCCACTCGTAAACGGGCCGTGTACGTTCCATTTCAATGTGTATGTCAGGTTTGATGCCCATTTTTTGGAGAGAGCCAAGCGCGGTACCACAGGAGACGATCAACGCGTTGTTCTGTTGAGCGGTTAACAGGCCTTGGGCCTTATCCAGTGATGGGCCGTTTGCGATAATAAATACGGGGGTTTTGGCGGTAATTTCTGTCGCTTTGTTTTTCTTGGTTAAAATTGGCATCCTTTTTTTAAGGTTAGCAATGGTGTGAGCTATACTGACTTGCTCGTCATCAAAATAACCTGTCATGCTCAAAGTGGCTGGTAGCTGCTGTTTGAATGTCTTCAGGGAAGCCTTCATTTCATTACTGATTAAGTGTTCGAAGACATAGCCTTTGATGGCATTGTGGTCGCCTATTTGGCGAATATAATGGTTTACCAAAGTAAGGTATTCGGTAGTCGACTTCCCGAGAATTAGATTGATGGTTTTGTTGTCTTGGTCGAATTGCTCGGCAATCGTTTGCCAGTCGATACAATACAGCGATGAGTAAAAGCAGTCGGTGGAAGGTTCAACGATGCACAAGTTTTGAATGTTTAAGCGTTCGATAAGCTCGGGTATATGATAACCACTGCCGATCCCCAATATTTTCATAAATTGAATGGGCTCATCGGTGCCGGCTTTTCGTTCTTTCGGACTCACTTCTTTTAATTCTTCAATGGCGGCATTATGATTCTTGAAGTGAATATCCTGATCGGTGTTGGCCCCGTGTTTGGCGCTAAAATCAAGTACATAATGCTTAGGAGCATTTAGGTAGTAATCGACGGCTTCACGCAAATATTGTTCGGGGTTGTAAGGGTATAGGGCTTGATTGGTTTTGATGTCAACTAAATTGAAGTGACCGTCATCATCAACCATAGGCCTGACGATTGCTGGTTGGTAGTGACGGTATTGATCGTAGATATCCGGCAGCACTTGCTGGAAAAACGCCAGGTTTTTTTCGAACTGGATGTTGGCCTTTAAGGCGTTTTGTTGTGCTTGCGCTTGCCGCAATGTCTCAGAAATGTCACTCATGGACCCAAGTTCCTTGTTGCTGCCAGATTTTGGGCGGCAATTGCCTGCCGCTATTGAACACTATGCTTTATTAGCCCTCAAAATAGCACGAAGTGTGCCACAAAAAAATCTGTTAAAAGCTTAAAGTTATTGGAATATCGGCCGTTACGGTTATTGGGTGAGATGTCTCTGTAAACTTTAAAATTGTACTTCGCCGCTAATTGAGAGTGACTTTATGAATGCCTACAGCGCCGCCAAGCAATACCAGCAAGTTAATGTGCAATCGAGTGTGATGGACGCCTCGTCGCACCGGTTGATCCAAATGTTATTTGAAGGCGCGCTGGAGCGTATTGCCCAGGCCAAGGGTGCGCTGGCGCGTGGCAGTTTTGTGCAAAAGTCTGAGCGGATCACTAAAGCGGTCAATATCGTACAGGGGTTGCAGGGCAGCTTGAGCGATACCGAAGGTGGTGAATTAACCGCCAATCTTGATGAGCTGTACGATTATGTGATTCGCACCTTGATTCAAGCGAACCGGGGTAACGATGTCGGCAAGCTGGATGAATGCGCGCAGTTGTTGGGTGATATTAAGTCCAGCTGGGACCAAATCTCTGATCACTCAAGTGCACAGCCCGCCGGAGCCTACTCTTGAGGTTGGTCGCCACCAGCGCGCCAAGCCTGGCAGGAGAGGGCGGCGTTGCTCAGTTGCAGCAGCTACAGGCGGATATGCGTGCGGCTTTAGGTGCCGGCGATTATCGCCGCGTGCGGCAGCTGGATGATACCTGTACCCTGGTGCTCGATAGGCTTATTGAGATCAACCGCCAGCAGCCCGGTGCGCTGCTTCAGGCCATGCTCGATTTGAAACAGATGTACGCCGATTTATTAACCGAGTGTCAAACGCGCCCAGCACGGGTTTGTTGACGGCGAAACGTCCACACGCAGTATTATTTTAAAGCCTATAAGCCGACCAAATGTTGGCTTATAGGCTTTTTTGATTGCCATCTCTATAGCGCAAAATTGCAGCTGTAAGGTCTTGTTTTATATGCTATTGTAAATAGCCGCGTCAATTGTTTGACTAATCCCAGTAAACCCGCTATCTATATAAATACCGCTTTTCGTTCTGAGGGCTTGGGCCTATTCCCGAGTGACCGTCAGAACGACCGTTTTAAGGTCGAGTATGTGCCGAAACAATAAAATTTTAATTGTCGATGATAACGACTCAAGTCGCCAAGAATTGGCGACGATTTTTGGTTTTCTCGAAGAAGACACCTGTATTACCACCTCGGATGAGCTAGAGGCGACCCTAGCGGACGGGGATCAGGCCAAATCTTTTATGTTGGTCGTGGTTGGCGAGCAGTGCCGCCTGTGGGGGGAGCAGCTGCTGGATCGCCTAGAGCAGTGGAACGACGAAACAGCTGTGGCCCTGGTGGGGCAGTCGCGGTTACAAGCGCTGGATAACTATGCCGCCAAGCTTCGGATTAAAGTCGTAGGCGCGATTTCTACCCCCGTCAGTTATACGCCGCTAATCAATATTCTGCATCGCGCTCGTTTGTTTGGCGACGCGCAACACTCTAATAAGCAGCGCGCTCAGCGCCGCCCGGTGCATCTGTTTCGCTCCTTAGTAGGCACCAGTCGCGAGGTACAATCCGTTCGCGATATGATGACTCAGGTGGCCGATAAAGAAGTGTCGGTACTCATTACCGGTGAGTCGGGTACGGGTAAAGAGGTGGTCGCGCGCAACCTGCACTACCACTCGGCGCGTCGAGAAAAGCCCTTCGTACCGGTCAATTGCGGCGCGATTCCCGCCGAGTTGCTAGAAAGTGAGCTGTTTGGCCATGAGAAAGGCGCCTTTACCGGAGCAATCTCGGCCCGCGCTGGGCGCTTTGAGTTGGCTGAAGGCGGCACCCTGTTTTTAGATGAAATCGGTGATATGCCGCTTAACATGCAGGTAAAAATCCTGCGGGTATTGCAAGAGAAGTGCTATGAGCGCGTGGGCAGTAACCGCACTGTGCCGACCAATGTTCGTATTATTGCGGCGACTCACCGCAACCTAGAGTCCATGATTGACGAGGGAAGCTTTCGCGAGGACTTGTATTACCGGCTCAATGTCTTTCCCATTGAGCTGCCATCGCTAAAAGATCGCTCCGAGGATATCCCTCTGTTGATTAACGAATTGGTCTCGCGCATGGAGAGCGAAAAGCGCGGCTCGATACGGTTTAACTCGGCGGCTATTTTATCGCTGTGCAATCACACCTGGTCGGGCAATATTCGCGAGCTCGCTAACCTAGTCGAGCGCATGGCGATTATGCACCCTTATGGCGTGGTTGGGGTTCAAGATCTACCTCCCAAGTACCGTCATGTAGATGTTGAGGACGAATCCTTTACCCTCGAGGAAGAATCTGCCCCCGGTGCCGCCGTTGTGAGTTTACACGACACGGCCCTGCTGCCAGAGCAGGGCATTGATTTGCGAGAGTATTTGACTAACTTAGAGCGTGATCTGATTCAGCAGGCACTGAACGATTGCGGCGGCGTTGTCGCGCGCGCCGCTGATAAACTGTCTATTCGGCGCACGACGCTGGTCGAAAAGATGCGCAAATACGATTTACAGCGTTAGCCCCTGCAGCGGCCGGCGGATTCCGGCCGCTGCAACGCGTCTTGTTGTCACCTTCCTACCTAATACGTCCGCTCGTCATATTATCGCTTTCTCTGCCAAAGAATTGACTCCCACTTTTTTGTGATATTTTAAGTTGTTGATATTTATAGATAATTTCTGTTGGCACTGTGCTTGCAGTTACCCCCTGTAACACAGCAATAGCGATGGGTTTGCATTGCGCCGATTGCTTGCACGATGATTGCGAGCCGAGCCAAAAGGTACTGCTATGACGGTCAAAGCTGACGTCTTGAACATTGAACGGATCGATCAAAATATCGCCACCGCACCGGACAAAGCGGCGGCTCTGGCGGATGCGTTTGAGCTGTTCTCGCAGATGTCTGATCAACTCACCACCTCATATCGCGCGCTTGAGCAGCGCGTGGCCGACTTAAACGATGAGCTAATCGAAGTCACCCAGCAGCGGCTTGATGAGCTGGCCGAAAAAGAGCGTATTGCCAATCGGCTTGAAAGCTTACTCAATGTCCTGCCTGGCGGCGTTGTTGTACTGGATAGTAAAGGCCGGGTACGCGATTGTAACCCGGCCGCCACCGAGCTGCTGGGCGAACCCCTTGAGGGCGAGTTGTGGCGCGATATCATTGCTCGTTCGTTTGCGCCACGGCAAGACGACGGGCACGAAATCTCATTGCGCGACGGCCGGCGTATCAGTATCGCGACGCGCAATCAGGGCAGTGATGGGCAAATAATCTTACTGACCGATCAGACCGAAACCCGTCGCTTGCAGAGTGAGCTAAGCAAGCATGAGCGCTTATCGGCACTGGGGCAAATGGTCTCTGCGTTAGCGCATCAGATCCGTACGCCGCTGTCGGCCGCTATGTTGTACTGCGGGCACTTACGTAAAGAGCAGTTGCCGCTTGAGCAGCGCCGTCAATTTGCCGAGAAAGTCTCCAACCGGCTCAATCATATGGAGCGGCAGGTGCAAGACATGCTGCTGTTTGTTAAGGGTGAGTTGCCCATCAGCGATTGCTTAAGCGTGGCAAGTTTGCAAAGCGATCTGGCCGAGGCGATGGAGGTGCCGGTATTAACCTCAAATAGCACCGTTAACTGGAGCGTAACAGGCGACGATTATTCGCTGTCGTGCAATCGCGATGCGCTGGTGAGTGCGCTGCTTAACTTGGTCAATAACGGTATTCAAGCAGCTGGCCGCGAGGCTCATATCAGTATCACCATAAGCCCGCAACAATTGGCGGGCGAGCATTGGCTGGCCATTGAGATCTGCGACGATGGCCCCGGCATTGATCCAGATTTGCTGCCCAGTTTGGGCGAGCTATTTGTTACCACTAAGGCGCAGGGGACCGGGCTCGGTTTGGCGGTGGTGCAGGCGGTCGCGCGGGCCCACGGAGGCCGGTTTAATTTGCGCTCGAATAAAGGCGAGGGCGCTCAAGCGCTGGTCCTGTTGCCGGCGATGGCGCCGGGTTCCCCCACTTCTGTTTAAAGTCTGCCGGAGACTTACTATGTCAAACACAGCTACGCACCTCACTCAGGCCACCGCTCCCGCTGTCATGGTGGTGGAGGACGACCCCAACCTGCGTGAAGCGCTCGTCGACACATTGGTGTTGGCCGATTATCCGGTTGTCGAGGCCGATAGTGCCGAGTCCGCCATTGCCCATTTAAAGGCCGGAGCCGAGGTGGGCATGATTGTCTCGGATGTGAATATGGGGGTAATGAGCGGTTATGATCTGTTAAAACAAGTGAAGTCCGACCATCCACATATCCCGGTATTATTAATCACTGCCTACGCCAGCATTGCCGATTCAGTCTCGGCGATCAAAGAAGGGGCGGTGGATTATTTGGTTAAACCCTTTGAGCCGGATGCTTTGCTGGAGTCTGTCGCCCGCCATGTCGGCGGTGTGGTCAGTGTTAAAGATCAGCCGGTGGCTGAGGCGCCGGGCAGCAAGCAGCTATTGCAGTTGGCACAGCGCGTTGCTCAGTCAGAGTCCACCGTATTAATTATTGGCGAGTCTGGCACTGGTAAAGAGGTGTTGGCGCGCTATGTACACGACCATTCACCCCGCGCCGATAAGCCTTTTGTCGCCATCAATTGCGCAGCCATCCCAGAGAATATGCTAGAGGCCACATTGTTCGGCCACGAAAAAGGCGCCTATACCGGCGCGCATACCAGTGCACCGGGTAAGTTTGAACAAGCTAACGGCGGGACGTTACTGTTGGATGAACTCTCAGAAATGGATGTTGGGTTACAGGCGAAACTGCTGCGAGTGTTACAAGAGCGCGAGGTCGAGCGCGTCGGCGGGCGCAAAACCATTTCGCTGGATGTGCGGGTGATTGCCACCTCAAACCGCGATATGCGCGCCGAGGTAGTGGCGGGCCGCTTCCGTGAGGATTTGTACTTTCGTTTAAGTGTCTTGCCTTTAGAGTGGGCGCCGCTGCGCGATCGGGTGGAAGATATCGTACCGCTGGCGGTTAAACTGTTAGAGCGCCACGCGCGCAAACAAAAGCGTGGCCGGGTGGTGCTGGATGCTTCTGCAAAACAAGCCTTGCTGGCTTACCGCTGGCCGGGCAACGTGCGTGAGCTGGACAATATTATGCAGCGCGCCCTTATTTTACAGGCCGGCACTAGCATCAATGCCACTGATTTAGGGTTGCACACCACCGCCCATTATAGTGACAAGCCTAGCTTGCTCGATAACCCTAGCGTGCCTACAGCGCAACCTGAGGCTCGGGTACCTAGCGCAATGGATTTTGCCGAGCCGCAAAAGATAAATGATGCCGCAGGCTTGAGCCAAGCGCCGGCCGAGCTCGGCAGTGATTTACGTCGCCATGAGTTTGAGATTATCGCCGATGCGCTTCGAGCTGAGCGCGGCAGCCGTAAAAACACCGCCGAACGATTGGGTATTAGCGCGCGCACGCTGCGGTATAAGCTTGCCCGCTTTAAAGATGAGGGTTTTGCGCTCGATATTTAATGGCGAGTGCTACCTTGACCGTTGGCCGCCGGGGTGACCCGCGCGGCCATTTTTTATTTTGGGCACTTAGGTTTACAGCTTGTTTATGACGGGTGTTTTTTTGGCCCACTTTGTGCACTAATCGATATAAACGCGGCAAAAAAACGCAAAACGCCAAAATCCTGTCGCCTGTTCGCCCACTTAAATAGCGAGTATGACCATGAGTAACCGGGTCGATATCAGTAATCTGCTGACCGAGATGCGAGCGCTTAAAGCGCAAACCAACGCCTTTCAGAAGCCAGAGGCGCTTAACGATATCAATCGTCCGGCCAAGCCGGGTGAGGTTCAGTCGACGCAAAAAGTACCGGGCTTTTCTGAGGTAATGAGCGACGCGGTGAACAAAGTAAACAACCTGCAAAGTGAGGCCGGCACCATGGCGGAGTCTTACCAGCGCGGAGACGCCAACGTGGACATTACCGATGTGATGATCGCCTCGCAAAAAGCCAGTGTCTCGTTTGAGGCGGCCGTGCAGGTGCGCAATAAATTGGTAGAAGCCTACCGCGACGTTATGAACATGCCCATTTAACAATAAGGACTGGGTAATAAGCTTATGGCACAGACAGATACCGCGACAATGGATGCTGAACCCTCGGGAAAATCCACCAAGGGCAGCGACCTGATTGAAGGCTTTGGTGGTTTAACTCTACTGCGCCAAATTGGCCTGATGTTAGGGTTGGCGGCTTCCGTTGCTATTGGTTTTTATATTGTGCTGTGGAGCCAGGGTGAAGAGTATCGGCCGCTTTACGGCAGCCTTGATCGGCTCGACTCGGCCGAGGTTGTATCGATTTTAGAGCAAAACCAAATTCCCTATAAAATTGAGCCCTCGACCGGTGCTTTATTGGTCACCACTGAAAACATTCATACCGCTCGGCTTAAATTGGCCGAGGTAGGCATTGGGCAAAACCAGTCCGTCGGTTTTGAATTGCTCGAAAAAGAGCAAGCGCTAGGCACCAGCCAGTTTATTGAAAACGCTCGGTATCAGCGGAGCTTAGAAGGCGAGCTGGCGCGTACCATTACCAGTATTCACGCCGTGCGCTCGGCGCGGGTTCACTTAGCCACCCCCAAGCGCTCGGTGTTTGTTCGCGACGCGAGAAAACCTACCGCCTCGGTGTTTGTCGAGCTGTTTGCCGGCCGCGACTTGGACCCTAAGCAAGTTAAAGCCATTGTTAATATGGTGGCCTCCAGTATTAGCGAGTTGCAAAACGAAGACGTTACGGTCATTGATCAATACGGCAACTTGCTCTCGACGGGTGAGGAGTCGCCCGAGTTAATCTTGGCCGACAAGCAGCGCCAGTACACCCTAAACCTTGAGGAGAAACTCGCCAGCCGGGTAAGCAGTATTTTGGCTCCGGTAGTGGGCGCCGATAACTTTCATGCCGAGGTAAGCGCCGATGTCGACTTTACCGCCATTGAGCAGGCAGAAGAGGCGTTTGATGATACCGAGCCGGTTTTGCGCAGTGAGCAGACGCAAACTGAAAAACAAATAGGAGATGTCGCAATCGGCGGCATTCCGGGAGCGCTTAGCAACCAACCACCGGTTGACGGTCAAGTGCCCCAGCAAGTCGACCCCAATTTTGCCGGCGACGAAACGCCGACGCCGCAGCACAGCCGCGAGAATATTACCCGCAACTACGAGGTTGACCGTACGATTAGCTACACCCGTCGGCAGCAGGGCAATATCGAGCGTTTAAGCGTGGCTGTTGTGCTGGACAATAAACGCACGGTTAACGCCGAGGGCGAATCTGTTAGCGAGGCGTGGAGTGACGCCGAGCTTGAGCGCTTTAGCACACTGGTCCGCGATGCGGTGGGCTTTTCGGCGGCACGAGGCGATAGCGTCAATGTTATTAACTCGGCGTTTGTCGAGCGCGAACCCACTGAATTTGGTACGCTGGATGTGCCTTGGTGGGAACAACCTTGGTTAACCCCCTATATTAAACCGCTGGTGGGTTTTTTACTGGTCTTAGCCCTTATCTTTGGCTTGCTGCGCCCGGTATTAAAAACTATCGCTCGTTCGGGCTCGCGCTCGGCCGAGGAAGAGGAGGCGCGCCAACTGGCAGCGCTTGAGGCGGCAGGCCTAGGTGGCGACTCGGCCGATTCGGTAACCCTTACCGGCGGCGCGGTGGCCTTACCTGGGCCCGAGGAAGGGTACGAACAACAACTGAGCGCGATTAAAGGCCTGGTGGCAGAAGACCCAGGCCGGGTGGCGCAAGTGGTTAAATCCTGGATTAACAAAGACGAGTAATCTGACGTGGCCGAGCAAAAAACTGTACCTACTACCCAAATGAGCCCGGTCGACCAGGCGGCGGTGTTGCTAATGTCACTGGGCGAGCAAGACGCGGCCGAGGTGTTAAAGCACATGGGGCCGAAAGAGGTACAGCGCATAGGGGCGGCCATGGCAACCCTAACCAATGTACAGCAAAGCGATGTACAAACGGTGATGCAGAATTTTCTGGAGGAAGCGCGCACCCTAACCGGGCTGGGTATGGGCGCGGACAGCTATATTCGCAATATGCTGGTTACCGCTCTGGGTGAAGACAAGGCCGGCTCGTTGGTTGACCGGATATTGTTGGGTGGCAACACGACAGGTCTTGATACGCTCAAGTGGATGGACCCGCGTTCGGTGGCGGATATTATCCGCAATGAGCACCCGCAAATTCAGGCGATTGTGATCGCCTATCTCGATGCCGATCAGGCCGCTGAAATCTTAGGTTATTTTACCGAGAAGGTCCGAATTGACATTATGATGCGCGTGGCGTCACTGGATATGGTGCAGCCGAGCGCACTGCAAGAGCTTAACGATATTTTGGAGAAACAGTTCTCTGGCAAAACAGGCTCACAAACGAAAGCGATGGGTGGTTATAAAGTCGCGGCCGAGATCATGAACCACTTAGATGGCACCGTCGAAGCCGAGTTGATGGACTCGATTAAAGAAGTCGATGAGGATATGGGTAATCAGATCCAGGATCTGATGTTTGTGTTTGAAAACCTCAAAGATGTGGATGATCGCGGTATCCAAATGCTCTTGCGTGAGGTGTCCTCTGAGGTGTTAATTGTCGCGTTGAAAGGTGCCGATGCCACGCTGCAAGACAAAATATTCAAAAATATGTCCAAACGTGCCGCCGAGCTATTGCGCGATGATCTGGAGGTAAAAGGTCCGGTGCGAATCTCGGAGGTCGAGTCGGCGCAGAAAGAAATCCTTACCATTGCTCGACGTATGGCGGATGCGGGCGAGATTGTTCTTGGAGGCGGTGGCGAGCAACTGCTCTAGCCCCGAGCTAATCCATGGCCGATAAACCCAAAGCCAACCCCAATCGTATTCCCGCCGATCAAAGCGGTGCCTGGCAATCTTGGTCGCTCCCCAGTGTTGGCAATAGTGGCAGCGTTGTCGAGGGCACCAGTAAGCCTGGCGCAAGTGCCAGCGCTAACGCGGGTGAAACCATCGAAGATGTCGAAGTCGAAGGTTTGTCGAGTACCGGCCTGACCGCCGAGCAGATGTCTGAGATAGTGCAAGCCGCCGAGCAAGAAGGGTTTGCTCAGGGGTTTGATCAAGCGCAACAGCAGGGCTATGAAGAGGGCTACCGGCAGGGCCAAGAGCGCGGCGCCGAGGATATCCGGCAATTGCTTAGTATCGAGCAACAAACTTTTGCCAGCCTAGTAAAGGCACTTAAAGAGCCCGTCGATCAGCAAGATGAAAAACTCGAGACCTTGTTGCTCACCATCGTTGAGCGTATCAGTCGCGCCGTGGTTGCACGGGACTTGGCCACTCAGCCGGCCGATATAATACCGCTCATTCGTCAGTCTATTGCGGCGCTGCCCACCCCGGGCAACAATGTAACCCTACATTTAAACCTTGCCGACCACGAGTGCGTTAAGCGTTACGCCGAGCAGCACGGCCACGACTGGAATTTACAAGTTTCGCCCGAGATTAGCGCTGGCGGGGTGCGCGTTAGTACCAAAGACAGCGTGGTCGATGACACGGTAGAGCGGCGCTTAGATGAAACGATTGAGCGTTTTATGCTTCGTCAAGATCTAGACGAAACCACCAGCGATGAGCAGTTGCTGGAGCGCGAGCATCCGGCGCCCCAGTCCGCGCCCGAACCCTCCAATGATTTTCCGCCGAGCGCATCAAAGTCTGATGAGCTAATGTCTGATCGCGAGCAAAACGATAGTCTCGACGCGCGTTATTTTGAGCAAAGTGACCATACCGAGGATGATCAGAGTGTCTGAGCGTCGCGACCTCTGGTATCGCCTGCGTCCCTATCTGCCAGATCCTGTCCCTGTCGTGCCCGAAGCCGAAGGGCGCTTGGTGCGCTCTGTGGGGCTGACGTTGGAGGCGGTAGGGCTGAACTTATCGGTGGGACGGCAGTGTGTCTTGTTATCGCGCGACGGCCGCCGGGTCGAAGCCGAAGTGGTGGGTTTTTCTGGCCAGAGCGTTTTTTTAATGCCGGTAAAACGTGTCGAGGGGCTAGAGCCCGGTGCCCGCGTGATTCCGTTGGCCCACAGTCAGGCGATGCGGATTGGCCTACAAACCCTCGGGCGTGTCATCAATGGTTTAGGCCAACCGCTCGACGGCAATGGTGCTCTGCAAGGGGGCGACTTTCTCGACTTTGCCCCCAGTGACATCAACCCACTAAAACGTCATCCCATCCACGAGCCACTCGATGTGGGTATTCGGGCCATTAACGGCTTGATTACCGTGGGGCGGGGCCAGCGAATGGGCTTGTTTGCCGGTAGTGGTGTGGGCAAAAGCGTGCTGATGGGGATGATGACCAAATACACTACGGCCGATGTCGTGGTGGTGGGCCTAGTGGGCGAGCGCGGTCGCGAGGTAAAAGAGTTTATCGACCATATTCTGGGGCCCGATGGCATGGCCCGCGCCGTGGTCGTCGCATCGCCGGCTGATGACGCTCCCTTGATGCGGCTGCGCGCCGCGCAGCTGTGTAGCCGTATTGCCGAATACTACCGGGATCAGGGTTTAAACGTATTACTGCTCATGGATTCACTCACCCGGTTCGCGCAAGCTCAGCGTGAAATATCGCTGGCTATCGGTGAGCCTCCGGCTACTAAAGGCTATCCGCCATCGGTGTTTGCTCGCATCCCCGAGTTGGTGGAGCGCGCGGGCAACGCCGCCGAAGGTGAGGGTTCAATCACCGCCTTTTATACCGTGTTAACCGAGGGGGACGATTTACAAGACCCCATCGCCGACGCTGCTCGCGCTATTTTGGATGGCCATATTGTGCTCTCGCGCCAGCTGGCGGAAGAGGGCGTTTATCCCGCCATCGATGTTGAAGCCTCCATTAGTCGCGCCATGCCCCAGATTGTTTCGGCGAGTCACCTAACGCGGATGCAAAAGTTTAAGCAACTGCTGGCGCGCTACGAGCAAAATCGCGACTTAGTGGCAATCGGTGCCTACACGGCGGGCTCCGATCCGCAAACCGACGAGGCCATCGACAAGTTTCCGCGCTTGCGCCAGTTTATCCAGCAGTCACTCACCGAGGCGGTGAGTTTAACCGAGGCTCACAAAGGCCTAGCCGATTTGCTGCAACCCAACGCGCAGCCCGCTCGTAAAAGCCCGCTGGCGGCCGAACATGGCCGGGCCAATGGACCCGTAAATGGCTAAGCAACGCTCAGAGCGGCTTAAAGTTGTGCTTAAAGTAGCGGAGTACCACGAGCGTGAAGCCGCGGGGTACTTGGCTCAGTATCAGCAGCAACTAAGCGCTGAGCGGCTACAGCTAAGCCAGCTGGATGAGTACCGCACCAGTTATTTGCGGGAATACGGTGATATCACAGCGGTTCATACGGCGGCCGATATGACGCGTTACAGTGATTTTATCCAACGTTTAGTGGGGGCAATGGACGAGCAGGTTCGCAAGGTAGAGAGTGCCCGCGAGCAGTGTGAAAAAGTCCAACAATATTGGCAAGTACGACGCCATAAACGCAAGTCGCTAGAGTCGCTGATTGACCGTTTAAAGGCCAGTGAGAGTGCGGAACTTGATCGCAAGCTGCAAAAAGAACTGGATGAACTCGCCAGCCTTAACCGTCAAAACCCACCTTATTAGATCTATTGTTAGCGGGCAAAATAGTCTATTCTTGGGGCATTGGGCGGTTATGCCCATAGGCGAACCACCAGGGAATATCCGCGCGTTATTGAGGCGTGAACAACAGGTAAATAAGTGAGGCGAGTTATGACAGTCACGTCGACGGTTAACAGTGACGGCAGCGAACTGACCATTGTGATTAAAGGCCGGTTTGATTTTAGCGCCCATCAGGATTTTCGCGGCAGCTACGAGACGCTTTCTGCCAAGCCGGACCGCTTTGTTATCGATATGGCCGATACCGCCTACTTAGACAGCTCGGCACTGGGGATGTTACTGCTGTTGCGCGATTACGCCGGTGGTGATGCGGCTCAGATCACTATAAAAAATGCCAGCAGTGATGTTAAACGAATACTGACAATATCTAATTTTGAACAGCTGTTTAGCATCGAATAGCGTTGCTAAAGTATGCATCCGAGCAAAGATGAACGGCTGATTACCGTTTTAGTTGCTGACGATACGGCAACTGACCGGGTCATTCTCGAGGCGATTTTGCGCAAGCAAGGCCACCGTGTGTTAAGCGCCCAAGATGGTGAGCAAGCGGTAGAGTGCTTTCGCACGGAGCGGCCCGATATTGTCCTGCTAGACGCCTTAATGCCAAAGCTAGACGGCTTTGATGCGGCGCGTCAAATCAAGTCAATTGCCGGTGAAGAGCTGGTACCGATTTTATTTCTTACCTCCCTGACCGATACCGACTCGCTGGTCCAGTGCCTTGAGGCGGGCGGCGATGATTTTTTATCCAAACCTTATAACCCGGTTATTCTGCAGGCCAAAATACGGTCGTTTTTTCGCATGCGCACTATGCAGCGCACGATGCTGGAGCAGCGCGACCAAATTGCTCAACACAACGAACATTTTTTGCAAGAGCAAACCGTCGCCAAGCAGGTGTTTGATAATATTACCAGCGGTGGCCATGTTGACGCCGAACATTTGCGTTACTACCTGTCACCGCTGGCGGTGTTTAATGGCGATGTCATGGTGGCATCGACTACGCCGGCGGGCAATTTAATGGTTTTACTGGGCGACTTTACCGGCCACGGGCTACCCGCGGCTATTGGCGCTATGCCCCTTGCCACAACGTTTTACGGCATGGTGGACAAAGGCTTCGCCATGTCCGATATTCTCGCGGAAATTAACGGCAAATTAAAAAGCATCTTGCCCGTCGGACTTTTCTGTTGTGCGGCGATGGTTGAAATGAACTTTCGTAAAAACACGGTGCGCATATGGAACGGCGGTTTACCCGCCGCCTACGTGTATCGCAAAGATGGTAGGGTCGAGCAAATTAAATCGACCCACTTGCCCCTTGGCGTTTTAAATAATAAAAAGTTTAAGGCGGACCCCGCACTAATTACCATGGCGCATGGTGAGCGCTTGTATCTGTGGTCTGATGGTATTCACGAGGCGCGCGATGCAGACGGCGAAATGTTCGGCGAGGAGCGCCTGCTGGCGGCCTTTGCGAAAAACCAAAAGCCGCCGGCCTTGTTTGATGAACTGCTTCAAAATGTAAAAACGTTTGTCGGGCACGGCCAAAAGAGCGACGATTTATCGTTAATCGAGCTGTTAATGGCGCCGCTTAGTTCGGCCTATGTTACCCCCGGTGCCGAGCAGGCGACGTCTCAATCCCAGTTGGCAGAGTGGAGTTTGGTGTTTGAGGTAAAACCTTCAAGTTTTGCCATATTTGACCCATTGCCGTTGCTGCTTAGCGTGTTGCTTGAGGTTCCCGGGTTGCGCAACCACAGCGGTACTCTGTACACGATTATCTCCGAGTTATACACCAATGCATTAGAGCATGGCGTGCTGGGCTTGGATTCGTCCATCAAGGACGATCCGGAGGGGTTCGAGCGCTATTATCAGTTGCGCCGCGAGCGCACTCAGGCGATCAAAGAGGGCTACGTTAAAATTACATTGGCGCACAAAACTCATACCGAGGGCGGCTCGCTCGCCATTACCGTCGCCGATAGCGGACGAGGGTTTGTGCCCAATGAGCGCACCGAGCAAACCGGGAACGAATACAGTGGGCGCGGTCTAAAACTGGTCGAATCGCTGTGCGATGCATTAGAGGTTCGCGGCGCGGGCAACGTCGTCGCGGCGACTTACTGTTGGCATACCGACGATTAACGCCTCGCAGTGAGATCCGCATCACTTGATGCCCCGAGGTAAAAGGTTTACAAGTGATACTCAAAATAAGCCCGATTAGGGAGAGACTATGAGCGACAGGCAATTAATCGATCACGATACCTTATCGACATTGCAGGAGGTTATGGAAGACGATTTTGCTCGACTTATCGAGACCTACCTTAATGACTCTGAAGATCGCCTGAGTGCTATGCAAAAAGCACTGGCCAGTGGGGATGGCGAAGCCTTGCGCCGCGCCGCTCACAGCTTTAAAGGTAGCTGCAGCAATATCGGTGCGGCTACTTTGGTGGCGCAGTGCCAGCATATTGAGTCAGCTGCGGCCAACAATCGGTTAACGGGCCTTGAGACGGCGCTGGTATCGCTACAGGGCGAGTTTAGCCAGGTGCGTCATCAGCTCGTCGTGTATCAATAAACGCTCGGTGGCGCCTTGTCTGGCTCGCATATAAGCGAGGCACAAGGTGTTGAGTCATCATGAACCTAGGCCCACGTTTCCTTCCCAGCTTACCTGCCTGAACCTCTGATTTAATCTTATTGTTCGGTTTGGCACTTTGCTTGCTATTACCATCCTGTATCCCAAAAAATTGTTTGCAAGCGGCAAATGCTTGCCGCCCATGGCCTACAGGAGCACTCATGGCAACGAATGAACCGACTCTTCTTAGCATGTTGTTGCGGCCGCAGGGCGCGGTGCAGAGCAGCCAATCTCGGGCTGATGCCAGCCGCGATGCGCAGCTGTTTAGCGAGTCGCTTGATACCGCCTACCGGGACCAGCGCACCAGCCGATCGGATGTGAGCGAACGCTCCAGTAATCGGTCAGCGGCACAATCAGATTCGCAATTGCGAAACGACCAGCGCAGTCAGCGGCTGGCCGGTAACAATGATCGGCGAACCGCGCATCTTGATGAGCGAGCCCAAGCCCGGGAGCGCGCCGCTGATTTAGCACAGTCACGCAGTTCCAGCGCTGAATCGCAAGATCGCTTAAGTGCACGCCAGCGAGAAGCGCTGGATCGGTTAGAGCCCGAGCAGCGCGAGGCGATCGAGGCACTGCCGCCGGCAAAGCAGGCGCAGGTGCTGGATGAGTTGGCCGATAGCGCTGAAAACGGGCTGAGTGATGACTCCTTGAGCGCTATTCTTGACGGGCTTGACCCGCAGTTGCGCGAGCAGCTGCTGGCGTTGATGCAATCGTTAACCGATCAAGCGACGGCCGGCGCGCAGACGGAGACGCTGTTGACGCAAGTTGAGCAGGCCAGCGAGGCAGGGCAGATCCCCCCTGAGCTTGCCGCCTGGCTCAGCGATCAGCTCAAAGCCGGAGCAAAAACCGCCGGTCAGGGGGTTGAGTCTGTGTCCGCTCGTCTAGAGGCCATGCAAACGAGTTTGAAGCAGGCATTGGCGAGTGTGAGTACCGCACCGGCTGCACCGGGCGCCAGTATCGCTAAAGAGGGCAGCGCAGCGCTGGGAGGACTAATGGAGCAGTCGACGACACAGCAGGCGGCCAATGGGCAACCTGTTTTTGCCAAAGAGATGCTCACAAGCTTGGATGGTCAGCGTGAGCAGGGGGCCTTGCTCGAGACCGCTAAGCTGCACAATTTGCTGGCGGGGCGCGGGGAGTCTGTCGATCGCCCCACCGCAGGCAGTATTACCACATTAACGGAATCTTTGGGTCTTGCCAACCGCACTGTCGCCACGCCAGCCGCTCCTAAAATGGCTGCGCAAGTACTGCCTGGTTTTAACCAAAGTGGTTGGGGCGATGCCGTGGGGCAAAAAGTGCTCTGGATGGCCAAGCAAAATATTACCAGTGCCGATATGCGCCTTGACCCGCCCGATTTAGGCACCATTCACGTGCGGGTGTCGATTCAAAATGATCAGGCCCATGTGAGCTTTACCAGCGCCCAGCCAGTGGTGCGCGAGGCGCTCGATCAACATTCGGCGCGTCTGCGCGAGATGTTAACCGAGCAGGGAATGACCAGTGTGGATGTTGATGTATCGGATCAACGCTCGTTTGCCGAATCTGATCCTCGTGCCGGTGGCGACGAGGGAGCGCGTCACTCCAGCGGGTGGTCGGCAGGTGGCAGTGATGGCGACGCTGAAGATGAGCTAGGCGCGGCCGCTAATCTCACCCAACTTGGCACGGTATCGCTGATCGATCATTACGCTTGATAAGCGATCAGCGACGGTCGGCGGCGGGTTCGCTGCCCACCGTGCCGCTTTTATTACTGCACACCAGTATCCCTCTGCATAAACTACGTCTTTCGTTTATCTCCTTTTGCGCGATAGTGTTTTTGTCTTGTGCCAATCCTTTGTGGGGCTTGCTATGCTATCTTGCATGGCACGGCTATTGCTCGTAGCCTTACAGAACAATGTGGATGACGGATATTTGACATGGCAGAAGACGAGCCCGAAAACTCGGGGGAAGACGCGGAGCAGGGTGAACAAAGCCCCCCCGCAAAAAATAAGAAAAAGTGGATTATTTTGGCACTGGCGCTACTGGTGTTAGTGGCGATTTCAGTGGCGGCCACGTTATGGGTGCTATCAGATTCAGACGAACAGCCCGAAGGTGAGTCCGATGCTGAGCCGGTCGCCGAAGAGCCCGCTCGTGAGGCCGCGATTTACTTTCCATTAAAACCCGAATTTATTACCAGCTTTGAGGTGCGCGGCCGGCAGCGTTATATGCAGGTCGAAATGAACCTAATGTTTCGCGATAACAGCGCGGTCAGCGATATAGAGTTACATATGCCCGCGATTCGCAATGCTTTAGTTATTTTACTGCGCGGACAGGTATATCCCGAGTTACAGACGCCAGAGGGCAAAGAATTACTGCGTCAGCAAGCATTAAACACTGTGCGTGACGTGCTGGAAGAAGAAACCGGAAAACCCGTGATTGAACAGGTGTTGTTTACCAATTTAGTGTTGCAATAGAGGCGACCCCAAGTGCAAGACTTACTGACACAAGACGAAATTGATGCGTTACTCCATGGCGTCGATGAAGGCGACATAGAGACTGATGGGGACTTAGAGCCCGGTGCGGTCCGCTCGTACGATTTAACCAGTCAGGATCGTATTGTTCGCGGGCGCATGCCAACCCTTGAGATGATCAACGAGCGCTTTGCCCGTTACACCCGTATCAGCATGTTCAATATGTTGCGGCGCACCGCGGATGTTTCGGTCGGGGGCATCCAAATACAAAAATTTGGCGAGTACGTACACACGCTGTACGTTCCCACCAGCCTCAATATGGTCAAGTTTCGACCGTTGCGGGGCACCGCTTTGGTCATATTGGATGCTCGGTTGGTGTTTAAGCTGGTCGATAATTTTTTTGGCGGCGACGGCCGTCACGCCAAAATTGAGGGGCGAGAGTTTACTCCGACCGAGCTGCGAGTGGTACAAATGGTACTCAACCAAGTGTTTGTCGATCTAGGCGAGGCTTGGAAGGCGGTAATGCCGATTGAGTTTGAATATATTAATTCAGAGGTTAACCCATCGCTGGCAAATATCGTGAGCCCGAGCGAGGTTGTCGTCGTTAGCACATTTCATATCGAGTTGGATGGCGGCGGTGGTGATTTACATCTGACGATTCCCTACTCAATGATTGAGCCTATTCGCGAAGTGCTCGATGCCGGCTTACAAAGTGATTCAGATGAGCAAGACGATCGCTGGGTAAAAGCGTTACGGGAAGATGTGTTATCGGCTCGGGTAGAACTCGAGTGTGAAGTGGTTAACCGTGAGATAACCTTGCGGGATATCGTTGATTTAGATGTGGGGGATATTATACCCGTCGAATTTCCGCCGCATCATGTGCTTACCGCGAACGGCGTGCCGGTGTTTCGCACCGAGTTAGGCCAGCGCAAAGGCAACCTTGCCTTAAAAATTAAAGAGTTTATCGATCATAGCAGTGCGCACAATATCAGTGTCGCCGAAGGAGGCCCCAATGGCAAATGATGACGAAACAGGCGGCGGTGAAGATCTCGATCAACAGGCGATGGCCGACGAGTGGGCGGCTGCGATGGAGGAGCAACAAACAGTCGATGAAGAGGTTGAGGCGCCAGCGGCTGACGATAGCGCGATGGCACTTAATGAGCTGGAAAATGAAGGCGCACCAAGGGAGTTGGGCCCTGAGTTAGATTTAATTTTAGATATTCCTGTGAGTATCTCTATGGAAGTGGGCAGCACCGCCATTACCATTCGTAACTTGCTACAGCTAAATCAGGGCTCGGTGATTGAGCTGGACCGCCTTGCGGGCGAGCCATTGGACGTAAAAGTAAATGGTACCTTGATTGCTCACGGTGAAGTGGTGGTGGTGAATGAAAAGTTTGGCATCCGCATGACGGATGTTATCAGCCCTTCCGAACGTATTAAAAAGTTACGCTAACATGAAGCTGTTTACGTGGGGCTTCGCAGGTGCCGGGATTAGCGTACTTGTGGCGCCCGTCACTTGGGCCGTGGAATCGGCCACCGATACGGCCACTATTACTGCTGCCAGTAGCAGTAGTGCCGTCAGCACGGCTGCTGTTACGCCCGTTGGTGCCGATACTCTGGTATCCGTACTGCTCGGATTACTGGGTATTATTGCCTTGATATTGGCGCTTGCCTGGTTTGCCAAACGGGCTGGTGCAACTGGCTGGTCGCGCTCTAGGGATATGAAGGTGGTGGCGAGTTTAGCGCTAGGCACCCGCGAGCGGTTGTTAGTGGTCGATGTTGCCAACACGCAAATTTTGTTGGGTGTGACGGCGCAAAGCATTAATCAGCTGCATGTGTTTACCGAGCCCGTCATTAATACCGACGGCACCGCCAGTTCGGATTTTAGCCAAAAACTAAAAAGTATTATGAATGGGCAGGGGGTTGGTGCCGGATCGGGCCGCGAGCAAAACCATACTGAGACTAACGATCAAAAAGGCCATAAAAATGCACACTAATCGGCCTTTAGAATTCTACGCTGGTTTTTTTTCTGCGCGCTATTTGCTGCTATTTTTACTCCTGTTTACTGCCTTGTTACTGAGCACCCAGGCGCAGGCGCAAAACCCCGAACCTCTCGCACCTACGCCATCGCAGCCGGCTGATATTGCCGGCAGTGCGCTTCCTGCGATACCTGGTTTACCGGCATTTACTGTGACAACGCAGCCCGATGGCAGTGAAGAGTATTCGGTAACACTACAGATTCTTGGCATCATGACGATGCTGACGTTTCTCCCGGCGCTGTTGATGATGGTGACATCGTTTACACGCATTATTATCGTCTTTGCTATTTTGCGCCAGGCGTTGGGGTTGCAGCAGTCACCGTCCAACCAAATACTGATTGGCCTATCGCTGTTTTTAACACTGTTTATTATGCAGCCGGTTTTTGAGCAAGCTAACGCCGAAGCTCTGCAGCCCTATATTAACGGCCAGATTAACGCTCAGCAGGCGCTGGCGTCGGCCTCGGAGCCTTTTCACAGCTTTATGTTGGCGCAAACTCGCGAGAGTGACATTGCCCTGTTTGTCGGTATTGCCGGTAACGAGCCTATCGCCACACCGCAAGACACTCCGTTTTCGATACTGGTACCGGCGTTTGTCACCAGTGAACTAAAAACCGCGTTTCAAATTGGCTTTATTATTTTTATTCCCTTTTTGGTCATTGATATTGTGGTTGCCAGCGTGTTGATGGCCATGGGGATGATGATGTTGTCGCCGCTGATTGTGTCATTGCCGTTTAAAATCATGCTGTTTGTCCTGGTTGATGGTTGGGCTATGATTATCGGCACCTTAGCCGCAAGTTTTGGCGTGTAGGAGGCAGACGTGACTCCCGAAATCGCACTCAGTTTATTTGCCGATGGCTTGTACTTAACCATATTGATGGTGCTGGTGATTGTCGGCCCAAGTTTGATCGTCGGGTTGGTGGTGAGTATGTTTCAGGCCGCGACGCAAATTAATGAACAAACCTTGAGTTTCTTGCCGCGTCTGATTGTGATGCTGATTACCATCATGGTTGCTGGTCACTGGATGGTGATTCGCCTCAGTGATCTGTTCAACCGTCTGTTTAACGCCATTCCGCAACTCATCGGGTAGCGTGGTGGAGCCTCTCGTACTCAGTGAGACGGCCCTTTATCAGTTTATTGGGCAATATTTGTGGCCCTTTATGCGCATTGGCGCGATGTTTATGGCGGTGCCCATCATTGGCGCCCGCACCGTTCCCGCTCGCGTGCGCTTAGTGTTGGCCCTATTGGTGACGGCGCTGGTAAGCCCATTATTGGCACCGGCGCCGACAATAGAGCTGCTGGGTATGCCGGCGATGCTGCGAGTATTACAGGAGGTGTTAATAGGACTGGCGCTGGGGTTTAGTTTTCAGGTGGTCATGCATATCTTCGTGCTCTCGGGGCAGTTAGTCGCCATGAAAATGGGGCTGGGCTTCGCGTCAATGAATGACCCCAGCAACGGGATTTCAGTCACGGTGCTGTCGCAGTTCTATTTATTGCTCTCTACGGTATTGTTTTTGATTTTTAACGGTCATTTGCTGGTGATTGATTTAATTGTGCGCAGCTTTGACAGCATTCCTATTGGTACGGGTATCGGATACGGTGAGTTTGCCATGATTGCCGGTATGGGGTCGTGGTTGTTTAACGCGGCCTTGGTGTTTGTTTTGCCGCTGTTTACCGCGTTGCTGGTGATCAATATGGCGTTTGGCATTATGAACCGCTCAGCACCGCAAATTAACGTGTTTACCGTGGGGTTTCCGATTGCGCTGATTTTTGGCTTGATTTTTATGTGGCTAAGCTTGGTGGCGTTTATCCCTTACTTTCGCAATGTTTTTGACGCAGCGGCGATTTTTGCCGAGCACCTGTTGAGGCTTCGCTGATGGCAGAAGGTGGCGACGACAGCAGTCAGGAAAAAACGGAAGAGGCAACCCCCCGAAAACTTGAAAAAGCCCGGGAGGACGGCCAAATACCGCGCTCGCGTGATTTAACGACGACGTTTATTCTGCTGGCCGGAACCATTGGCCTGTATAGTTTTAGTGAGTCCATTTCTGGCAGCATGATGGGCTTGTCGAAAAATAATTTTAGCCTCAGTCGGGTCGAGGTGTTTGATACGGAGGCAATGTTTGCCCATTTAGTCAGCTCCTTTGCCGAAGGTTTGTTCTCGCTTATCCCTCTGTTTATTTTACTTTTGATTGCCTCGGTGGTTGGGCCTATCGCGTTAGGTGGCTGGCTGCTGAGCGCCAAAGCTATGGCGCCCAAATTTAACCGCATGAATCCAGGCGCTGGTCTTAAACGAATGTTCTCTTTTAAGGCTCTGGTCGAATTGGCGAAATCGCTGGGCAAGGTGGCCACCGTTATGGCGGCGGCCATTCTGGCGTTAAAGCTGTGGCAGCAGGATATTTTACAGCTCGCTGGCGAAGAAACTCAGTCGGCGGTGGTGGAATCGTTAAAAATCAGTGGGATTACCACAATTTTGATGGCAGCGGTAACGATATTAATTGCGTTGGTTGATGTGCCGTTTCAGATTATGGACCACAGTAAAAAGCTAAAGATGTCCAAACAGGAAATAAAGGACGAGCACAAAGATAGCGAGGGTAAACCCGAGGTAAAAGGCAGAATCAGGCAGCTGCAGCGCGAGATGGCGCAACGTAGAATGATGGCCCAAGTACCTGATGCCGATGTGGTGATTACCAACCCGACCCACTATGCCGTTGCGCTAAAATACGACCCCGAGAAAATGGCTACCCCGGTTATGTTAGCCAAAGGCGGTGATCAAATAGCGCTAAAAATACGTGAAATTGCTAAGGCCAACGGCGTGGAGATTATCGAGTCACCGGTGTTGGCGCGCTCTATTTTTCACACCACCGATATTGATGAGGCAATCCCCACTGGGCTGTACGTCGCAGTTGCTCAGGTATTAGCCTATGTTTTTGGTTTGCGCAATTACCGCCGGGGGCAAGGCGAGCGGCCGCCGTATCCTCGGGTCAATGTGCCGCGAGATTTGCGCTACGATTAAACTCGGTTGCTTTTGCTAATTATTCTACCTCTTCCGTAAAACAGGTACGCTTCTTGCGATACCCCTGGTGTTATTCACTTGGGGCGTCAAAAAACCGTACATATGGCCATATCACTCGGACAGTTTAATAAAGAGAACGGCAAAAACGCGTTGCTGCAACTGCAGGGGATGGGCCAAGGCAATATTGGCATTCCGGTGTTGTTGATCATGCTGTTGGGCATGATGATTCTGCCAGTGCCGGCGTTTATGCTGGATGCCTTCTTTTCCTTTAATATCGCTCTGTCCATCGTTGTTCTGTTGGTTGGTATTTACGCCATGCGGCCGCTGGATTTTGCCGCGTTCCCCACTATCTTATTGGTCGCCACCTTGATGCGCTTGGCGCTCAATGTTGCCTCTACTCGCGTCGTCTTGCTCAATGGGCACGAGGGTGGCGATGCCGCTGGTAAAGTTATTCAAGCCTTTGGTGAGGTGGTCATTGGCGGTAATTACGCGGTAGGTCTGGTGGTGTTTTTGATCTTAATGATCATTAACTTTGTCGTGGTGACCAAAGGGGCTGGCCGTATTTCTGAGGTAAGCGCCCGATTTACGTTGGATGCCATGCCGGGCAAGCAAATGGCGATTGACGCCGACTTAAATGCTGGCCTGATTGATCAGGAAGAGGCGCGCCGGCGCCGGGAAGATGTCGCCAGTGAGGCAGACTTTTACGGCGCAATGGATGGCGCCAGTAAGTTTGTGCGCGGCGATGCTATTGCGGGTATTTTGATTCTGGCGATTAACATTATCGGCGGTATCGGTATCGGCATGGTGCAGCATAGCCTTGAGTTTTCCGATGCGCTGGAAAAATACGTACTGTTAACCATCGGTGACGGCTTGGTTGCGCAAATCCCCTCGCTGTTGTTGTCGACTGCGACGGCTATCTTGGTAACCCGGGTCAATAGCGCGCAGGATATGCGCACGCAAGTGCTGACCCAAATGTTTGACTCTCCCAAAGCCTTGCTGATCGCGGCTGGGATTTTGTTCATTATGGGGGCGATTCCCGGCATGCCCCATGTCGCCTTTTTAGGGCTCGCTATTATCTGTGGCGCGCTGGCGTACTTTATTCACTGGCGCAAAGGTCAGCCTGAAGCGCTGGATGATGACTATATCCCCAAAAATCAAAATCGCCGCGCAACCAGTGCGCCAACCTCGGGCGGCCAAGCTCAAATCGCCGAGCCCGCCACGGCCTTGCCGCCAGGCGAGCAAGCGGTGGAGCTTAACTGGGACGATGTGCAACCGGTGGATATTATCGGCCTAGAGGTAGGCTATCGCTTGATTCCCATGGTCGATAAAAGTCAAGGCGGGGCGCTGCTGGGGCGTATTAAAGGGGTACGCAAAAAACTGTCGCAAGATATGGGCTTTTTAGTTCCCACGGTTCATATCCGTGACAACTTGGAGCTGGTGCCCAATGGTTATCGTCTGACGTTGATGGGCGTAACGGCGGCGGAAGCCGAGGTGCATCCGGATCGCGAACTGGCCATTAACCCCGGTCAAGTGTTTGGCGAGCTGGAGGGCATTAAAACGCAGGACCCAGCTTTTGGGTTGGATGCGGTGTGGATCGCCAGCTCGCAAAAAGAGCAAGCGCAAACTCTGGGTTATACAGTGGTGGACGCGAGCACCGTGGTCGCAACGCACCTGAATCAAATATTGCAGCAGCATGTGCACGAGCTGCTGGGGCATGAAGACGTACAAAAGTTGCTGGATATGCTGGCTAAGTCATCGCCCAAATTAGTCGAAGAGTTGGTGCCCAATACCTTAAGCCTGAACACCCTGCTTAAGGTGCTGCAAAACTTACTGCGCGAGAAAGTTGCCATTCGCGATCTGCGCTCAATCGCCGAAGCTTTGGCGGCGCATCCCAATAAGAGTCAAGATCCCGCCGCTTTAACCGCTGCGGCGCGTGCCGCGCTGGGTCGCCAAATTGTCCAAAACATCGTAGGGACGGCGCCTAGCGTGCCGGTTATCACCTTAAGCCCCGAGCTGGAACAGTTATTGCTGAATACCGTAGTACAAGCTCAAAAAGCTGGCGCTGATGACGGCGCGTATGTAGAGCCCGCACTGGCGGAAAAACTACAGCGCTCTTTACTGGAGGCGTCACAGAAGCAAGAAGCGGCCGGTAAGCCGGCGGTGCTATTAGTCGCAGCTCCTCTGCGTCCGATGCTCTCGCGCTTTTGTCGCCACAGCTTGCCAGACATGCCGGTACTGGCTTACACAGAAATACCGGATAACAAACAAATTACGATCGAAGCGTCGGTTACGGCTGATCGCTAAGTGCGGGAAGAGGGTAAAACATGCAGGTAAAACGTTTTGTTGCGACAGATATGCGGCGCGCCCTTGAGTTGGTGCGTCAAGAGCTGGGCTCAGACGCTGTTATTTTATCGAGCCGTCGGGTGCGCGAAGGGGTCGAGATCTTAACCAGCGCCGCGAACACTCCCGTTACCAACGCGGCGCCTGCGGTCTCTGCGCCGGCCGCGCCGCCAGCTGCGGCAACCGAGGCCGCCGTGTTCGCAGGCGTCGGTGGCAACAAATCAGCGCTAAGCGCCCGCGAGATTCACGACGAAATCGCGCTTGCCAGCCGCCAGCGAATGGCCCGGCAACAGGCGGAGGCATCGGCTGACGAATTCTTGGGGAGTAATCAAGTGATCAACGCCGGTATTGCCCGGCGAAACGCGGCCCAGACAGAGCCGCAAAATGCGGCACCGGCGCGAGTACAAACCGCAGCCGAGCGCTACGGCTTGCTTGACGACGTTGCCCCCAGCAGCACTAACACCAGCAAAAATAGTGATGAGATTGGCCAGCTGCACGAGGAAATTGCGCAAATGCGTGAGCTGTTAGAAGAACAGCTTAGCCGTCTTGGTGCGCCCCCCTCTGGCCCCAACAGTGGTCAAGTGGCGAGTTTAATCCGCCGCTTTGAACGTATGGGTTTTGCGCCCAATGTCTGCGAGCCACTGTTAAAGCAACCGTTTAAAAGCCGAGTGTTGGCAAAAGCTTGGCCCGAGGCCATGGCGCGAATGGCGAAAGCGGTACCTGTAATCGATCAGGATTTTACGGCGAACGGCGGCGTGTTTGCGCTGGTTGGCCCCACTGGTGCAGGTAAAACGACCACTATCGCTAAACTTGCCGCACGTTACGTGCTTGAGCACGGTGCCGACAAGGTAGCATTGGTAACGACGGATACCTATCGCCTGGCGGGGCACGATCAACTGCGCTCGCTGGCAGCGATTTTACAGGTGCCTGTCAGAGTGGTTGATGACAATAATTCACTGTCGAGCGTGCTGCGATCGTTGCGTCGTTGCGATCTGGTACTGATCGATACCCCTGGGCTGCGCCACGGCGCACCGGAGTTAAAACAACAGATGGCGCAATTGGCTGGTATTGCCAAAATTCAGAGTTTGTTAGTGCTGCCGGCCAACAGCCAGGCGCAAATGCTGCAAGCCTCTCGTCACGCGTACAGTGCGGCCGGCTTGAATGGCTGTATTCTGACTAAGTTGGACGAGACTGCCAGCTTGGGCGAGGCGATGAGCTGCGCCATTGGGTCAAACCTGCCAATCGCCTATACTACTAATGGGCAGGATATTCCCGCCGATATCGCACCGGCGCGAGGCCATCAATTGGTAGCGACAGCGGTACAGTTGGCGCAACTCAGTCAACACAGCGCCCAAGCGCGCGGCTAGCGGCGCAGGGCGATCGGTGGTGCCGATAAGCCTCAGCAGATAACGAGTGCGTGTTATGCGCGCAATTAGTACATAAAGAGACCAATAACATGAGCCAAAGTCGCCCAGTTCAAGTAATCGCGGTGAGTGGTGGTAAAGGCGGTGTCGGAAAAAGCAATATCTCGGTAAACCTTAGTATCGCGTTAGCACAGATGCGGCGCCGGGTAGTGCTAATGGATGCCGACTTGGGCCTGGCGAACGTCGATGTACTTTTAGGTATTACCCCCAATTTCACACTGGCGGATGTCCTCGCAGGTACCCACAGCCTTCAAGAGGTGCTGGTTACCGGCCCCAGTGGCGTCAAAATTGTACCGGCGGCCTCTGGCGTGCAGCGTATGGCACATTTAAGCGAGGCAGAACACGCCGGCTTAATTACCGCGTTTAGCGAGCTGAGCAACCAAATTGATGTGCTAGTTATCGATACGGCGGCGGGCATCTCTGACTCGGTGGTGAGCTTTGCGCGGGCGGCCAATGAGGTTTTAGTGGTCGTGTGTGATGAGCCATCGTCAATCACCGATGCTTACGCCTTAATCAAACTGCTTAACAAAGAGTACGATGTACAGCGTTTTCGAGTGGTGGCCAATATGACTCGCACCGCCGCTGAGGGGCAGCAGCTGTTTAATAAACTAAGCGGTGTCTGTGAACGCTTTTTAGATGTTGCGCTACAGTATGTAGGGCAGGTGCCGTTTGACGAGTCTGTACGCAAGGCCGTGCAGCGTCAGCAGGCGGTACTGGAATACGCGCCTCACTCAAAAGTGGCGCAAGCCATGCGGGTGCTGGCCGAGCGGGTCGACAACTGGCCGTTACCCGCTGGGCCAAGTGGGCGATTAGAGTTTTTTGTCGAGCGGTTGTTGCAGGTAACAGCCCCGGAGTATTGATCCATGAACGCGGCAAACGGGTTATCTATGTACACGGAGACAAAAGAGCAGAGCACTGAGATTCGGGTAGAGGATTACGCCGATCTCGTCAAGCGAATCGCCTATCATATGATGGCGAGAATGCCTGCCAGTGTACAGCTTGATGATTTGGTTCAGGCTGGCATGATTGGACTACTGGAGGCCTCGCAAAAATACGATGGTAGCAAAGGCGCAAGCTTTGAGACTTACGCGGGTATTCGTATTCGCGGCGCAATCGTCGATGAGATGCGCCGCGGCGACTGGGCTCCACGCTCAGTTCACCGCAACAGCCGCCGGGTAGCCGAGGCGATTAGCCGGGTAGAGGGGCGCGAAGGGCGCGACGCCGAAGATGCCGAAGTGGCCGCCGAACTCGAGATCGAGCTCGATGAGTACTACAGTATTCTCAATGACACCAACGCCAGCCGCTTATTTAGCTACGAAGAGACGTTTGATGACGACGCGAGCGCGGTCGATATCGCCACAACCAGTGAATTTGCCAATCCCCAAGAAACTTTTACCTCATCCAGCCTAAAGCAATCGCTCGCGCAGGCGATAACCCTATTGCCGGAGCGAGAAAAGATGGTGCTGGCCCTGTATTATGATCAGGAGCTGAACCTTAAAGAGATTGGTCAAATTTTAGGCGTTAGTGAGTCTCGGGTTAGCCAGATACACTCTCAGGCGGCTGCGCGACTGCGAGCAAGGTTGTCAGATTGGAGTAGAACTGATTGACCAATGGAGAAATTCCCAGTAATTTCTCGGCTCGCTGGCAATTAGCGTTACCGTTTGTTGTAAGAGCATCGGTGCACTGCCGGTGATACCATCGAATATTGAGTTAAATAAACTCCCGGGCGGGTAGACGGAGGACGCATTGGATAAAAACATGAAGATTCTCATTGTCGATGACTTTTCGACAATGCGACGGATCATTAAAAACCTGTTGCGCGATTTAGGTTTCGCCAATACCCACGAGGCAGATGACGGTGTTACCGCGCTGCCAATGCTAAAAGGTGGTGGGTTTGATTTTTTGATTACCGACTGGAATATGCCGGGCATGAGCGGTATTGAACTGCTGCGCGCTGTGCGTGGCGATGAAAAACTTGGCTCTTTACCGGTGCTTATGGTAACCGCCGAGGCCAAGCGCGATCAGATCGTTGAGGCCGCTCAAGCGGGTGTAAATGGCTATGTGGTGAAACCTTTTACGGCTGCGGCCTTGAAAGAAAAGATCGAAAAAATCTTCGAACGTGTCGGTTAAACTCCGCTCGTTACGTTGTAAACAATAAGGCACAGCGATGACTTCTGATATACAAGAAAAGGACAATGAATTTTTTGTCAAAGAGATCAAAGAAAGTGCCGGCCTGTTGGTTGAAAAATTACAAGGCAATGATTTTGACGAGGCTTCTCGGCTAATTGAGTCCATTACAGAGTCTCGCAATAAACATTTGTATCAGTCCGTCGGTCGTTTGACGCGCGGTTTGCATAACGCCATCGTAAACTTCAACGTTGAAGGCGACCTTGATGGCGAGCCCCCCTCGATTGAAACCTCCGAAATCCGCGATGCCTCCGATCGATTGAAGTACGTAATTGAGCTGACGCAAAAGGCGGCCGACAAAACCATGGACATGGTAGAAGAGGCCGCTCCTATTGCCATGAACCTTGGGCAAGAGGCGAAGTCGCTGCGTACCGAGTGGGTTCGTCTAAAAGACGGTGACATGAGCGCTGAGGAGTTTCGCTCGCTCTATTCGCGGATGGATGATTTTCTTGGTCAGATGGATTCCGGCACTGAGTTGTTGGGGCGTAACCTACAAGAAATTATTTTGGAACAGGGCTTTCAGGATTTAACCGGCCAGGTGCTAAAGCGCGTAATGGCATTAATATCTGAGGTCGAGCAAGACTTGGTAAGTCTGGTGCGAATTGCGGGCCAGGTAGAAGAGATTACAGGTTTGCAAGTGGATGCCGATAACGAGGGTAGAGCGCGTGTTACTGATCGTGCTAACGGTGAAGGTCCACAGATAGATACCAGTAAAAACGATGTGGTTTCCAGTCAAGATGATGTGGATGACTTGCTTTCCAGTCTCGGCTTTTGAGGGTTTCGTAAATGGGGTTTAGTGAAGACGAAGAAATTCTCCAGGACTTTTTAGTAGAGGCGGGAGAAATACTTGAAAACCTCTCTGAACAATTGGTTCAGCTCGAGCGTCAGCCCGATGACGCCGACCTTCTTAATGCTATTTTTCGCGGCTTTCATACGGTAAAAGGTGGCGCTGGCTTTTTACAGCTAACCGAAATGGTTGAGTGCTGTCACGTTACTGAAAACCTATTTGATATTTTAAGAAACGGTAAGCGCACCGTGACCCCCGAGCTGATGGACGTGGTGCTTGAGGCGCTTGACGTTATTAACCAGCAGTTCGATCACGTCTCGCAAGGTCAGCCGCTAAACGCGCCGGCCCCAGAGTTGATTGCTACCTTAGAGCGACTGGTGGCCTGTGAAGATCTGCGCGAGCCAGCCCCGGCAACCGCAGAGCCAGAACCCCCTGCCGTAAGCGCCTCCAGTAAAATTCGCGCCAGCAATGATATTACCGACGACGAGTTTGAAACCTTGTTGGATGCCTTAAGTGGAGATTCAGCGGGCGCGGCGGCTGGCGATAGTGGTGAAAGTACGACCCAAACGTCTTCCTCGGCAAGCGACGATATGAGTGAAGATGAGTTTGACGCGCTGCTGGATCAATTACACGGTAAAGGGCAGGGCCCAGGCGTTGCCGCCCCGGCACCGACGAGTGCAACCTCAAACGATAACAATATCAGCGACGACGAGTTTGAGGCGTTGCTTGACGAGCTGCACGGCAAAGGCAAAGCGCCCACGGTTGCGGCCTCAGCGGCCGCATCCGCCACAGCCGCTGGTGATGAAATTTCAGATGATGAGTTTGAGGATCTACTCGATCAGCTGCACGGCAAAGGCAAAGCGCCTAGTGTTGCTGGCGCCAGTTCAGGGCAATCGCCCGCGGCGGCGCCTGCCGAGGTGGGCGCCAGTGATAAGCCCGAGCAAGCGCCCCCTGAACAACCGCCAGTAGCCAAGGCAGCGCCTGCGGCAAAGCCCACTGGGGCCGGCGCAGCGGTCAAACCGCAAGCCGCGCCGGCGTTACAAGCGCAAGACGCTAACGCCAAAAGTGCGGCCCAAGGTGAAACGACGGTGCGGGTGGATACGCAGCGGCTGGATGAAATTATGAATATGGTGGGCGAGCTAGTGCTCGTTCGCAATCGCCTTGTTCGTCTTGGTGACAGCGCCCAGAATGAACCGTTAAGTAAAGCCGTTGCCAACTTGGATGTGGTGACGGCCGACCTACAGTCATCGGTGATGAAAACCCGGATGCAACCCATTAAGAAAGTGTTTGGGCGGTTTCCTCGGGTGGTGCGTGACTTAGCCCGCAGCCTGAAAAAAGACATTACCTTAGAAATGGTGGGTGAAGAGACCGACCTAGATAAGAATTTAGTAGAAGCATTGGCCGACCCGCTGGTTCACTTGGTGCGTAACTCGGTCGATCACGGCATTGAGTTGCCTGAGGTGCGCGAAGCGAATGGCAAGCCCCGTCAAGGCCGTGTGGTGTTGGCCGCCGAGCAAGAGGGCGATCATATATTGCTGTCGATTACCGACGATGGCGGCGGGATGGACCCGGATAAGCTGCGCCAAATTGCCGTCAACAAAGGGCTATTTGACGAAGATGCCGTGCAAAGGCTGACGGACGCGGAGGCGTTTGATTTAATTTTTGCGCCGGGTTTCTCAACTAAAGTAGAGATCTCGGACGTGTCTGGTCGCGGTGTCGGCATGGACGTGGTAAAGACTAAAATCAACCAGCTGAATGGCTCAATCGAAATTCAATCGACGATGGGCAAGGGCACTCGCATCAATATTAAGGTGCCGTTAACGCTCGCCATTATGCCGACCTTGATGATCATGCTGGAGAACCAAACCTTCGCCTTACCCTTGGTCAGTGTGAATGAAATTTTTCACATGAACTTGCGAAAATCCCATGTGGTCGACGGTCAAGAGTGCGTTGCCGTGCGCGATCAAGCGATCCCTATTTTTTACCTTAAGAACTGGTTGGTTCGTGGCGCCAGGGTTGATGCGCGCTCAATGGACGAAGGTCATGTCGTTATTGTGACTGTTGGCACCCGCCGCGTCGGCTTTGTCGTCGATCAGCTTATTGGCCAGGAAGAAGTCGTGATCAAACCTTTGGGGCAAATGCTGCAAGGGACGCCTGGGATGGCCGGTGCCACTATTACCGGCGACGGCACGATTGCGCTTATACTTGATGTGCCAAGCTTACTTGCGCATTACTCAAACTCGTAACGGCTGAGCTAAAAAGCCAGCCTTACTCGCGTTTTTTGAGCGCCTAATTTAATGGAGTAACAGCATGCCCGTACGGGTGTTAATTGTAGACGACTCGCAGTTCTTTCAATCTCGCCTCAAAGACATTATTAGTCAGCACCCCCGGCTTGAAGTGGTTGGTGTCGCAAGCAATGGCCAGCAGGGCGTTGAGTTGGCGCGCTCACTAAAACCAGATGTCATCACCATGGACTTTGAGATGCCGGTGATGGATGGCGTTACCGCTGTGCGAACCATTATGGCCGAACGGCCACTTCCTATTTTAATGTTTTCGTCGCTTACCTACGAGGGTGCGCGTATTACCTTGGACGCACTAGCGGCCGGGGCTGTGGATTTTATACCCAAGGACTTTGCCGAGGTATCGCGCAATTCGGTTGTTTTAAAACAAAAGTTGCACGAGCGTTTACTTACTCTGGCCGGCGGCGCAGCGAGTGGTGCTCCCGCAAGTAGCGCGCGTAGGCCCCCCGAGCCGGCAAAGCCGCAAGATATTGATTTTACCCGTCAGCCGACACCGGCTGAACTGAAGCCCCGGCCACGTAAAAGTTATGCAAAACCCAGTTTAGTCGTTATCGGTGCCTCTACCGGTGGTCCGGTAGCGCTGACCGAAGTGTTGTCTAGCTTACCGGCAAACTTTAGCGTTCCTGTGTTGTTGGTGCAGCACATGCCCGAGAACTTTACCCGAGCGTTTGCCGAGCGCCTCAATAAGCAGTGTGCTTTGGAGGTTCGCGAAGCCGTCGATGGCGATCTTATTAAGCCCGGGTTGGCGCTGTTGGCCCCCGGCGGAAAACAAATGATGATTGACCGGCGCGGCGTGGTGAAAATTTTACCCGACGACGAGCGAGTTAATTACAAACCGAGTCTAGACATTACCTTCGGTGCCGCCGCTAATGCCTACTCAGATCGGGTGTTGGGTGTGGTGTTAACCGGCATGGGCTCCGATGGCTGTAAAGGCGCCGGCCTGCTAAAGCAGCGCGGCGCACAAATTTGGGCGCAAGATAAAGACAGTTGTGTGATTTACGGTATGCCCATGGCGGTTGCCCGTGAAAACTTAACCGATCGTGTGTTGAGTTTAAAAGATATTGGCCCGGCGTTGGCTGCCGAGGTGCGCTGATGGATATCTTAAGCATACTCGGGGTACTCATTGGGTTTGCGGCGATTATTGGCGGTAATTTTATCGAGGGCGGTACTTTATCGTCGCTGGCAAATTTTCCGGCAGCGTTTATAGTGCTTGGCGGTACCGCCGGCGCCGCGATGTTGCAAACCCCTAAAGCCTGTTTAGTGCGCTCTTTGCGGATGATCCGCTGGGTGTTTCGACCGCCGCATTTTGATTATCAAAAGGGTATCGAAAAAATTACCGCTTGGTCGGTCACCGCCCGTAAAGAGGGCCTGCTGGGGCTCGAGAAACTTGCCGATGACGAAACCGATCCGGTTGCGCAAAAAGCGTTAACCTTACTGGTCGATGGTAATGAACCAGATACTATTCGGCGCGTCATGGAAGGAGATTTAATTCTCTCTGAGCAAAACCATTTAGACGCCGTTAAGTTTTACGAGAGTATGGGTGGCTATGCGCCAACGATCGGCATTCTCGGTGCGGTTATGGGGTTGATACATGTTATGCGCAATTTGGCCGACCCCGAACAGCTTGGCCCCGGTATTGCGGTCGCGTTTGTGGCCACAATTTACGGGGTGGCATTAGCCAATTTATTTTTACTCCCTATCGCTAATAAGTTGCGTATGTGCGTCGATCGTGAAATACGCTACGGCGAAATGTTTATCGAAGGGGTTCTCGGCATCGCCAACGGTGAAAACCCGCGAGCGATAGAGGTGCGGTTAAGTGGTTATGTCGATTAATAGGTTGTGTTATGCCTAGGCGTCGATCTCGGGAATTGAGCGTTAATCACGAGCGCTGGCTGGTGAGTTATGCGGATTTTATTACACTTTTATTTGCTTTTTTTGTGGTGATGTACTCGATCTCGCAAGTTAATGAAAGCAAATATCGAGTCTTGTCCTCGACCCTGACCGACGCTTTTGATTCGCGGTCAC